>CAYRUH010000003.1:88936-131747 GCA_964427415.1 uncultured Woeseiaceae bacterium | reverse complement strand
ATCTTCGAGGACACCCGCTCCATCGTGGAGCCGGCGGGTGCCCTGGCCGTCGCCGGCATGAAGAAGTACGCGGAGGAGCGCAAGCCGCCCGCCGGGCGCGAGTTCGTCACGGTGAATTGCGGCGCCAACGTTAATTTCGACCGGCTGCGCCACATCGCCGAGCGCGCCGCCGTCGGCGAGCAGCGCGAGGCCCTGCTGGCAGTGGGCATCCCCGAGCGCCCGGGCAGCTTCCGCGAGTTCTGCGCGGCCATCGGCCGGCGCAACGTCACCGAATTCAATTACCGCTACAGCGATGCGGAGGAGGCCCACATTTTCGTGGGCCTGGAACTCGCCGAGGGCCGCGCAGAGAAGGATCGTCTCGTGGCCGAACTGCGCTCGCGGGGCTATCCGGTCGAGGATCTCACGGACAACGAGATGGCCAAGCTGCATATCCGGCACATGGTCGGCGGCCGGGCCGGCGGGCTGCCGGACGAGCGGCTGCTGCGCTTCGAGTTCCCGGAACGCCCGGGAGCGCTGGCGGGCTTCCTGGACGCAGTCGGTCCGGACTGGAACATCAGCCTGTTCCACTACCGCAACCACGGCTCGGACTACGGCCGCATCCTCACCGGCATCCAGGTGCCCGGCGGCGACGGCGACGAGTTCGAGCGCCACCTGGAGAAGCTCGGCTACCCCCACTGGGACGAGAGCGAAAATCCCGCCTACCGGCTGTTCCTCGCCTGAAGACGATTGCGATAGCGCAGTCATGGCGGCACCCCCGCGTGCTGAAGATGGACGGACAGTCTTCGACCGTGCCGGGACGCTCCTTGTAAGCATATCGCCGCGTGCTTAGAATCATTCCAGATACCGCCGCAGGATCAAGCGACCCCGGCGTCATTCCATTTTAATTCGGAAGGAGTCACCCATGGCCCATGAATTGCCACCCCTGCCTTACGCAAAGGACGCTCTGGAGCCCGTCATCTCCGCGGAGACGCTGGAGTACCATTACGGCAAGCATCACCAGACCTACGTCAACAATCTGAACAACATGATCCCCGGCACGGAGTACGAGAACGCGTCGCTGGAGGAGATGATCAGAAAGGCGGAGGGCGGCCTGTTCAACAACGCCGCCCAGGTCTGGAACCACACCTTCTACTGGAACTGTCTGAGCCCGGACGGCGGCGGCGAGCCCGGCGGCGCGCTGGGCGCAGCGATCGACAAGGCCTTCGGGTCCTTCGACAAGTTCAAGGAAGGGTTCCAGAAGGCCGGCGCCGGCAACTTCGGCTCCGGCTGGACCTGGCTGGTGAAGGACGGCGATGGCGTAGCCATCGTCAATACCGACGATGCCGAAAACCCGCTGCGCGACGGCAAGACGCCGCTGCTGACCGTGGACGTGTGGGAGCACGCCTACTACATCGACTACCGCAACGCGCGTCCGAAATACCTGGAAGAGATCTGGAAGATCATCAATTGGGATTACGTCGGCGGTAACTACGACGCCTGACGAAACCGGTAGGAGGGCCTTCAGGCCCGATCCATCACCGCATCGGGCCTGAAGGCCCTCCTACATGAAAATAAACCCCGCGGGCCGGCCGGTCCGCGGGGATTCTTATTCCGGCCTGACGAATTTCAGCGTGAAGCGGTCGCTCTCGCCGATCTCGAGATACTTCGGGTCCGGACCGTCGCGCAGGCTCGGCGGCAGCGCCCAGACACCGCTCTCGTAATCCTTGGTGTCTTTCGGGTTGGCATTGAGATCGGAGCGCGCGGCCAGCTCGAAACCCGCCGCCTCGGCCAGCTCGATGGCCCGTTCCTCGCTGAAATAGCCGGTGCGCTCCTCCGGGTCCGGCGGCACGTCCGGATCCGCCCGGTGCTGCACCACGCCGAGGACACCGCCCGGCTTCAGGGCCGTGTACGCGGCACCGAACACTTCGGCGGCGAACTCCTCGCCCCAGCTGTGCAGGTTGCGGAAGGTGACGATCAGGTCGGCACTGCCCGGCGGCGCGATGTCGGTCTTGCCCCGGCCGAGCACGGTGAGTTCCACGTCGCCGTAGACCTCCCGGGCCGCGATCTTTTCCTTGTACTTCGCCAGGTTGGTCTGCACGTAATCGCTCTCGAGGGTCGGGTCCCAGCTGGCGGCGTAGAGCTTGCCCTCCTCCTTCAGCACCGGCGCCAGGATATCGGTGTACCAGCCGCCGCCGGGCCATAGTTCGACCACGGTCATGTCCGGCTCCAGACCGAAGAACATGAGCGTCTCCACGGGATGGCGGTGCTGGTCGCGCGCTCGGTTCTCTGCGGAGCGATGCTCACCGTCGACCGCCGCCTGTACGGCCTCGCGGGCATCATCGGCTGCGGCATGGACGCCGGCGGCCAGCAGGAGCAGCGCGGCCAATAGCGCAAGCCGGGGCTTGGTCAATAAGTCACACATGGGTTTCTCTCCATCGGATTTCCGTCGCGATTTCCGTCGGGATTGGCTTCGGGATTGGCTTCGGGATAGTGATTCGGATCTGTAGTCACTAGTCGCGGTAGGACGGGTCCCGCCGGTCCAGCCGGCGCAGCAGCGCGGGCCAGGCGAGCGCCGCGCCCATACCCTTCGTCGCCTCGCGCATCTGCTCGCGGGCGCCGGCGAGAATACGCTCATCCACCCGGGTCAGTTCTGTGCCGCCGGACTGGGCGGCGATCTGGATCTGGCAGGCCGTCTCCAGCACGTACATGGCCAGGAACGCCTCCGCAATGGACGTGCCGCAGGTGAGCAGGCCGTGATTACGCAGGATCAGCGAATTCGCCTCACCCAGATCGGCCACCAGGCGGGGCTTTTCTTCCTCGTTCAGCGCGACGCCCTCGTAATCGTGGTAGCCGAGCGCGATCAGCGGGAATATCGACTGCTGCGATATCGGCAGCAGGCCCTGCTTCTGGGCCGAGACGGCGACTCCGGCCCGCGTGTGGGTATGCAGTACGCACTGCACTTGCGGCCGCGCCTCGTGCACCGCGCTGTGGATGACGAAGCCCGCGGGGTTCACGGGATGCGGGCTGTCGATCACCTTGTTGCCGTCGAGGTCTACCTTCACCAGGCTGCTGGCTGTCATCTCCTCGAACAGCAGACCGTAGGGATTGATGAGGAAATGCTCCTCGGGCCCCGGCACCCGGGCCGAGATGTGGGTGAAGATCAGGTCGTCCCAGCCGTACAGCGCCACCAGGCGGTAGGCAGCGGCGAGGTCGACCCGCCTCGCCCATTCCTCGTCGGATACCTGATCACGCACCGTCAGTATCTCTGCAGCCGTGTTCATCTCTCCACCCTCCGTCTGTCCGCGTGGCTTCAGTACTCATTATAGGACATCGTCCGCATCATGCCTGTTGCAACCATTTCGACAGCCGCTGCATCTATCCACCCATAAAACCGCCGATATAGCCGCCGATAACGAGGGAGAGAGACCATGACGACGAACCGCAAGGTGAGCGATGCACTCGCGCTGGGACTACTGCTGCTGGCGGCCGCGCTCGCCGCTATTGCAGCTGTCGGCGTAACCGACGCGCAAGAAAACAAGCGCCTGGAGCTGGCCGTCGCCAGCGAGGACGGCGGGGAGATCAGAAAAGAGACCCGGGAGGCGGAAACACCCTGACGGCGCACCGGCCCGGGAGTCGTCGCATCGGGTGACGCACCGGCCCGTATCAGGTGCACCTGTTGCCGCCCGACGGCGATGGCTGCCGGTCCGGTGGCCTCTCAGCCCCAGGCGCGGGCGTGGATGTGGCTGATCTTCTGTCGCTGGGAGTAGCGGTAGAACTTCCTTAGCTCGGTCATGACCTCATCGCCGGCATCGTGCAGGCGGGCGCCGATGCGCCGGCAGAATCGCCCGGCATAGTCGTTGGCCAGCCGATAGCGCTCGCGCTCCTCGCCCTCGAGTTCGCTGTCCAGCGACATTCGCTCGAACAGGAGATGATGCAGGCGTGAGGCCACCGCCCGCCTGCCCTGTTCGCGGGCCAGCAGCACGGTGCTCACGAACTTGTCCACCTCCGCCTGGAGCTCCAGTTCCAGCAGCGTGACCTCCCGCCGGGCGGTCGCGTTGTGCACCACGTAATTGAAGTGGCTGATGCCCTCCATCGCAGTCCAGAGGTCGTCCAGGTCGTCGTCGTCGAGACCGTCCAGCGGGTTACGTTCGCGCAGCCGCGCGAGCAGGCCTTCGTCCAGGTACAGCGTCAGTGACACCTCGTCGCCGTCGTGATGGAGCAGCAACCGCTCGTCCAGATGCCCGCGGGCTCCGGCCGGTGTCAGCGCGCCCGCGGTGGCGGCATCGGTAACCAGAAAGTCCTCGATGGCCAGCCCGTGCTCGAGCCGATAGAGAGCGGCGAGGCGTTCCTGCAGATCGCCGACGTGCACGGCTCAGTGCCGGGTGCCGGGCCGGCCGTCGGAGAGCGGCTCGATGCCTTCGCGGCGCAGCAGCGCCTCGGCCCTCTGGCTGCCGGTCTTCAGCCACACCTCGTAGAGCCGGAGGATGTCGCGGTCCTGACTCGTGCGCGCCGATTCGCTGACCTCGTTCAGCACGTCCACCATGACCTGGAACTTGCGCGCAAGCTCGCCGAAGATCGCGGAGAAGGCGCGGCCGCGTATGCTGCCGCGCATCTCGTCGGACAGCGAGCCGTAGGCGCTGCCGCCCATGTAGATGTAATAGTCCAGATCCACCAGCTTCTCGGCCAGGCTGTCGGCGAAACAGCCGGCGATGAACAGCGCCACGTCGCCGAGCCGCTGCAGAGCGTACTGGCGCTCCTCCAGCGTCGGCGCGTCCACGGCGTCGCGCATCATGAAGGCCAGCGGCTTCAGGCCGTAATGGCCGCCGGCATCCTCGTACAACGCCTCCGAGCGCGAATACAGGGTGAGCAGGTTGACTACATAATGGGTCGCGTGGGGATCGATCTCCACCGACTGGCGGCAGACCACTTCCTCGATGCTCTCGTGGAAATACTGCTGCAGGTTGCTGACCGGGATGACCGTGCCACGGCCATCTTTAGTACGATCGTGACTACGATCTTGAATACGATCGGGGCTGAAGCCATCGGGGCTGAAGCCCCTCCTACCCTTTGTTGGCATGCGCTACACCTCCTCGACTCGCGCGAGCGCGATATCGGCCGGCCTGGCGAATGAACTCCACATCCGCTTCGCACAGAGGTGTGCGCAGAGCCTGAGCGAAGGCTCATCCCCCGAGCCAACCGCGCAATCCCAGTTTCGAGGCGAAACCGGGCGGTTGTCGTGACCGGATTCACGTCTGCCCCCTGCGACAGCGTGAAGGGAGTCACAGTTCCGGTCTACGCAACCGCCTTTATATTAATCAGAGCCCGCCGGTAGACGTCAATAACCGGTAGGAGGGGCTTTAGCCCCGATTCATATTCTTGATCGGGGCTAAAGCCCCTCCTGCATTTCTTACATTTTTTACATTTTTTGCGAGCGCATGAAGTCCAGGGTCAGGCCGGTGAGCAGCTGCACGCCGGTGACCAGCGCGCTCTCGTCCACGTAAAACAGCGGCGAATGGTTGGAGGGTGCCGTCATCGGGTCCTCGCCCGGCGGTGTTACGCCCAGGAACAGAAACAGACCGGGTGTGCGCTGGGCATAGTAGGAGAAATCCTCCGCGCCCGTGATCAGCGGCGACTCGAACACCCGCCCCTCGCCGGCGACCCGCACCACGGTATCGAGCATGTCCTCGGTGAGCGCCGGATCGTTCACCGTTACCGGATAGCCGAGATCGATGGTGGTCTGCGCCGTCGCACCGTAGCTCTCCGCCGTGAGCCGCGCGGTACGCTCCAGCTTCTCATGGATGGATTTGCGGATGTCCATGTCGAAATTGCGGATGGTACCGATCAGCGTCACTTCGTCGGGAATGATGTTGTTGCGAATTCCGCCCTCGATCACACCGAAGGAGAGCACCGCCGGCGCCGCGGTGATATCCACCTGGCGGCTGACGATGCTCTGGGCTGCCATGACGATCTGCGAGGCGACGACGATGGGGTCGACGCCACCCCAGGGGCGCGAGCCGTGGGTCTGGCGCCCGCGCACGACGATCTCGAAGCGGTCCGCGCTCGCCATGGCCGGTCCGGCCCGGTAGCCGACCATGCCCGCCGGCAGCATGGAGCTGACGTGCAGGCCGAAGACGGCCTCCGGCATGCGCTCGTCGAAGAGGCCTTCTTTCAGCATCAGCTCGGCACCGCCTTCTTCACCCTCGGGCGCACCCTCCTCGGCCGGCTGGAAGATGAACATCACGGAGCCGGGCAGCTCGTCGCGCACCGCCGTCAGCGCCCGGGCGGCTCCGAGCAACATGGCCATGTGCGTATCGTGGCCGCAGGCGTGCATGACACCCACCTCCCTGCCCCGGTAGGTGCCCTTCGCCTGCGAGGCGAAAGGCAGGTCCACGCGCTCGCTGACCGGGAGCGCGTCCATATCCGCGCGCAGCGCCACCAGCGGCCCCGTACGGCCGCCCTCCAGGTGCGCCACCACGCCGGTATGGGCGATGCCGGTCTGCACCTCGAGCCCCATGGCGCGGAGTTCCTCGGCGACCTTCTCCGCCGTCCGGAACTCCCGGTTGCTCAGCTCCGGATGCTCGTGGAAATGACGTCGCCACTCGATCACCCGGGGCTCGACGGCCTGGGACTGCTGCTTCAGTGTCTCGGCGAGATCGGCGCTCGCAAGGGCGGGCAGGAAAGCGGTGAGTGCAAGGAAGAAGAATCGGTTCCGGCGCATGGCTGAACTCCCCCGGGTCGTCCGGTTTCAAATTCGCTACTAGTCTACCAGCGAGCGTCACGTACGCAGGCGCCGGCAGGCGCTCATCACCACATGCCGCGCAGCCTGCCGGCCACGTCGATGCGCCGCTCGCTGACGCCGAGGCCGCCGCCGTCGCCGGTGCCGGGGACGGCATGGAACACGGGTTCCAACGCGCCGAGGACCCGCTCGGTGAGAAAGCGGCTGCGCGCGCCGTAGACGTGGCGGTCGCCGTGGCGGTGCTGCTGGGTCACGTGATAGCGCAGCGGCGCGATCAGGTGCAGATCCCGCTTCGCCCGGGTCATGGCCACGTACAGCAGCCGGCGCTCCTCCTCGATCAGCTCCGGGCTCGCTGTGGAGAATTCGGAGGGGAAGCTGCCGTCGGAGACGTTGAGAATGAACACCGAGTCCCACTCCTGGCCCTTGGCCGAGTGCACGGTCGACAGGATCAGGTAGTCCTCGTCCAGCAGCGGGTCCCCGGACAGATCGCCGGTGGACTGGGGCGGGTCCAGCGTGAGCTCCGACAGGAACCGCTCCCGGGCGGTGTATTTGCCGGCGATCCGCTCCAGCTGCTCCAGATCCGCCGCACGGGGCTCGGCGGCGTCGTACAGCCGCTCCAGGTGCGGCTGGTACCAGCGCCGCACCTCCGCCACCTGCGTCTGCCAGGCGCCGGCCGCCGGCTGGCCGGCCAGCGAGCGCATCAGGGCGGCCAGCGCCGGCCAGTCTTCCCGGGCGGCGGCCGGCGGGCGGAATGCGGACAGCGCGGCCAGCGAGTAATCCGCCGCCGCCACGTACTCGTAGCAGCGCCCGGCGTGCGCCGGCCCCATCCCCTCCAGCAGCTTCAGCACCCGGAAGGCCGCGACCCGGTTCTTCGGGTTATCGGCCCACTTCAGCACCGCGAGCATGTCCTTGATGTGGGCGGATTCCAGGAACTTCAGGCCGCCGTACTTCACGTACGGGATGTTGCGGCGGACCAGCTCCAGCTCGAGGCGATCACTGGAATGCGCGCCGCGGAACAGCACGGCCTGCTGCTTCAGCTCGAGGCCCGCCTCCCGGTTCGTCAGCACCTGGCCGACCACGTAGTCGGTCTCCGCGTCGACGTCTTCCACGGTCACGTAGCACGGGCGCCGCCCGGAGCTCCGCTCCGACCAGAGCTGCTTGTCGTACCGGGCCTCGCCCTCGGCGATGAGCGCGTTGGCAGCATCCAGTATCGGCTGCAGCGAGCGGTAGTTGCGCTCCAGCGTGACCACCCGTGCCGGCGGCGCGTAGCGCTCCGGGAACGTGAGGATGTTCTCCACCTCGGCGGCGCGGAAAGAATAGATGGACTGGGCATCGTCGCCCACCACCGTGACGCCGTCGCCGCCGGGCTTGATGGCGTGCAGGATCTCCGCCTGCAGCACGTTGGTGTCCTGGTACTCGTCGACCAGCACGTGATCGAAGCGCCCGCCGATGGCCGCCGCCAGCTGCGGATCCGACACCAGGTGATACCAGTAGAGCAGCAGGTCGTCATAGTCCAGCGCCTGATGCTGCTGCTTGGTCTCGACGTAACGGCGGAAAAGTTCCCGCAGCTCCTGCTCCCAGTCGCCGCACCAGGGATAGGACGTACGCAGGCAGTCGCCGATGTCCTCCCGGGCATTGACGCAGCGGGAATAGATGGCGAGGCAGGTGTCTTTCTTCGGGAAGCGCCGTGCCCTGGCGCTGAGGCCGAGCTCGTGGCGCACCAGGTCCATCAGGTCCGCCGCGTCGCCGCGATCCAGCACCGAGAACGCAGGGTCGAGCCCGACGTTGCGCGCATAGTGGCGCAGCAGCCGGTTGGCGACGGAGTGGAAGGTGCCCGACCAGGCGAAGCGCACGGCCCGGGAGTCCTCCGAGAGCTTGAGCGAGCGGCGCACGATGGCCCGCGCCCGGCGCAGCATCTCCTCCGCCGCCCGCCGGGTGAAGGTCAGCAGCAGGATGCGGTCGGGATCCACCCCCTCGATCACCAGATTGGCCACCCGGTGTGCCAGCGTCATCGTCTTGCCGGTGCCGGCGCCGGCGATAACCAGCAAGGGACCGGCGCGGAAACCGCCGCCCGCCCCGCGCTCACCCCACACCGCCGCCTCCCGTTGGGCGGGATTCAGGCGGGCCAGATGCTCGGGCGTCGCCGCCGCGGCGCCCGCCGGTGACTGGTTTTCTGCAACCGAATCTTTCATCACAAGAGTTAATCGTACAGATTCTTCGGCCAGTCCAGTCGGCCGGACCCGTCGGTCCGCGGATTCTGCACGGATAGGCCACGAATCGCTGGCTCACCACTGTATTGGCGTACAGTAGTGGATGGATCACCAGCTGTCGAGCGTCGTCTCAGTCGAGCAGGAACTCCTCGATGGCGGTGGCGAGTGCCTCCGGCTGCTCGAAATGCACCATGTGCCCGGCACCCGGGATGATGCGCTTGGTGAGCCGCGGGAAAGCGCCGAAGGCATTGTCTGCGTCCACCCAGCGCATATCCGGCGCGCTGAAATTCGTATTGCCGCCGATCACGAACAGCACCGGCGCGGTCACGGCATGCCAGCACGCCTCGGCCTCGGCGCGCCGGTACAGGACGGGGTTGCGCAACTTGTGGGCCGGATCGGCCCTCAGCGTGACCTTGCCGTCCTCGTCGACCTCGGCCCAGCGCTCCGCCACGAACAGGGCCCGGTCGTCGGCCAGGGTGGGGCTGCGCTTCCGGACTCGCTCCGCCAGCTCCTCGAAGCGGTCGTAACGGGAATAGCCCTTGTTGCGGCGCTGATCCTCGATCCACTCCCGATAGCGCTTCGGCGCGTCCGCCGGATCGCCGTTGTGCAGGCCGAAACCCTCGATATTCACCAGCTTCGCGACCCGCTCCGGCATCACGCCGCCGTACAGGGAGAGAATGTTCCCGCCCATACTGTGGCCGACCACGCGGGCGGGCTCGTCCGGGCTGTAGATGGCCAGCAGCTCGTCCAGGTCCGCCAGGTAGTCGGGGAACCAGTAGCCGTAGGTGCGGTGCCGGGACTTGCCGAAACCGCGCCAGTCCGGCGCGACGACGAACCAGTCGTGCTGCAGTGCGTCGACCACGAACTGGAAGGTGGAGCCGGCGTCGCCCCAGCCGTGCAGCAGCAAGAGCAGCGGCGCTTCCCGATCGCCCCACAGATTCACGTGGTAGGTTACCCCGCGGATCTCGTGACGGGCCGCGTAACGCGGGACTCTCGGGCGGTAACGGTCAGGCATGCTATTCCTGTGGACTGGGCGTGGCCGGCGCCGAGTGTAAGCGCTCGGCGAGATCCAGGGAAACGTTGACGCAAGGGTGCGGTTGCGCCAGGGCCAGCATCATCCGCTCCTTCCTCGACTGACCGGCGCCCTGTGCAGGGCAGGCCCGAGTCGCTAAAGTACCGCTTGATCCAGGCGAAGGAAGGACATGGCCACAGGCGTCGTAATCAGCGGGACCGGACTCTGGGTGCCGGAGCAGGGCATCGACAACGAGGAGTTGGTGGCCGCCTACAACGCCTACGTCGACCGTTTCCTCGCGGAGAACGCAGACGCGGTGGCCGCAGGCGATCTGGAAGCGCCCGAGAAGTCCAGCCCCGAGTTCATCGAGAACGCCTCCGGCATCCGCCACCGCTATGTCTACACGCGGGAAGGCGTCCTGGACCCCGAGCGCATGTGGCCGGTGTTCCCGGAGCGTGACGAGGACGAGCTGTCGCCCAGCGCCGAGATCTCGGTGGCGGCCGCGCAGCAGGCCCTGGAGAACGCCGGGCTCACGGGCGGCGACATCGACTCGGTCATCCTCTCCTGCTCCAACCTGGAGCGGCCCTATCCGGCACTGGCGGTCGAGGTGCAGCATGCCATCGGCGCGCGCGGCTATGCCTACGACATGAACGTGGCCTGCTCGTCGGCCACCTTCGCCATGCAGAATGCCGCCGACGCGATCGCCGGCGGCTCCGCCCGGCGCGTGCTGATCGTGAACCCGGAGATCACTTCGGCGCACATCAACTGGCGCAACCGGGATGCGCATTTCATCTTCGGCGACGTCTGCACGGCCATGGTTCTGGAGCGTGCCGACGAGAGCCGGGCGGAGGAACGCTGGGAAGTGCTGGGGACCCGGCTCGCCACCCTCTATTCCAACAATATCCGCAACGACTTCGGCTTCATCAACCGCAGCCCCGAGGCCGATTTCTTCGACAGCGGCAAACTGTTCCGCCAGCAGGGTCGCAAGGTGTTCAAGGAAGTCTCGCCCCTGGCTGCCGATCACATCGGCGCGCATCTGCGTGACAGCGGCATCAACGTGGCCGAAGTCGGGCGCTACTGGCTGCATCAGGCGAACCTGAACATGAACCAGCTGGTCGTGAAGCGGCTGCTCGGCCGCGATGCGGGAGAGGACGAGGCGCCGGTCGTACTGGACGAGTTCGCCAATACGGCGTCCGCCGGCTCCGTCATCGCCTTCCACCGGCACCGGCAGGGGCTCGCGGCCGGCGACCTCGGCGTAATCTGCTCCTTCGGCGCGGGCTACTCCATAGGCAGCGTCATCGTGCGGCGACTGTAGCCGCCGTGACAGGGAGGTCGGAACCGACGACATGACGTTCGAGATCGCCCTGGTCCTGGCCATCCTCGCGGCGGCACTCGTCCTGTTCATCGGCGAGTGGATCCGCATGGACGTGGTGGCCATGCTCGTGCTGGGCACGCTGGCGATCACCGGACTGGTGTCTCCCGACGACGCCTTCGACGGCTTCTCCAACACGGCGGTGATCACCGTCTGGGCCATGTTCATCCTCTCGGACGGACTCACCCGCACGGGCATCGCCAACGTCATAGGCCGCCAGGTCATGCGCCTGGCAGGACGCCGGGAAGTGGCAATGATCGCGGTGATCATGCTCACCGCCGGCTTCCTGTCGGCGTTCATGAACAACATCGGCGTGGCCGCGCTCATGCTGCCGGTGGTGATCGACATCGCCCGACGCACCAGGGTCCCCCCGTCCCGGCTGCTGATGCCGCTCGCCTATGCCAGCCTGCTCGGCGGCCTCATGACCATGATCGGCACGCCGCCGAACCTGCTCGTCAGCAACGCCATGGCTGCGGGCGGCTACGAACCTTTCGGACTATTCGACTACACGCCCGTCGGGGCAGTCGTAACGGTCGCCGGCACCCTGTTCGTCGCCCTCGTCGGGCGGCTGTTCCTGCCGAAGCGCAAGGCACAGAAGCGGGACCGGGGCCGCAGCCAGCGGGCTCTGCGCTCCCAGTACAAGCTGGCCGAGCGCACCTTCACGCTGCGCATCCCCCAGGACTCGATGCTGGTCGGCAAGACCCTCGGAGAGAGCCGCATCACCTCGGCAGCGGACCTGGTGGTACTCGCACTGCAGCGCTTCGGCCGCAGCGAGACGCTGCCCAACCGCCAGACCACGCTGCGCGCCGGCGACGAGCTGCTGGTGCAGGGCCAGCTCGACCGGTTCAGCGAATTGCGGCGTCTGAGCGACCTGGTGATCGAACGCGAGGCGCCCGTGCTCCAGTCCATGGTCGCCGAGCAGCTCGCCCGGGCGGAGGTGGTGGTGGCGGACTCCTCGCCCCTGGTCGGCGACCTGGTAGCCCACATCGGCTTCCGCCAGCGCTTCGGCGTGGACCTGCTGGCCATCCAGCGCCGGGACCAGCCGCCGCGGCGCACCAACCTGGCCTACGTGCCGCTGCGTGCCGGCGACCGGTTGCTGCTGCAGGGACGCAAGGAGACCATGGAGGGCCTCCACGAGGTCAGCGACTTCGCCGAGGTGAGCCTGCTCGACGCCGGCGCAGTCACGAAACGTTATGGCGCGGACGACCGGCTCTTCGTCGTCCGCGTGCCCCGGGAATCCGAACTCGCCGGACGCACCCTGGGCCGCACCCGGCTCACCGATGTGTTCGACTTCAAGGTGCTTGCCACCTTCCGGGACGGCAACCTCGAGCTGCTGCCGGGTCTGGATACCGAACTGGCCGGCAGCGACCTGCTGCTGATTCAGGGCGAGCCCGGCGATCTGGACGTGCTGCGGGCATTGCAGGGGCTGGATCTGGACTCGAAGCCTTCGATGAAGCTCTCCAGCTTCGAGTCCCGCCGGCTGGCGATGCAGGACGCCACCCTGGACCCGCGCAGCTCACTGGTGGGCAAGAGCGTGGCGGAACTGAACTTCCGCGAGCGCTACGACCTGGAGCTGGTGGGCATCTGGCGCAACGGCGCGCCCGTCGAGGAAGACCTGCGGGACGTGCGGCTGGCGCTCGGCGACGCGCTGCTGCTGGTGGGGCCGCGGGAGAAGCTGGAACTGCTGGAGCGGGACCCGGACTTCCTGGTACTGACGCCTCTCGGCAAGGCACCGCCGGATACCCGCCGGGCGCCGGTCGCCGCCGGCATCATGCTGGGTGTGGTCACCAGCGTGCTGGTCGGCTGGCTGCCCATCCAGGTGGCCGCCGTATTCGGCGCCACGCTGATGGTGCTGACCGGCTGTCTGTCCATGGAGCAGGCCTACCGGGCCATCGAGTGGCGCGCCATCTTCCTCATCGCCGGCATGCTGCCGCTGGGCACGGCGATGCAGGACACCGGTGCCGCCGCCTGGATCGCCGACCACGTGCTCTCGGTCACCGGCGAGGCCGGTCCCTGGCCCGTGATCTTCTCGCTCTATGCCATGACCGCGATATCGACCGTGGTGATCCCCCCCGCCGTGCTCGTGGTGATCATGGCGCCGATCGTGCTCTCGGCGATGGCGGACATGGGGCTCGCGCCGGAAACCGCGATGATGGCGATGGCCGTCGCGGCGGCGGCCAGCTTCATGAGTCCGATCTCCCATCCCGCCAACATCCTGGTAATGGGCCCGGGCGGCTACCGGTTCACCGATTACCTGCGGGTGGGGGTGCCGCTCACCCTGGTGGTGTTCGCCGTCGTCATGGTCGTGCTGCCGGTCATCTGGCCGCTCAGACCGGCCTGACACTCACGGCAGCAGCACCGTCGAGCCGGTGGTCCGCCGCGCCTCGAGATCCCGGTGCGCCTCGGCCGCCTCGGCCAGCGGATAGCGCTGGTTGATCTCGATTTTCACCGCACCGCTGCCGATCACTTCAAACAGTTCGCCCGCCGCGCCGAGCAGCGCGTCCCGCGTGGCGATGAAGTCGAACAGCACCGGCCGGGTGACGTAAAGGGAGCCCCGCTTCGCCAGCTCCAGCGGCGCGAAGGGCTCCACCGGACCCGAGGCATTGCCGAAGGCGACCATCACGCCATGGGGCCGCAGGCTGTCCAGCGAGGCGTAGAACGTATCCCGGCCGACCGAATCATAGACCGCCGCCACGCCCTCGCCGCCGGTCAGTCGCCGCACCTCGCCGGCCAGGTCTTCGGCGTCCGCCATGACGATGTGGTCGCAGCCGTGAGCGCGGGCCAGCTGGGCCTTGGCTTCGGTGCTCACCGTGCCGATCACGGTGGCGCCGAGGTGCTTCGCCCACTGCACGGCGATCAGGCCCACACCGCCCGCCGCGGCATGCAACAGAACGGTGTCGCCGGAGCGCACGGGATAGCTGCGCTTCAGCAGGTACCAGGCGGTGAGGCCCTTCAGCATGGCGGCCGCCGCGGTGTCGTCGCCGATGGCTTGCGGCAGCGGCACCAGCAGGTCGGCGGCGATCAGGCGCGCCTCGGCGTAGGCATCCGGCGGCCGGCCGCTATAGGCCACCCGCTGCCCCACCTCGAGGCCCTCGACGCCGTCGCCGAGCGCCTCCACCACGCCGGCCGCCTCGCTGCCCAGACCACCGGGCAGCTCCAGGGGATAGAGGCCGGAGCGGTGATAGGTATCGATAAAATTCAGGCCAACGGCAGTATGGCGCAGACGTACCTCACCGGGACCCGGATCGCCGACCTCGACGTCCCTCCACTCGAGGACCTCCGGCCCGCCGAACTCCTCGATGCGTATCGCCTTCACCATCACCCTCTCCTGCCTTGCTGCAATTGTGCCTCTCGGCGCAGCGCCCGAGTCTATCAGCCGTGGTACCGACGGCGTCGGATTAGGCGACGCCGGCCACCGCGCTTAGAATACCGTGCCCCGGAGAGTACCGGCAGGCGGCGGCACCGGCCGGCGTAAGGCAAGCGAGGAGACATCGTGGGCAGAGTCGAGAACAAGGTGGCGCTGGTGACCGGAGCGGCGCAGGGTCTGGGCGCGGCCATCGCACGGATGCTGGCGCGCGAGGGTGCGCAGGTGGCGCTGACCGACATCAACCGTGCCGGCATCGAAGCGCAGGCGCAAACCATCAACGACGAGCGCGAAGGCGCCGCAGTGGCGCTGGAGCACGACGTCACGGACGAGGCGCGCTGGCAGGAAGTGATCGCCGAGACGATGGCTTATTTCGGCGGCCTCAACATCCTGGTCAACAATGCCGGCATCGGTTCGATGTCCAGCGTCGAGGACGAGACCTGGGAGAACTGGCGCCGCGTGCACGCGGTGGATCTCGACTCGGTGTTCTTCGGCTGCAAGTACGCCATCCCGAAGATCGCAGCCTCGGGCGGCGGCAGCATCGTCAACATCTCCTCCATCTCCGGCATCATCGCGGGCCACAACATGGCGGCCTACAACTCGGCCAAGGCGGCCGTGCGGCACCTGTCGAAATCCGTCGCGCTGCACTGCGCGCGCAGTGGTAATAACATCCGCTGCAACTCGGTGCATCCCGTGTTCATCGACACGCCGATCCTGACCGGCATGCTGGACGCGGTGGGACGGCAGCAGGGACTGGACAAGCTCACCCGCCAGATACCGCTGGGCCGCATCGGCGACCCGGACGACGTCGCCTACGCCGTTCTCTACCTCGCCTCCGACGAGTCGAAATTCGTCACCGGCGCCGAATTGAAGGTCGATGGCGGCATCAGCGCCATGTGACCGGCGCCGGAGTTACTGCAATGACTGAGACGGTACTCGTGATCGGTGCCGGCCATGCGGCCGGTCAGCTGGTGAGCACGCTGCGGCTCAAGGGCTGGGACGGGCGCATCGTGCTGGCGGGCGAGGAGTCCTGGGTGCCCTATCAGCGGCCTCCGCTGTCGAAGAAATACCTCGCCGGCGAGCTCGAGCGGCACCGCCTGTACTTCAAACCGCCCGGCTTCTACGAGGAAGCGCAGGTGGACCTGCGCCTGTCGACGCGGGTGGCCGCGCTGGATACCGCCTCCCGCCGCGCCGAGCTGGAGAGCGGCGACGTCGTCGACTGGGAATATTGCGTCATCGCCACCGGCAGCCGGGTGCTGCGGCTGCAGGCGCCCGGTGCCGACCTGCCTGGCATCCACTACCTGCGCACCATCGCCGACGTGGACGCCATCCGCGCTCACTTCGCGCCCGGCGCGCGACTGGTGGTGGTGGGGGCCGGCTACATCGGACTGGAGGTGGCCGCCGTCGCCGCGCTGGCCGGGCTGGACGTCACCGTGCTGGAGCTGGCCGGGCGGGTGATGAGCCGGGTGGTCTCGCCCACGGTGTCCAGCTTCTACGAGGCCGAGCACCGTCGCCACGGGGTGCAGCTGCGTCTCGGCGAGGGGGTGTCCGGCTTCGACGGTGACGGCCGGGTGGAAGCGGTGATGACCGCCGCCGGCGAGCGGGTGGCGGCGGACTTCGTGGTGGTGGGCATCGGTATCGAGCCGGTGACCGAGCTCGCGGCGAACGCCGGACTCGCCTGCGACGACGGCATCCTGGTGGACGAGTACTGCCGCACCCGGGCGGACGGGGTCTACGCGGTGGGCGACTGCACCCGCCATCCCAACGGCATCTATGGCCGCCAGCTGCGACTGGAATCGGTGCACAACGCGCTGGAGCAGGCCAGGACGGCCGCGGCCGGCATCTGCGGCGAGTCGGCCCCCTACAATCAGGTACCCTGGTTCTGGTCGGATCAGTACGATCTGAAGCTGCAGATCGCAGGGCTCGCGGAGGGCTACGACCAGATGGTCACGCGGGGCGACCCGGCCGACCGGTCTTTTGCCTGCTTCTACCTGGCCCAGGACCGGCTGCTGGCGGTGGACGCCGTGAACAGCCCGCGGGAGTTCATGCTCTCAAAGCCGTTGATTGCGGCACACGCCGCACCGCCGGCGGAGGCGCTGGCCGACCCGCGCGTATCACTGAAGGAACTATGAGCGAGCGACGATGAGAGTATCCGAAGCGCTGGACTCGCGCCTGTCGGTGCGGGCCTTCCTGGACAATCCCGTGCCCGAGCAGACGGTGCGCGAGATCCTCGAGCGTGCGAGCCGTGCCCCCTCGGGCGGCAACCTGCAGCCGTGGCACGTGATCGTGCTCAGCGGCGCGGCGCGGGAACGCCTGCTGGACACGGTCGCGCGCAAGATGCCTCATTCGCCCAGGGGCGAAGGCACCGAGTACAACATCTATCCGCCGGAGCTGAAGGAGCCCTACCGCACGCGGCGCTTCCGCATCGGCGAGATGATGTACGAGAAGCTCGGCATCCCCCGCGAGGACAAGGCGGCACGGCTGATGCAGTTCGCGCACAACTACCGCTTCTTCGGCGCCCCCGTCGGATTGCTGTTCACAATTGACCGAACGATGCAGGAAGGCCAGTGGGCGGACCTCGGCATGTTCATGCAGAGCATCATGCTGCTGGCCCGGGAGTACGGCCTGGATACCTGCCCCCAGGAAGCCTGGGCGGTCTGGTACCAGACCATAGGCGAGCTGTTCGAGATCCCGGAGGAGCACATGTTCTTTTGCGGCATGGCGCTGGGCTACCGGGACGCGGAAGCGCCAGTGAACCGGCTGCGCTCGGAGCGGGTGCCGCTCGGGGAATTCGTCCGATTTATTCGGGACTGACCGGGTCGCCGGCGGCGGCCGTGCCGGTAATGGCGACCAGCAGCGAACCGTCCGCGGTGAGACGCCCGTCGCGCAGCGACAGGGCCTCCATCGACAGCGATTCCCGCGCCTCGCCCCGGGTGCCGGCGAAAACGCCGGCGCCGCCGGTCATCACCGCCACGCGGCTGGGCCGGGGCCCGACCGTGATGTCGCCTTCGAAGCTGCCCTGCCAGGTACCGTCGTCGGCGCGCCAGGCCGGCACCAGTACGTGGCGGGCCAGCGGCCAGAGATTGTCCAACCCGTCCACGAACAGCGAGCCCCGGCCGGCGAGATGCAGATTCCAGATGCTGTCCGCCAGCAATTCACCGGTCATTGGCCGGGTGCGGGAGTCGAGCGCGGCGAAGCGCACGCCGAGGCCGAGCGGGCGCCCGTCCACGCCGCGCAGCACCAGCAGCCGAACCTCGGTCCAGGCCAGCGCCGGCTCCCACAGCGGCTCGGCCGACGCGGGTACCGTGGCCAGCAGGCCGTCGGTCGGCCCCGTGCGTGCCAGGGTATCGGCAGCGGTGTCGTAGAATACCTCCACCGAGGCATCCGGCGAGGCCGCCAGCGGCACCCGGGGGTTCTCCCGCACCAGCGGGTTGTAGTAGAGGGCCAGCATCACGAGAGCGACGCCCGAGACGAGGCCGGCCAGCAGCGAGAAGACGTATTTCATGGCGCGGCCCTCGCCGTGGGTGTGCTCACCTGAGTGAGAGTCATGATCTCGATGTTGCCGATCAGGCGACCGTCGGCGTCTTCGCCCGAGACGTTCCACTCTTCGCTGAAGCTGCCGACGAACCCGGCGAACTCCCTGCTGCCACCGGCCACGTCGCCGAGGATCGAGAACAGCGGCGAGGCCGCCGGCAATGGAGTAGGCGATGGAGCAGGCGATTGTGCGCCCGCGGCGGCCCCCGCCAGCGCATAGGGCGATGTCTCGGGACCGGCCGCCGTGAGGAACAGCGCGCCCCGGGCGGGCAACATCAGTGTCCAGTCCGTGTACGCGGCGTCGCCGCCGCGCCGGACGCGGCTCGCCAGGCCGATGACCTTGCCGGAGGCATTGCGCAGTTTATAGATCTCCGCGCTGCCGTCGCCGAGCGCGTCGGGCAGCAACAGCGCGGCCGGCACCGCCTGCGCCGCACCTCCCGCCGCGACGGCGCCGAGCAGCCGGTCTTCCGGAATCCGGATGTGAAAACTCTCCGTGCGGCCCCCGTTCCTGGCGACGCCGGCCTCCGACGCGAAGCGCACGGGATCCACGAACGGATACCAGCCGGCGAGCCAGACGGCTCCGCCGATACCGAGCAGCAGACCGAGCAGGAAGGTCTTTTTCAACGGACTCTCGCGCCTCCGAGTAGCTGGTGGGCCGGCTGCCGAACCCGACGAGCCGGAGCATTGAATTTTATGTAATCTGTACCGACGGGGCTCACCGACTTGGACAAATTGTGAACCAGTACACAATTCTGACCCCCGTTAGCCGACCCACTGCCCGATATGAGGGAAACTCCGACCGTCACTAGCATTACCCGGACCACACGGACGCCTGACCCGGCGACCGGCATCCCGCAAAGCCCATGCACAGACTGAGCGTCCTTCTGGCGTTCGTGGCGCTGACCCCGGCTCTCGCCCCGTCCGCCGCGGCCGCAGACGTCACCATCCTCCACCACGAGTCGCCCCGGGGCTGGCACTTCGAGGCGACGCCGGCGGGTGGCGGGACGCTGGAATTTACCGCTTTCGGCCGTCACTGGCGGCTCGACCTCGTGCCCAACGCCAGGCTGGCCGCAGCGCTCGGGCGCAGCGCCCCGGACGACAACCCCGGTGTGGCGCTCTATCGCGGCCGAATCGCAGGGGAACCGGGCTCCTGGCTGCGTCTCACCCGGGACGCGGCCGGCCGCTGGGCCGGCCTGCTGTGGGACGGCGCCCAACTGTACGCCTTCGAGTCCGCGGACTCGCTCGCCGGCGCCGATGCCGACAACGACACCGCCCGTCTGAAGGCCGGACCCGCTGGTGCGCCGGTGGTATTCCGCCTGGCGGACATGCAGCTCGAGCCGGGCGCACTCGGCTGCGCCGTCGCCGACGGGCACGGCTCCCCGGCGGGGAGCGCCAAGGCCGGCTTCGGCGGCCTGTTGCGGGAACTCGAAAAGACCGTCGAAAGCGAGGTCGATATCGCCGTGCTCGCCGACGCGGACTTCGCGGGCCGCCACGCGGACCCGGTGGCGGCGCTCACCGCCCGGCTGAACAACATCGACGGGATCTTCTCCGAGCAGGTGGGCGTGACCCTCAACGTCACCGAGTTCCGCGTCTTTACCGCGGCGAACGACCCGCTAACCGACACCACCGACGCCAGCACACTGCTGGCCGATCTCGGCAATTACAAATCCGGCCAACCCGACCTGCGGAGCCTGGGACTGGTGCACCTCTACACCGGCAGGGACCTGGATGACAGTACCGCAGGCATCGCCTATACCGGTGCCTTGTGCAGCTCGCGCTTCGGCGCGGGGCTCAGCGAAGGCCGCCGGACCATCACCGCGGACAGCCTGATCGGCGCCCACGAGATCGGCCACAATTTCGACTCACCCCACGACGGGGAGGACGGCTCGGTGTGCGAAAGTACGCCGCAGACTTTCCTGATGGCACCGCGGCTGAACGGCAGCTCGACGTTCTCCGCGTGCAGCCTGGAGCAAATGGCGCCGGAGATCGCGTCGGCCTTCTGCCTGAAGTCCCTGCCCGACGCAGACATGAGCATCGCCTTGGGCACCTTACCGGCGACGGTGCTGGAAGGCGGTACCGTCACCCTGGAGTTGACGGCCAGCAACCTGGGCACGGCCAGCGCCGAGCTGGTCTCGATGAGCATCGACCTGCCGACGGGCCTGAGGCTGCGGGACGCCGGTACGCTGTGCACCGCGGCCGCGGGTGGCGCCGAATGCACCATAGGCACCGTCGCGGCGGGCGGCTCGGCGACCGCGAATCTGACCCTCGACGCCGTCGACGCCGGTTCGGTCTCTGTGGCCGCGGAAGTCCGGGCGGACAGCGACACCCGGACATCGAATAACACGGCCAGTGCGGCGTTGCGTATCGATCCGGCCGCGAATCTCGGCATTGCTTTGCGAGCGCCCGCCACGCTGACCCGCGGCGCGCGCGCCACCTTCGACCTGACCATAACCAACGCATCCGCGCGCACGGCCACTGCGCTGGTCGTGCACGTGAGCACACCGCCTTTCCTCACGGTGGCCGAGTCGCCCGGCGCCGCGGCCTGCACCATTACCGCCGGCCAGGCCCTCTGCGAGGCAGCAGCTCTCGCTGGCGGCGGCTCACTGGTGATCGAACTGACCGTCGACGCGACGCGGGATGGCACGGGGGCGGTGGAAGCCGTCGTGAGTGCGGCACAGGGCGATCCCGACGAGAGCGACAACAGGGCCAGTCGCAGCATCGAGGTCGGCGGCACCGCTGCCTCGACCAGCGCGGGCAGCGGTGGCGGCGGCCACGGTCTCTGGTTGCTGCTGCTGGCGGCGGGCTGTCTGTCCGCACTCCGGCGGAGGACGTGAGCCGGATGAAAGCCCGGTCCGGGCGCTTTGCCATCGCCGTCCACGGCGCTGCCGGTGGCAAGACCATGGATGCGGTGACCGCAGCGGTCGTCTCGCTGCCGGGCGGCAGCGGCGGGCTAGACGCTCGCGTAGTAGCGGGCGACGTGCTCCTCGAAGCTGATGGTCTCGGACGCCTCCAGCTCCCGCTGACGCTCACCGGAGCGCCGTGCTTCTTCCTCGAACTCCGCCTGACGACGCTCGTTCACCGGCTTCAGCGTGCGGAAATACGACTGGTGGCTGCGCGCCGCCTCCAGGGCGAAATCGAAGAAGCTGGCGCCGCTCTCCACCAGCTCGGCCAGCAGGCGGGCGGAAGGCGTGCGGTCCGGGTCGTCGACCAGCTCCCGCTGTTGGGCGAGCGTATCGCCGTAGGGCGTGCCCTCGAGGCCGCGGTCGAGGATCTGCGCCACCGGCGCCATGTCGGCGAGAATGTCGGCGGCCCAGTCGGCCAGCAGTACGGCGCGCCCGTCGCGCTTGAGATACAGCCCCGGGTCTCGGCCCGAGTGCGCGGTGGCGGTCTGATTGGCGCCAGCTGCGGCCAGCGCCGTGTCGTCCAGGAGCGGGCTGTCCTTCAGCAGACAGTAGATCAGGAAGCACTCGACGAATCTGAGCTCGTTCTGATTGACCCCGACCGGGTCGAAGGGGTTCAGGTCGAGGGCGCGGACTTCCACGTACTCCACGCCGCCGCGCAGCAGCGCCGCCGAAGGCCGCTCGCCGGAGCGGGCCGTGCGCTTCGGCCGGATGGGGCTGTAGTACTCGTTCTCGATCTGCAGGATGTTCGTATTGAGCTGCCGGTGCACGCCGTTCACCAGCAGGCCGATGCGCTCGTAGTCGGGCTCCGGCGTGCTGATGGCGGCATCCAGATCGGTCACATAACTCACCAGGTCGTTGAGGGAGATATTCAGCTTCGCCTGGGTGCGATTGCTGTAGCCGAAGTCGCTCATGCGCAGCGACGTGGCGTAGGGTTCGAACAGCGTCTCCGCGTCGAACTCCGGGATGGTCGGGTAGTCGTCGGCCAGGAACGACTTGCACATCGCCGGCGAAGCACCGAACAGGTACAGGAGCAGCCAGCCCTCGCGGCGGAAGTTGCGCAGCAAGCCGAAGTAGTGGGCGGAGCGGAATGCATCCGCCGAGCCGGCTTCGCCTTCGTGCTCCTGGTATTCGTGCCAGAAATGCTCCGGCAGCGAATAGTTGAAGTGCACCCCCGAGATCGTCTGCATGACCCGACCGTAGCGATACCCCAGCCCCCGCCGGTAGACCTTCTTCATCCGGCCGACGTTGGAGGGGCCGTACTCGGCCAGCGGGATACTCTGCTCGTCGCCCACCCGGCAAGGCATGGAGGTGACCCACAGCAGCTCGTCCCCCATCTGGCGGTAGGCGAACTGGTGCACGTCGCACAGGAACTGGATGGTCTCCCAGAGTGCGGGGAAGGGGGGCGTGACGAACTCGATCAGCGCCTCGGAAAAATCCGTGGTGATGTAGCGGTTGGTGAGCGCCGAGCCCAGACCGCGGGGATGGGGCAGCGGCGAGATATAGCCTTGCGGCGTGACCCGCAGCGACTCCTTCTCCACCCCTTTGCGGCCGCCGCGCAGCAGGCCCGCCGTGCTGGAAGCGGCGAGGCGTTCCAGCCGTTTATCGAGTTTCCGATCCACCGAGCGCCCTCGAGCCCCGGCAGCAACCTGGCTTCCCGCTGACGGTTACTCCGTGCGGGCGGCCGGGCCGCTGCGCCATGCCGCGACAAGCCGGAGAGTCTAAACCGACAGCCCGGCGCGCCGCCAGCCGCCGACGTCTCAAGGCGCGATCCAGTCTCCCGGCCACCCGTTGTCGGAGTCATCCACACAGTCATCGCCGTGGCTGATGCGCCGGAAGCGTGCCCGCCGGTGCCCGTCGGCGGTGAGCTGCAGCCAGTCGATCCACTCGATGCGCGCGGCCACCACGGCGAAGTTGCTGCGGCCCGGTGCGGTCTCCCGGAGCCCCGGACGCCGCTCGCGCAGCGCCGGCGGCAGCGTGGAGCCGGCATGCTCCAGGACGGCACCGGGTGCCGGCTCAGCCAGGTAACAGCGGCGGGAGCCCGCGGTGGTGTCCCGCCAGCGTTCGTCCGCCAGTGCATCGTCGGCATGCACCCGCGCCCGCCCCTCCAGCCGAAGCTGCACCTTGCGTCCGGGGTCGTACAACAGCCAGCTCACCGGCGCGTCGTCGCCGATATGCCGGACCTTGGCAGAGCGCATATCGGTGTGGCAGAGCACCCGGCCCGTCCGCCGCTCGGCCGCCCGCAGAACCACGGTCCGCAGCCGCGGCACGCCGTGCTCGACAGTGCCCAGCACGGCGGTGTGGAAGGGGCTGCCAGCGCCGCCGGCCCCCTCCTCCAGGTGGTCCCAGCATTGCTGCCACAGTTCGCCAAGATGGTCCGGTCGGTCGGTTTCCATAAGTGTCCCCGTCGGTCTGCCGACGCAGGAATACCCGTCCTGTGCCGCCGCTGCAAGGGCACGCACGCCGCGCTACACTGGGGCCGATGCCGGGAACAGTCAGACAATCGCCGCATGGGACCCCGCTGCTCCGACGCGCCGCCGCCGGACTCTGCCTGCTGGTCGCCCTGGCCCTGGCGCCGCAGGCGCATGCCTTGCGCTGCGGCAACAAGCTGGTGAGCGAGGGCATGCACATCACGAAAGTGCTGGACCTGTGCGGCGAGCCCGACCACGAGCAGAGACGCACTGTCCTGCGCCGCAATGTCTTCATTGGCAAAACCACCCGTGCGCCGGACTCGGACGTGATCCGTCGGCATATCTACGGCTGGGGCACGCCGCCGTTCGTCGAAGTCGAGATCCGGGAGCTCACCTGGAATTTCGGGCCGAACAAGTTCATGCGGCGGGTCCGCTTCGAGGACGGCATGGTCACCCGGATAGAGACCCTGGAGCGAGGGTACGTGGACTAATCGCCCGTTTTTTCGACGCCGTTTGCCAACTGTGTCACGAATTCCCCGGCCGGGAAGCTCTAACATAATCCCGATCATCATCCCAATCCTCTTTGCGCGCGGGGCGACGACATGAGCGACAGGAAATTCCGCCGTCTACTCGACCGCAGCAGCGGCCCGGCCACGTTGATCGGCGAGGGTTGCCGCATCCAGGGCGAACTCTCCGGCAAGGGCGACTTCGTGATCTGCGGCGCGGTGGAGGGCGACTGCAGCCTGGACGGTACGGTCACGGTAGCGCCCGGTGGGCGCTGGATCGGCGTCCTGCAGGCCCGCAACGTCGTGCTGGCCGGGGAAGTCGAGGGTGAGGTGATCGCCCGCGGCAGGCTTGAGATCGCACCCAGCGCCAGGATCAGGGGGACGGTCACCGGCGAGGCGATCGCCGTCGCCGAGGGTGCGGTGGTGGACGGAGCCATCCGCACTACCGGGCAGCGCGAGCCCGAGACCTTCGTCGAGAAGCGGGCACAGCAGGACGGCGACGAGGCCCTGACGGGCACCGGCTGAGCGCCGATCAGTCCGGCAGAATCTCCACCCGGATGCGGTTGTTCACCGCCGCCACCCGGTTCCACTCTCCCGCACGCAGCGCATCCGTCACCGGCGGATAGGCCAGCGCCGGCGCGCCGTTGCCGGCGGTGCCGGTCTCGACCCGGATGCGCTCATCGTAGCGGGTACCGACGGTGCCGAGGAAATTTGCGAAAGCAACGGACTGGCGTGAGCCCCGTGCGACAGCCTCCTCGGCCGACAGGCCCAGCCGGTCGCAGCCGCTCAGCGGCACATCCGCAGGCGCCACTTCGTAGTCGTCGCCGGTCTCGCGCAGGCAGAAGTCGCCGACGTGGGAGACGACGCGGACCCGGCCGGTGAAACCCATGGCATCCAGCCGGTCCAGCAGCTCCTCCAGCAACAGCCGCTGCTCCTCGCCGAAAGCGAGTTCCTCCGGGCCGTAGCGTCCGTTCTGGTTCACCGCCCATTGCACGGTCTCCAGCGCCTGATCCAGCGCGCTGGCATAGCCGGCACGGGTCTCGCTCATGCGCTCCTCGATAGCAACGGTACCGTCGGCCATAAGCGCCTGGCGGTTGCGCAGCTGCTCCAGCAGCTGTTCGGAGCGGGTGCGCTCCGCCTGCCACTGGCGCTCGGCCTTGAGGTAGAGCCAGCCGAAGGCGAGCACCGCCACCGTTAGCACGGCCACGGCCGCCAGCGCGAGCCGGGGCAGCGCGCTACCGGACACCGACGCCTCGTCGCCGCCGGGGTCACGGCGGCTGCCGATCTCATCCGCCACCCGCGCGGCGATGGACTCGTAGCTGTCGATCAGATCGCGGCGGATGATGGAGCGCTGCTGCTCGAACAGGTCCTGGATCATCTCCCGCAGGCCGACGTCCAGCCCGGAGAGGGCCTGCAGGTCGGCCACGGTGTCGCCGGTGGAGCCCGCGATGCCCGCCTGCCCGCCGCCCGGCGCAGCCTCCGCGCTGGATTCGACGAGACGCAGCGACGCGAGCACTTTCGAGACTTCGACCGGCGCCACCTGTTTCGGCAGCACGCCGACCGCACCGAGGGCGCGTGCCTGGCCCACGTACAGCTCGCCCTCCTGGGAGGTGTACATCATGATGGGGATGGTGGCGGTGTCGGGGTTGTCCTTGATGGCGCGCACCGCCTCGAAGCCGTCCATGCCCGGCATCATGTGATCCATGAAGATCACGTCCGGGCGGTGATCGGCGAGGTATTCCAGCGCCTGTTCGGCCGATTCCGCCGTGGCCACCTCGAGGTCGTGGCGCTTCAGCAACCGGCGCAGCACGATCCGCGCCGAGCGCGAGTCGTCAACGATCAGTGCGCACTTTTTCTCCATCCGCAGTCCGTTCCGGCCGCTCCTGCCACGCAACCCCGCCGTGGGCCGGGCCATTCTACACGCGGCGGGCATCTTGCACCGGACTGTCGGCGGCTAAGTCGCCCAGCGCAGGGCTTGCCGCGGTACTCGCCGCTCGCGCCCCGCCTGGGGTAGACTCTGGGCGCGAGGGAACGAGCGAACAACTTCCCGAAGAAGAACAATAAAGAAAACCGGAGGAGTGGCCATGCTGGAGTGCGTCAGGGGTCATCGCGGCGGTACCGCCGCGCGCAGGACCGCAAGGTCCGGGTCGGCCTGACGGCCACCGGCTCCGCTATGTGGCGGAAACTGTTGCCGAAATATCTGACGACCGCGATCGCGCTGTCGGTAGCCATCGTCTGCGCGGTGGCCGGCCTGCTCGTGATCAACTACAACCATCTCGCCGGCGAGCTCAGCAAAGCAGGCGTCGCGCAGAAGGAAGAGCTGCTGACCCGCCAGTTCGAAGCCCGCGTACTCGAATCCGTCGCGGCGCTGGAACGCGAGGTGGACGCGCCCCTGGCGAACGGCGACCAGGACGCCGTGCGGGCGGTGCTCGACGAAGCGCTGGCGGATCTGCAGATGCTGCGCGGGCTCGCCATCATCGGCGTCGGGGACCGCGCGGTGGTCAGCGTTGGCGCACCCATCGCACCGGATGCAGCCATTCTCGCCCTCGGTGCACCGTACTGGGGAGACAGCACCGTGGTCGCCGTTCGGCCCATCCGGGCGGCCGGCGAGACCATCGGCGAGCTGCAGGCCGAGTTCGCCCAGACGGAGGTGATTCAGGGCATCGCGGGATTCCGGGAGCGGCTGGAGACGGTCAGCCGGGAGCACCGGAACCGCGCCTTGGCCCGGCTGCTCGTATTCACGCTGCTGATACTGCTGGCCTGCGCCGCGGTCGCGTGGTTCACGGCGCGGCGGCTGGTGCTGCCGATCCGGGAACTGATCCGCCAGGCCAGGTACGTCAGCAGCGGCCACTACGGCGAGCGCATGGCGGTGGAGCGGTCCGACGAACTGGGTGACCTCGCCACGGCCTTCAATGAGATGCGCGAGACGCTGCGCGACACCACCATCTCCCGCGACTATCTCGACCGCATCCTGAACAGCATGAACGACGGCGTGATCGTCTGCGATCCCGACGGCAGGATTGCACGGGTGAACACGGCCATCGGCCGCCTGCTCGGCTACCGGTCGGAGGAGCTCGTCGGCCTGCCCGTCACCGACCTGGTGGCGCCGGAATACCGGCGCAAGTTCCGCTCCGAACCCGAGGGCGGTGCGCCGAGCGAATCGGTGTTCGTCGCACGGGGCGGGCAGCACGTGCCGGTGTCCTGGACCGGCTCGGCGCTGCGCGGCGACGACAGCGAGGCGGACGGGCGCATCTTCGCCGTGCAGAACATCACGGAGCGCAAGCGCGCCGAGCAGCGCATCCGTTATCTCGCCCGCATCGACGCCCTCACGAAGGTGCCGAACCGCATGCAGTTCCAGCACCTGCTGCAGCGGGCCATCGCACGGGCACGCCGTGAGCACCGCTGCCTGGCGCTGCTCTACATCGACGCCGACCACTTCAAAGACATCAACGACACCTTCGGCCACCTGGCCGGCGATACCACGCTGGAGACGATGACCGAGCGGCTCATCCGCGAACTGCCGGAGAAAACCGTGATCGGACGGCTCGCGGGCGACGAGTTTGCCGTCGTGCTGGAGCAGATCCGTGACGAGGAGCACGCCGAGAATGAGGTTTCGCAAGTGGCCGGCCGCCTGCTCACCGCCCTGGCGGAGCCCTTCCACGTCCAATCCAACGAAGTTTTCATGACCGCGAGCATCGGCGTGGCCTTTTATCCGGAGGACGCCGGCAACGTCATCGATCTGATCCGCAACGCGGATGCTGCGCTCTACCATGCCAAAAAGGCCGGGGGAAACAGCCACCGCTTCTACCGGCCGGAGATGAACGAGGCCGCGGTGGAGCGGCTGATGCTGAAGAGCCGGCTGCGCCGCGCCTACGAACGCGACGAACTGCTGCTGCAATATCAGCCGAAGTACAACCTGCGCGACGGCAGCATCATCGGCGCAGAAGCCCTCGTGCGCTGGGAATTACCGGACCGGGGGCTGATCCTGCCCTCCGAGTTCATCCCGCTGGCCGAGGAGAGCAACCTGATCGTGGAACTGGGCGAGTGGGTGCTGGAGCGGGTCTGCTCGGACTATCGCCGCTGGCAGCAGACGCTGCCGCTCCCCGGCCGGGTGGCGGTCAACCTGTCACTGAAACAGTTGCGACAAGCCAATTTCCTGCAACGAGTGGACCATATCGTGCGTCGCCACGGCGTCTCTCCCACCTGTCTTGAGCTGGAGATCACCGAGACCACGCTGATGGAGGACACGCAGCGCACGATCCGCATGCTGGACGACCTCTACGCCATGGGCCTGCATCTCGCCATCGATGACTTCGGCACCGGCTATTCGTCGCTGAGCGCGCTGCAGCAGTTCCCCATCAGTACGCTGAAGATCGACAAATCCTTCGTGCGCGATGCCGCCGTGGACCCCGACGACGCCACCATCGTAGCGACGATCATCGAGATGGGCCGCAGACTGAAATTGGACGTGGTGGCCGAGGGGGTGGAGACCGAGGAGCAGCTCGCATTCCTGCAGACACTGGATTGCACCTACGTGCAGGGCCTGCTGTTCGGCGAGCCGATGAGCGCCGACGACTACCTGGCGCTGCTGATCGCGCAACAGGACGGCACGGACAGCCACCGGGCGCTGTTCGCCTGAAGGCAGAATTTGTAATGGAATCAGTAATTTGTGAACTGGCTTCACGTCGGCGGGGCATTGATGATTAAATGACGGCCACGTCCGCGGGGCCCGCAGAAAGTCGCCGCGCCGCACCGAAAAATGTCAATCCGGAGGATCAGGCTCATCATGAAAAGATTCAGACTCGTCGTCGTTCTCGGTCTCGCGGGCTTCGCTGCCGCGGCACAGGCGGAATGCGTGTACCCGGAACAGGACGTGGAGATGCCGGAGGGTACGACGGCCACGCAGGAAGAGATGATCGCTGCACAGAAGGCCGTGAAGACCTACATGGCGGACATGGAAGCCTACCTCACCTGCCTCAAGAAAGAGCTTGCCGCCAGCGCCGCTGACGCTGAGGATATGGACGAGGAAGCTGCCGCCAGGCGCGAGGCCATGTTCACCAAGCGCCACGATGCCGCAGTGGATCAGATGCACCTCGTGGGCGCCCGCTTCAACGAGCAGGTGCGCGCCTATAAGGGGCAGGGCGAGTAACCCGGGCGACCGGCCGACGGACCAGCCCGGACCGCTTACCAGCGGTATTTGTCGAAATTCTCCGGATTAGCCCAGTTATCGGGCGAATTCCATTCCCGCTGACGATTGAAGCGGTCGCGGTCGTAGAGATACGCTCCGCCGGCAGCGTCCGGGCTCGGATGGTGCTCGAAGCCCAGTGCCAACATCCGGCGCGGCTCGAAATGCCGTGCGGCGTCGCCGGTTACCAGCAGGCGTCGGGTATGCAGGTCGCGCAGCCGACCAAGCAGCGACTCATCCGGGGTGGCGAGGGCGAGCACGAGGCCCAGATCGAAGATGCCCAGGCCGTCCAGGTCGGCTACCGTGGCGTTGTCAGGCAGGTGGTCGCAGGCACGCTCGGCCGGCGGGCTTGCCCCGATCACCAGCAGGGAGGCGTCGGCGCGCAGAGCGGCCAGCTCGCCGGCCACGGTGAGGAGCGCCTCCTCCGCGCCACCGGCCTGGCTGTGAGACGGCTCCCCGCTCACATCCTCACAGCCGGTTTATCTCGCGGCGCAGACCTTCCCGGGGATCGGTGACGATGCGCTCCAACACCCGGACGCGCTCCTCCAGTTCCTCGAGTCGGGCGACCGTGGCCTCCCGTTCCTCGTCCCGATTCGGGTCCTCGTCCCGCCGATGGTGTCGCAGGTATTCCTTGACGATGCCCGCCAGCAGCACGATCGCGACCAGGGCGATGACGAACATATGCGCAGAACTCATCGATCACGTCCTCCCGTTGCCTTGCGCGCCTCCAGCTCCCGGAACTCCCGATCCAGGTTGAAGCGCGGCGACGTAACGTAGCGCTCCATCCTGGCAAGCCGGCTGTCCATCCGCTGGAAGCGGCGGCGGATCTCCGCCATGGTCGCCTGAGGCGACGAGCGCAGCGCCCGGCGAAAATCGGCATCCTCGCGCGTCGCTTCCGGCGCCATCGCCCGATAGGGTATCAGCAGGGCAGTGCCGAAGTAGATCAGCAGCGTCATCGGTGCGGATACGAAGAACGCGACGACCGCGAGGATGCGGGTGACCTTCAGGTCGAAACCGAAGTAATCCGCGATACCCGCGCATACGCCGAAGAAAATGGCGCGCTCGCGGTCGCGGTAGAAGCGTCTCTCCAGGATTCTCTCGCTCACGGACGGTCTCCCATACTGGTTCCGCGACGCCAGAACTCGCGCTCGCTGTGGCGGTCCCGCACGCTCAGCGGCCGGTCGCGGAGCAGCAACGCGGCGACCAGGTAGGTGAGTCCGACCGGCACTGGCGCGATCAACAGGGCGGCCAGCGCCACGAAGCGTACCAGCAGAACTTTGACGTCGAAGTAATCGGCGATGCCGGCGCAGAGGCCGAGTATCAGGCCGTTCTCCCGGTCCCGATAGAGTCGCCGCAGGCATCCGCCGAGCTCGTGGAACGGGTTATTGTTCATGTCTTCCTCCTCCAGTCCGGCACTTCGTCGTCCAGGATGGTCTCCAGGGCGTTCAGCCGGCTCTCCATGTTCTGCGACAGCGACCAGATCTCCTCCAGCATCTCCTCTTCCGTGCCGGAGAGCTCCCGGGACTTTTTCCATTTCGTCACGTAGTGGAGGATGATCCACAGCGGCAAAACGATCGTGACGAAGAGGATTCCGAGTATGTACATCGTTTCGCCCATTTATGCCTGATTCCCGCCTTCGGTGGCGCCCCCGGCCTGCTTGTCCGCACGCCGCCGCTTCAGATCGGCGAGTTCCCGGTTCACCGCTTCCTCAGCCTCCAGGCTGGCGAACTCGTGCTCGAGCCCCTTCGGCTGCCCGAGGTCGTAAGCCTCGACACGGCCCTCCACGTCGTCCATGCGGCGCTCGTACTGCTCGAAGCGCACCAGCGCGTCCTCAATCTTGTAGTCGTGGATCTTCCTGCGCGCCGCCAGCCGGCTGGTCGCCGTCTTGTGGCGCGAGACCAGCGTCTTCTGCCGTGCCTTGGCGTCCTTGAGCTTGGCCTCCAGCCGGGCGATGTCCTCGTTCAGCCGGGTCAGGCCCTCGTCCACCTGGGCGTAGTCGGCCCGTACCTGCTCGGCCGCCGCGGCCACCTGGGACTTCTCGACCAGCGCCGCCTTGGCGAGGTCTTCGCGGCCTCTCTCCAGGGCAAGCTCAGCCTTGCGCTCCCAGTCTGCCTGCTCCTCTTCCAGGGCCGCCAGCTTCCGGTTGAGTTCCTTCTTGTCGGCGATGGAGCGGGCCGCGGCCGAGCGGACCTCGACCAGGGTGTCTTCCATCTCCTGGATCATCAGCCGGACGATCTTCTCCGGATCCTCCGCCTTCTCCAGGATGGCGTTGATATTGGAGTTAACGATATCGCTGAATCGCGAAAAAATGCCCATAGCGCGTTCCTCGGTTGGTTGCCTTGCATCCGGGATAATGCAGGTCCCGTGCCAGATCAGTCAGAAAGACACAAGTTGCTGTTTTAATGAGTAATCGGAGCAATCCATCAAGAGATTCGCTGATTAATAAATTAGCATTTTTCGCTAACTATTGACAATATTAACTAGTTTATGGTCAATATTACGAATAATGGATGAACGCCAGAAACAACCCATCATCGGCGAGGCGCCCGCCTTCCTGGAGATGCTCGAACATGTGTCACGGGCGGCGCCGCTGGCAAAACCCGTGCTGGTCGTCGGCGAGCGGGGCACCGGCAAGGAACTGGTGGCTTCCCGGCTGCACTTCCTGTCGGATCGCTGGGAGCAGCCGCTGGTGAAGGTGAACTGCGCGGCGCTGACGGAGAGCATCCTCGAATCCGAACTGTTCGGCCACGAAGCCGGGGCGTTCACCGGCGCGGCCAGGAGGCACGTGGGTCACTTCGAGCGCGCCGACGGCGGCACACTCGTCCTCGACGAACTGGCCACCGTCCCCGTCCGCACCCAGGAGAAGATCCTCAGAGTGATCGAGTACGGGGAATTCGAGCGCGTCGGCGGCAGCGATACCCTGCAGGTGGACGTGCGCATCGTCGGCGCGACCAACGAGGACCTGCAGGCCCGGGTGGCCGACGGTCGTTTCAGGGCGGACCTCCTGGACCGCCTGGCGTTCGACGTGATCACGGTGCCGCCGCTCAGGGAGCGGCCCGACGATATCCTGCCGCTGGCCTACACGTTTGCAGTCAACATGACCGCCGAGCTGCGGCGGGCCTACTTCCCCGGTTTCACGGCCCGAGCCGCCTCCGCGCTCCTCCGTCACGACTGGCCCGGTAACGTGCGCGAGCTGAAGAACGCCATCGAGCGCTCCGTGTACCGCAGTGAAGACCCCGACGCAAAGATCGGGCAGATCGCCTTCGACCCTTTCGACTCCCCGTTCAGGCTGCAGGCGGAACAGGAGGAGCCGGCAGGGCCGGCGGACCCTGCAGTCCGGAACCAGCCGCGCCTGCCCACCGATCTCAGGGAACGGCTGGCCGATCTGGAGATATCGCTCGTGCGTTCGGCGCTAGAGAAAGCACGCTACAACCAGCGCGTGGCCGCCGGCCTGCTCGGCCTTACCTACCACCAGTTCCGGGGTTGTCTCAAACGCCACGACATCCCGTCCCGGCCGGACGGCGCGGTGCGGCGCCAGGCCCGCCGCCGCAGACCAGCCCGTAGCCGGCCGCGAACCGACTGACCGTGACCGCACGGCGACCGGGCCATGAATCGGACCATGAATCGGACTTCGGCATCCGGCCTCGATGGGCTACTATCCTCATCGGTGTCATAATTGTGCCCGTCATTCTCATGGCAGCGACCCTCACGCAGACGACGCCAGACCGCGAGCAGCGACCCGAACACGCCCCATGAAGAAAATCGGTACGGCACTCAGCGAGCATGCCACGCGGATGATGCTGCTCGGCTCCGGCGAGCTCGGCAAGGAGATCGCGATAGAGGCACAGCGCCTCGGCGTGGAAGTGATCGCCGTGGACCGCTACGTCAACGCGCCGGCCATGCACGTGGCGCACCGCTGCCACGTCATCGACATGCTCGACCCGGTGGCACTGCGCCAGATCATCGAGGACGAGGAGCCGGACTTCGTCGTCCCCGAGATCGAGGCCATCGCCACGCCCGTGCTGCAGGAACTCGAGGAGAAGGGCCACTGCATCATACCGACCGCCCAGGCGACCCGGCTGACGATGGACCGGGAAGGAATACGGCGGCTGGCGGCCGAACACCTGGAGCTGCCGACCTCCGACTACCGCTTCGCGGGCAAGGCGGCGGAATACCGGGAGGCGCTGAAAGCCATCGGACTGCCCTGCGTGGTGAAACCGGTGATGAGTTCCTCGGGCAAGGGGCAGAGCGTCGTTCGGAAACCGGGAGAAGCCGACGCCGCCTGGGAATACGCCCTGCAGGGCGGCCGCAGCGCCGGCGGCCGTGTCATCGTCGAGAGCCTGATCGAATTCGACTACGAGATCACGCTGCTCACGGTGCGCCACGACGACGCCATCAGCTTCTGCGAGCCCATCGGCCACCTGCAGCTGAATGGCGACTATCGGGAGTCGTGGCAGCCCCAGCCCATGAGCGAGACCGCGCTGGAACGCGCCCAGCGGGTCGCAGGGTCCGTCGTGGGCGCGCTCGGCGGCCGGGGTGTTTTCGGCGTCGAGCTGTTCGTCAAGGGCGACCAGGTCTGGTTCAGCGAGGTTTCGCCACGGCCTCACGACACGGGCATGGTGACCATGATCTCCCAGTACAACTCCCAGTTCGCGCTGCACGTGCGCGCCATTCTGGGCCTGCCCATCCCGGTGATCCGCCAGCTCGGGCCGTCGGCATCCTGCGCCATCGTGGCGGCAGGCGACTCCGACAACATCCGCTTCAAGGGCGTGGACAAGGCCCTGCAGGAGCCGGACACGAACCTGAGGCTGTTCGGCAAGCCGGAGATTCGCGGATCGCGGCGCCTGGGGGTCGCGCTCGCGAGAGGCGATAGCATTGAGGAAGCCCGGGACAAGGCGCGCCGGGCCGCTGCTGCCGTCATTTGCAAATTCTGAGCGGCCAGCGCCGGTCAGACAGGGCCAGCCTCAGCCGTTCGCGGTCTCGTCCCGGTAGCGGCGGAAATAGATCGCGCCCGCGGTGAAACCGGCCGCCACCGCGAGCCCGCCCCACAGTCCCGGCGTCGCCAGGAACTCGGCCGGATCCAGCAGCGCGAGAAGATTCATATCCCCAACCAGCTTCGCCGGCAGATCGCCGATGGAGATGCGCAGGTTGTCGCCCCGGAAACTCGCCGTGACCCAGGGCATATGGCCCAGACGGCTGAAGACGAGCCGGGCGAAGACGCCGGTGTTGAAGACAAGGAGCTCGACCAGGGGTATGACCACGAACGGCAGTACAGCCCACAGGAAGACGTTCTTTTTGGCAAACGCCGAGCAGAACAGGCCCCAGGCGATGAACGGCAGGAACCACAGCGCCGCCCCGATGAGCAGATAGACCGACAGGATCCAGATCTGCAGCAAGGGCACCGGCCGCCAGACCAGTTCCCAGGCGCTGCCGCCGCCGAGCCAGACGGCGATGGTCGACAGGCACAGGATCACGAGTTGCGTGGCCGCGAGGAAACCGAAGGTGATGAGCGGGGCCACCAACGCGGCGGTCGCGAGCTTCGAGATCACCACCTCGGTGTCGGTCAGCGGCAGCGATTTCCAGAACAGGATGCTGCGGTCCTTGCGCTCCGCATACAGCGCATCGATGGAATAGAAGAAAACGAGGAAGGCGAGGCCGACGAAGAAGACCGTGGACGGGCCGACGGTCAGCGCCGCGACGCCGGCCAGCGAGCCTGCGTCGCCTCCGACCCGCATGCCGGTGACGATGTTGTCGAAACCGACGAGCCGGCCGCCGCCGGTCACCAGCGCGGTGGCCACGCCGAGGGCCACCACCAGGCCGATCACCAGCGGCGTCAGATACAGCGCGCGGTGCTCCCACAGCTCCCGCTGCATCAGGAAATAAGCTCTGCGGATCACGCTCCGGCCCCCCGCAGCTTGGCGACGAGCAGATCGGCGAGGCCGGGAGTCTTCACCTCTCCCAGGCTGCGCAGGCGGTCCCGGTCAATGCCCTCGAAGGTGAGCACTTTCTTGCCGAAGATGTCGCGCCGCGCGATGGGCTGCAGCGCCAGGGCCTCTTCTGCCCGGTCGCCGCTGGTGGTCAGCTCCACGTAGCGGGCGGCGACTTCATCCACGCTCTCGTCCAGCAGCACGCGGCCGTCGTCGATGAACATCACGTCGGTGAGGATGTGTTCGATCTCTTCCACCTGGTGGGTCGTGACGATGATGGTCCGCTCCTCGTCGAAGTAATCGTTCAGGATGCTGGTGTAGAACTCTTTCCTGAACAGGATGTCCAGCCCCAGCGTCGGCTCGTCCAGCACCAGCAGCTTCGCGTCGATGGCCATGATGATGGACAGGTGCAGCTGGGTGACCATGCCCTTTGAGAGTTCTTTCACCCTGGCGTCGCGGCGCACCGGCGTGCGCTCGAGGAAGGCCTCCGCCTCGCGGCGGCTGAAGTTCGGGTGCACGACCTCGACGAAGTCGACCAGGTCGCTCACCCGGATCCAGGGCGGCAGTACGGCGACGTCGGCGACGAAACAGATGTGCTGCATCAGCTGCTTGCGCTGACGGAACGGGTCGAGGCCGAGCACGCGCAGCTCGCCCTGGCAGCTCGTCAGGCCCAGCAACGTCTTCAGCAGCGTGGTCTTGCCGGCACCGTTCGGCCCGATCAGGCCCAGGATACGGCCCGGCTCGACGTCGAAGCTTACGTTATCCACCGCGCGGGTCGAGCCATAGCGCTTCGACACGCCGCGCGCCTGCACGATCTTTGTCATGATCCGCCGCTCTCCTCGTCCTTCGCCCGTTCTGCGCGGGCCAGCAGGTCCGCGGGATCCAGGCCCAGGCGCTGCATGGTCGCAACGACCTCGGGCCACTCGTGCTCAAGGAACCGTTGTCGTTCGTCCTTCAGCAATCTATCCCTGGCCCCCGGCAGCACGAACATGCCGCGCCCGCGGCGCTTCTCGACGAGATCCTCGTCGACCAGTTCCTGATAACCCTTCAACACGGTCAGCGGATTCAGCCGATACTCCGCCGCAACATTGCGCACCGACGGCAACGCATCGCCGTCCTGCAACACGCCTTCGAGGATCATCGCCACGACCCGGTCGCGTAGCTGCCGGTAGATCGGCTGGTTGTCGCTCCAGTCAGCTTCCATCCGCTCCCTGCCCCGGGGCCCGGTAATACCGGCCACGGTAAGGTCCGCGACCCATCCGCTCTGCGCTGTGCCGATACCCACTCATCCCCGCTCAGCCTTTGCCGGCCTCCAGAAAAAGGGTGTGGTCGGCGCCGGAGGGCCTGTCCGCGCCGTCGGCGCCGGCGGACCTGAGCTCACTAGCCACCAGTGCCATCGCCATCAGCATGAGTACCGCAAGGCCCAGCGTGAGTCTGCCGCCTGTCTCCTGTTCGCCGTTCATCTTTTCAGCCTCTCTGTCCCTGTCATTCCCTGTGTGGTCCCTGTAACGATCCTGTGCCGTTCCTGGCTCATTCCCGGCAGGCATTTCTGTTTGCCTACGTGAACGGGTGTTGTAGTCAACTATAACACCAGATGCGAGGAAATCAACACCGGCTGCACATGCCCGGTGCGGACAAACCCCATCCCGCCGCCGCTGCCGTTTGCACAGGCGTGAGCGACGAGGAGCTGCACATGCCCGAAGCCGAAGCCGTTACGCCGCCGCGGGCGCTGGCGGTCGCATACACTGGCCCGATGAGCCCAGCGGATCCGGACGTACGGTTGATGCTGCGTTACCGCGATGGTGACGCGGGCGCGTTCGACGCCCTGTACAGCCGGCACAAGGACGGCCTCTACCGCTATCTCCTGCGGCTCTGCCTCGACTCGGCGACGGCCGAGGACCTGTTCCAGGAGGCTTGGGGCAAGCTGATCGCAGCACGCCACCGATACCGGCCGACGGCCCGGTTCTCCACTTACCTGTACCGGGTCGCACACAACTGTTTCGTGGACCATTACCGCCGCCAACGCCACCGCGGCCGGCAAGAAGACGCCGACGCCTTGGCGCTGACGGCCTGCGACGGCGACCCGGGGCGGGAGACCGAGCGCGCGCTGGCCCGTGACCGGCTGGAGCGCCTGCTGGCGGCGCTGCCGCCGGAGCAGCGCGATGCCTTCCTGCTGCGCGAGGAGGGCGGGCTATCCGTCGCCGAGATCGCGCAGGCGACCGGCGTCGGTACCGAGACGGCCAAAAGCCGGCTGCGCTACGCCTACCGAAAGCTGCGCGAAGGATTCGCGCCGCTCGCCGAGGGCGCGGGAGGACGGGGCGATGGCTGACCCCTGGCAGAGTCCCGGCAAAGGTCGTGACACGGAGCGCTGTAAGGACGAAGACACGGCGACAGTGGTCGACGAGACTGTGTCGCGTGCGTACCGGGAACTCGCCCGGGAACGTGCGCCCGCCGCGCTCGACGAACGCCTCCGGGCGCGGGCGCGTCAGGCACCCCCCGGACGGAACTGGCAGCGGCCCCTCGCGGTCGCCGCGGCGCTGGCCGTGGCGGTTTCTCTGGTGCTGCAGGTCGGCACGCCCCCGGACGGCGGGGCATCCGGCGACATCCCGGTCGGAACCGGACCGGCACCCCGGGCGACGGCCCCTGCCGCCCGGCAGCGCCCGGAGGAGGAGAAAACCCTCCCCGCCTATGCCCGGCAGCCGGACCGCCCGGACCCCGGGCAGGCGGTCTCCGACCTCAGCCGTGCCAGCCGCAAGGCGGCGCAATCCCTCGCCGGCATTGCAGCCGAACCGGCATCGGCCCGCTGCACGGAGCACGTCGCGGACGCCGACGCCTGGCTGGCGTGCATCGGCGAACTGGAAACCGCCGGGGAGGAAGCGGCCGCGGAGCGGGAGCGGCGAGCGTGGACCCTCCGCCATGGGCCGGAGGCGGCGCCGACCGACTGAGTCCGGGTACTACCCGTGCTAGAATCCGCGACCTTCGCATGGCAGTCAGGTGTCAGAAACATGAAGAAACCCGTCCACGTCACCATTACCGGAGCTGCAGGTCAGATCGGCTATCAGCTCGCTTTCCGTATCGCCTCGGGCCAGATGCTCGGCGACGACCAGCCGGTCGTGCTCCAGCTGCTGGAGATACCGCCGGCGCTGCCCGCCCTCGAGGGTGTGGTGATGGAACTGGAGGACTGCGCTTTCGCTACGCTGGCGGACGTCAAGGCCACCGACGATGCCAACGTCGCCTTCCGGGACAGCCAGTTCGCGCTGCTGGTGGGCGCCAAGCCGCGCGGGCCCGGCATGGAGCGTGCCGACCTGCTGCAGGAGAACGCCAAGATCTTCTCGGTGCAGGGCAAGGCCATCAACGAGCAGGCGAATCGGGACATCCGCGTGCTCGTGGTGGGTAATCCCGCCAATACCAACGCACTGATCGCCCAGACCAATGCACCGGACATCGACCCCGGCCGCTTCACCGCCATGACCCGGCTGGACCATAACCGGGCGCTGGCCCAGCTGGCCGCGAAGCTCGACGCGCACGTCAGCGATATCAGCCGCCTGATCATCTGGGGCAATCACAGCGCCACACAGTACCCCGACGTCAGCCACGCCCTGGTCGACGGCAAGCCCGCCGCGGAGCGGCTGGACGAAACCTGGCTGAGCGGCGAGTTCATCCCCACGGTGCAGCAGCGCGGGGCTGCCATCATCAAGGCACGGGGGGCCTCGTCGGCGGCCTCGGCGGCTTCGGCGGCCATCGACCACATGCACGACTGGTGGCTCGGCACTGCCGGTGACGACTGGGTGAGCATGGCCATCCCCGCCGACGGCAGCTATGGCATCGAGCCCGGTGTCATCTACTCTTATCCGGTGCGCTGCCGGGACGGCGCCTACGAGATCGCACAGGACCTTACCATCAGTGAGTTCAGCCGCGCGCGCATGCAGGCCACCGACGCCGAGCTGCGCGAGGAGCGGACTGCCATCGAATCCCTGCTCTGAGGCGCCTGCGCCCTCGTCACAACGCCGACAGACCTGACCGGCGCCTGCAGCGGCCCGGCAGGCTCCGGTATAGTGCCTATTGAAGGACCGCTGTCCCCGTGACAGCTTGGTACACGGGTGCGCGTGCACCCGAGTAGAGAGGATGCAATCGTGGCGGATTTTATGATCGGACTGTTCTGGTTCCTGCTGTTCTTCGGCGGAGCGATAGCGCTGGCCTACCACCGGGTGGACCTCAGGACTTCGACCATGGCCGCCGGCGTGGCGCTGGTGCTCTACACCTTCCTGGGCGACGGCCATTTCCTCTGGCTGCTCGTGCTGTGGGTGTTATTCGCCGGCATGGTGGCGCTGAACTTCGAGGACTTCCGCCGCCAGCGGATCACCCGGCCCGTGCTCGATGTTTACCGCACGATGCTGCCCAGCATGTCGGACACGGAGCGGGAAGCCCTGGAGGCCGGCAGCGTCTGGTGGGACGGCGAGCTGTTCACCGGCCTGCCCGACTGGGACCGGATGATGTCCATGCCGCCGCCGAAACTCTCGGAAGAGGAACAGGCATTCCTGGACGGCCCCTGCGAAGAGCTCTGCGGCATGCTCGACGACTGGGAGATCACCCACGAGCTCGGCGACATGCCGCAGGCCGTCTGGGACTACATCAAGAAGCACAAGTTCTTCGCCATGATCATCCCGAAGAAGTGGGGCGGTCTGGAGTTCTCCGCCTACGCCAACGCGATGATCCTCGCCAAGCTCGCCTCCCGGAGCGCGACTGCCTCCTCCACCATCGGCGTACCGAACTCCCTCGGCCCCGCCGAGCTGTTGCTGCACTACGGCACCGAGGAGCAGAAAAAGCGCTATCTGCCCGGGCTGGCTAGCGGCGAGGAGATCCCCTGCTTCGCGCTCACCTCGGCCCAGGCCGGTTCCGACGCCGCCGCCATCGTCGATACCGGCGTGGTCTGCAAGGGCGAGTACGACGGTGAAGAGATCACCGGCATCCGGCTGAACTGGGACAAGCGATACATCACGCTGGCGCCCGTCGCGACGGTGCTCGGTCTCGCGTTCAAGCTGAAGGACCCGGACGGACTGCTCGGCGGTGACGAGGATTACGGCATCACCGCGGCGCTGGTGCCCACGGACACGCCGGGGGTCGAGTTCGGCCGGCGCCATTTCCCGCTCAACATCCCGTTCCAGAACGGCCCCACCAGCGGCAAGGACGTCTTTGTGCCGCTGGACGCCATCATCGGCGGGCCGGAGATGGCCGGCAAGGGCTGGAAGATGCTGGTGGAACTGCTCTCGGTCGGCCGCGGCATCACCCTGCCCGCGAGCGCTCTGGGCGGCGGTCAGGCGGCCGTCTACGCTACCGGTGCCTACAGCCGCATCCGCACCCAGTTCCACCTGCCGGTGGCGAAGTTCGAGGGCGTGGGCGAGGCGCTGACGCGCATCGCCGGCTACACCTACATCATGAGCTCCGCCGTCAGCGTCACATCCGGCGCCATCGATCAGGGCGAAAAGCCTGCGGTACCTTCCGCCGTGCTGAAGTACCACTGCACCGAGCTGGGTCGGAAGGCCGCCAACGACGCCATGGACGTGCACGGCGGCAAGGGCATCATGCTCGGGCCGAAGAACTATCTGGGGCGGGGCTATCAGGCAGCGCCCATCGCCATCACCGTGGAAGGCGCCAATATCCTCACTCGCAGCCTGATCATCTTCGGCCAGGGCGCGATCCGCTGCCATCCCTTCGTCCTGAAGGAACTGCACGCGGCCCAGGACGAGGACCGGGAGCGCGGCCTGCGCGACTTCGACAAGTCGCTGTTCGGCCACGTGGGCTATGCCATCAGCAACGCCGCGCGGTCCTTCTTCCTGGCACTGACCCATGCGAAGTTCAGCCGCGTGCCGCTGAACACGCCCACACGGCGCTACTACCAGAACATCAACCGCTACAGCGCAGCGTTCGCCCTGGCGGCCGACTTCGCCATGCTCACGCTCGGCGGCAAGCTGAAACAGCGCGAACTGCTGTCGGCGCGGCTTGGCGATGTGTTCAGCAGCATGTACCTGGCCTCCTGCGTGCTGAAGCACTTCGAGAACCAGGGCCGGCGCTCGTCCGACCTGCCGCTGGTGGAGTGGTCGGTACGCACGCTGATGTATCAGGCCCAGGAGCAACTGCACGGCTTCCTCAGGAACTTCCCGAACCGGCCGGTGGCGATCCTGCTGCGTGCGCTCATATTCCCGCGGGGACGCACCTATTCGTCGCCGGCGGACGAACTCGGCCAGCAAATCGTCGACCTGGTGATCACGCCGGGCGAGACCCGCGAACGGCTGGCGGCGCAGGCCTACCGGGCGAAGGTGCCCGGCAGCGAACTCGGCCTGCTGCAGGAAGCGCTGGAGATGGCGCTTGCCATCGAACCCATCGAGAAGAAGCTGCGTGAAATGGAGAAGCAAGGCCGCATCAGCGCCGAATATCTCCCGGACCAGGTCGCCGAGGCGCGGCAGGCCGGCTATCTCGGCGATGAGGAGGCCGACAAGCTGCTCGCTTATCACGACAAGGCGATGGCCATCATCCACGTGGACGACTTCCCGCCGGATGCGTTTGCCTGCGGCAAGGGCGGGGCTGCCGGCAAGTCGACCGGCCCGGGCCGGAAAAAGAAAAAGAAACAGACAGCCACGCGAAAGCGCCAGACGGCGAAAAAGAAACGCGCCTCTTCGAATAGCACCGCAACCGCGGCCGCCCAGGACAAAGAACAAGGCGGAGAACGAGGCAGCGAAAACGCTGCGTCCGACGGCACGGGCTAGCGGCCCGTGCCGGGGCGGGCGCAGCCCGGGACCGGCGGCGTCGCGGCCAGGGGGGGGACGGTGGAAGAGCCGCGTGTCATCTACGAAGTCACAGTCGCCTGCGACCCCGCCGTTGACGCTGATCTGCGCGACTGGCTGCCGGAACACGTGGGCGCCATGCTGGAGCTGCCCGGCTTCACCGGCGCCCGCATCCTCGACGTGGTGCCGGCGGCCCAGGATGAGTGGCCGGCGCACACCGTGCACTACACGCTCACCGACCGCGCAGCGCTCGAGGCGTATTTCGCCGGTCATGCCGAACGGATGCGCGCCGCCACCGAGCAGCGTTTCGGCGCATCGGTGCGGATCGAACGCCGGGTGCTGATCGCAGCCGGGGTCGGCGACGAGGCTCTGAACCCGCCCCGCTGCCTCAACTGCGGCCACCTCCTGCACGGCCAGTACTGCGGCATCTGCGGCCAGCGCTCCGGCAGCCGGCTGATCAGCCTGTGGGGCCTGATCGGCGAGGGTCTCGGCGACCTGCTGGACATGGACTCGCGTCTCTGGCGCACGCTGCGGGCCCTGCTGCTGAGACCGGGCTACCTCACCGCCGAATACCTGCAGGGCCGGCGCGCGAGATTCATGCCCCCGTTCCGCATGTATCTCGCCTTCAGCCTGCTGTTCTTCATCACCGCCTTTTTCGGCATGGACGACATCCAGTTGGTGTTCGGCGCGGACGCGGATCAGGCGGCCCAGGAGGCGTCGCGGGAGGCAGCCACGGAACTTGCCGCCGGGATCCGGGACGGCTTCGCCGGCCGGGTGCCGCCGGAGGAGATCGAGCGCCGGGCCCGGGATCTGGAGCAGACGATCGAAACGGCGCGCCAGCCGCGCCACGGCGGCAGCCCGTCACCCGAGGATGCTGAAGAGTCGAGGTCCGC
>CAYRUH010000003.1:67783-88836 GCA_964427415.1 uncultured Woeseiaceae bacterium | reverse complement strand
GGGCAGGAGGAGGACCTCACCGGCACCTGCGACGAGATGGAGTTCCGGATCGCCGGCTGGCTCGGCGAGCGGCTCACCGCAGCGCGGCTGCGCGAGGCCTGCCGACGGGTGGTCGCAGACCGGGGGCGAGGCCTGGCGCGGGCGCTTATCGACGACCTGCCGACGGCCCTGTTCGCCTTCCTGCCGCTGCTCGCGTTCTTTTTGAAGCTGCTCTATCCCCTGTCCCGCCGGTACTACGTGGAGCATCTGCTGTTCATCGTCCACTACCAGTCCTTCGTCTTTCTCGTATTGACCCTGCAGGTGCTGCTGGCGAGATTGGCCGATCTGGTCGGGAACTTCGGATGGATAGCCGGCGTCAGCGGCGTCGCCGTCGCGTTTTACGTACCGGTCTACCTGTTCCGCTCCATGCGCCGGGTCTATCGGCAGGGATTCCTCGCCACGTTCGTGAAATTCGTGGCGTTGTCCACGGCGTATTTCCTGGCCTTCGTGATCATGATGACGGTGACCTTCGCCGTGGCGGCACTCAGCCTGTGAGAGAGCCCGGAGCCTCCCGACGAAGCAGCTGCGGCTACGCGCAGCGCCGGGGTATCGCCGCGGAAAGGCGCTTCGGGCTAGAATGTCATCCGCTGAGACTTGTGTCCGGAGCGCGGTAGCGCGACAATGCAGTAAATGCCGTAAAGGCAAGTTGACAGTTATAAGTGTAAACCTATCAGTCCATGACAAAAAAAACTATTGGAATCAGTGGGCTCGCAGCTTATGTCCCGCCTTACCGCGTCTGGCTGGAAGACTGGTGTGAGTGGACGGGTGCGCCGTGGCCGAAGATCAGCAAGGTCGTCGGACGCAGTTTCCGAATGCGTGGTCAGCGCCACAGCGTCTACACCATGGCCGCCACGGCCGTGCTGCGGCTGATTCGCCAGTACGACGTCGACCCGGGCAGAGTGAAGTTCCTCGGCCTCGGCACCGAGTCGAGCACCGATAATTCGGCCGGCGCCATCATCGTCAAGGGCATGGTGGACAAGGCGCTCGCCGCCGAGGGCAAGCCGCCGATCGCGCGCAGCTGCGAGGTTCCGGAGTTCAAGCATGCCTGCCTCGGTGGGGTGTACGGGATGAAGGGCGCGATCCGTCATCTGGCCCTGGACGGCGCCGGCAGCCAGGCGATCGTGGTCTGCGCCGACATCGCCGAGTACGCCCGTGGATCCAGCGGCGAGCAGACCCAGGGAGCGGGCGCTGTCGCGATGCTGCTGGAGGAAGATCCGAAGCTCGCCGTGGTGGACCTGACCCAGGCCGGCTCCGCCTCCGATTACCGGCACATCGACTTCCGCAAGCCGATGCTGCGCTTCTGCGGCCAGGACCGCAGCGAGACCCACCAGGTGCAGGACTTCCCCGTCTTCAACGGCAAGTACTCGACCACCTGCTACCTCGACGAGACGCTACAGGCACTCGCCGACATGTACGACAAGCGCGGTCTCGATCCGGCCCCCTACCTGCGTTCCCTGAAGGCCGTCTTCATGCACCGTCCCTATCGGCGCATGCCGGAGACCGGCTGGGCAGCCGCCTGGATCTGGGCACTGGCCCACGGCGGTGACGAGGAGTACGCCGTCCTCGACGGCTACTGCCGCGAGGCGGAAATAGAGACCGACGGACTGGTGGCCGAGCTGCGCGCCGTGCCGGCGCTGGCGGAACTGGCAACGGAGGGCGGCGTGAATACCGAAGCCTATCCGCTCACCATGGAAGCGCTGCGCGTATTCCGCAGCGCGCCGGACTACCGGGAGATCGTCCTCGACAAGCTGGTGCTGGGCTCCGAGACCATGCGCGACCTCGGCAACCTTTACACGGCTGCGCTGCCGGCGTGGATGGCGGCCGGTTTCGAGGAGGCCATGGACGGCGGTCTCGAGCTCAGCGGCGAGGAAATCCTGACGCTCGGTTACGGCAGCGGCGATGCGGCCGAAGTAATTCCGATCACCCTGTGCGAGACCTGGCGCGAGGCCACGGCCCGCATCGGCTTCCGCCGCTGCCTGGAGCCCGCGCTGGATCTGAGCCAGGCTCAGTACGAGGCACTGCACGACGGACGCCGGGTTCAGGGGCTCGACTACCTGCCAAACGACGAGTTCGTGATCGATCGGGTGGGCGACCGGGAAGATCGCCAGTTCCAGGATCTCGGTATCGAGTACTACCGCTACGTCGGCTGAGCGGCTGGGGCCAGCCGCTTCAGTATCTGCCCGAGCGTGCCGGCATGCTCGCCGGTCAGCCGCTCCCACTCCATACGGAACCAGGGCGTGTAGCGCTGCGGCTTCTGCGCGAGTTCGCCGGCGAGCGCGTCCGTCGCCACGAAACGCCACTCAGCCACTTCCGTCTCGTTGGCCCGCACCGGCTCCGTGGTGACCCCGGCGTAGACCCAGCAGAGTTCGTGCTCCGAACCGGCCTCGCCGTAGCGCGCCTGGTAAACGAACTTGTAGACGAAAGCGAGCTCGGCCGAAATGCCCAGCTCCTGCGCCAGGCGCCGGTGTACGGCCTCGTCCATTGTCTCGCCCGCCCGGGGATGACTGCAGCAGCTGTTCGACCAGTAGCCGGGCCACAGGCGTTTGTCCCCGGCGCGGCGCTGCAGCAGCAGGCGCCCGGCGGGATCGAAAATGAACAGCGAGAAGGCGCGGTGCAGCACGCCCTCGCCGTCGTGGCAGCGCGCCTTGGACAGGGTGCCCAGCTCGTTGTCGTCCCGGTCGACGAGGATCAGTGACTCGGAATCGTCGGAGACGATGTCGTGGGGCTGCTCCGTCATGCCTCACCCCGGTCGCCGTGCAGCTGCAGGGTACGAAAGCCGGCATTCTCCAGGGCCTCGGCCACGGCGCCGGTGCCGTCCGGGCAATACGCGACGATCGAGCCGCCGCCGCCGGCGCCGGTGAGCTTGGCGCCGTGCGCGCCGGCGTCCCGGGCGATGCCGATCATCTTCTCCAGCACCGGGGCGGAGACGCCCAGCGCATTCAGGATGCCCTGACAGATGTCCATGCGGTAGCCGAGTTCCTCCGGCTGGCCGCGCTCCAGGGCGTGCACCGATTCCAGCGTGAGCTGGTCGATCTCGTCGAACAGCCGCGTATAGCGTTTCTTGTCGCGTTCGTAGCCGGCCCGCACACGGGAGACCATGTCCGACGTAAGACTGCGGACCTCGCTCATCGCCACCACCAGCGGCAGCTCGCCCGTGTCGACGAACCGGTTGACCGGCGGCTCGCGGCGGTAGAGCAGCGTCCGCGAATAGGTGGCCACGGTGTTGTCCACACCGGAGGGCGTACCGTGAGCGAGCTTCTCGCACTCGAAGGCCAGAGCGTTCACCGCGACATCGTCCAGGCCGAGCCGGAAACAGCGGTCCAGCGCCCGCACCACGGCCACGGCGATCGCCGCCGAGCCACCCAGCCCCATCGCCGGCGGCAGGTGCGGCCGCAGCATGATATCGATACCCCGCTCTGCCACTTCGAGCTCGCGCACGGCCAGCCGCAGGCAGGCATCCAGCAGGTTGTCGTCCGGCGCATCGGAGTCGATGGCGCGGTCCACGTCCCATTCAGGCACCCGCAGCCGCAGCGTATCGCCCTGCTCGCGCGCCACCGCATGCACCGCCAGGGGCAGCGGCGCGGCCAGCGCATGCCGGCCGTAGACCGCCGCATGCTCGCCCAGCAGGATCACCTTGCCGGCACCGCTGCTGGCCTCTGCCAGGAAGGCCTCTTCCTGCTCCCGGGTCTCCTCCGCCACGGCATGGATGAGCTCGCTCGCCTTCCAGGGCTTGATCTCGCCGCTGGCCACGAGCTCGTTCACCACCCGGTCGAAATGCTCCGGCGGCGCGCCGGCCGCGGAGACGACGCTGCGTGCGTGCAGCGTCATGTGGCCGCGCTGGATGCCGTCGGTGGCGAGCGCCTTCAGCGCGGAGAGGTTCTGGGCCAGACCTACGGCGCAGAGGACGCCGGAGAGTTCTTTCGCCGTGTGCACGTCCAGCAGGCGCAAGGCGAAGCGCGCCACCGGGTTGGCCCGCAGCGTACCGCCGACGATGCCGGTCTTCAGCGGCAGGGTCAGCTCGCCGCTCAGAGCGCCGTCCTGGTCCGTCTGCCAGCGGGTCAGCGCCCGGTAACGCCCGTCCCGCGAGGCCCACGCATGCGCCGCCGCCTCGATGGCGCGCCAGTCGTTGCCGGTGGCAATGGCCACGGGATCCACGCCATTCATGATGCCTTTGTTGTGGGTCACTGCCCGATAGGGATCGGCCAGCGCAATGTCGTTCGCCAGCACAATGGCGTCGCGCACCTGCTCGCCCTGTTCGCCGAGACGCTCCACGGGTATCCGACAGCGCGCGGTCACCAGGGCACCATCAGTGAGGTTGGAGAGGATGCGCAGGTGCACGCGGCCTGCCGTGATCGACTCCACCAGCGTCGCCACGCCTTCGCACAGGGTGTTCACCTGATTGGCGCCCATGGCGTCGCGGGTATCGGCATGCAGGTGCAGCACGACCAGCGGCCGGCCGTCCGGCAGGCTCAACGCACGCACATCGATGCGGCGGACGCCGCCGCCGCGCGCCACCATGTTCGGCTGCAGGCTGTTGGCTCGCTCGATGATCTCGGCTTCGGCCGCGCGGAGCTTGCCGGCGGCGGCGTCCGCATCGTCCGTACCGACGAGGTGCAATTGTCCGGCCAGCAGCGGCTCGTCGGCCTGCACCGCGAAACCGCCGGACTCCCGCACGAGCCTGGCCGCCGAGGACAGTGCCGCCACGATGGAGGGTTCCTCTACCGCCATCGGCACGACCACCTCGCGGCCGCCGATCAGGAAGTTGGGCGCGATGGCGAGCGGCAGACCGGCGACGCCGATCACGTTCTCGACCATGCGGTCGGCCGCCTCCGGTGTCAGCCCGCCGCGCATGCTCTCCAGCAGGCGCACGTCGGCCTGGGTGATGATCTGCATGTCGGCCAGGCGCCGGCGACGCTCGGCGACATTGAGCCGGTAAAGCCCGGGCACGCGGGAACTCTTGGTATGTCCTGGCTGGTCGTTCATGGGATGTCCGGGGCGGTCATTCTAGCGTGGCGAGGCCGACGTCGTCCGCGCGGAGTACGAGCGGGCGGAAACCGGCACGCTCCGCCGCCGCCCGGAACGACTGCAGTCGCCGTCGGTCGCCGGCGAGTGCCAGACCGAGGTCGCCGCCGCCCGCGCCACTCGGTTTATACACAACGCCGGCCGCATCAGCCAGCCGGGCGAGATCCGTATGACCGCCGCCGCTGATGTCGAGGCCGGCCGCCTCGCCGAGGCCGGTGAGCATTCGCGCGTAGGCAGCGGTGGCCGCGAGCACGGTCTGCGTCTCACCGCTCTGCCAGGCGTCGGCCGCTTCCACCGCGCTCCGGATCAGGCGCCGGGCGGGCGCGACGGCCGCGGCCGAGCGGCGCCATTCCCGGTAGCGGCGCACACGCGGCGTGGTGCGGGCCGAACGCCCGGTCCAGACCAACAGCGCCTCCAGCCCGTCGGGCCAGCGCAGCCGCTGCACCGAAGGCGTATTGCCGACGACATCGCCGACGATGAAACGGATCAGTCCGCCGGCGATGGACGCCGCGATGTCCAGCCCGCTGCCCTCGCCGCCCTGCAGCCGCCGGTGGGCCTCATAGGCCAGGGCTTCGCCGAACGTTCTGCCGAAGTGCCGGCACAGCGCGGCGGTCAAGGCGACGGTCAGCGCGGCGCTGGAGCCGAGGCCAAGCTTGTCGGCGCCGCCGTAGAAAGCTGAGGTGTCGAGCCGCAGATCGAACGGCCGGTCGGTGGGCAGGGGCCCGTCCTGCGCCAGCGTCGCCATGACCGCGCCGAGCAGGCGGTAGTCGTCGTCCGCCTGCTCGGTTTGCCAGCCCAGCGTTCCGTCGTCGGCGAGGGTGAATGCCGCCGGCGAGATCTCCGGACCGCGCGCCTGCACCCGGCAGGACGTCGCCGGCTCGACGGTCACCAGCGCCCGACGATCGACGGCCATCACGATAGCGGGCGCGCCGTCGAGCACCGCGTACTCGCCGCTGATGACCAGCTTGCCCGGGGCCCCGGCGCCGCTCACACGGACTCCGCAATCTCCGGCGCCCCGCCGAGCCCGGCTCGCAGGAGGCCGGTGACACCGGGCACCGCAGCCAGCGCCTCCGCGACCGGTTCGGCCGCCTCCGGCAGGCAAACCGCCTTCACCTGCGGCCCCGCGTCCACGGTGAAGAACGTGCCGTGACCGGCCGCACGCAGCTCGCGCAGCGCGTGCAGGCAGGCCAGTGTGGCCGGCTTCCAGTAGAAGATGCCCGGCCGGGACGAGAGCGTGAGCGCGTGCATCTTCAGGCAGCTGTATTCGGATACCGCGGCGAGGCGCTCGAAATCGTGTCCGGCGACGGCGGCGGCCGCCTCGTCCAGGTCCTCCTCCTGGGCCGCCACCCACGTGCCGTAGTACGGCGAGGTGCCTTCACTGGCCAGCATTGCGGCCGTGGAGCCCACCGGCTTCGGCCCCGGATCGGTCACCGCGATAACTACCTGCAGTGGCCAGTCGCCGGGGCCGGCCAGCGGCGTCAGAGAGATGTCCGCCTCGCCGGCCCGCGGCCGATCCAGCCGCACGAAGCCGCCATACAGCGAGCGGGCCGCAGAACCGGAGGCGGCACCCGCCAGCCGGGCCAGGGCCGCCCTGTCGAGGCCGACCCCTGCGGCGGCATCGGCGGCGGCCACCAGGGCGGCGAAACCGGAAGCCGACGAGGCCAGGCCGGCGGCGACAGGGAAGTTGCTCTCGCTCTGCACGCGGGCGAAACGACGGACGCCCGTGCGCTCCCGAAAGCGGTCGAGGCAGGCAGCCACGCGCTCGCCGGCCGAGCCGCCGCTCTCGCCGTCGAGCACGACCTCGTCGGCGTCCAGGCCGCTCTCGAAGGCCACCCGGGTGCGGGTTTGCAGACCGTCCAGCGTGATCGACAGGGAGCCGACCGCGGGCAGATTGCGCCGGCTGTCCTGCTTGCCCCAGTATTTCACCAGGGCGATGTTGGGGTGCGCTACGGCGGTGGCCCGCATGGAGGAAGACCGTCAGGGAAACTGCCGCGATTATCCCATGCCCGGCCGGCGGCCGACAGCGCGAACCGGCGCGGCGAAGGCCCCGGGGCGCCGAGGCATCGGCGCCGGATTCGGTGTACGCTTCCGCCGACGCGAAATGCCAGTTCGTACCGGAACGTCACCATCGGGAGCAACCGAGAACCATGTCTTTCGCCGACCGCATCGACAGCTACACGGCCCGGGTGGACGCCGCCATGGACCGTACCCTGCCCGCGGCAGACCGGCTGCCATTGCGCCTGCACGAGGCCATGCGCTACGCCACGCTGAACGGCGGCAAGCGTATCCGGCCGCTGCTCGTCTATGCCGGCGGCGAGGTGCTGGGCGTCGACGTCCGCCACCTGGACCCGCCGGCCATGGCCATCGAGTTCCTGCACGCGTTCTCGCTGGTCCACGACGACCTGCCCGCCATGGACGACGACGATCTGCGCCGGGGCAAGCCCACCGTCCACCGGCGCTACGACGAAGCCACCGCCATCCTCGCGGCCGACGCACTGCAGCCCCTGGCGTTCCAGGTGCTGGCCGAGGCACCGGTGCCGCCCGCGGGCCCGACGGCCCAGCTGGCCGTAATCGAGCTGTTCACCCGGGCCTGCGGGTCGCTGGGCATGACCGGCGGCCAGGCGATCGACCTCGAGTCCGAGGGCCGGCGGCTGGACCGGGACACGCTCGAGCACATGTACCGGCTGAAAACCGGCCGGCTGATAGCGGCCTCCATCCTGACCCCGCCGCTGCTGGCGGCCGAGGCGAGCGACCAGGCCCGCGACGCGCTGACCACGTTTGCCGAGTGCCTGGGACTCGCCTTCCAGATCCGCGACGACATCCTGGACGTGGAGGGCGAGACCGCAGTCATCGGCAAGACGGCCGGAGCCGACGCCAGCCACCACAAGGCCACCTGGCCTGGCCTGTTCGGCCTCGACGAGGCGAAATGCCGCTGCGACGAACTCTATGCGTCCGGAACGGCGGCGCTCGACCGCTTCGGTGCGGCGGCCGAGCCGCTGCGCTGGCTCGCCGACTTCATCATTCATCGCGGCAGCTGAGTGCGCTGCACCGCTAGTGTCCCGTGCGGGTAATTCGTTACCCTTCTGAGCTTGCAGGCGCTTTGCTGGCAAGGCCCGCTGGAGAAGGTTTGGTGGTTCCAAATCGAGCCAGCGCAACGCCGCTAGCAAAGCGCCTGCAAGCTCCCGAAGGGACACCTAGGGCCTCATGAAGCAACAAGGCGAGCGCCAGCGCTGGATCCTGCACGTCGACATGGACGCCTTCTATGCCTCCGTCGAGCAGCGCGACCGGCCCGAGTTCCGCGGCCGGCCGGTCATCGTCGGCGGCAACTCGGCACGGGGCGTGGTGGCGGCGGCGAGTTACGAGGCGCGGCGCTACGGCATTCGTTCCGCCATGCCCACGCGGGAGGCCCTGCGGCGCTGCCCGGAGGCAATCTGCGTGCAGGGCCGCATGGCTCACTACCAGACCGTGTCCCGGCAGATCTTCGGCATCTTCCGCCGCTATACGCCGGTGGTGGAGGGGCTGTCCCTGGACGAGGCCTTCCTCGACGTCACCGGCAGCCTGACGCTCTTCGGCAGCGTCATGGAGATCGCCCGCGGCCTGAAGGACGACATCCGCGCCGAGACGGCGCTGTGCGCCTCGGTGGGCATCGCGCCGAACAAGCTGGTGGCGAAGATTGCCTCGGATCTCGACAAGCCGGACGGACTCGTGCTGGTGACGCCCGAGAACCTGCGCGACACGCTGGACCCCCTGCCGGTGGAGACCCTGCCGGGCATCGGCTGCCGGACGCTGGCGCGGCTGCACGCCGTCGGCGTGCGCAATATCGCCGATCTGCGCACGGCCGCCGCGCAAACGCTGCGGCCCGTATTCGGACGCTATACCGGGCGGACGCAGGAGCGGGCCGCCGGCATCGACGACCGGCCGGTGCTCGTGCACCGTCCGGAGAAGTCCATCAGCGCCGAGCAGACCTTCGACGAGGATCTGGCGTCCGTCGAGGAGCAGGAGCGCCGGCTGCTGGGGCTCGCCGAGCGCACCGGCGCGCGTCTCAGGGCGAAGCGGCTGGTCGCTGGCACGGTGCAGGTGAAGATCCGCGCCGCGGACTTCTCCACCTATACTCGCCAGACCCGGCTGCAGCCTCCGGGCAACGCTACCCGGTCCCTGTTCGAGACCGCCCGGGACCTGCTCGCGGTCTGGCGGGACGAGTATCCGGGCCGCAGCATAAGACTGCTCGGCGTGGGCGGCGCGGAACTGACGGCCGCCGAGCAGCTCGACCTGTTCGACGCCGCAAGCGACGGCGCGGGCAGCGGCCTGGACCAGACCGTGGACCGGATCCGCGAGCGCTTCGGCAGCGCCGCGCTGAGCCGGGCCCGCAGCATGGGCCGGGACTGATCGCGACCCCTGTGGCTGATGGCAGGTAGGCAGCAATGCTTGGGTTAGAATGGCGGGCCGGACCTGATATGGCAGAACCATGTATACGAGCTTCTTCGGACTCACGGAAAAGCCGTTCACGATAACGCCCGACCCGCGTTATCTGTTCATGAGTGAGCGTCACTCGGAGGCGCTTGCTCACTTGGTTTATGGCGTCACCGAGAGCGACGGCTTCATCCAGCTCACCGGCGAGGTGGGTACGGGCAAGACAACACTCGTACGCAGCCTGCTGCAGAAGCTGCCGAAGCGCACCGAGGTGGCCGTGATCCTCAACCCCCAGCTCACCGCGCAGGAGTTTCTGGTGGCCATCTGCCGGGAGCTCGGCATAGCGCAGCCGGAAGAACGGGACAGCCTGCGCGCGCTGGTGGACGCGCTGAACGAACACCTGCTCGCCGCCCACGCCGAGGACCGCCGCACCATCCTGGTGGTGGACGAGGCCCAGAACCTGGCGGCAGAGGTGCTGGAACAGGTCAGGCTGCTCACCAACCTGGAGACGACCCGGCAGAAGCTGCTGCAGATCATCCTCATCGGCCAGCCGGAGCTGCGCGAATTGCTGGCGCGCAACAATCTGCGCCAGCTCGCCCAGCGCATCACCGCCCGTTATCACCTGGAGCCGCTGGACCGGAACGAGACCATGCGCTACATCGAGCACCGCCTGAAGGTGGCCGGCGCCGTCACCGACCTGTTCACCCCGGCGGCCAAGCGGGAGGTATACCGGCTCTCCGGCGGGGTGCCGCGGCTGGTTAACGTGATCTGCGACCGCTCGCTGCTCGGCGCCTACAGCCGCGAGCGCCGGCAGGTGGACCAGGCCCTGGTCCGGCGGGCCGCGGCGGAGATCTCGGGCCAGCGTGAGAACCCGTTCTGGCAGCGATGGCTGCTGCCGCTCGCGGGCACCGCCGCACTCGCCACCCTGGCCTTCAGCGCCTGGTATTACCTGGCACCGACGGACGACCAGACGCCGGCCCGCCCGGTCGTTCGTATGATCGGGCCGCCCGGCGCCGCCGCCGGACCGGCGGGCGCTGCGCCGTCGCCGATCGCGGCGGCGCAGGCGTCGTCCCGGTCGCGTCCGCCGCCGGCTGCGCAACCGCCACCGGACAACCGGACGGCCGGCGACGAACCCGGTCCGGATGCCATTGCAGGGGCCGGAGTCGGCAACGATCCCGCTCCCACGCTGGCTGCGATCCTGCGCGACGATACCGAAGTCACGGACAACGTCCGGGCCTTCGCGACCCTGTTCGACATCTGGACGGCCGGCTACGATCCGGAGGCCGGCGCCGCCTGCGATCAGGCCGAGCGCCAGGGGCTGCAGTGCCTCTTCCAGCGCGGCACGTGGAATACGCTGCGCCAGTTCGACCGCCCGGCCATCCTGACGCTCACCGACGAGGATGCGACCGATCACCGCGTGGTGCTGGCGTCCCTGAACGGCGAGACCGGCGTGATCCTGCTCGGCGGACAGCGCTACGAACTGCCACTGTCCGAGCTCGGCAGCTACTGGTACGGCGATTTCGTGCTGCTGTGGCGGCCGCCTTTCGGCGACGTCGTCGCCTATCAGTACGGCATGCGCGGCGACGGCGTGCGCTGGCTGCGGCACAGCCTGAGCGAGATCCAGGGGCGGGCCTTCGGGGACGGGGATTCCGACTATTTCGACCGGGATCTCGAGCAGCGCCTGCGGGAGTACCAGCGCAGCCAGCACCTGCAGGTGGACGGCATCGCCGGCCAGCAAACCCAGATCCTGATCAACTCCGACCTGGGCCTGGCGCAGACGCCGCGCCTCACTGTCAGCGGATGACGCGGCGGCGGATGCCATGTCCTTCATACTCGACGCACTGAAGAAGTCCGAGAACGAGCGCCAGGGCCAGCGCGGACTCGGCGTGGCCGACGTGCCGGTGGCGCGCGAGGCCCCCGGCGCACCGACCTGGATCTGGTGGCTGCTGGGGCTTCTCGCCGTGAACGTGATCGTGCTGCTGGCCGTGCTGCTGCGGCCGGCGGCCCAGCCCGCCGCCGATGCGGCCACGGACACACCGGCCGCTGAGCCCGCGCAGACGCGGCCCGCTACCGTGCCGGAGAGAGTGGCGCCCGATCTTGCCGCGCTGGTCGACCGGGCGCGCAGCGAGAGACCGGGCGCCGTGTCACCGGGCAACCGGACTGCTGCCGGCGACGAGGCCGCCGGCAGCCCGGCGACTACGCCGACCGGCAATGCTTCCCTCAGAACTCCATCCGCCGAGAGCTATGATAGCGACGATAGTCCATCCGCCAATAGTCCGTCCGCCGGTCCCGGACCGGCGGCGACCGACCGGGTCGCCACACAACCGCCGCAGGCGGCCGCAGCAACGTCGCGCGCCGGAGCCGGGGCGAGCGGCGAAGAAGAGGCGCTGGCCCTGCCCACCCTGGACCAACTCAGGGTGCGGGGCGATACGGGCCTGCCCGACCTGCATCTGGACATCCACGTCTGGAGCGAGCAGGCCCGGGGCCGCTTCGTCTACGTGAACACGATGAAGTACCGGGAGGGCGACGATCTCGCCGAAGGGCCGCGCGTGGCCTCCATCATCCAGAGCGGCGTCGTGCTGGAGCACAACGGTCGCCGTTTCCTGCTGCCGCGCGAATAGCCAGGGTCGGGGCGGGGAATGAGCGCAGCAGGCGAGACGGTGGAGTATCTCGACGGCCGGCACCTGAGCCTCGCGCTCAGCGCCGGCGTGCACCGGGTGCTCGAGAATCAGGATCTGCTGAACCGCATCAACGTGTTCCCGGTGGCGGACGGTGACACCGGCACCAACCTCGCGCTGACGCTGTCCGCTGTGCGCGGCGCGTTGCAGGGCGCCGACGAGTTGCCCGCCAACCGGGTACTCATCCGCGTGGCCGACGCCATGCTGGACGGCGCCCGGGGCAATTCCGGGGCGATACTCGCGCAATTCTTCCAGGGAGTGAGCGACTCTGCCGTCGAGGTACCCCGCATCACGCCGGAGACCTTCACACGGGCGGTGACGGTGGGCTCCGAATACGCCAGGGACGCGCTGTCCGATCCCCGCGAAGGCACCATCCTGTCCGTGGTCGCCGCGTTCGCCTCCCGGCTGCGCGAGCAGCTCGGCCACATGCCGAAAATCGATTTCCCGAGCCTGCTCGGCAGCGGCCTGGAGGCCGCCCGCAAAGCGCTGGCGGAGACCACCCACCAGCTGGATGCCCTGCGCAAGGCGGGCGTCGTCGACGCCGGCGCCCAGGGTTTCGTGGAGATGGTGGCGGGTATGCTCGACTACGTCCGCGACGGCAAGATCGTGGACCTGGACGAGGCGGAGTTCGTCTCCGTCGTCGACGAGTTCAGTGCCACCGCCGGGGAAGACAGCGACCTCGACTACCGCTACTGTACCGAATGCATGGTGACCGGCGAGAAAATCGACCGGCGCAAGCTCAGGGAGCAGCTCTCGGCGCTGGGCGCGAGCCTGGTCCTCGCCGGCACCCGGCGCAAGGCCAAGATCCATATCCACGTTAACGAGCCGGAGGAGGTGTTCCGCGTCGCCGCCGGTTACGGCGCCGTCTCCGGCGAGAAGGCCGACGACATGCACCGCCAGCAGCACGCCACCCACGGCGCCGGCGTGCAGGTGGCGGTCATCACCGACAGCGCGGCCGACATCCCCGAGGAGGAGATGGAACGCCTCGATATCCACGTCGTGCCGATGCGGATCAGCTTTGGCGATCAGGGCTATCTGGACAAGGTCAGCATCACCCCGGACGAATTCTTCGAGGAGCTGAAGAGAAACCCGGTGCACCCCACCACCTCACAGCCGGCGCCTGGCGACTTCCGGCGCCAGTACCAGTTCCTGGCCAGCCATTTCCCGGACGTGGTCTCGGTGAGCCTGACCGGCAAGGTGAGCGGCACGCTGCAGGCGGCGCGCTCCGCCGCCGAGCGCGTGCAGGCCGACGGGCGCATCCACGTCATCGACAGCCTGAACATCTCGCTCGGTCAGGGCCTCGTGGCCGTGCATGCCGCCGAGTGCGCCCGGGCCGACATGGACGCCGCGGCGGTGGTGGCGGAAACGGCGTGGGCCGTCGCCCACACCTGGAGTTTCGGGTTGGTTAAAGACCTGCGCTATGCGGTGCGCGGCGGTCGTGTGCCGGGCTCGCGCAAGGTCGTCGCGGAGTGGCTGAATCTCAACCCGGTACTGCGGACGACTCCTGACGGCCAGGTGACCTCGGGCGGCGTGATCTTCGGCCGCGCCAACCGGCTGCCGAAGTTCGTCCGTTACGTCGCCCGGCGCGTGGCATCCGGCCGGCGCTACCGCCTGGCCGTCGCCCACGCCCAGTGCGGCGACGAAGCGGAGGAGTTGCGCCGCCGCCTGGAGGCCCGGCTCGACCGGGTGGAACAATCCTGGGTCACCGAGCTTGGTACGGCCATCGGCGTGCATGGCGGGCCCGGCACGTTGGTGGCCTCGCTGCAGGAACTCCGGGAGCCGGACAGTTGAGCCATGGCCATGACGATAGCGGGCGCGACCGGCCGCTGCAGTTGGAGACGCTGGGCATCCATGCCGGCCGGGAGCCCGACCCGGCCACGGGCGCCGCGGTCATCGGCTGGCAGCCGGCCACTACCTTCCGCCGCGGCAATCCGGCCGGCCTCTCATACATCCGCGACGACTCGCCGAATCGGCTGCAGGCCGAGTCCGCACTCGCCGCGCTGGAGGCCGGCGACGACGCCGTGGCCTTCGCCTCAGGCTCAGCTGCCTCCTTCGCCGTGTTCGCATCTCTGCCCGAGGGCAGCGAGATCGTCTGCACCGAGGATGCCTACTGGGGCACCCGCCAGCAACTGACCGAACTCGCGCCGCGCTGGGGCATCGCCACCCGCTTCGTCGATACCTCCGATCTCGCAGCCGTGCGCGTGGCAATAAGCGACCGCACCGGGCTCGTTTGGCTGGAGACACCCTCGAACCCGCTGCTGCGGGTGAGCGACGTCGGCGCCATCGGGGAGATCGCCCGCAGGGCCGGGGCGCTGCTGGCCTGCGACAATACGCTGGCGACGCCGGTGATCCAGCAGCCCCTGGCCCTCGGCGCCGACCTGGTGATGCACAGCACGACCAAGTACCTGGGCGGGCACAGCGATCTCATGGGCGGGGTGGTCGTCGGCCGGCACGGCCCCGTGATGGAAGCGGTGCGCCGCCAGCAGCGGGTTGCGGGGGCGAGTCCGTCGCCCTTCGACTGCTGGCTGCTGCTGCGCAGCCTCGCCACGCTGGCCGTGCGGGTGCGGGGTCAATCGTCCGGTGCACTGCTTATCGCCGAAGCGCTCAGCCGTCACGGGGCGGTCAGCGAGGTGCTGTACCCGGGTCTGCCGGGCCACCGTGGCCATGATCTGGCCGCCGCGCAGAGCCGGCTCGACGGCAGTCCGGGCACGCCGCTGGCGCTGGGTGCCATGCTCTCCATCCGTCTGGCCGGCGGCGCGGAACAGGCGAAGGCGGTCGCAGGACGCACACGGCTGTTCACGCAGGCGACCAGCCTCGGCGGTGTCGAGAGCCTGATCGAACATCGCGCCCCGGTGGAGGGACCCGGGACGCTGACGCCGGACGATCTGCTGCGCCTGTCGGTGGGCCTTGAGCATCCGGACGACCTGCTGGCCGACCTCGAGCAGGCGATATCAGCCTGAGCCGGTCTCGTCCGGACGCTCGTCGCCGGCAGGCTCCAGCAGTGATGCATCCTCGTTACGCGGACTGTTCACGCGGCGGCTGACCGGCCACGCGCGCAGGGACACGGCCGGGTCGGCCAGTGAGCCGCCGTGGCTCGCCGGGGCTTCGCCGGCGAGCCACGCGGCCGAACTTTCGGAGCCGAGCACCACCGGCATGCGATTGTGCAGCCGGGCCATGAGATCGGTCGGCGCCGTGGTCAGGATGGTAAAGGTCTCCAGCACTTCCTCCTCGTCCCGGCCCCCGTCCGCTTTCGGTTCCCATTGCTCCCACAACCCCGCCATGGCGAAAGGCTCTCCGGCCGCCGCCGAGACGAACCAGGGCGTCTTGCCGGCGGCGCCGGTGCGCCACTCGTAGAAGCCGTCGGCGGGCACGAGGCAGCGACGCCGGCTCCAGGCCGCGCGGAAGGCGGGCTTGCCGGCGGCAGTCTCGGCCCGGGCATTGATGAGACGGTTGCCGATCCTGGTGTCCTTCGCCCAGAACGGCACCAGGCCCCAGCGCAGCATCGCGACGTGCCGCGCGCCGTCCTCGCCGGCGCGGATAACGGGCACGTGCTGGGTGGGCGCGATGTTGTAGCGCGGCTCGATGGGCGGCGAATCCTCCACGCCGAACACCGCGGCCATGGCTTCGCGGGCGGAATAGAACGCGAATCGTCCGCACACGGCCCTACTCCCGGATGCCCACGCCCCGGTTCATCAGCACCAGGCTCACGGTGAACAGCAGCACGACAAAGCCGCAGACGATGAGATAGGCGACGCCGATGGGGATGTCGGAGGCGCCCAGCACGCCGTAGCGGAACGCGTTCACCATGTACAGGATGGGGTTGGCCAGCGAGACCTTCTGCCAGAACTCCGGCAGCAGCGAAATGGAGTAGAACACCCCGCCGAGATAGGTAAGCGGCGTCAGCACGAAGGTGGGGATGATGGAGATGTCGTCGAACTTCTTTGCAAAGACGGCGTTGATGAAACCGGCCAGCGAGAACACGATCGAGGTCAGAATCACCATTGAGAAGGTAACGAAGGGGTGCTGGACGGTCAGCCGGGTGAAGGCCAGTGCGATGACCGACACCAGCGCGCCCACCATGAGTCCCCGCACGACGCCACCGGCGACGTGGCCCAGGATGATGGTGGCATTCGACATCGGCGAGACCAGCATCTCCTCGATGTGGCGGCCGAACTTGGCGCCGAAGAACGAGGAGACCACATTGCCGTAGGAGTTGGTGATCACCGACATCATGATCAGCCCCGGCGCGATGTACTGCATGTAGTTGTAGCCGTCCATCGCGCCGATGCGTTTGCCGATCAACGTACCGAAGATGATGAAGTACAGCGTCATCGTGATGGCGGGCGGCACGATGGTCTGGATCCAGATGCGGATCACCCGGTTGAATTCCTTGCAGACGATGGTCCTGAGACCGACCCAGTTTGCGCGCAGGTCCATGCTCAGGCCTGCGCCGCCGCGGCCCGCGCCGCCGCTTTCATCTCGGCGGCCGCGCTTTTGTTCTCCACCAGCCCCATGAACAGCTCTTCCAGACGGTTGGCCTTGTTGCGCATGCTGATTACGCGAACGCCGGCATCGGACAGGGCGGCGAAGACCTCGTTCAGACTGCGGTGCTTCTCCAGCATCACCTCCAGGTCGCCGTCCGGGCGCAGCGTGAGCTCGAACGGCTCGACCCGGGGCGCGGCATCCAGCGGCTCGGCAGGCGTCAGCACGAACACCTCCCGGTTCAGCTTGCGCAGCACCTCGGCCATGCTGGCATCCTCGATGATGCGGCCCTCGTCGATGATGGCCACGTGCCGGCACAGGCTCTCGGCTTCCTCCAGGTAGTGGGTGGTCAGGATGATGGTGGTGCCCTCGGCGTTGATCTTGTGCAGGAAGTTCCACATCGAGCGGCGGATCTCGATGTCGACGCCGGCGGTGGGCTCGTCGAGGATCAGCAGCTTCGGCTCGTGCACCAGCGCGCGGGCGATCATCAGCCGGCGCTTCATGCCGCCGGAGAGGTTGCGGGCGATGTCGTCTCGGCGGTCCCAGAGCTTCAGCTCGGTGAGGTAGCGCTCGGCGCGTGCATAGGCGAGCCTGCGGGGCAGTCCGTAATAGCCGCCCTGGTTGACGACCGTGTTCAGCACCTTCTCGAACAGGTTCAGGTTGATCTCCTGGGGCACGAGACCCAGGCAGGCCTTGGCCTGCTCCAGTTCGTCGTCGATACTATGGCCGTAGATACGGACCTTGCCGCTGGTCTTGTTCACCAGCGAGGTGATGATGCCGATGGCGGTCGTCTTGCCGGCGCCGTTCGGGCCGAGGAGCGCATAGAAGTCGCCCTCCTCCACCTCGAAATTGATCCCTTTCAGCGCTTCCAGGCCGTTGGGATAGACCTTCCTGAGGTCCCTGATACTGAGTGCACGCATAACGCGCCATTGTAGAACCTATGAGTGATCACCGCATGGACCCGCGCATCGACACGGCCGAATTCCCTCGCGAAGTGCGTGCGCTGGCGCGGGCCGCGCCGGAATTCCGGCCCGTGCTTCGGCGCCACGGCATGCCGGCGTTCTGGCGCCGTCCGGAGGGCATCGAGACGCTGGTGCGCATCATCCTGGAACAGCAGGTGTCGCTGGCAGCGGCGGCGACGCTGTATCGCCGCATCCGCGGCGAGCTGGGCGGTATCTCGGCGCAGCGCCTGGTGGCAGCAGGGCCGCAACGGCTGCATCGCCTCGGCATGACCCGGCAGAAGGCCCGCTATTGCCACGCCCTGGGCGAGGCGGTGCAGGGCCGCCGGCTGTCCTTCGCCGCACTGGCCCGCGCAGGGGACGATGAGGCCATCGCCATGCTGACCGAACTGCCCGGGATCGGTCCCTGGACCGCCGGCGCCTACGTCATGGCGGCGATGCGCCGGCGCGACGTCTGGCCGCCCGGCGACCTCGCGCTGGAACGGGCCATCGAGCGGCTGCTGCCGGACGCGGATACGGCAGCACTCGCGGCCGGCGGCGAGCGCTGGCGGCCGCGCCGGGCAGTGGCCGCCCGGCTGCTTTGGCATTACTACCGGACCGAGATGGCCGGAGCAGGATAGTCCCCCGACGCCTGCCGGCGGCCGCTCAGCCGGAGCGCCTGCGCGCTGCCTGCAGGCGGGCGGCCGCGGACCGGAGTGGCAATGCGGCCGGCAGGCGCTGCTGCAGCTGCAGTCCCGCGGCTCGCACGGCGCGGCGGCGCAGCGGCACCAGCTCGGCGCAGCGCAGCAATTCGGGCCAGAAACCGGCCACCGCCGAGTGCACCGGCCGCAGCCGGGCCGCCTGGGCGTGGGCGATGGCCGCCAGCGCCGGTTCCTCCAGGCCGGCGAGTTCGTCGCACCAGGCCGCGTCCACCCCGCCGAGCAGGCGCGCCGCAAAAGGCCGCCGCCAGGCGAGCCGCCGAAGCAGCGACAGGCTCATGTAGAGCACGAGCTCCACGCTGGGTGCCGCACCCCGGAACAGCTCGAAGCTACCCGGAGCCGCTCCGCTGCCACCGACGTCCACCGAACGAACGCTGCAGAGCAGGAACGGGCTGTTCGCCGCTGCGGCCCGCTGCTCCGGCGTGAGCCGCCGCAGCATTTCCCGGGCCGTGGGCTCCAGCCGCTCGAGCTGGCGCCCCGCCTGCCGGTCGTTGCTGCCGAGGAACTCGAGATAGCTGCGGTTGATGGCGGCCAGATGCCGCAGATCGTTGTCTTCCAGTGCCTTGTAGGCCATGCCCCACCCCCCTGATCGCCGTATCTATGACTTATTGACCATATTGGTCTATTTTTTTCATTTGTGATCCTAACGGAAAAATGATGTCATATATGTTCTAAAAAATACATTAATGGAGGGAAAATGGATGAAAGCAACCCGGGATCGCTATGAAACCGAGCGGCTGCGCTTCGAACTGGCGCTGCGCATGATAGATCACGAAGCCCGCACCCGGACCATCAGTCTGTGCACCGGGCTGTCGCACGACCGGATCCGAAAAATCTACAGCCGCTACTTCTCGGGTGGCCGCGGCGGCGTGCGGCGCAGGCGCGGCAAGTCGCCCCGCCAGACCGTGCCGTTTGTCCGTAACGCCGTCCACCAGCTGGAGGCGACGACGCTTGCCTACCTGTTCGCGCAGGGCGGCTTGCTGCAGCTCGGCGCCGACAGGGTCTACGCCCGCTGGCAGCGTCCGGACGTCGAGTACGGCCACCGGGCGTGCCGCTCCTACGAGACGTACCAGCTCCTGCATCCCCGCTGCCTGTTCAGCTTCGAGTGGGCCTGGAACCTGCTCCAGGCCCTGAGCAGCGACGGCGATCTGGGCCTGACGCGCTGCAACGACTGTGGCCTCGATTATCTACACGACCGCTACGGCCTGAATTTCCACCAGTGTCCGGCCTGCGAGATTCGCACAGGCCGCAGCCGGCGGCCGGGCCACGGCAGCTTCGTGCGGGCGTAGTACAATGCCCGGATGACCATAAAGACAGCCGATCTCTGCGACGAATACGCGGATCGGGTCAGCGTCGCCGACCCGATATTCCGCCGCTACGGCGGCCGCCGCACCTTCGGCGGGCCGATAACCACCCTGCGCGTGTTCGAGGACAACGTCCTCGTGCGCTCCGCCCTGGAGGAACCCGGCGACGGGCAGGTGCTGGTGGTGGACGGCGCCGGCTCGATGCATTGCGCCCTGCTGGGCGACCAGCTCGCGGCGCTGGCCGCCGATAACGGCTGGGCCGGCGTCGTGGTGAACGGCTGCATCCGCGACTCGGCCGACATGGCCGGCATCGACATCGGCCTGCGCGCGCTCGCGACGATGCCGCTGAAGAGCCGCAAGCTCGGCCGCGGCGAGCGCGACGTGACCGTGGCCTTCGCCGGCCTCGCTTTCGAGCCCGGCCATCATCTCTACGCCGACGAGGACGGGCTCCTGGTCAGCGCCGACGCTCTCCTCTGAGAACGCCTCATGAGGGCGACCCTGTCCCACAACACCTTCGCCGGCGCCTATGTCGACCGGGCCGGCGAACGGCGGCTGGATAAGAGCTGGCAGCGCGACGCGCTGAACCGGCCGGACACCGTGTTCGTGCCAGTCTGGCAGGGCCGCTGCCCGGCGGACGAGACCGACGGCCGCGCGTGGCTGCTGCGCTATGCGGACCTGCCCGCAGAACCCCGGCTCGAGGACCTGGTGTTCCTCGGCGTATTCCGCGACGCCCCGGCCTTCGCGCTGGAAGTGGAAGAGCCGGTGCTGCCGGCGGCGGGCAGCGTCGGGTACCGGGACCTGCGCACCCTCGGCGGCATCCTGCCCCCGGACGAGGCCAGCCTGATGGCCCACGCCCGCGCCATGATCCTCTGGCACCAGGCCCAGCGGCACTGCGGCCATTGCGGCGCCGCCACGGAACCGGATGCCGGCGGCTACGCGCGGATCTGCACCGGGCCGGACTGCGCCCGGCGCATCTTCCCGCGGGTGGACCCCGCCATCATCGTGCTGGTGGAAGCCGGTGAGCGCTGCCTGCTGGGTCGCCAGCCGACCTGGCCGCAAGGGCGCTACTCGACCATCGCCGGCTTTGTCGAACCCGGCGAGAGCCTGGAGGAGGCGGTGCGCCGGGAGGTATTCGAGGAGACCAACGTGCGGCTGGCCGAGGTGCGCTACGAGTCTTCCCAGCCCTGGCCCTTCCCCTCCGCGCTGATGCTGGGCTTCCGCGCCACGGCCGATTCCGGCGACATCGTGCTGAATGATGGCGAACTGGAGGATGCCCGCTGGTTCACGCGCCGCGAAATCCGGGCGGGTTGGCCGAAGCTGCCGCCGCGGCTCTCCATCGCCCGTCGGCTGGTCGACGACTGGCTCGAAGACGACGGCGGCAGCGACGCCGCCTGAACCAGCCCCGATGTGCCTCATCGTCGCCGCCTGGCGCATGCACCCCGAGATGCCGCTGATCCTGGC
>CAYRUH010000003.1:65796-67683 GCA_964427415.1 uncultured Woeseiaceae bacterium | reverse complement strand
TGTGCCTCATCGTCGCCGCCTGGCGCATGCACCCCGAGATGCCGCTGATCCTGGCGGGCAACCGGGACGAGTTCCATGCCCGCCCCGCGGAACCCGCCGACTGGTGGCCGGAGCAGCCCGATTTGCTGGCCGGCTGCGACCTGGAGGCCGGCGGCACCTGGCTCGGCGTGACCCGTCGCGGGCGTTTCGGCGTCGTGACCAACTACCGCGAAGGCTCGCCCCGCGGCGGCGAGATCTCCCGCGGCCTGTTGCTCACCGACTGGCTGACCGGTGACGAGCCGGCCAACGCATTCGCCGCAAGACTGCAACGCGAGGAGCAGCGCTACGCCGGCTTCAACTTGCTCTTCGGTGATGCGGCGTCGCTGCGCTATCACACCAACCGGGAGGCGGTGAGCCGGCAACTCGAGCCCGGCATCCACGGCGTGAGCAATGCCCTGCTCGACACGCCGTGGCCGAAGCTCGTCGTCACCCGCAACCGCCTGACGGCGCGGCTCGAGGCGGGACGCACCGAGCCGGACGACATCCTGGAAATACTGGCCGACACCCGACCCGCCGGCGAAGACGGCGAGGCAGACCCGGCCCTGAATCCGGCCTTGAATCCGGCCTTGAATCCGGCCCTGGATCCGGCCGTGCGCCGCGTGCTCTCTGCACCGTTCATCCTCACGCCGACCTACGGCACCCGCTGCTCCACGGTGCTCCTGTTCCGCGCCGACGGCAGCGCCGAATTCGTCGAGCGGCGTTTCGACGCCGACGGCGAGGCCACCGGCGAGACCCGGGTCAGCTTCCGGCTTGTCTGAAGCGCTGCTGCAGCCACACCGAAATGTCTGCGATCTCGGCCGGGCAGACGGCGTGCGGCATGTCGTAGGTCTGCCACTCGAGCGGATAGCCGGCGGCCGCGAGGGCCTCGCGGGTCTGCTCGCCGAGCGCGACCGGGACCATCGGGTCCTGTCGGCCGTGGGCCATGAACACCGGCAGGTCGCGGTTGGCGGCGCTGCCTTCGGTGGCCAGCGTCTCGCCGAGGGGCATCCAGGTGGACAGCGCGATCAGGCCGGCGAGACGCTCCGGGTAGCGCAGGGCCGCGTGAATGGCAATGGCCCCGCCCTGGGAGAATCCGGCCAGCACGATGCGCGCGGCGGGCAGGCCCCGCTCCTTCTCCCGCTCGATCAGCTCCACGGTGGCGGCAGCGCTCGCGCGTATGCCCTCCTCGTCCTGCCGGGCCCGGCGGTCGATGGCCACGATGTCGTACCAGGCCCGCATGCGCATACCGGCGTTGATGGTCACGGGCCGGATGGGCGCATGGGGAAATACGAAGCGCAGCGGGAGGTCCTGCGGCAGCCGCAACTCGGGCACCACCGGCTCGAAGTCGTGGCCGTCGGCACCCAGCCCGTGCAGCCAGATGACGGCACCTGCCGGCTCGCTGCCGATCTCGATCTCGACGCTCTCGAGCATGTCTCCTCCTGTTTCCCATTTGCGGGATATCGAAATGCCGCCATGATCACCATGGCGGAGCGCGCAGATTAACCGGAAAATGGTGCGCCGGCAGCCTTGACCATGTATGCGCATTCCAGTATTAATATGCGCAACTTTATTCAAGCAAGTCTGTCATGCCCGCCAGCGCCGAACAACAGATCGAGCGTCGCCGCGCCATCGCGGCCATCCTGCGTGAGCGCCCGGTTGCCACTCAGGGAGAACTGGTGCGCGTGCTGCACGAGCTCGGCTTCGAAGCCACGCAATCCAGCGTCTCCCGGGACCTGCGCATCCTCGGCGCGGCCAAGGAGGCCGAGGGTTACCGGCTGCGCGGAGCCGGCCCCGCGGCGGCCGGCTCCGCTGCAGCCGGCTCCGCTGCAGCCGGCGACGCCTTCGAAGAGGTGGCCGGTTTCGTGCGCG
>CAYRUH010000003.1:40032-65696 GCA_964427415.1 uncultured Woeseiaceae bacterium | reverse complement strand
GCCGGCTCCGCTGCAGCCGGCGACGCCTTCGAAGAGGTGGCCGGTTTCGTGCGCGCCGTGAAGCGCGCCGGCGCGAACCTGGTGGTGGTGCAGACCGGCATCGGCGCCGCCCAGCGGGTGGCGGTGGCGCTCGACCGCAGCCGCTGGCCGGAGATCGTCGGCACGCTGTCCGGCGACGACACCATCTTCGTGGCTACGTCCGGCGCGACGGCGAGCGCGCGTCTGGAATCCCGACTCAACGACCTCTTCGCGGAGCGAATCCCATGAATGCCCAGCCCACCCCTTCCGGCCAGGACTCTCCCATCCTGCTCGCCTACTCCGGCGGGCTGGACACCTCTTTCTGCGTGCCCTGGCTGAAGGAGAACTACGGCCGCCCGGTCATCACCGTCACCGTGGATACCGGCGGCATCGACGAGGACGCGCGGCGGGAACTGGCGGCGCGCTCCGAGGCCCTCGGCGCCGCGGAGCACCTGCTGGTCGACGCCCGCCAGGCCTTCTTCGACGAGGTACTGCGCTGGCTGATCGCCGGCAATGTGCGCCGGGGCGGGCTCTATCCACTGTGCGTGGGCGCCGAGCGGGGCATCCAGGCGGCGCGCATGGCCGCGGCCGCCGCCGAGCACGGCGCCGACACCGTGGCCCACGGCTGCACGGCGGCCGGCAACGACCAGGTACGCTTCGAGGTGGCGCTGCGCACGCTGAATCCTTCGCTCGAGGTGCTGGCGCCGGTGCGCGACAACCGCTGGGCGCGGGCCGATCAGCTCGCCTACCTGGAAGACCAGGGCATGCCGGTGCCGAAGGCCGGCTCGGCCTACTCCATCAACCGGGGGCTCTGGGGCGTGACCATCGGCGGCCGCGAGACGCTGGATTCCCGGGGCTCCATCCCGGAGGAAGCCTGGGTTCTGTCCTCGGGCGCACTGGCATCGGCCCGCGCGCCGGAAGGCCACCGCATCGGTTTCGAGCAGGGCCGCCCGGTGACCATCGACGGCGAGACCCTGCAGCCCGTGGCGCTGATCGAGCAGCTGGAGACGCTGGGCGGCAGCTTCGCGATTGGCCGCGGCATTCACCTGGGCGACACCATCCTGGGCACCAAGGGCCGGGTGGCCTTCGAAGCGCCGGCCGCCGAAATCCTGCTGACCGCCCACCGGGAACTCGAGAAGCTGGTACTGAGCGGGCCCCAGCAGCGCATCAAGGACACGGTGGCCGCCGCCTACGGCGACTTCGTCCACGAGGGGCGCCAGCTCGACCCGGTCTGCCGGGACATCGAGGCGCTGCTCGCCTCGTCCCAGGCGCGGGTGACCGGCGAGGTCACGGTACAGCTCCGGCCCGGCAGCGTCTTCGTCGAGGGCGTCGCATCGCCGTACTCGCTGATGGCCGCCAGCAAGGGCGTCTACGGCGAGGCGGCCGGCGAGTGGACGCCGGCGGACGCGCTCGGCCACGCCCGCATCCTGTCGCTCACCGGCATGCTGCAGACCCGCGCGGCCCGCCAGGCGGAGGACGGATGATGCGCAGCGTGGTCGTCGACAAGATCGCCTCGGTGGCCCAGCATCACGAGCTGGGCCGCGAGCTGCGCCTGTCCGAGGAGATCCCCTGCGAGGAGGGCGTGCTGGTCGCCGTGGAGGTGCTGAACAACAAGACCCGCTACAACACCATGGAACTCACCAGCGGGCGCATGGCCACGGTGAAACGGGGCGACGTCATCGTCGGCGCGCTCGGCCACCGCAAGGCGCTGCGGGGTTATTCAGGCCATCTGCCGAAGACCCTGGCCGCCGGCGATACCGTGCAGCTCCTGAATATCGGCGGCGTGCTCGGCATCTGCGACTCCGCCAACCCGGACGTCGGGCCGCCGTTCGACTGCCGGGTGCTCGGCACCGTGCTCACCTTCCCCTATCTCGGCGAGCGCATCGGCGTGCCCGCCCGGGTGGGCGAGTTCCCGCTGGACTATGACGCGGGGCTCGAGGTGCGCGGCGTGCCCGTCATCGCCCTGGCCGGCACCTGCATGGACTCCGGCAAGACGGCGGCCGCCTGTGCCATCGTCAGCCGGTTGCGCCACAACCGCCACCGGGTGGCGGCGGGCAAGGCCACCGGCGTGTCGCTGCGCCGGGACGTGCTGGCCATGGAGGATGCCGGCGCCGAGGACGGCCTGCTGTTCATGGACTTCGGCGTCGTGACCACCAGCGCATCGAACGGGCCGGCGCTCACCCGCTCGCTGCTGAACAAGCTCGCGGAGGAGCGGCCGGACGCCATCGTGATGGAGCTCGGTGACGGCATCCTCGGGCCCTACGGCGTGTCGGCCATCCTGAACGATCCGGCCCTGAAGGACGCCTTCACGGCGGTGGTGCTGTGCGCCAACGACCCGGTGGCGGCCTGGGGCGGCGTGAAGCTGCTGCGCGAGACCCACGGCATCGAGCCGGTGGTGGTCACGGGCCCGGCCACCGACAACGCGGTAGGCATCGACATGATCGTCCAGGACCTTGGCGTCGAGGCGATCAACGCCCTGACCGACGGCGTGCGCCTCGGCGACCTGGTGGCAGGCCACGTCGGCCTCGGCGGAGAACGCCGGTGAGCGCCCGGGCGGACATGACAATCCCGGCCGCGACCATCCCGACGCTGGTCCTCGGCGGCACCGGTTACGTGGCCGGCGAGTTCCTGCGCCTGCTCGCCGGCCACCCGAATCTGACGCTGGCCGCCGCCGTCTCCGGCAGCCGCGCCGGCGAGCCGGTTGCGGCGACATTCCCCCAGCTCGGCGCCGCCTACGCGGATACCTCGTTCGTCGGCCCGCACGACGTGCCGGCGCTGCTGCAGCGCCATGAAGAGCTGGCGGTGTTCTCCGCGGCCCCGCATGGCGCCTCAGCGCCGATGCTGGCGCAACTGCTCGCCGATGCACAGAGCGCGGACAGCCGCCTGCACGTCGTGGACGCCTCGGCCGATTTCCGTTTCCCCGCCCGCGAGGCCTTCGAGGCGGTGTACGGCCAGGACCACGGCGCGCCCGAGCTCTGCAACGCGTTCCGCTGCGCGGTGCCCGAGCACCTGGCCGCGACGGATACCGACCATGCGGCGCATCCCGGCTGCTTCGCCACCTCGGTGCTGCTGGGCGCAGTGCCGCTGCTCGCCGCGGGCCTGCTCCACCCCACCGTGTACGTCGCCGGCATCACCGGCAGCACCGGTTCCGGCCGCAGCCCCACGGCGACCACCCATCATCCGGAACGGCACAGCAACCTGTTCGCCTACAAGCCGCTGGCGCATCGGCACGCGCCGGAGATTGCCGCGCTATCGGAGGCGGCCAGCGGGGTGGCGGCCAGCTTCAGCTTCATCCCCCACTCCGGGCCGTTCGCCCGCGGCATCCACTCGACCCTGCAGGCGCCGCTGGCCGCGGGCGCCGATCGCGACGCGCTGGTAGCCGCCCTGGCCGACTACTACCGTGACGCACCGTTCGTGCGCGTGCTGGACGGCACGCCACGAGTGAAGGACGTGGCCGGCAGCAACTATGCCCACATCGGCGTGGCCGCGGACGCGTCCACAGCCGCCGTCTTCGTCGTCATCGACAATCTGCTGAAAGGCGCCGCCGGCGGCGCCATGCAATGGATGAACCGCCTGTGGTCGCTGCCGGAGACCGCCGGTCTCACGCAACCGGCCCCCGGCTGGCTATGAGAGCGCTCGTGAACACCAACCCTGACGCGAACCGTAACGCCGCCGCCGTCGAGGCCGCCTGCACCCTGCCGGTGTACCCGCACCTGGCCATCGAGCCGGTCAGCGCACATAGCGTGTACCTGCAGACGGCGGACGGCCGCGAGATCCTGGACTTCTACGGCGGCCACGCCGTGACGGCGCTCGGCTACGATCATCCGGCGCTGATCTCGGCCCTCGAGCGGCAGATGAAGACACTCCTGTTCCAGAGCAACATGTCGCCGCTCGCCGTGCGCGCCCGTGCCGCCGGGAAACTGACCGCCTTCGCGCCGGATCACCTCACCCGCGTGCTGTTCGTGAACAGCGGCGCCGAAGCCAACGAGAACGCGCTCCGGATTGCCTGTCTGGCCACCGGGCGGCGCAAGGTGGTGGCCGTGGAACACGCCTTCCACGGCCGCAGCACCGCAGCGGCCGCCGTGACCTGGGGCAGCCGCAAACGCTGGTATGCCTTCCCGAGCCTGCCGTTCGAGGTGGTCTTCGTGCCCCGGGACGACGCCGAGGCAGCGCGCCACGCGGTGGACGACGGCACCGCCGCCGTCATCGTCGAACCCGTGCAGGGAGTGGCCGGCGCCTTCGACCTGGCGCCGGCGTTCCTGCAGGCACTGGGCGACGCGGCGAAAGCCCACGGCGCCTTGTTCATCGCCGACGAGGTGCAATGCGGCACGGGCCGCTCCGGCCTGCCCTTCGCCATCCAGCACGCCGGCGTCGAGGCGGACATCGTCACCGCCGCCAAGTCGCTCGGCGGCGGCTTCCCCTGCGGCGCACTGCTCACCACCGAGGCGCTGGCGGCGGAACTGCGTCCCGGCGACCTCGGCACCACCTTCGGCGGCGGGCCGGTCGCCTGCGCCGCGATCGAGGCCGTCCTGGATGCGATCACCGGGGAGGGCCTGATGGACAACGTGCGCGAGCGGGAGGCGCAGATTCGCTCGACCTGCGTGACGGGGCCGGTGGCGGGCCTCCAGGGCAAGGGTCTGCTGCTCGGGCTGCGCTGCACGGTGCCCGCGGCCCGGGTGCGCGACGCCCTGCTCGAGCGTGACATACTCACGGGCACCAGCAGCGACCCCGCCGTGCTGCGACTGCTGCCGCCCTACGTCATCGACGCCGCGCACGTACAACGACTGGCCGCGGCGCTCGCCGACATCCAGATATCCGGCCAATAGCCGACCATTAACCGACCATTAACCGACGAATCCGGAACCTAGCCATGAAGACATTCAACGACCTCGCGGAGCTCGGGCGCGAAGAGATCGCCGAGCTGATCACCCTGGCCGGACGGCTGGACCGGAACCCCGAGCCCCGGGCGCTGCAGGGCAAGGTGCTCTCACTCCTGTTCCTCTCCCCCAGCCTGCGCACGCTGGCCTCCTTCCAGGCCGCCATGGTACGGCTCGGCGGCGGCTCGTTCGTGATCTCGCCGGACATGTCCATCCACGGCCTGGAGACCCGCCACGGCATCGTCATGGACGGCTCGGCGGCGGAGCACATCAGCGAGGCCGTACCGGTGATCGCCTCCTACGGCGACGCGATCGGCATCCGGGTCTTCGCCGAACGGCGCAGCCTCGAGGAGGACCTCGCCGAGAAGCAGTACCGGGAGCTGGAAGCGCTGATCGACACGCCGCTGATCAACATGGAATCCGCGGTCAACCACCCCTGCCAGAGCCTCGCCGACTGGAAAACCATGGACGATCTCGACATCCCCGCCGACGGCGGCAGGTTCGTGCTCTCCTGGGCCTATCATCCGAAGGCGCTGCCCCTGGCGGTGCCGGCCGCCACCGCGCACATGGCCGCGGCCCGGGGCATGGACGTGACCGTGCTGCGGCCGCCAGGCTTCGAGCTGCCCGAGCCGATCATGGCGAAGGCGAAGTCCGCGGCCGAGGCCGGCGGCGGCTCAGTGCGGGAGACCGACGACCGCTCCGAGGCCATGGAGGGCGCGCACGTCATCTATGCAAAGTCCTGGTCGTCCACACGCCACTACGGCGACCGGGTGGAGGACGAGAAGCTGCGCCGGGAGCATGCGGACTGGTGCGTTGACGAGGCCTGGTTCGGCAACGCAGCCGAGGACTGCCGCTTCATGCACTGCCTGCCGGTGCGCCGCGGCGTCGTGGTGGCCGACCGCATCCTCGACGGCCCCCGCAGCGTGGTAATACAGGAAGCGCGCAACCGCATGCTCGCCCAGATGGCCGTGCTGCACCGCATGCTGGGAGGTGGCGCATGATCGGCAAGCGCGAGCGGGCCATCGTCGTCTCGGCGCTGAAGCACGCGGCGCCCTACATCCGGCTGTTCAAAAAGAAGGTGTTCGTGCTGAAGGCAGGCGGCGACGTGTTCGTCGACCCTGGGTCCACCCGTGCGCTGATGGAACAGGTGGGCATTCTCTACCAGGTGGGCATCCGGGTGGTGCTGGTGCATGGCGGCGGGCCGCAGTCCACGGAACTCGCGAAGGCTCTGGGCTTCGATCCGAAGTTCGTGGCCGGCCGGCGGGTCACCGACGCCGATTCCCTGAATGTCGCGGCCATGGTGCTGAACGGCCAGATCAATACGCGCATCCTGGCCGCCTGCCGCGACCTGCAAATCCCGGCCGTCGGCATCAGCGGCGTGGATGCGGGGCTGATCCGCGCGCACCGGCGTCCGCCCGTCCAGGAGGGCGAAAAATCCATCGATTACGGCTTCGTCGGCGACATCGACAGCGTCGACGCCGAGGTGCTCTCCAAACAGCTGGACAACGGCCTGATGCCGGTGGTGAGCCCGTTGTCCGCCGACGCCGACGGCACCCTGCTGAACATCAACGCCGATACGGTAGCGGCCGCGATTGCCGCGGCCCTGGACGCGGAGAAACTGATCCTCGCCACCGGCGCCCCCGGCATCCTGGCAGATGCGTCAGATCCGGGTTCGCTCATCTCCTACCTGGACCGGAAGGGACTCGAGAAACTGCGGGCGGAGGGGGCGCTGGCCGACGGCATGCTGCCAAAGGCGGCCGCCATCAGCCAGGCCCTGGAGCACGGCGTGCAGCGCGTGCACGTGATCTCCCACAAGGTGGAGGACAGTCTGCTGCTAGAGGTCTTCACCAACGAGGGCACCGGCACGCTGGTGGTCAACGACGTCGGCGCGCTGACGCCGGAAGAGCAGCACCCCGGCGAGCATGACGGTTCTGCGGGGAGCGGCGCTTGAGCCGGCTCTGGGACAAGGGCGAGCCGCTGGACGAGCGGGTGCTGCGCTATACCGCCGGCGAAGATCATCGCCTGGACGAGCGGCTGGTGGCCCACGACGTGCGCGCCTCCATCGCCCACGGCGGGATGTTGAACGCCTGCGGACTGCTCGGCGACGACGACTTCGCCGCCATCCGCGACGCCCTCATCTGCCTGGGTGAATCCCATGCCGCCGGGGAATGGCACATCGGCCTGGAGGACGAGGACGTCCATACGGCCCTGGAGCGCCGGCTCACCGAGTCCATCGGCGAGGCCGGGGGGCGGATCCATCTCGGCCGCTCGCGCAACGATCAGGTGCTGGCGGCCCTCAGGCTGTACCTGAAGGACGCCGGCGCCGCACTGGCGGCCGCCACGGAGTCCCTGGCTGCGGCGCTGGACCGGCTGGCGGAACGCGAGGGCGAAGTGGAGTTGCCCGGCTACACCCACTTGCAGCAGGCCATGCCCAGCTCCGTCGCCCTGTGGGCCGGCGGCTTCACGACCGCACTCAGGGACGACGCAGAGGGCCTCCGGGCTGCCGGCCGGCGTATCGACATGAACCCCCTCGGCAGTGCGGCCGGCTATGGCACGCCCGGCCTGCCGCTGGATCGGCGGATGACGGCGGACACACTCGGTTTCGCCGCCGTGGAGGAGCCGGTGACCGCCGTGCAGCTGTCCCGGGGCAAGGCGGAAAGCGGGCTACTGTTCGAGATCACGCTGACCCTGCAGGACACGGCGCGCCTGGCCGCTGACCTGCTGCTGTTCTACACCCGGGAGTTCTCCTACGTCAGTCTGCCGGAGGCATTCACCACGGGCTCCTCCATCATGCCCCAGAAGCGCAACCCGGACGTGCTGGAACTCGCGCGGGCCGCCCCGGCCACCGCCCAGGCCTGTCTGGACGAGTGCCTGATGATCACAGCCAAACTCACTTCGGGTTACCATCGGGACCTGCAGCGCCTGAAACCGCCGCTGTTCCGCGGCATCGATCTCGCCGGCGACACGCTGGTGATCATGGCGGCGCTGGTCGACGGCGTGGGCTTCCGGGCGCAGCACATCCGGCTCGACCCCGGCGTAAATGCGGCGGGCGAGGCGTACCGGCTGGTCACCGAGGAAGGCATCCCGTTCCGCGAGGCCTACCGACGCGTCGCCCGAAAACTTTCAGAACTCTGAGGACCTTCCGGTCAGCAACTCCGGGCACCGCCCGGCAAGGGTAGTGACATGATCTGGTTCGGCGGCCGCCGTCCTGCCCTGGAGGACGTACAGAAACTCCAGAGGGGCACCATCAACGAACACATCGGCGTGCAGATCTCCGAGATCGGCGACGATTACCTCTGCGGCACCATGCCCGTGGACGAGCGCACCCGCCAACCCTATGGCGTACTGCACGGCGGCGCCACCGTGGTGCTCGCCGAGACCCTGGGCAGCATCTCCGCCGCCCTCAGCGTGGACCCGGCCCGCTACCGCTGCCTGGGCCTGGAGGTGAACGCGAACCACCTGCGGGCCGTGCGCGAGGGTATCGTCACCGGCACCGCCCGGCCGTTTCACCGCGGCCGCACCACCCAGGTCTGGGGCATCGAGGTGACCGACGAGGAGGGCCGGCGCACGGCGGTCTGCCGCATCACCATGGCGGTGCTCGACCTGGAGGCAGGGTGATGACGGCCCTGCGACCGCACCGCCCGGTCCGCCTGCCGGCGGCCCTTGCAGCCATGGCCATGACGATCATCGGCGGCGGGCTCGCCGGCTGCGGCCAGAAGGGCCCCCTCTACCTGCCCGGGGAGAGCGCGCAGCAGGTGCAGCCCGGCATCCCCGCCGGAGGCGCCGACCCGACCGTGCCGGAAGAAGACGATGATGAGGAAGAAGACGCACCCGCCGAACGATGAGAGATCCACGATGACGGAACGCGAGAAGCTGGTGCTGGTCGACGGGTCCTCCTACCTCTACCGCGCCTTCCACGCCCTGCCCCGGCTGACCACCGCCGCCGGCGAGCCCACCGGGGCGGTGCTCGGCGTCCTGAACATGCTGAGCAAACTGCTGCGCGAGGAGCGGCCCCGGCACATCGCGGTGGTGTTCGACGCGCCCGGCAAGACCTTCCGCGACGAGATGTTCGAGCAGTACAAGGCCAACCGCCCGCCCATGCCCGACGAACTGCGCTCCCAGGTGCTGCCCCTGCTGGAGGCCGTGCAGGCCATGGGCCTGCCACTGCTGCGTATTGACGGCGTGGAGGCCGACGACGTCATCGGCACCCTGTCCCGCCGCGCGCGCGACCGCGGCATGCAGGTGCTGATCTCCACCGGCGACAAGGACATGGCGCAGCTGGTCAGCGAGGGCATCGGGCTGGTGAACACCATGACCGACAGCCGGCTGGACCGGCACGGTGTCAAGGAGAAATACGGCGTCTGGCCCGAGCAGATCGTCGACTGGATTGCACTGGTGGGCGACACCTCGGACAACATTCCCGGGGTGCCCCGGGTGGGCGCCAAGACGGCCGCCAAGTGGTTGAACCAGTACGGCAGCGCCGACGAAATCGCTGCCGACGCGGACAGCATCCGGGGCAAAGTGGGCGAGAGCCTGCGCGCGCACCTGGCGGAACTGGAGCTCTCCCGCAGGCTGGCCACCATCCGCGACGATGTGGCGCTGGACGTCGAGCCCGACGGACTCGCGCCGGGCGAGCCGGACGTGCAGCACCTGCGCGTGCTCTACCAGCACCTGGAGCTGCGCACACTGCTGCGCCAGCTGGACGAGTCCTTCGGCGCGCCGGCGCCGGCGGCCGACAAGCCCGGCACGGACTACGAACTGGTCACCGACGAGGACGCGCTCGCGCGCTGGCTGCAGCGGATCGACGCCGCAACGCTCACGGCACTCGACACCGAGACCGACAGCCTCAACTACATGGCCGCCAGGCTGGTCGGCATCTCGCTCTCTGTCCAGCCCGGCGTGGCCGCCTACATCCCGGTGGGCCACGACTACGCGGGCGCACCGGAGCAACTGGACCGGGAGCTCGTGCTGGAGCGCCTGCGTCACTGGCTGGAGGACGAGTCGAAGCCAAAGGTGGGCCACCATCTCAAGTACGACGCCCATGTTTTCCGCCGCTACGGCATCTGCCTCGCCGGCATGCGCTACGACTCCATGCTGGAGTCCTACGTGCTGAACAGCACCGCCACCCGCCACGACATGGGCTCCACCGCCCGTCACTACCTGGGACTGGAGACCATCCCGTACGAGCAGGTGGCCGGCAAGGGCGCAAAGCAGATTACCTTCGACCAGGTCGCCCTGGAGGAGGCACTGCCCTATGCGGCCGAGGACGCCGACGTCACCCTGCAGCTGCATCACCGGCTGTGGGGCGAACTTGCAGAGACCGGCCGGCTGCGGGTGATCTACGAGGAGATCGAGCAGCCGCTGGTGCCGGTGCTGACCGAGATGGAGGAGACCGGCGTACTGCTGGACTGCAACCTGCTGAAGGCCCAGAGCCGGGAACTGGCGCAGAAGATGCGCGCCGCGGAGGAGAATGCCCACGAGATCGCCGGCGGCCCCTTCAACCTGGGCTCGCCGAAGCAGCTGCAGGAGATTCTGTTCGAGCGCCAGCAGCTGCCGGTGATCCGCAAGACGCCGAAGGGGCAGCCGTCCACCGCAGAAGACGTACTGCAGGAGCTGGCCGCCGACTACGAATTGCCTGAAGTGATTCTCGAATACCGCGGCCTGTCCAAGCTGAAGAGCACCTACACCGACAAGCTCCCCGAGCTGGTCGGCAGCGACGGGCGCATCCACACCTCCTATCACCAGGCGGTGGCCGCCACCGGCCGGCTGTCCTCCTCCGACCCGAACCTGCAGAACATCCCCATCCGCACGCCGGAAGGCCGGCGCATCCGCCGGGCCTTCGTGGCGCCCGAGGGCTACCGCATCCTCGCCGCGGACTACTCCCAGATCGAGCTCAGGATCATGGCCCACCTTTCCGGCGACGAGGGCCTGCTCTCTGCGTTCGCCGACGACGAGGACATCCACCGGGCGACCGCGGCCGAGGTGTTCGACATGGCGCTCGACGAGGTCACCGGCGAGCAGCGCCGCTCGGCCAAGGCCATCAATTTCGGCCTCATCTACGGCATGTCGGCCTTCGGCCTCGCCCGCCAGCTGGCGATCCCCCGGGCCGACGCCCAGGCCTATGTCGACCGCTATTTCGAGCGCTACCCGGGCGTGCGGTCCTACATGGATTCCACCCGGGAACAGGCCCACGAGAAGGGCTACGTGGAGACCGTCATGGGCCGGCGCCTGTACCTGCCCGAGATCAACTCGCGCAACGGCCAGCAGCGCCAGTACGCCGAAAGGAGCGCCATCAACGCGCCGATGCAGGGCACCGCCGCCGACATCATCAAGCGCGCCATGATCGACGTGCACTACTGGCTCGCGGACGAGGCCGTGGACGCCCGGCTCATCATGCAGGTGCACGACGAGCTGGTGCTGGAAGTGGCGGAGGGTGCGGCCGACGCGGTGGCCGCCGGTCTGGTCGAGCGCATGAGCCGGGCGGCGGAACTCGCCGTGCCGCTGAAGGTAGACACCGGCGTCGGCGCCAACTGGGACGAGGCTCACTGACCCGACCCGCCCGGCTGACGGCGCGCCGATTGATTCTCGCGCCCGGCCGGGAACTCCCCCCGCCGATCCCCGTCAAATGATAGCGAGTGGCCCCAATCCACTCACCCGCTGGCCTCCCTCAGCGGGACTGCAACACGGTCACCCCAAGCCGGTTGCACGCATGGCCCCGGCGCGTATCCCCTGTTTCAGACGCGTCGGGGCATTTTTTTGGTGCTTCGTTACCGCGCTTCCCGACGCGTGCTTTCCACCACCTCGCCGGTGTCACCCAGCATGCGCGCCAGGCGCTCCCGCGCCTCCCCCGCGCCTGCCCGCTTCAGCGCGGAGAAAAGCTGGGCCGTGGCCGCCCCGTCCAGCTCCTTGCGCACCCTCTCCAGCTCGGATGCGGCCTGGCCGCGTTTCAGCTTGTCCGCCTTGGTCAGCAGGATGTGCACGGGCACGTCGATCCCCTCGGCGAGATCCAGCATCTGCCAGTCGAAGTCGGTCAGCCGCCGGCGGATGTCCACGATCAGGAACAGCCCGGCCAGGCTGCGGCGCCCGGAGAAATACGCACTCATCAGCCCTCGCCAGTGGCGCTGCATGGAGGCCGATACCCGGGCGAAACCGTAGCCGGGGAGGTCGACCAGGCGGGCCTCCTCCCAGAGCTCGAAGAAATTCACCAGCTGCGTGCGCCCGGGCGTTTTGCTGGTGTGCGCGAACTGGCGGCGATTCACTATCGTATTGATCGCACTGGATTTCCCGGCATTCGAGCGGCCGGCAAAGGCCACCTCGCGGCCGCTGTCCGGGAGGAACTGGGACGGGTTGTGGGCGCTGGCGAGAAAGCGGGCGGCAGGGTATTGCGACATGGGCGTACAGACCCTTCGGCAGGCGCCTTTTCATGTATAATTCGAGGTTTACGTGAGTCTATCACGCGTCCTGTGCGGGCTGGGCCGGACCGGCCGCCGCCCCAAAGCTGAATCGGAATTCCGGATGCAGCCCGGCGTCCGGCCGAAACTGGATCACTGCAACGGTTTGGAATGGTTGGAACTGAATGATGCCTGAGACTTTGCTGCCGACTTTTCTGCGGAATTTCCTGCACCCGGCCGGCCTCGCCTTGCTCCTGCTGGTCAGCGCCGGCGCCGCCGCCGAGAGCCTGCTCGACGGGTCGGCCGAGGCCGGCAAATCCAAGTCCACCACCTGCGCCGCCTGCCACGGCGCCGACGGCGTCAGCGTGAATCCCGAATGGCCTAACCTGGCGGGGCAGAACGCGCGCTACACCTACCAGCAGCTGATGGCGTTCAGGAACGGCGACCGCCAGAACGTGCTCATGTCCAGCCAGGCCATGGGTCTGTCGGATCAGGACATGAAGGACCTGGGTGTCTACTTCGAGGCCCAGGTCCTGCCGCCCCGGTCGGTCGCGAATCCGGAGCTGGTGGCGATGGGCGAGCGCCTGTACCGGGGCGGCGACCAGGAGGCCGGCATCTCCGCCTGCATCGCCTGCCACGGCCCCCGGGGCTATGGCAATCCCGCAGCCGCCTATCCGAAGCTGCGCGGCCAGCACGCCACCTACACCGCGTCCACGCTCGAGGCGTACCGCACCGGCGAGCGCAAGTCGAGCATGAACAAGGTCATGAACAACATCGCCGAGCGTCTCAACGACGAGCAGATCGAGGCGCTCGCCTCCTACGTCCAGGGACTGAATTAAGGCGCTGAACTCGACCGGCGCGCGCCGGTCGAACAGCGCATGGACACCCTCACAGACGAGACCATTGCCAGAGACAGAAGGGACATCATGAAGCCGAGAATCCTCCTACTGCCCCTGACACTCGCCGCGCTCGCCCTCGCCGCCTGCGGTCAGGAGAGCGAGGCGCCCGCGCCGGACACGGCGGATACGCGTCCCGCGGCAGAACAGGCGGCTCCCGCCCAGGATCCCGTGGCCGAATCGGCCGCGCGGGAAGAAGCCCAGCCGGTGCTCGAATCCGCGGGCGAGACCGCCCGGCAGGAGGCGCCGGCGGACGACCGCGCAATGCGACTGGCAGGCAGCGGCGGCAACAAGGAGCAGAGCGGCACCCGGTTCACCGAAGGCAGGCACTACACCCGGCTGATGCCTGCCCAGCCGACCGTCACCGGCGGCGAGAAGGTCGAGGTGGCCGAGGTGTTCTGGTACGGCTGCGGCCACTGCGCCACGTTCGACCCGATCATCGAGGGCTGGGCGGACGACATCCCCGCCGACGTGGTCTTCGTGCGTATCCCGGCCGTCTGGAACCGCACCCTGCAGACCCACGCGCGGGCATTCTACACCGCCGAGGTGCTGGCCAGGACCAGCGCGCTGAAAGACCCCGAAGGTCTGCACAAGGCGTTCTTCACCGAGTATCACGGCAACGGCAACACACTGGCCACCGAGGGCCGTCTGAAGGAGCTCTTCGCCCGCTTCGGCGTGGACGAGGAGAGCTTCGACAAGGCCTGGAGTTCCTTCGAGGTGGACCAGAAGCTGCGCCGCGCCGCCGACCTGAATCGCCGCTACGGCATCACCGGCGTTCCGGCCATTGTCGTTAACGGCAAGTACCGCACCGGCGGCCAGGAAGCGGGCGGCTACGACACGCTGCTGGAGGTGATCGACGAACTGGTGGCCGCCGAGCGCACCTGATCGTCGCTGGAAACCGCCGTGATCTGTCTCGCGGTCCTTCGTCCGGGCCCGCGAGCAACCAGACCGCTGCCGCTCGGTCCGAGTTGCAGCGGTTTTTTTCTTTTTGAGAGTGTGTCGGAGCGCGACCGGCATCGTACGGAGTGACCTGCGCCAAGCGAAGGAGAGATTATGGAAGCGCTTGCATTCAGCCTGAAGACCGCCGACGGCAAAGAACGCACCATCGAGTTCCCACTGCATCCGGAGACCGGCGACCCGGCGGCGGTCGGGGACATGCTGGAGGCGCTGCTGGATACCATCAGCGAATACGTGACCGCCGACACGCCGGTGAGCAACGGCGACGTGGTGCAGGCGCTGGCCATGGTCACCTCTATCCGTCTCGGCCTGCTGCCAGTACCGATGGAGAGCGCCCGGGCCCTGTTCGACAGCCTGCTGGAGCAGGCGTCCACGGCGGAGCAGCAATGGCACCCCGGCGCCGGCGGCCGGGCCTGAGCGTGCCCGGCGACCGCAGCCGGATGTGCGCGGCCCGGGCGCTGCGCCGCCCGGCACCGGCCACCGTGCCCGCCGCCGTGTCGGCGACCCTGCTCGCCATCCTGCTGGCCGCCGCGGTGCCCGCGGCTGCAGCGGGCGCAGCATCGGCCGAGGAGGCCCGCTTCGAAGCCCTGGCCGCCCGCTATCTCGACCAAATGCCGGCGCTCTCGCCGGTCACGGCGACGCGCCTTGGCGATCATCGCTTCGACGGCGAGCTGGACCGCATCACAGCGCAGGCCCGCGCGGCCGAGGCCGCACTCTATCGCGGCCTGCTGAAGGAACTCGCTGCCATCGACCGGGACGCGCTGTCCCGGGCCGCCCGGGTGGATGCGGGCCTGCTGGAGCACGAGGCCCGCTACGCAATCTGGCGGCTGGACGAACTCCGCGACTGGGCCTGGGATCCGCTCATCTACACCGGGCTCGCGGGCGGTGCGCTCTACGCCCTAATGGCTCGCGAGTTCGCACCGCTGGAGGAACGTCTGGCGGATGCGACGCGGCGGCTGGAGGCCATGCCCCGGTTCCTGGCCGAGGTCCGCGCCACGCTCGAGCCCTCCCGGGTGCCGCCGGCGCACGCGGAGACCGCTGTCGGCCAGAACCGGGGCGTGCTGACGGTCATCGACGCCATGGTGCTGCCGGCCGCCGACGCGCTGGACGCGGATGCGCGCGCGCGGCTGCAGGAGGCGGTGGACTCCGCCCGGGCCGCCATCGAGAAACACCAGACCTGGCTTGAGGAGACGCTGCGCCCGGCCGCCGCCGGCGACTTCCGGCTCGGCCGGGCGCTGTTCGAGCGCAAGCTCGCCTTTGCCCTCGATTCGCCCCTGGGTCGTGCCGAGATCCGCGAACGGGCGGAACGGGAATACCAGCGGGTGCGGGGCGAGATGTACGAGGTGGCGAAGACCGTCTACGCGGGGCGCTACCCCTACACCCAGTTCCCGGATGCGCCAACGGAGCACTTCAAGCAGGCCGTCATCCGCTCCGCGCTGGAGGTGGCCTACGACGCGCTGCCGGAACGCGGGGAGATCGTCGAGATAGTGAAGCGCCAGCTCGCGCAGACCACCGCTTTCGTGCGCGAGAAGGATCTCGTGCGGGTCCCCGAGGAGCCCATCGAGATTATCGTCATGCCGGAGTTCCAGCGCGGCGTCGCCGTGGCCTACCTCGATCCGCCGGGACCTCTCGACAAGGGCCAGAAGACCTTCTATGCCGTGGCGCCCCTGCCCGAGGACTGGACCGAGGAGCAGGTGGAGTCCTTCCTGCGCGAGTACAACCTGTACTCGCTGCAGGACCTCACCATCCACGAGGCCATGCCCGGCCATTACCTGCAGCTGGCCCACGCCAACGAGTATCCCTCCGTGCTGCGCTCGGTGCTCTCGTCGGGCCCGTTCATCGAGGGCTGGGCGGTGTACGCCGAGCGGCTGATGATCGAAGAAGGCTACCTGGGCGGTGATCCGCTGATGCGCCTCATCAACCTGAAGTGGTACCTGCGTGCCGTGGTCAACGCCATCCTGGATCAGGCCATCCATGTCGACGGCATGAGCCGGGACGAGGCCATGCGGCTGATGGTCGAGGGCGCCTTTCAGGAAGAGAGCGAGGCCGCCGGCAAGTGGACCCGGGCGCGGCTCACAGCCGCCCAGCTGTCCACCTACTTCGTGGGCTACCAGGAGCACGCCGACCTGCGCCGCGAGGTGGAGGCGCGCCAGGGCGAGGCATTCAACCTGCGCCGCTACCACGACAGGCTGCTGTCGTTCGGCTCGCCCCCCGGACGTTACGTGCGCGCCCTGATGCTGGACGAGCCGATTCCCGACCCTGTGCCCGGGCCAGGCGCGCAGACGTCGCCCGCCGGCGCACGTTGAGCGCCCGGCGCCGACGCCGGGCGGCTACCCTCACGCGAGCACGATCAGGAAGAAGGCGGCCAGGCAGAGCGTCTCGGCGATCACCAGGCCGATGGCCTTCGGGCCGACGGCGGCGAGGTCCTTCAGCGAGGTCTTCATGCCGAGCGCGGCGATGGCCGTGACCAGGCAGCCCCGCGACAGGCCGATCAGCCAGTCCCGGGCGCCCTCCGGCACGAGCCCGTAGCTGCCGACGACCACCAGCAGCACGAATACGACCAGGAACACCGGCAGCGTGGAGCGCAGCGTGCCGCCGGCGCTGCCGGAACGCCGGTGGGTCGCCGCCAGGATCAGGAAAACCACCGGCACCAGCATGGAGACCCGCAGCAGCTTGGTGAAGGTGGCCACGTCGCCCGCCTCCTGGGACACCATGTAGCCCGCGCCCACCACCTGGGCCACGTCGTGGATGGTTCCGCCAAGGAAGATGCCGGCGGTCGTGTCGTCCATCGCGAAGTAGGAGACGACGATCGGATAGACGATCATCGCGATGGTGCTGAGACCGGTGACGGCGACCACGGTGAACACCGTGTCCCGCTCCAGCCGGGCATGCTTCGGCAGCACGGCGGAGATGGCAAGCGCCGCCGACGCCCCGCAGATGGCCGTCGCGCCCGCGGTCAGCATGCCGAAGGATCTGGGCATGCGCAGCAGCATCGCCAGCAGGAGGCCGATACCGATGGTGCCTGCGACGCCGGCGACCACCAGCACCAGCGGCAGCGTGCCCAGCGCAGCGATATCGTCGAAGGTGATGCGCAGCCCCAGCAGCGCCACACCGACCCTGAGTACGCGCTTCGACGAGAACTCGATGCCCGCAGCCGTCCGCGTCCCCGGCTCGGAGAGGAAATTGAACGCGATCCCGAGCAGCAGCGCGAGCAGCATGACCGGCCCGCCGTAGTGCTCGGCCACGAACTGGGCCGCCATGGCAACCGTGACGGCGATGGCCAGCCCCGGCAGGACGCTGCGGGCGGTGTCGAGCAATCGCGAGGCGTTGGGGTCGGCCGGCATGGTGCCGGGGAGCCTACGGTCACCCGCCCGCGGAAGCAACCGATTGCGGCCGACCCCCTGCTCCGTATTGAGTTTTCGCAATACCCGCCCCCCCGCCGACGGGCATACAATGAAGCCGGGTGTGAGTACGGGCTGGCGCGGCGGTCGGAGCGTCGTCGGCGAGCCGATCCGGGTTCTCGGCGACCACAGCCCGCCCGCGAACTGACGACATCGCAGCAAGAGGAAGACGCTCATGGAGAGACGCACCGGGCTCTGCGCGGGGCTCTGCGGAGCACTCGCGCTCTGGCTGACAGCGACGGCCGCAGCCGCAGGTAATGCCGACGGCAATGCGAACGGGCTGCCGCCGGTCACCACGTCGGACTGGCAGGAGACCGTGATCAGCGTCACCGACCTCGACCGCACTGCCCGCTTCTTCCGGGAGATCGGCGGTTACGCGGTGAAGTGGCGCGGAGCGCTCGGCGAGGACGCCATCGCCGCCTGGGGTCTGCCGGCGACGGCAACCGGGGAGGCACTGCTGATCGGCCCGCCGGACTACGACAGCGGGCTCGTCCGGCTGGTGCGCTTCGATAACGCAGGCCGCAAGGTGCCGATGCGCCCCGGAGCCCGCGCCTGGGACACCGGCTGCTATTTCAGCCTCATGGTCCGCATGAAGGACATGGAGGCCGTTTACGCCGATGCCATCCGCCTCGGCTGGTGGACGGAGACCCCGATCACCTATCTCGAGTGGGGCGCCTCGAAGCTGAACGTGGTGATCTACCGGGGTCCGGACGGGGTCCAGGTGCAGGGCTACGAGCGCCTGGCGCCGCCGCTGCCCGAGGCCATCCCCGACTTCGAGCGCATGACCGGACCGTTCAACGTGATGCAGATGGTGCGCGACCGTGACGCGGCGTACCGTTTCTTCACCGACGTGCTCGGCTTCGCCACCTTCTTCAACGGCCCGGCCTACGTCGCCGAAGAGCCCACGCCGATGCCGCTGGGTATCCCGGTGAACCTGACCACGCAGATTCCCTACCGGGCCGGCATTGTGTATCCCACGCCGGGCGAGTTCGGCCGCATGGAAATGATCGAGATCATGGGACTGGACGGCCGGGATTACGCCGACCGCTGCCATGCGCCGAACCTCGGTATCCTCGCCGTGCGCTTCCCGGTGGACGACGTCGAGCCGACGCTGGCGACGATCCAGGCCCGGGGATGGCCGATCGCCGCGCCGATCCGGACGGTATCGCTGGAACCCCGCGGCACCGTGCGTCTGTTCGACGTAAAGACCCCGGACGGCGCTATCATCCAGTTCTTCGACAGGACGACGCCGGAATAGCCAGCGCGAGACGCCGTCGCGGGCACCCGGGAAAGAGGAGGAAGACGGAACCATGATCATGACGAGAACCATCATCGGCGCGCTGTTTTTTCTGCTGCTCGCCGACGCAGCCCTGGCCCACGAGGCGGAAGGCTTCGCCGGCGGCTTCGTCAGCGGCTTCCTGCATCCCCTGTTCGGCTGGGATCACGTCGTCGCCATGGTCGCCGTCGGCCTGTGGGGTGCGTTCCTGGGCGTGCCGGCCATCTGGCTGCTGCCGGTGGTATTCCCGCTGGTGATGGCCGTCGGCGGTGCGGCCGGCGTTGCAGGCATGCCATTGCCGGCCGTGGAAGCGGGCATCGCGGCATCGGCTCTGGTGCTGGGCGCCATGGTAGCCCTGGCGGCGCGGCCGCCGCTGTGGGCCGCCGCCGTCATCGCCGGCGTGTTCGCCGTATTCCACGGCCACGCCCACGGCACCGAATTGCCGCACGCCGCCAATCCGCTGGCCTACAGCGCCGGTTTCGTCATCTCCACCGGTCTGCTGCACCTCTCGGGCATCGCCCTCGGGCTCGCGGCTCGCTGGCGCGCCGGCCGCGTTGCCATCCGGGCCGGCGGCGGGGCGATCGCCCTCGCGGGGGTGGGCTTCCTGACCGGGGTGCTGTGATACGGGCGGGCGCCCTCCTCGCCGCGGCCCTGGCCATATTGCCGGTCACGGGCCATGCCCACAGCCCCGTGGAGGGGATGAACGAGTTCTACAACGGCGTATTGCACCCGCTGCTGGTGCCGGCACACATACTGCTGATACTCGCCACCGGCCTCTTCCTCGGTCAGCGGGGACCGGGGGAGAACCGGCTCGCGCTGCCCGCGTTCTTACTGGCGGGGGCGACGGGCCTGGGCCTCGCCGGCTCTGGCGTGGCGCCCGATACGGTCCGGGGATTCGTGCTGGCCGGCGCGATGGCGATGGGCCTGCTGACCGCTCTCGGCCGCCGGGCGCCGCTGGCGCTCTATCCGGCGGCGGGCGCCTTCGCCGGCCTCTTCCTCGGCCTCGACTCGGCGCCCGAGGCACTGGCAGGCCGGGAGCGGATACTGGCGCTGGTCGGCACCGGCGTCGGCCTCAACCTGTGGCTGATCTATGCCTGCGGAATCGCCGATTTCTTCAGCAAGAAGCCGTGGCAGCGCATCGGGCTCAGAATCCTCGGCTCGTGGGTGGCCGCCAGCTCCATCCTGGTGCTGGCACTGACCGCCTCGTCCCGCTGACCGGTCGCAGCACGCCATCGTACGAGGCTGTGTTCACCAGGAACGTTCGAAGATCAGCCCGATGATCGGGAACACGTCCCCTTCCTCCATCACGTTGACGCCCCGCCGCGGATCGAACTCCTGCGAACCGGCACCAGGACCGCCGTAGACGTTGATGACGTCGAGAAAGGCAACGAGGTCCACCGGGCCCAGCGTCCGGCGGTAATCGATGCGGATATTCAGCGAGTGGTAATCGTCCAGCCGGAGCGCATTCTGCCGCGTGAGTTCCTTCGAGTAGCGCAGAGGTTCTCCGGGCCCGAGGACGCCCTCGTGGATGATGAAATCGTCGGTCGGCCGCCCCGTTGCCCACTTCCAGCGTGCACCCACCTTCCAGCGCTCGCTGATCTCCCAGCTCCCGCCGATCGAGAAGAAGTGCTCCCGGTTGAAGTCGGTGTCGTACTCGCCGAGTCCGTCGTTGTCGTCGATGCGCGCATTGTTCCAGGCGTAGACCACATTGCCGAACCAGCCATCGGCAAAGCGCCGCGAGAGGACCACGTCGACGCCGAAGTTGGTGCCCTCGCCGTCGTTCGTGACGCGGCCGCTGGTACGTCCCTCCTCGACCACGAGATTGTCGAGCCACTGGTAGTAGGGTTCGACCAGCAGCGACCAGTTGCGGCCGTAGTCCTGCTCGAAGCCGACGCTCAGGTGAGTGATGCGTTCATTGCCGATATCGAAGTTGTCCGGGCTCGCCGCACGGACCAGAAAGCGCGGCGACTGGTAGAACAGCCCGGCGGTCGCCGACAAGCGCAGGCCGGACTCGAGCCGCCAGTTGGCGGCAAGACGGGGAGAGAGCAGGGACTCGTCCGCGAAGCCGTCACGGTCGTAACGAAGCCCTGGCCTGAGGTCCCAGCGGCCGAGTTCGAAGATCTGCTCGCCGTATGCCGCGTAGCTGGTCTCCTTCGCCTCGTACACCGAGTTGATGTTCTCCGGCGTCCACGTGATGTACTGCTGGCCCGGCAGGCGCGGGTCGGTCGACCGGTAGACGAAACGGTCCCAGTCCTCGCGGAGAAAAGTCGAATAATCGACATCGGTCTGCCAGACGCGCAGACCGGCCGAGGCCTGACCGAACCGGTTCTGCGTCACGTAATCGCTGCGCCAGCCTGCCTCCGTCTCTTTTTCCGTGACGGTGACCAGGCGCTCGCGCACCGGGACCGCCCCGGCCGGCGTCCCGTCCGGAACCAGTTCCGGGTAGGCCTCGCCCTCCGACGAGGTCTTGTCGTTCGCCCGGACATACACGCGGTTGGTCCATTCACCGCTCTCCCCGACCAGTCGCCGCCAGGTGAGCCCCGCGAGGTAAAGGTCCTGATCGGCATCGATCAGGGCAACGTCCTCGAAGTCCGGGGACTCGAGAACGTTGTCGATGTCCCGCGTATATTCCTCGGGGGCGTAGATGCCCAGGAACTCGACCGTGTTACTCGCATCCAGCTCGGTTACCGTTTTCAGCACCACATCGGTCAGCTCGGGTTGGCCGATGTCTTTCTCGTCGATCGTGTCGAATACACGGCCGAAGTCGAAGTTCCGCGCGGTCAGAAACACCGTGGTCTCGTCGTGGATGCCGCTGGGTCCCTCGTAGCCCACTTCGACCCCGGCGATATCGACGCGCAGGCTCGCACTGGGCGTGGGACTGCCCCCCGCCACGTCGAGCATCAGCAGGGAACCGGCGCGCCCGCCGTAGGCAGCGCTCCAGCCGCCCGGCGAGAACTCCGCGCCCGCGACGGAGTTGGGAGCGAAGATGGAGAATCTGCCGCCGCCACCGATATCCTCCTCCTCGCCAAGGGTCTGGTCGAAGTGCACGACCCGGTCGAACGGCAGCCCGTCGATGAGGATGAGGTTGTCCCGGGGTCCGCGGCCACGCACGGAGAAATTCGCGAATTCACCGGTGGAGACCAGACCCGGCAGCCCGTCCAGCGCCCGCATGACGTCACTGCCTGCACCCACGGCGCTGCGCAGCTCCTCGCGGTTGAAATAGGAACTGCTGACCGGGCCATATGGATCTGCGACGCGCGCCCGGGCCCGCACGACGATCTCGTCTATCCTCTCTTCCATGGCGAGCAGTTCGAGGGCGAGCGGCGTTGTCCTGCGGCGCACGACCCGCACGCTGGGTTCGCTGGCGGTCACCAGCCCTGCGCCCTCTGCCCTCACGGCGTAGAGACCCGCATCGAGCGCATCGAACTCGACGACACCCTCCGCCGTCGTCAGACCCTCGACGGCATTGCCGTCGCGGTCCGTCACGGTCAGGGTTACGCCGGCGAGCGGCCGTCGGGTCTCGGCACTGATCGTCTCTATCAGCATCCCGCCGGACTCCTCCCCCGCTGTGGCAACGGCCGACAAGCAGACCAGCAGCACCGCCGCGAAAACCCGAATGATGTCTGTCATTCCCTTGCACTCCATGATCGGCCGACACTTTCATGAGGGATCGCCCGCGGCGAGAGCCCCGAACCGTGAAGTGACTCCCGGTGGGCGACGCCGGCCACGGCTAACCTCAATCTGTTCGACGGAAGAGGATGCCCCGATGCAGAGTCTCTGGCTCCCCGCGTGGCTGTACCGGCTTCTGCCGCTGCTCTATCTCGCCGGCGGGGCCCTGATGTTTCATTGGTTCGGCGACGAGACCATCGGGCGGTTCAGCGGGCTCCTGCTGTGTGCAGCCGGGCTCCTGATCTGGGGCCTGAGGCTGTACGCGCGGAGAGCGGCTGCCCGGCGAGATCCGTGAGCGCGGTCCGCGGGCGCCGCGATCGATCAGCCGAACAGGCTCTCCACGAATGCGGCCCAGCCGCTGGAGCGGGCAATGACCAGCTTGGCGAACATCGCCGCTGCGAAGAGACCGACGCCGGCCAGGCTCGCCCAATGTGGCCGACGGCGCGTGCGTATGTCGTAGACGATCAGCGCTGCGAGCAGCGCCAGCTCGATCACGAGGATCGTCGGCGCAGGGAGCCCGGCAGTGGCGACCAGCCGCGCGACGGCGGGGTCCATGATCAGGATCCCGGCAAGCAGCATGAAGCGCTTGTGCGCAGCCGGGTCGTGTCTATTGACGAAGGCCAGCGCGAATGCGGCGGTGAAGTTCACGATATCGGTGAAGGGGAACATCACCGATGCCGCAGGCGGCAGGCCGGCTATGCTCCAGTCCGGGCGCGCGTAGGCTCCGCCGATGACCACCAACCCGAGCACGATGATGGCCAGCGCGAAGAGGAGACTCGCCGTCCCGATGCGCCGGTGCAGCTGCGCGTTACCGGCGCCGATCAACCGCGCCTGCGCGATGAACAGCACGAACCAGCCGGCGAATACCGCACCGTGAACGTGGAGCAAGAACGGCATGGCGGCAGGCCCGCCCGGCCGGGAGAACGCGGGCGGCACGAAGCCGGCGATGACCAGGGCGAGGAGGATGAGACCCATCACCGGGAAAAAGCCCTCGCCGCGGCGGGTGATTGCCGTCATGAGCAGATGTCCGTGATGCTGGCGCCGCTACGCAATGTCTGTCGTCCGTCTCCGCGGTGCCGCGTCACCGGACGGATATAGTATAGCCGACGCGATTCTGTGGGTTGCCGCCGCAGGCCAGGCGTCGCAAACTCGCCGCATGACCACGAACCTCCAGCGAACAGGGTTGCCGGGACGCGGACTTGCCGAGGGCCGGCGCGTGCCGCGATCGGCCCCCGGTCCGCGGTGATCGGCCGTGCCCTTGTGTCCGGATTCGTCCTGATGGCGTCTGCAGCCACACCGGCCGCCACCGGCGACGACGCCCCGGACGGGCGGCTGCTCACCGACTTCACCGCTGCGAGCGCCGATCTCGGCTGGTACGTCGTGAACGACAACGTCATGGGCGGGAGAAGCGAGGGCGGGTTCGAGCGGCAGGCGGGAGAGTTGCACTTCTCGGGGCGCACCAATACCCGAGGCGGCGGATTCAGCTCGATCCGCACAGAAACGCTGCAGCTCGACCTGTCGCCGTATGCGGCGATCCGCCTTCGCGTGCGCGGCGACGGTCGCCGCTACACGTGGCGCCTGACCACGGATGCGCGCCATTTCGGCAGGCCGATTGCCTACTGGGCCGATTTCGATACGGTGGCGGGCGTCTGGCATACCGTGGACGTGCCATTCTCGCGTTTCGTGCCGAGATTCCGCGGCGCCGAGCTCGACGGCCCGCCGCTCGATACCAGTAAGATCACCGGCATGGGCCTGATGATCTACGACAAACGCGACGGACCATTCGAGCTGCGCGTAGCAAGCGTGCGTGCCGTCGCCGGCCAGCCGCCATTCTCCCTGGATCGGTATCGCTGGCAGAAGCGCGTACTGGTGGTCAGCGCAGCGCGGCACAAGGATCGGGAGTTGCGAGATCAGCTGGCTGCGGTTTCGGCAACAGGTGGGGCATTCGGGGAGCGTGACTTGGTCCTGGTTGTCCTGCTGGACGATGCCGTTTCGACGGCCAACGATCGGGCGCTGACCGGCGACGAGGTTGCCGCCGCGCGCGATGCCCTCGGCATCCGGCCGGAGGCGTTCGCGCTCAGGCTGATCGGCAAGGACGGCACGGTCAAGCTGTCGCGGGGGCAGGCTGCGCCGATGGACGAGATTTATACGCTCATCGACGGGATGCCGATGCGGCAACGAGAGATACAGGACCGCTAGCGCGGGCAACGAAGTCTGTGCCGCAATGAAGCGCTATTCGTTGGCCTGGTGGCTGGTCATTCTTCCCACCTCGATCACTGTCGGCGGAACTTCGATTCTGCTCATGAGCATTGTTACTGACTGGAGTCTGTTTACGCGTGTTGCCGTCGCCGTTCTTGCCACATCCCTGGCCGATCTGGCGATCGCTGCCTGGATGGAGTCAGTTGCACCGACCCGGGTACATATCGGTCCGGGGGAAAGGCACCTGGTTTCCGATTCGCCTGCTGAAAAAGCCACCGTCGTTTCCGGTTTCGACTCGCTGCCGCACGGCCAGGTTTCGATACGCGGCGAGACGTGGCGGGCCATTCGAGCGCCCGGCGATACCGGGGACCTCACTATTGGAATGTCGGTGAGCGTGGTCGATCGCCAGGGTCTTACGTTGGTTGTGTCAGCCGGACCCGGATAGCGGCGTGACGGACTCCTTGCCGTCGCAGGACGAATGACTGCCCTGTGACCGGCATTCGACCCGTAAAGGTGGGGCAGAAGCCCCGGGGGAATCTCCCATGCGAAAAGACAGCGGCACCTATGCGCTGATTCTGCGCAGCGTATCGCGCGAGGCTGTGCAGGTGGGCCGTTGGGGCTGTCTCGACCTCGTGCCCGGCTACTACGTCTACGTGGGCAGCGCGTTCGGCCCGGGCGGCGTGCTGGCGCGCGTCTCGAGGCACCTGCGCGAGGAGAAGCCGAGGCGCTGGCATATCGATTACCTGTCCGGCCTGGCCCGCACCGAGGCAGTCTGGTACAGCCACGAGCCGGTCCGGCTGGAACATCGGTGGGCGCGGGCGCTCGGCAACCTGTCCGGCATGATCGGCATCGCCGGCCTCGGCTGCAGCGATTGCGACTGTCGTGCTCACCTTTTCGCCTCCGCGTGGGAGCCCGATCACACGTCCTTCCGCCGGGCTGTCGGCGGCACGCTGGAGACGTGGCAGCCCGGGACCCGGCTC
>CAYRUH010000003.1:30136-39932 GCA_964427415.1 uncultured Woeseiaceae bacterium | reverse complement strand
CCGGCAGACCCTGCCGTCTGACGCCGCCCGGTGTCCGGTCGAGGCAACGGCGCTTCGGATCGGATCAGCACCGCTACGGTGCGTCGATTTGCTGCATTGCACCACCCGCAGGCGGTGCCCGCCCGATTCGGTCTGCGGAGCACAGGCGATGCCAGGGAGTTTGCCTGGCATATTTCTTGCTGTCTCTGTCCGTAGCCCGGACCACTGTCGACGCCGTCCACCTTTACGCCCGCGGGATGGTTCCGGCGGGCTGCTGTCGCCGGTCGGAAAAGAGGGCGTTCGGTACCCATGCACGACAGATCATGCGCTTGCCGTCCCTGAATCATCTGCGGACCTTTCAGCTGGCCGCTCGCCATCTCAGCTTCAAGAACGCGGCGGAAGAGTTGTTTGTGACGCCTTCCGCCGTCAGTCATCAGGTGCGGGCGCTCGAGGGCCGGCTTGGCGTCGCGTTGTTCAATCGCAAGACCCGGTCACTGGAGCTCACGGACGCCGGGCAAGCCTATTTCTCCATTCTCGATACGCTGTTCGCGCGACTGGAATCGGAGACGGACCAGCTTCGTGACCGCTACGGTCGCGATATCCTGAGGCTTTCGCTGCCGCCGTTCTTCGCCAGTGAGGCCCTGCTGCCGGCGATCGCGTCCTATCAGGAACAGTATCCCGCCACGGATATCCGCATCGTGACCCAGCCCAGCAGCATGGATCTCCACCCTGCGGAGGCCGATATCTCGATCCTCGTGGGGAACGGCCAGTGGCCGGGGCTCGAGACCCACCGCCTGTTCCCCCATCGCTTCGTCGTGGCGTGTGCACCATCGTTGCTCGCCGAGTGCGACCTGGGGTCTGCCGACCGGCTCGACGGTCAGACGCTGATCGTGCACGAGGGCAGGCGCAACGCTTGGGACCGCTGGAGCGACTCCATCGGAGTCCCCAGGGTGCGCCCGGGAAAGCTCATTCGTCTGGACTCCATGTCGGCCATCGCCCGCGCTGCCGAGAAAGGACTCGGCATCGCGCTGGTGTCGTGGCCGCTCGGCAAGGCCTGGTTCGAGTCCGGCGGTCTCACCCGTGTCTTCGAGGAGGAATTCGACACCGGCGACAGTTTCTTCCTCGTACTCAGGCCCGAGGAGAGTACCCGGCAGGCGGTGCAGAACCTGAAGACGTGGCTGCTGGACAATTTCTACTCGGAGGAATGAGCAGGATTCGTCCGCACACAAGAATTGAACGTTTGTCGCCCCGGCTGGAGGGCAATAGCCTGAGACGCATTTCCAGGGTAACGGTATCGAAGGAGATTCCTGATGGGTCGCGTATTTCGGAAAGCCATGCTGGTGATCGCGTTATCGGGCAGCGGCGTCGGCGTGGCCGGCGCCAGTGCGACCGAACGCGATGCCGTCGAGGCCTGTACGGCCAGACTGATCGAGTACATCGGCGAGCGCCAGGGCACGCCGCCGGACTACGAGATCGCTGGCCGTTACAACGGCCGTGAGGACTTCACCCGCGAGCTCTTGCGGCCACCGGCCGGCACCCGAAACTACCGTTACACGCTCGAAGTGGCCGAGAAGGCGGGCGGCCCAGTCCTCTGGAAGGGCGAGTGCGTGGTCGACCGCCGTGCCAGAGTCAGATGGGTGAACATCAGCGAACTGGCGGCGGTATCAGGGTAGCGCCCGGCCATGGTCTATACCGACGTGTACTTCCTGGGAGCGGCGGGAGCAATGGGAACACTCCTGCTTGCGATGTCGGCACTATGGCTTCAGCAATGGTATCGGCTCCGACGGAGCAGGCGGCGAGAAGGCACTACCGCGTAAACTGCCCCCCCGGCCCCGGGGATCGGTCAGGACAGCAGATCTCGCAGTCTGACGCTCGACGGCGTCCCGCGGGCTGCCACCATGGCCAGCAGCAGTTCCGCCGTGGCTATCGCGTCGGCCAGGGCATCATGCTGGGAATACTGGGGCAGATGATAGGCGCTGCGGAGCGCGCTCAGCTGCAGTGACTGCTGTTCGTCGAGGTGATGCCGTCGGCTGCGCGCCCGGCGTTCCAGGGCAAGGGTGTCTACCACCGGCATCAGCAGCGGTGCGCCGAAGTGCCGACGGCACAACCGGTCGAGCAATGCCTTGTCGAGTCCGGCGTAGTGAACCACCAGCACCCGGCCGCGCAGGACCGCCAGCAGACGCTGCAATACCGCCCGCACGTCCTCTCCGCCGGCGCACAGAGTATCGGTGAGTCCGTGCACCGTGGCGCTCTCGCCCACCTCCCCCGGCGGACGCACGATGCAGGCCTCGGCGGTCTCCATTTCCACCCGTGCGCCGCGGATGAGCACCCAGCCGACACCGAGCATCTCCGCGCTACGGACATCGACACCGGTGGTCTCGATATCCAGACAGACGAACTCGGTGTCGGCGAAGGCGGCGGAGCCGGCGGGCAACGAAGACGACAGCACGCCCGTGAGCGCGTCGTCGCCGGGCCGACGGATGGTCAGCCAGCGCCGGAGCTTCAGCACCGTCTGCCTCATGCCAGGTGGAATCGGTTCAGCAGCGCCGCCTGGCTGGTACGGATCTGGGAGAAGGCGGCCTTCAGGTTCTGCCGCGCCAGCGGCGAGAGCTCCGACGGCGACAGATGATGGTCCGGCTTCTCGCCCGCATTCATCTGCCGGCTCTGGTGCTCCAGCCGGAGCTTCTCGATGAAATCCAGCGCATCGATGAGGCTCTCGGCATCCGCGGCGCTCAGTTCGCCCTGGCGGGCGGCGGCGCGCAGCCGATTGCGCGTACTCACTCGCATCTCTCCGGCCGCAAGACTGCGGATGCGCGCCGTCTCCACAATGGGGATGATGCCGTGCAGCTTCAGGTTCAGGGTGTTCTTGTGCTCGCCGGACTTCTCCAGCACGAACTGGCGGAAAAAGCCGAGCGGCGGCTGGAAGTTCATCGCGTTCTTCGCCATCAGCGCCAGGAACAGCTCGTTTTTCCCCGCCGTCTCGCGGATGCTGTCCTTGATCTCCTCCACCAGGCCGGCTTCGCCATCCACCACCCGCAGGTCGAAGAAGATATTGGCGTGCATCAGCGCCTTCTCCTCGGGCACGGTGATCCAGTGGGTGAAGTGCTCCTTCCAGCGGCTGACCGTGACCCGCCAGCGGGGATTGATCGCCATGACGCCGCCCGGGCAATGCACCCAGCCGCAGGCGTCAAGCCCGTCGTTGACAATGCGCGCAAGACGCTCGAACCAGGCCTGCGCATCGGCACCCGCGCCGTCCTCCAGCACCAGCGCGTTGTCCTGGTCGCTCACGGCGGACTGCTCGTGGCGGGCCTGTGAGCCCAGCGCGATCCAGACGTAGCGGCAGGGCGGAGGACCGAGCTCGTCCCGGGCGATGCGAATGAGCTGGCGCGTGACGCTGTCCGTGATGGCGGTGATGAACTTCCCCAGTTGCTCGGCGGCGATATCGCCGTCGATCTGCCCCGCGATGAGCCCGGGCAGTCGGGAGCAGGCCTCGACCAGGCCCTGCACCGTCGTCTGTTTGCCGATATCGCTCACCAGGTAGAGAGGATGCTCGGTCTCCAGACGCATGAAATCGCTGCGCGAGACCATGCCCAGCAGTTCACCGTCGTCGGTGATGGGCAGGTGATGGATGACGTTCTGCATCATCACCAGCGCCGCCTCGCAGGCGTGGGAACCGGCGTCCAGCGAGATGGGATCCGGCGTCATTATCTCGGCCACCGGGCGGTCCGGCGCAAACTCCTGCGCCACCACACGGCTGCGCAAATCCCGGTCGGTGACGATGCCCGTCATGCGGCCGCCCTCGGTGATCAGCATGGCCGAGACCCGCTCGGCCACCATCTTCTTCGCGGTCTCAAGGATGCTGGCCGAGCCGTCGATGGTGACCGGTCCGCGGCTGACCATATCGCGCACACTGCCGGCGGCGGTACCGCGGAGCTCGCCGGTGACCGGCCGCATCGTGAGCCGATCTGACAGTGCGCGGATGAACCAGGTGTCGAACTCCCGGTTGTCACGGCGCAGCGCCGCGAAGGCCTCGCCCTTCAGGTGATAGATCAGCGTGTCTTCCAGCGCCACGGAATGGTTACGGGTCGGCGCGCTGTTCATGAGGGAGGGAAAGCCGAAGCATTCGCCCTCGGCCAGACGGGTTACCAGGTCGCCATTGCCGTCAGTCAGCTCCGCAGCGCCGCTGCGCAAGATATTGAGCTGCGTATTGTTGACGCCGATCGACAGGATGTTCTGGCCGCGCCGGTAGTAGGCCACGCACACCGCGCGGGCAGCCCGGTGCAGTTCGGTCGCGTCGAGATGATCGAAGCCGGGCAACCGGCCAAGAAAGGCTTCGATCTCCGGGATCTCGTTCATCGGACAATTGTTACACGACTGGAGGCCGAGGAAGAAAGGCCGCTGATTATCCTCGCAACCACCGCAGGACTGACATCAAAGGCTGGTCCCCCGAGTATCGCAGCATCTGCTAAGTTCTTTGCTCGGCAGGAACAGGCGGTAACACGCCACAGGGGGAAACATGTCCGACCGCAAGGCCTACTGGCGCCGGAATCTCAGACTCGTCGCAGTCTGCATGGTGATCTGGTTCATCGTCTCCTACTTGTTCGGGATCATCCTGGTGGAGCCCCTGAACAACATCCGCATCGGCGGCTACAAGCTCGGCTTCTGGTTCGCGCAGCAGGGCTCCATCTACGCGTTCGTGGCGCTGATCTTCTTCTACGCCAGACGGATGAACAAGCTGGACCGCGAGTTCGGCTTGCAGGAAGACGAATAGGAGCCGGCCATGACACTGCAGACACTCACCTACCTCGTGGTCGGCGCCACTTTCGCGGTCTACATCGGCATCGCCATCTGGGCCCGGGCCGGCACCACCAAGGACTTCTACGTGGCCGGCGGCGGCGTACATCCCATCTCGAACGGCATGGCGACGGCCGCGGACTGGATGTCCGCCGCGTCGTTCATCTCCATGGCAGGCCTGATCGCGTTCATGGGTTACGGCGGTTCGGTCTTCCTGATGGGCTGGACCGGCGGCTACGTGCTGCTCGCCATGCTGCTCGCGCCGTATCTGCGCAAGTTCGGCAAATTCACGGTGCCCGAGTTCATCGGCGACCGTTACTACTCGCGCACGGCGCGCATCGTGGCGGTGATCTGCCTCATCGTTGCCTCCATCACCTACGTAATCGGGCAGATGAAGGGCATCGGCGTCGCCTTCTCCCGCTTTCTGGAAGTGGATTACGACCTGGGCCTCGGCATCGGCATGGCCATCGTCTTCTTCTACGCGGTGATGGGCGGCATGAAGGGCATCACCTACACCCAGATCGCCCAGTACTGCGTGCTGATCCTCGCCTATACCATCCCGGCCATCTTCATTTCGCTGAATCTTACCGGCAACCCCGTCCCGCAGCTCGGGCTCGGCTCCACCATGGCCGGTTCGGAGACCTTCCTGCTGGACAAGCTGGACCGCATGGTCACCGACCTCGGCTTCGCCGAGTACACGACCAACGCCAGAATCAGTCTGCTGAATATGTTCATGTACACGATGTCGCTGATGATCGGCACGGCCGGCCTGCCCCACGTGATCATCCGCTTCTTCACCGTGCCGAAGGTGAAGGACGCGCGCTCCTCCGCCGGCTGGGCGCTGGTGTTCATCGCCATCCTCTACACCACGGCGCCCGCCGTCGCCGCCATGGCGCGCCTGAATCTGATGGAGACCATGGAACCGAAGGAAGGCCAGTATCTGGTCTACGAGGAGCGCCCGAACTGGTTCAGGAAGTGGGAGGCCACCGGGCTGCTGGACGTCACCGACAAGAACGACGACGGGCGCATCCGCTACTCGGCGAATCCCGAGGTCAACGAGCTCACCAAGGTGGACAACGACATCATGGTGCTGGCCAACCCGGAGATCGCGAAATTGCCGAACTGGGTGATCGCGCTGGTCGCCGCGGGCGGTCTGGCGGCGGCGCTGTCGACGGCGGCGGGCCTGCTGCTCGCCATCTCCTCGGCCATCTCTCATGATCTGCTGAAGGGCGTCTTTATGCCGCAGATCACGGAACGACAGGAATTGAGAGCCAGCCGCATCGCCATGGCCGGCGCCATCGTCGTGGCCGGATATCTTGGTTTCAATCCGCCCGACTTCGCGGCGGGCACCGTGGCGCTGGCCTTCGGGCTAGCGGCCTCCTCCATCTTCCCGGCGCTGATGATGGGCATCTTCAGTCAGCGCATGAACAAGGAGGGTGCCATCGCCGGCATGGTGAGCGGCCTCGGGGTGACGCTGCTGTACGTGTTCCAGCACAAAGGCATCATGTTCATCCCGGGCACCGAATACCTGGGCGGCATGGCGGAGAACTGGTTCTTCGGTATCGAGCCGAACGCGTTCGGCGCGGTTGGGGCCATGGTCAACTTCGCCGTCGCCTTCGCGGTATCGCGGGTCACGGCCGCGCCGCCGGAGCACATCCAGCATCTGGTGGAGGACATCCGCGTACCGAGCGGCGCAGCAGCGGCGACCGGGCACTGACCGGCGAGTGCCCGCACGGGAAGTGGCTCCGCCGGAGCCCCTTTTCTTTTAAGCTGTCGCCGGGGCCGAAGCCGCGGGACGCAGCGGAGCGCGAAGATCATGTGGAAGAACTGGCACGTCGTGGCGGCACTGCTGGTGGCACCGGCGCTCGCCACCCTGACCTGGTTCGCAGTGGACCGGTTCGTCGCCGAGCGTCCCCATGCCGCCCGGCCGGGGCAGGACTATCCGCTGCTGGCAAAGTCGAACTGCCGCTGGCCCAGTGGCGCCTGTGACCTGGTCAACGAGTCTTTCCGTCTGACGCTGACCCCGGCGGCGCTCGACGCCACCGCACTCAGGCTTCGCATCAAATCGCGCTACTCCCTGTCCGCGGCCGCCGTGGGACTGGCCCCGGCGGCCGGTATGTCGTCGGAACCGGTGGCGTTCTCACCCGCGGAGGAGGGCGCCACCGTGTGGTCGGGCAACCTGCCGGCACCGCGGGGCGAAGGCGCCGTACTGCAGATCGTCGTGCACGCCGACGGCAGCCGCTATTTCGCCGAGGTCCCGGTCGTCTTCCTGACCGGAGAATAGGCTTCCCCGCCAGGGCGCACACCTGCCGCCCGCCCCACAAGCCGGCCGCCAGAAGGTAGGATAGGCTCCCTCCGCCGTTCGTCAGCATGGTTCCGTTCTCGCAGAGGGAGCACCCGGATGAGTCAACCCAAACCCGCCGCCGGCACGCCCGGCAAGACCTTCTTCGGCCATCCCGCCGGCCTGGGCACGCTGTTCTTTACCGAACTGTGGGAGCGTTTCAGCTACTACGGCATGCGCGCGCTGCTGGTGCTGTTCATGGTCGCAAGCATCGCCGAGGGCGGGCTGGGGTTCGACGACGCCACGGCCACCGCGGTCTACGGCCTGTACACGGCCGGCGTGTATCTCGCGGCACTGCCCGGCGGCTGGCTTGCCGACCGGGTGTTCGGCCAGCAGGATTCCATCTGGTACGGCGGCATCATCATCGCGGCGGGACACATCGTGCTGTCGCTACCCGGCTTCGGGCTCGTCGGCGAAGCCTACGGCTTTTACTTCGGCCTGATCCTGATCGTGGTCGGCACCGGACTCCTGAAGCCGAACATATCGAGCTGCGTCGGCGAACTCTATCCGGAGGGCGGCGCCCGCCGGGACGCCGGCTACGTGCTCTATTACATGGGCATCAACCTGGGCGCCTTCCTCGGCCCGCTGGTGTGCGGCTTCCTGCGCGTGAACATGGGCTGGCACTGGGGCTTCGCAGCAGCCGCGGTCGGCATGATCGCGGGCCTGGTGGTCTACCGGGCCACCCAGAAGCACCTCGGCGATTTCGGCAAGCAGCCATTCCCGACGCCGCCGGGCGACGAGCGGAAGGTGCGCAACCTGAAACTGGCCATCTACGTGGCGACGGCGGGCCTGTTCCTGCTCGCGGTCCTTGGCCTGGAGGGCCTGGTCGCGTTCGATGCCGTCGGTCTCGCCGCCACCACGGTCTACGTGATTGTGGCCGTCGCGGTACTGTTCTTCGGTCGCGTCCTGCTGGACCCGAAGCTCACCCGCCTGGAGCGCAACCGCACCATTGTGCTGGTGGCGCTTTTCATCGGCGCCGCACTGTTCTGGTCCGGCTTCGAGCAGGCCGGTTCCTCGCTGAACCTGTTCGCCGAACGCTACACCGCCCGGGAGATGCTCGGGCTGGTGATCCCGCCGGAAGTGTTCCAGTCCCTGAATCCCCTCTACATCCTGATCCTGGCACCGTTCTTCTCCGCTCTCTGGATCAACCTGGGCCGGCGCAACCTGGACCCGTCCATCCCGCTGAAGTTCGCGCTGGGCTTCCTGCAGCTCGGCGTCGGCTTCGGCTTCATGTGGTTCGCCGCCTCGCTGATCCAGGACGGCGGCAAGGTGCTGCCCGTGTGGCTGCTGATGACCTATCTCTTCCACACCACCGGCGAGCTCTGCCTGAGCCCCATCGGCCTGTCGGCCACCTCCAAGCTCGCGCCGCGCAGCTACTACAGCCAGATGATGGGCATGTGGTTCTTCGGCGCCGCCCTCGGCAACCTGCTGGCAGGGCTCCTCGCCGGCGAATTCCGCGGCGACAACGTGGCCGAGTTCCCCGAGCGCTACCGCCAGATCGTCATCTTCTGCACGGTGGTCTTCCTCGGCTTCCTGATCGCCACGCCGTGGCTGAAGAAGATCGCCGCGCTGGACCAGGTGGAAGACGAAGACGCCCGCTACACGCGGCAGGACGAGCCCGGCGCCTTCGACGCCGACGTTCCCACCCACACCGATGACCGTCCCCGCTGAAGGAGGCTACATGCTACGCCGTCTCACCCTGCCGTTCGCCCTCGCCCTGCTCGCCGCCGGCTGCGGCGGGCCTGCGGAAGAAGACACCGCCGCCGCGCCCGCTGCAGCGGCCTCACAGGAGACTGATGCGCCGGCCACGGAAGAGCCGGCAGAGAAGCCGGCTGCACGGCTGGACCGCCTGTTCGCCGGGTACTGGGACGCCTGGCTGGAACTCAATCCGGTGCAGGCGACGTTCCTCGGCGACCACCGCTGGGACGACCGCTGGCCCGTCAGCATCTCGCCGGCGCATATCCGCGCGGAGCGGCAACTGCTGGAACGCAGCCTGGCGGCCGCCGAGGCCATCCCGCCGGACGCCCTGGACCCGGACCGCCGGCTGAGCCGCGAGCTGTTCCTCTACGAGCTGCGCGACGAACTGGCCGGCTACGCCTTCCCGCGCGAGCTCACGCCGGTGAACCAGTTCTACAACCCGGCCAACCGCCTGGCCAGGCTCGGTTCCGGAAAGGGCCCGCAGCCCTTCGAGACGGTCGCCGACTACGAGGCGTTCCTGGGCCGCATCGACGGCTTCGGCGACTGGGTGGATCAGGCCATCGTCAACATGCGCAAGGGCATGGACGCGGGTATCGTCCAGCCGGCCGTCCTGATGGAGCGCACCCTGCCGCAGCTCGAGGCACAAATGGTCGGGGACGCCGCGGACAGCCTGTTCTGGGGCCCCGTCGCCGAGCTCCCGGATTCGGTGCCGGAGGAAGAGCGGGAGCGGCTGCGCCAGGCCTACGCCGCGGCGATCACCGAGCGACTCGTGCCCGCCTACGCCCGCCTGCACGGCTTCATCCGCGACGAGTACCTGCCGTCCGCGCGGGAGACCGCCGGGCTGGGCGCGCTGCCCGGCGGCGGGGACTGGTATGCCTGGCTGGTGCGCCACCACACCACCACCGATCTGACGCCGGACCAGATCCACCGCATCGGGCTGGACGAGGTGGAGCGCATCCACGGCGAGATGAGGGCCATCCAGGA
>CAYRUH010000003.1:25919-30036 GCA_964427415.1 uncultured Woeseiaceae bacterium | reverse complement strand
GCATCGGGCTGGACGAGGTGGAGCGCATCCACGGCGAGATGAGGGCCATCCAGGAAGAGGTCGGTTTCGAAGGCGACCTGCAGCACTTCTTCGAGTACCTGAACACCGATCCACGGTTCTATTTCGAGTCCCGGGAGGAGATGGTGGCCGCCTACGAGGGGCTGCGGGACAAGGCCGACGCAGCGGCACCGCGGCTGTTCAGCCGCATCCCCGAGGCGGACTACGAGATCCGCCCGGTGGAGCGCTACCGGGAGCAGTCAGCGGCCAAGGGCTCCTACCAGCGGCCGTCGGCCGACGGCAGCCGCCCGGGCATCTTCTACCTCAATACCTGGCGGCCCGAGGCACGGCCCCGCTGGGCCGCGGAATCCCTGTTCCTGCACGAAGCCGTGCCGGGTCATCACTTCCAGCGCTCCTCCAACCTGGAACTGGAGGACGTGCCGGACTTCCGCCGCCATGGCGGGGTGACGGCCTTCGCCGAGGGCTGGGGCCTGTACGCGGAGTCCGCGCCGGTGGGCAAGGCGATGGGTTTCTACGAGGACCCCTACCAGCGCTTCGGCCAGCTCAACGCCGAGCTGTGGCGGGCCATCCGGCTGGTGGTGGATACCGGCCTGCACGCCAAAGGATGGTCCCGCGAGGACGTGCTGGACTACATGTACGCCAACTCGGCGGTGCTGGAGACCCGGGCGGTGTCGGAGGCCGAGCGCTTCATGGCTATCCCCGGCCAGGCGCTCGCCTACAAGATCGGCCAGCTGAAAATCCTGGAGCTGCGACGCCGCGCGAAAGCCGCGCTCGGCGACGACTTCGACATCCGCGCCTTTCACGCCAGGGTGCTGGAAGAAGGCGACCTGCCGCTGCACATCCTCGAGGCCCGCATCGACGCCTGGCTCGCCGGGGAGACGGCGACCTGATGCCGAGCCGCCGGCAGTTTCTCGTCCGGGCGGGCGGCGCTCTTCTCGCCGCCGCCTGGCCACTGACGGGTGGTGCCGGCGGACGCAGCGTTACCGTGCTCGGCGCCGGCCTGGCCGGCCTGCATGCCGCCCGGTTGCTGGAGCGCCAGGGCTGCTCGGTCACGGTGCTCGAAGCCCGGCAACGGATCGGCGGCCGGGTCAGGACGCTGGACGAACTGCCCGGCACCCCGGAAGCCGGCGCCAACATCTTCGGCCCGAATTACGGCCGGGCCGTTGGAGCTGCCCGGGAGCTCGGCGTACCGCTGACGGCCTCGCCCCGTGATGCGGAGACCGGCCTCATCCTGGACGGCCGCATCGTCGACCGCGCGGGCTGGCCGGACTCGCCGCTGAACACCCTGCCACCGGCGCTGCGCGAGATCACGCCGGATCGGCTCGCAGGCGCCCTGCTGCGCGGCAATCCGCTGCAGACCTCCACCCACTGGCGCGCGCCGGCGGCGCAGCAGTGGGACGTATCCGCGGCGGCGTTCTTCCGCAAACGCGGGCTCGACGACACGGCACTGGCGTGGATCGACGCCAACAACAGCTACGGCAACCGGCTCGGGGATACCTCTCTGCTGGCCCTGTACCGGGTGGGCGAGAGCATCGGCCGGGCCATCACCATGGCGCGGGGCGCGGGCCTGCCGTCGCTGCACGCGGCGACCGGCAATCTGCGGCTGCCGGAGGCAATGGCGGACTCCCTGGCCGGCCCCGTGCGCCTCGGCGAGAGGGTCATGCGCATCCGGCAGTCGGCGACGGAGACGATCGTGCACTGCGAGAACGGCGCGGAGTACCGGGCGGACGCGGTGATCTGCACCCTGCCTGCCACGGCCGTGCGCCGGCTCCACTTCGAGCCCGGCTTGCCGGAAGAGCCGGCCGGGGCGTTCCGGCAGGTGCGCTACCACAAGATCACCCAGGCCCATCTGCTGGCGGCCGAGCCGTTCTGGGACAAAGCCGGTCGGCCGGCCAGCTGGTGGACGGACGGCCCCCTGGGCCGGGTCTTCGCCTGGCCTGCCGCGAACGAGGCCGGCAGCCGCAACCTCACGGTCTGGATCAACGGCGACGACTGCGACCACTATGCCGGGATGGAGGAGGAGGAAGCGGCTGCCGCGATACTGACCGAATTCGAGCGGGTTATCCCCGACGCCCGCGGCACCGTGTCGGTGGGACGGGTGGTGCGCTGGGCGGAAGAGCCGTTCAGCGAGGGTGCCTGGGCGATCTGGCGGCCAGGCGAGATAACCGCCGGAATGCCGAGCCGGCTCGCCGCCGCACACGGCCGCGTGTCTTTCGCCGGCGAACACACGGCCGTCTCGTACTCGGGCATGGAGGGCGCGATGGAATCCGCCGAGCGCGCCGTTCTCGAGACGCTGAGGCGGCTGGCATGAAGCGCCGTCCCGCCGGCCGTCGATCGGGAGATCGGCTGCTCCGCCGACCGGCAGCCGTGCTCGGCCTGGCGGCCTGCAGCCTGCTGGCGGCCTGCGGCGAAGGCGCGCCTAGGGGCGACGGCGGCGATGCGGCAGAGCCGCCCGCCCGGAACGCAACGCCGCGCACGCTCACCGGCGCAGAGCTCTGGCTCGCCTGTCAGGGCTGCCACAGCATCGATGCCGGCGCGCCCCACCGGGTGGGGCCGAACCTGCACGGCATCCTCGGCCGGCCGGCGGCGAGCCGGCCGGGCTACACCTACTCTGAAGCGTTATCCTGTTCCGGCATCACCTGGCGGCCGGGCCTGCTGCGCGGCTACCTCATGAACGCGGAATCCATGGTGCCCGGCACCTGGATGGCCTACCGCAACGTGATGAACCCGGCGGAGCTCGACCGCCTGGTGGACTACCTGGTGGAACGGGCCGACAGCACGGAGGACGGCCAGGGCCGCGACGACTAACGCCGGTCGTTTCCTCGCGTGCTCTCCACAGCACCGCTCTCATCCCCGGGCGCTGCAGCTGTGAAGCGGATGTCGGCATACCACGCCGTCATCGACCCGCCGGCATCGTCGGCGTCGGTCATGATGGCGATGCCGTCCAGGCTGTCGATCTCCTCGCCGAAGGCCTCGCGCCAGTCGGCGCGGACGTCGCGGACGTGGCCGACCCACTCGCCCGCTTTCGCTTCGCCCGCATTCACGGCGAGCATCTGTACGTTGTCGCCGGCATAAGCATTCGGCCAGCGCGAGCCGACGGGCTGCGCGCTGGACCAGACGTAGCTCAGGGCGCGGGTGCGCCAGAAGGCGAGCCCGCCGCGGCGCACCACATAGATGCGGGCCGGGTAGTCGTCGCCGGACTTGGCAGTCTCGTCGATGCCGTCGCCGTAGGTTCCCTCCACCCGCCAGCGCCAGCGCAGATACGGGGTCTCGCCGAGGTCGATCTCCGTGCGCCGGTACAGCGCGCTGGCCGCAGCATCCGTCTCGGCCCGCACCGCGGCCTGCCCGTCCCGCGAAACCACCCGGTATTCCGTGTTGCCTACGAAGCTGCGCTCCTCCCAGCCGTCGAGTCCGCGGGTGAAGTCGCCGAGGACGTTCTGCTGCGCGGCGGCGGCAGCGCAGCCGGCCAGCGCCATCACCAGGACCGTGGCACGGACGCGCCGCGGCCTATGCTGCCGGGAGCGTGCAGACACCCGCTATGCCGCGCGCTCGTCCGCCCCGGCGTGCTCGGCCGCGTAATCGGCCAGCACCCTGGCGACGCAGGCCGTCAGCCGCTTGCCGGTGGCGATGTGCAGGAATTCGTTCGGGCCGTGGGCGTTGGACTGGGGTCCGAGTACACCGGTCACCAGGAACTGGGTCTCGGGATATTGCTCACCCAGCATGTTCATGAACGGGATGGAGCCGCCCTCGCCCCGGTAACAGACGGGCCGGCCGAAGAAGGCCTCGGAGGCGGCCTCCAGGCTCTGCGCGAGCCAGGGCGCCGGCACCGGCGCGGCCCAGCCGCTGCCGGGTCCCTCGATGTCGAAGACCACTTTCGCGCCGTGGGGCGGATCGGCCTCCAGAATCTCCTTCAGCCGCCGGGCAGCCGCCGGACCGTCGACCGTGGGCGGCAGGCGCAGCGACAGCTTCAGCGTGGTGTGGGTGCGCAGCACGTTGCCCGCGCTGGCGGCCTCCGGCAGGCCGTCCGCGCCCACCACCGACAGCGCCGGACGCCAGGTGTTGTTCAGCACCAGTTCGGCGACGTCGTCGGTGACCGGGC
>CAYRUH010000003.1:24067-25819 GCA_964427415.1 uncultured Woeseiaceae bacterium | reverse complement strand
GCCGGACGCCAGGTGTTGTTCAGCACCAGTTCGGCGACGTCGTCGGTGACCGGGCCGGTGCCATCCGCGTACGGGAAGCTCCGCCAGACCTCGTCGCCGAGCACCTCGGCGGCGCGGCGCACCTGCTCCAGGCGCTCGCCTTCAGGCTCCGCCAGGAACTCCGGCACGCCGATCTCGCCGGTCTCGGGGTCTTCGATGCGCCCGAGCAGCGCGCGCGCAATGCGGAAACTCGAAGGCACGATGCCGCTGGCCGTGCCCGAGTGCACGCCCTCGGTGAGCACGTCCACGCGCAGATCGCCCACGACGATGCCGCGCAGCGAGGTGGTCACCCAGAGCTGGTCGTAGTTGCCGGCGCCGGAATCCAGACAAACGATCAGGCCCGGCGTGCCGATGCGCTCGCTCAGGTGATCGAGATAGGCGGGCAGATCCGGGCTGCCGCTCTCCTCCGAACCCTCGATGAGCACGATGCAGCGGGGATGCGGGACGCCCTGCCGCTGCAGCGCCTCGATGGCGGCCAGCGAGCCGTAGGCGGCGTAGCCGTCGTCGGCGCCGCCGCGTCCGTAGAGCCTGCCGTCCTCGATCACCGGCTTCCAGGGTCCCAGATCGTCGCGCCAGCCGGTGAACGGCGGCTGCTTGTCCATGTGCCCGTACAAGAGCACGGTTTCGTCCGTCGCGCCCGGGATCTCCATGTAGAGCAGCGGCGTCTTGCCTTCCAGCCGCAGGATCTCCCAGGTGAGCCCCTCGATGTCCCGGGCCGCACACCACTCGGCGATGTGATCCATCGCCCGGTCGATGTGGCCGTTCGCCTGCCACTCGGGGTCGAACAGGGGGGACAGGGCGGGGATGGTGATGTAGTCCTCCAGCGAAGGGACGATCTCGGCGTCCCAGACGGAGTCCACGAATTCGGTTGTTCTGGCGGTGTCCATAATCGGCTGCCCGGCGGGTCTGTCGCCGCGTGTTACTGCAATGGTCGGGCCGGCAGAATATCATGCGCCACGGCACACTGCGGTTCGGAGGGGCCATGCGCCGCCTGCTGAAATTCCTGCACACGATGAGCACCATCGGCATCACCGGCGGACTGGCCGCCTACATGCTCGTACTCGCGACCGCACCGCCGGTCGAGTCGTTGGAAGCCTATGCGGCGATGCGCGAGAGCCTGGCCATGCTCTCCAAGTGGCTGATCATGCCCTCCATGCTGATCGTCGTGCTGAGCGGCCTGCTGGCCATCGCCGCCCACTTCCCGTTCGCCGAGGCGCCCTGGGTGTGGGCCAAGGCGCTCGCCGGCATCCTCGTGTTCGAATCCACGCTGATGGCCATCGACGGCCCGGCGCAGCGGGCGGCCGAACTGAGCGAGAAGGCGCTGGGCGGCGAGATCGCGCCGGCCGAGCTCGCCGGCCTCGTCAGCGACGAGTGGGGCGCCTGGTGGATACTGCTCGCGCTGTTCACGGCCAACGTCATACTCGCCATCTGGCGGCCGCGGTTCGGCCTGAAAAGCAAGTAGGACGCAGGCGCCGCATCAGCACGAGGCCGGCGAGGAGCAGGCCGAAGAAGGCGTCGAAGACGCCGCCTCCGCCGCCGGAGCCGCTGGTCCCCGAGCCGCCGCCGGAGTCGCCGCCGGAGCCGCCGCCCGTGTCGTCGCCGCCGGTATTGCCACCGGTATCGCCACCGTTATCGTCACCGGTGTCGCCGCCGGTATCGCCATCCGAGTCATCGCCCGGGTCGCCACCCGTGTCTCCGCCGTCACCGTCGTCA
>CAYRUH010000003.1:0-23967 GCA_964427415.1 uncultured Woeseiaceae bacterium | reverse complement strand
CACCGTCGTCATCGCCGTCGCCGGGAGGCGGCGGGGGCGGGGGCGGCGCCACCGATTCGGCAGTCAGCACCCGTGCCGCGGCAGCGCCTGCCGCCGCCTGCAGTTCCAGGGAGACCTCATTCGCCGCGTCCGCCAGCAGGATACCGACCTCCGCGCCGCCGCCGCCGGTCGCGGCCAGAGAGCCCCGGTACGAGCCGGAGGGCGTCGCATAGTCGCGGGTCGCCGTCACACTGCCGTCCGCCGGATCGGTGATCTGCACCCGGATCGTGCCGGAGGCCGACAACGCGGCCAGGGCGAGAGCGTCCGTGCCGGGCACCGCATGCATGCCGAGCAACGTCGAGTCGCTGGCGAAGGCGGCAAAGGAGGCAGCCGGGCTGCCGTCGGCCGCCCACGTGGATACCGTGATCGGCCCGTCACGGCTCTGCAGCGCGACGGCGAAGCCGTCCGGGAGTGCCGCCAGCAGCGCGGCAACCGTGTCGCCGGAACCGATCGTCTGTGCTTCGCGGAGTGCGCCGTCGCCGGTCCCGTGCCGGCGCAGCAGAACGTCGCCGCTGGCGGGGTCGAAACCGAGCAGCGCCAGCTCGCCGGCGCCGGACGACACCGCAGCCAGGGGTTCGAGCCCATCGCCGAGCGCAGCCGTGCCGAGGGTCCCGCCATCCGCCGCACGTGAGCGTGACAGTAGCAGCCGGCCGTCGGCATGCTCGAACAGCGACCAGAGCTCCGCACCGGCGGCCAGCAGCGCGAACGGTGCCCATCCTTCGGGCGCCGCTTCGACGTCGAAGCGGACGGTGCCGTCATCGGCGCCGAAGCCGGTGAGCCGCGCCGCCGCCGTGCCGTCGCCGAACAGTACGGCCGGATCACCGTCGACCGCCGTCAGAGCGGCCAGCCGCCGGTCCGCGACGGCACCCAGGTCCAGGCGGTCGGCGGCGATGGACTCGTCGCTGGCGCCGTCCTTCAGGAACAGGCCGTAGCGGCCCGCGTGGGTGCGCAGCAGCGCGTAATCGCTGCCGCCGCCACCGTCCACGTCGCCCAGGGCGACCGCGCCGGCCAGGGCATCGACGTCGCAGGCGTCGCCCGTGCCGTCTGCGTCCTGGTCGTACTGGTTGGCGTTCACCGTCAGCGGGCAGTTGTCGACGGCATCGGCGCGCGTATCGAGGTCGGTGTCGTCGCTGTCGGGCCGCGTGCCCTTCTCGAACTCTTCCGCATTCGTCAGCCCATCGCCGTCGCCGTCGGCCGCGGCGTCGGCGGCATTCCGTTCGTCCAGACCGTAGCGTCGCTCCCAGGTGTCGGACATCCGGTCGTTGTCGTCGTCGGTATCGGCGTTGTCGCCGACGCCGTCGCCATCGAAGTCGGACTGCTCGGACGGGTCGCCCGGGAACACGTCGGCGCTGTTGATGACGCCGTCGCCGTCCGCATCGCCGTCCGGGTCCGGCGTCAGCTTGTAGGTCTTCGTGTTGCCGATCATGCCATTGTGATCGTCCTCGGCGGACGTCGCCATGGCCATGACGGCGATGGTGCTGTCCTCGGCGATGGTGCCGTCGCCGACCACCTCGACGCCGATGCGGGCCTGCTCACCCGCCGGGATGGAAGCGATGGTGCAATCCACCTCCCGCCCGGCCGCGCTGCAGTCGACGCCTGTCGCACCGCCGGAGATGCCGACGATGCCGAAGGGGCTCACTTCCAGGCCGGGACCGAGCTTCGCAGTGAACGTGACGCCGGTGGCCTCGAGCACGGTGCCCACGTCGTTCGGCTCGAGGTTGTGGACGGCGAACAGGACGGTGAAGGCCTCGCCGTCGACGACGGGCGCGACCACCTCGGTGCCGAGTTCGCCATCCTCGGTCGGCGCGTTGTCGGTGATGACGATGGCCTTGCTGACCACGGGTTTTATGGTCAGCGTGCGCGTTGCCAGCGCGGAGACGTTCGGATCGGCACAGCTCGCGAGCGCCGTGACACCGGGAACGTCGCTCGCGCACACCGTCACCGTCTTCGTGCCGGTCGAGAAATAAGTGGCCTCGTCCACCAGCACGGCGCTGCCGTCGGCGGACTGCACGAAGGTCGGTTCGCCCTCGGGTGCCACCTCGCCCGGGGGCAGCGCCCGGCCGCTCGTGAACGGCTCGCCCGGACCCCAGTCGATGCCGTAGACGTGCCGGTCGGTGAGGTCCACGTCGCTGATCCGGGCCTCGAGCTCGATCTCGAATCCTGCCCCGTAGCGCTCGTTGAGGCTGGCGAACTCGACGACCGGCGGGTCGTTGACTGGCGTCACCTCGATGGTGGCGGCCACGGTTTCCGAGCTCATGCCGCCGTCGTTCACGCTGAATTCGAAGGCCTCGGTACCGAAGGAGTCCGCGGCCGGTGTGTAGACGAAGTCCGGGCCGTTGTCGGCGCCGGCGGCCGTTATCGTCCCGTTCTCCGGCTGCTTTTCTATGGTGAACTGCAGGTTCGGCTGGTCGTCGGCATCGGGGTCGAAGGCCGCCAGGCGGAACTCGAGCGCCGTGTCCTCCGCGGCCTCGAAGGCCTGGCCCTCCGTCGCCACCGGCGGGCGGAAGTTGCGGGTGACGTCCACGGTGACCGTGGCCTCGTTGCTTGCCGCCAGGCCGTCGCTGACGGCGAAGCGGAAGGAATCGGTGCCCTTGAAGCCCTCGTCCGACTGATAGGTCACCCGCGCCGTCTGGGTGGGCTGCAGGGTGTCGTCGTCGAAATCCGTGACCGGCGTAGTCTCGAACACGTGCAGCAGGTCGCGGTCGCGGTCGAGTACGTAGAAGAACTGCCGATTGGCGCTCACGTCCTCCGGGTTGCCGAAGTCACCCAGCACAAAGCAGCTGCCGTCGCACTCGGACTCCGCCTCGCCGGCAAAGAAACCGTCCGGCGTGAAGCGCTGTACCCGCAGGTTATTGTAATCGGTGACGTAGAGCACGTCGTTGGCGTCGATGGCGATGCCGCGGGGCGAGTCGAACTGGCCGGGCGCCGAGCCGGTCGGTTCGCTGACGGTGCAGCGTTCCGTGGTGCAGGCATAGCCGTAGCTGCGCCCGGCGATCTCGTCGCAGGCGCGCGCGTCGGTCAGATTCCCATCACAGCGGCCCATCCAGCCGATGAACTCGCCGGGCGTGAAGTCGGCGCTGCCGTCGTCGTTGCGCACGACCGTGCTGGCCGAAAACTTGTAGACGCGGTGATTATCGAAGTCGGAGACGTAGAGATTGCCCTGCGAGTCGATGGCGAGGTCCTTGCGGGCGAGCCCGCTCGACTGCAGCTCGCCCACGCCGGCGATGCTGCCGAGCACCGCGGCGGCGTTGCCCGCCCGGATGTCCCGCAGGTCGTAGGCGGCCAGCGAGTTCCTGCCGTCGGTCACGTACAGCACGTCGTTCTCGTCCGCCACCATCGAGGTCAGCCGCTTGGTCGGGAACAGGCGGTCGGGGTTGGCGAGGGAGGTATCCACGTCGATGCGGTACACCGTGCAGGATTGCAGATCCGGGTCGCAGCCGCGCACCGTCTCGGTGCCGGAGTCCACGGGGACGCCCCGGTAGTAAATGGAGCCGTTGCGCCCGACCGACAGAGAGTCCGGTCTGACCGTACTCGTGTCGATCTGGGTGTCGAACTCGAGCTCCCCGTTCTCGTCCTTTATGAAGCGCGCGATACGGTTCTTGCGCTCGATCCTGCCGGACGACTTGCCGCAGGTGAGGTACTGGTCGCTCACGTAGGCGATGCCGTCGTCGTCGACGGTCATATAGAAGGGGTCCGTGACGAAGTCGGTCGGCGGCACGTAGTTGTTTGGATCGGCGGCGCACTCGGCGTCCAGGAAGGCGTCCAGTTCCTGCTTGGTCAGGCCGAAGGCGTTTTCGACCCGGTGGTCCTCGATGAAATAGGGGAACAGCGGCGCCACGAAGAAACCGTTCGCCGGCGGTTCGGCAATGCGGAAGGACAGCTGGTCGTAGCGGCCCGAGATGAGATCGCCGTCCGCCGCGGTGAGCTCGATCTCGACCGGCGCGAAGGTACGCGCGGCCACGGTCTGCGAATCGGCCGTCGGGGCCGTGTTGCTGCCCGGCGCCTTCAGGGTGATCCACTGGTTCTCGGTGGTCGAGTTGCCGGAGGCATCGGTCGCCCGCCAGGTGACGAGCGTCCGGGTATCGGGCTGGAATGTGCCCGGGGCATCGCTCTCGATGGCGGGCCGCACGTCGGCGAGATCGAATACCGCCGGCCAGCCGATATCCAGCGCCGTGGCGCTGTTCGACTCCACGACCCGACCCGGCGGCGGCAGTACGATGGGAGGCAGCGTATCCTGCACCCGCACTCGCTGCACGAACTCCGCCTGGTTGAAGCCCCCGTCGATGTCCACGGGACCGTTGTCGCGGGCGGTCCACGTGATCTCGGTGATCTCGCCCACGGGCATGAATCCCGGGCCGGAGTAATTGACGATAGGCCGCCGGTCGCAGGTGTCGCTCACGTCGAAACCGTCGCGCAGCTCCGCGATATGGTCGCGCAGGTACTCGCCGCCGACCTGGGTGGCCTCGACTGTGAACTCGCTCCGGCGCGGCTCGAACACCGGCACCGTCGTGTCGAAGACGCGGAAGGTCTGGGTGCGCTCGTGGAAGATTCCCTCGCCGGTCGTCGGTGTCGGCACGCCGTCCACCAGGAACCAGTCGACGCCGAATGTGGCGCCCTCGATGCCGAGTTCGATGCCGAGTTCGATGATGGCTTTCATGGTCTCGCGCCGTGCCGCCGGTGTCTTCAGGCCGATGACGGCCTTGCGCGAGGCCGCCTCGACGACCTCGGCCAGCAGCAGGTGCCAGGGCGGATAGTCCAGCAGCGGCACGATCAGGGTCTCGCCCCGCCAGCGCAGCGTGTGGGTTCCCACCGGCAGCGTGACCGTGCCGTCCAGCATCTCGTCGCCACGGAATACGCTGACGGCCACGTCCGTATTGGCATGGAACACGTCGGGGGAGCCGAGCACGTCCGCCCACACGAAGTCATCCTCGTAGTCGATCACGAGCCCGAGATAGTCCTGCCGCGTCTTGCGGGCGGCGCCGCCGATGGTGAAGGTATAGCTGCAGCCGTCGACCGCTGTCGGTGCGTAGCCGACGGTGTCCGGCGCGCGCAGCACCGGCGGCACGTACTTCAGGCCGAGATTGGTCGAATAGGTGATGTTGCCGGCGTTCAGGCCGATCACGGGATCGGGTGAGAAAGACGGCGCGAAGGCGGCATTGTGCGCGATGCCGAGGGCAAGGATTTCGTCCTCGAGTCTCTCGTTGTTGTACTCCGCCAGCGCGAGGCCGGGCAGCAGGCAGGCAGCCGCCGCGAGCGACAGGCAGGCAAATCTCTTTATCATCGTCGTCGTCCTCTTCACAGGCAGAGGGGATTCGCCCCCTGTCCTGCAATGCGACGCGGATGGTGAATCTGTAAACCGGTCGCTATGATCGAGCGCCGGGTTCGTGGTTGGATTTCGGGTTACGGGCCGGTGGACCGGGATGGCAAGGGCCGCGGAGGATCATGTCCGGACAAGAGATCACCCGGTTGCTCGCGCGCTGGCAGCAGGGCGACGAGCAGGCGCTGAACGAGGTGCTGCCCTACCTGCACGCGGAGCTGAAACGCCTGGCGGCGCACTTCATGCAGCAGGAACAGGCGGGGCATACGCTGCAATCGACGGCGCTGGTCAACGAGGCCTATCTGCGCCTGGTCGACGTGGAACTCGATCTGAAGGACCGCGCTCACTTCCTCTCCATCGCCGCCCGGATCATGCGACGCATCCTCGTGGATCACGCGCGGGCACGGCTACGGCACAAGCGCGACGGCGGCCGCAAGCCGCTCACCCTCGATGAGTCCATCGTGCTGTCCGAGCAGGGCGACCCGAGGCTGATCGACCTGGACGAAGCGCTGGAGAAGCTCGAACGCTTCGACGAGCGCCTCGCCTCCACCGTCGAACTCGTGTATTTCGGTGGCATGACCACCCAGGAGGCGGCCGATCTCCTCGGCGTTTCCCGGGTAACGCTCAACAAGGACATGAATCTGGCGAAGGCCTGGCTGCTGCTCCAGATCGGCGAAGGCGGGGATGAGGCGCATGGACACTGAACGCTGGCTCAGAATCAAGGCCATCTACCGCGAGGCGCTGGATCGACCGGAACCGGCGCGCGCGGCGTTCGTGCGCGAGGCCTGCGGCGGCGACGAGGCGCTGGCCGCGGAGATACTGGCCCTTCTGGAGACCGCCGGCGGTGCCACCGAGGCGCTGGGAGACATCGTGGGCGACGTCGCCGGCACCGCTGCCCCGGGCTGGTGGAGCGGCTCCGCCGCCGGCGAGCGCATCGGACCGTATCGTCTGCTCGACGTCATCGGCGAAGGCGGGATGGGCCAGGTCTATCTCGCCGAGCGCGCCGACGACGAGTTCGAGCAGCGCGTCGCCATCAAGATGGCCAACTGGCTGCGCGCGAGCCCGCAGGTCATCGAGCGCTTCCGCGTCGAGCGCCAGATACTCGCCAACCTCGAGCACCCGAACATCGCCCGCCTGCTGGACGGCGGGCGCACCGAGGCGGGCGTGCCCTATATCGTCATGGACTACGTGGACGGCGTCTCCATCGTCGACTACGCGGCATCGCGTTCGCTCGACCGGCGTCTCGACCTCTTCCTCGCCATCTGCGACGCGGTGCAGTACGCCCACCGCAAACTCGTGGTGCATCGGGACATCAAGCCCTCGAACATCCTGGTCGGCGCGGACGGCGTGCCGAAACTGCTCGACTTCGGCATCGCCAAACTGCTGGACCCGGCGGACACCGAGCCGCTGACCCGGGCCGAGGCCCGCATCATGACGCCGGAGTACGCGAGCCCCGAGCAGCTGAGCGGCCAGCCGGTCACCACGGCCACCGACGTCTACGGCCTCGGCATGATCCTGTACCGGCTCATGGCGGATGCGCTGCCCTTCGATCTCGGCTCCCGCACCTCCCCCGAGATCCGCGACATCGTCTGTCATACGGAACCGGTGCTGCCGAGCCGTGCCGCGGCAGCCGCCGGCAAACCCGAGCGCGCCAGCCGGCTGCGCGGCGACCTGGACAACGTGATCATGATGGCGCTGCGCAAGGACCCGCAGCGCCGCTACGCCACGGTGAAGGAACTCGCGGACGACATCCGCAACTACCGGGCCGATCAGCCGGTGCGCGCGCGGGGCGACGGCTGGGCCTATCGCACGGGGAAATTCCTGCGCCGCCACCGTGCCGCCGCCGCGGCGCTCGCGGTCGTCGTCGGCGCCATCGCCGCGCAGACCGTGTTCTACACCCAGCGCCTCGCCGAAGAGCGGGACACCGCGGTGCGCGAGCGGCAGGTCGCCGAGAACACCACCGAGTTCCTGGTGGACCTGTTCGACGTGTCGGACCCTGCTGCTGCCCGGGGAGAGACGGTCACGGCGCGGGAGATCCTGGACCGGGGCGCCGTGCGCATCCGCGAGGAGCTCACGGACGAGGACGACGTCCGCGCACGCATGCTGCAGACCATCGGCCGGGTCTACGAGCGCCTGGGGCTCTACGACGACGCCAGGGAACTCATGGAGGAGGCCGTGCTGCTGAATCGCGAGGTGCTCGAGCCGCAGGACCGCCGCCTCATCGATTCCCTGAACGAACTCTCCTGGCTGCACTACCGCCGCGAGGACTGGACCGCCGCAGGGCAGTTCGCCGAGGAGGCGCTCGCGCTACAGCGCTCGGCCAGCGGCGGCGACACCCCGGAGATGGCCCGCTCCCTGAACCTCCTCGGTACGATCACCTATTACCTGGACGACTACGAAGGCTCCATCGGGTACTATCGCCGCGCCCTGGCGGTGCTGGATGCCCCGGACTGGCGCGACAGCGACCTGCGCGGCACGACGCTGAATCACCTCGGCATCGTCTACTCCACCCTGTCACGTTTCGATGAAGCCGAGGATGTCTACCGGGAATCCCTGCAGATCCGCCGCCGCGTGCTCGGCGAAGACCACCCGGACACGGCCACCGCCTACGTCAATCTGGGCGCGCTCTATGCCAACATGAACCGCTACGACGACGCTCTGGAATACGCCAACCGCGGTCTCGAGATCGACCGCCGGACCAAGGGCGACGACCACGTCGACGTGGCCTTCGATCTCAACCTGCTCGGCAGCATCGAACGCCAGCGCGGCAACCTCGAACGAGCCCTCGACCATGCGCTGGAGGCAGCGGCCATCTGGCGGGCGGGCGCAGGTCCGACGCACTCCCGTTACGCCCGCGCCCTGGATCAGCTCGCCGACGTCTATCGGCGGCTCGGTCGCTTCGACGAGGCGGAGGAAAGCGGGCAGCAGGCGCTGGCGATATTCCGTGGCGAGTACGGGGCCGATCACACGCTGACCTCCAACGCCCACTACACGCTGGGGCTGATCTATGCCGACAAGGGCGACCCCGCCATCGCCCGCGAGCACCTGCAGCGGGCCCTCGACATCCGGCTGCAGGCCTTCGGCGAGTCCCATCGCGAGGTCTGGAACGCCATGCACCGGCTCGCCAAGCTGGACCTGGACGGCGGCGATGCCGCCGCCGCGCTGGCCCGGGCGGAGCAGGCCATCGCCCTGATCGAAGGCGCGGGACTTACTGATCTGGATATCTACGAGTGGCTGGGCGGACTGCGCCAGGCGAGCCTCGCTGCACTGTGAGGCGGCACTGCGACAAAAGCCCGTCGGCCGTCTGGCCCGGCTGGCTGTCGTCCTGAGATCGACCGACGATCGACCGACGATCGACCGACGATTGTCCGACAATCATCCGAAGATCACGCCCGGCCGTCGTCCGCGGCCGGCGGCTCCACGACCCACTCCGGATCCTCGAACTCCCCGACTACGCGAATGTCCACGTGTTCGGCCTCGGCCGCGATGATCTCCTGCACCCGTTCGTTCGGCGTGGACTCCATCGCGTCCCGCGCCTCCTTCGACTCCCAGCTGGCGATGGCGAGCAGCACGTGCGGGTCGCCGATCTTGCGATGCAGGCGCGTGCCTCTCGCGCCGGTCGCCCGCTGGATGATGCGGCTCGCCCGCACCCAGGCGTCGGCGTATTGCCCGGCCGTGTAGTGGGGCTTGATGTGGACCTCGAAGACGAAAATCATGGCGGGAGCGCTCCGGCTGGCTGCATGCCACCACGGTAGCGCGCCTGCCCCCGCCTGCCAAAGAATCAGTGCGACGGCGCTTGCCGCCGCACGGATCCGTTCAGCGGCTCAGGAACCCGTGTCCGCGAACAGCTTCCACAGGGTCGCCTGATCCGGGAAGCCCGTGGGCTCGTAGCCGATGCTCGCCTGGTACGACTGCACGGCCTCCAGGGTCGCGGCATCGTAGTTGCCGGAGGGTGGTCCGTCATAGTGCCCGCCCTCATCCAGGCGGGTCTGCATGCGGGCCACCGTCTCCCGGTACAGCCGGGCCGCCTTGCCGTCCACGCGCACGTTCAGGATCGGCGAGGCCTCGCGCAGACGCTGGTCGCGCAGCTGCTCCGCGATGGAACTCACCACGGTGAACAGGCGATGTTGCGGGTTGTCCTCGCAGTGGCCCTCGATGACCGTGACCAGCAGCTCCGTGGACTGGAACGTGGTGATGTCGTAGGTGGATTCGGAGAGCTGGTTGTAGGCCGTGAGGTAGCCGTCGATCCAGCCGCCCATCATCACGTAGGCGTCCGAGGCGGCCCCTTTCTCGGCCAGGAAGGTCGCGCAGTCAACGACACCGGCGCCGCGCACGGCGTGACGTGCCTCGCCGTCGCCGGCGAAGGCCGGTCCCGCGGCCAGGAGCCCCAGGGCCAGATACACAATCGCGAGTTTCATGCCAGTGCGCCTTTGTTCGCGCAATGAGTCTCCGGCTCTGCTTCAGACCGCCGACGATTGACGGCGACGGCCAGGAGCAGCAGACCCAGCAGCAGCAGGCCGAGCGAACCGGGCTCGGACACGGCCGTGGCCTCGCCGACGCGAACGCTGAACGCCGAAGCCCGGTACTCACTGAAACCACCCAGCCCGAAGTCGAGATCGAACAGCGACAGGCGGCCGATATCGAAATCTTCCACCAGCGAACCGAGGCCCCAGGAACGGTTGAAGGTATAGTCGCCGAGGATGCCCAGATCCTTGCCGATGGAGATGCCGAAGGTCAGGAGATCGATCTCGAGCAGCCCGTTGATGTCCAGCAGCAGCTCGTTCAGGAAGCCGGCGACATTGCGCCGGCCTTCGTAGCCGAGATAGAAGGTGGGTGTGATCAGCGTCTCACCGAGCCCGAACACGAAGTGGGGCAGCGCATTCCACTCCAGCCCGCCGACAAAGTCCACCAGCTGGCCCAAGTAGTCCACGGGCCGCGAGAAGGCGAGGTCCACCATCAGCGTGGGGGTCAGCGTGAACTCCTGGCGCAGATCCAGCGCAGGGCCGAAGTCCACGTCCACGAAGTCCCAGCTGGCGGAGCCGAAGCCCAGATCCAGAGAACCGCCGTACAGGTTCTGGGTGGCACCCTGGGTGGCGACGAGCGAGACCAGGTTGTCGAAGTCGAGCTGCAGATTGATCAGATCGTCCTGGCCGCTGGCGAACAGGCTGGTGCCGTCGGTGCCGTCGTAGCTGGCATTCGGCTGGGGCAGGAACAAGTCCACCTCGGCCAGTCCGCCGGCCAGTGGCACGTCCTCGGCCGGCAGTCCGCGCGGCAGCGAGACGCCGCCGGCCCCGAGCACCGCCTCGAGCAGCGGGTTGCCGCCGAACCACTCGATGCCGCCCTCGCCGTCCTCATTGAACGAGACGATGGGCAGGTCCGGGTCGACGTTCATGCTGGCATTGATGGGGACGCAGCCGCCGATGCAGGCCTCGCCGCTGATGCCGGCGTAGATGTCGAACACCAGACCCGAGGTGAGCACGATGGTCGGGAACTGGCTGCTGAGGTCGTCGCCGGTGAGATTGGCGGTCGGGTTCAGGTTCACCAGCCCACCGCTCGCGCCCGCCTCGATCTCGTCGGGGATGGTCGCCGTCACGTTGTCGAAGCCCACGGCCGCGTCGACCGAGCCGCTGTCGATGGTGACGCCGAACTCGAAGCCGACCCGCCCGTCCGTGGCCAGGGTGACCTCGGCGCCGACCGGTACGGCGGAGATCGGGTTCGATACGGTCCGGGACGGCGCGTCGCCCAGGCCCGGGATGCCGATGGCCCCGTCGATGCAGACGTCGCGGGAGAGTCCGGTCGCGGTGCAGGTGGCGAGCGCACCGGACCAGAGCGTGTATGCCGGATTGGTGATCGTCCCGCCGGTGCCGGGAAAATTGTTGATACTGCCGAACGAGGTGCTCTCGTCCCATTCCAGGCCGAAGAAATAGTCCTCGTCCAGCTGGAACGCCTCGCCCGGGCCCCACATGCTCTGGTCCTCGCTCTCGAAGCCGAGTGACCCCGGGTCGTAGATGGCGGGGTCCGCCCAGGCCGTCGAGGCCAGCGCCGAGGCCGCGAGACAGACGGCCATCCTGGTTATTGTTGTTTTCATCGCTTCGCTCTCCCTACCGTTGACGGTCGGCGGCGTCTTGCGCGCCGCCGGATCGGGGCGACAGAGCGCCCCTTATTCTGTAGAGCAGGAAACGGAGGGAAAAACGATCAAGAAGGGTCGGCGGAGACGGCGGACGTAGCGCCGGAGGCCTGCCGGGCGTCGATTGCGGTCAGCACGTCCGCCCTTTCGGCGAACGCCCGTCGCCAGGCTTCGAAGATTTCGCGCCGCGCCAGGGCAGCGCCCTCGCGCAGAGCCCGCGCCTGCGCGAACCGGCCGGCGGCGGCCAGCGCCTCGGCCAGGGCCAGCTTCAGCTCCAGTATGCTCAGGTGATTGTCGTCGAATTGTTGCAGCTCGAGCTCGAGCGCGCGCTCGAGCAAGCTGACGGCGGCAGGGGCATCACCGGCAGCGAACTCGGTCCTGCCCAGCCAGCCGAGCGCCTCGTCGACATAGGGGTGCTCAGGCCGATCCAGTGCGGTCATGCCGTCGACGACCGATTGCAGCCGCACCCGGGCAGCAGCGTAATCGCCGGCCGCAAACTCGGCCCTGGCGACCGCCGTACGAGACCGCCACGTACTCGGATGCTTCTCGCCCAGGCCCGCGATGCGGATAGCAAGCGCCCGCTCCATCAGCGCCCGGCCCGCGGCGATGTCGCCCCGTTTAAGGGCGAGGTTGCCGCGCGCGATGAGCCGCGGCGCGATGTCCGGGTTGTCCGGCGCGAGGGTGGCGTCGTGGATGGCGGCTGCACGCTCCAGGGCCGCTTCGGCCAGGTCCAGCTCACCCATTTCCTCCAGCAGGAATGCGTAACCGGTCAGAGAGAAGGCGAGGTCGGGGTGATCCGCGCCGACCGCCTCGAGCTGGAGAAGAATCTGGCGCTCGAAGGTCTCCCGGGCGGCGACGAACTCGCCGAGCTGATTGCGGGTGGTCGCCAGCGAGTAAAGCGTCAGCGGGAGGATCGGGTCCGCGCGGCCGACGCTCTGGATGCGCCGCTCGATGGACTCCTCGTAGGTCTCCGCCGCCTTGCGGTAGTCGCCCGTCTCGTAGAGGACCAGGCCGTAGTTGTGCAGTGTGCTCGAGATGGCGGCATCGTTCGGCGCGCGCTGCGCGTTCTGTAGGCGCAGGATCTCGCGATAGAACCCGGATGCCTGCCCGAGCTCGCCGCGCTGCCAGTGGCACAGCGCGAGCGAGTTGATGCCCGGCGCCAGTGATGCGTCGTCGGCATCCAGCAGCGAGCGGCGGATGTCGTAGGAGCGCTGCGCCCAGCGGCACATGGTCTCGTTGTCCCCCTCCGCATTGGCCACGGCCGAGAGCAGGCTCGCCACCTGCGCCACCGGCATCGAGACCCGGCCCTGTTTGCGCTCCCGTATCGCGAGGGAGCGCGCCAGCGACGCCCGGGCGGCCTCGTAGTCGCCGGTGATGCGCAGGATTTTGCCCTGCACGTACAGCGCCATCGCCACGTCCGGGTGGTCGGCCGGGAGCCCCGCCGCCAGCAGCGCCAACGCCTCGTCGATCAGCGCGCCGGCCTCCTCCATGCGCCCGATCGATGCGTAGACATCAGCGATGGTCGTGAGGAGCCGTCCCTGCACGCGGGGCGCAAGCTCGGCGTCCTCGCGGATTCGCTCCGCACCCCGCCGGACGATGTGGTCGAGGGTGACCGTGCCGTCCTGGCCGCGGTAAGGATTGCGGGCATCGAGCAGAGAGACCAGGAAGTCTGCGGTCTGCTGGGCCGTCGCACGTTCGGCGGCGAGCTGCGCCGTGTAGAAGGCCGTGAGCCCCACCACGGCAGAGAACAGTACGGCGGCGATGCCCACCGGCAACCGATGGCGGCGCAGGAACTTGCCGGCCACGTAGGCGAAACTGTCGGGACGCGCCTGCACGGGCCGATTCACCAGGTAGCGCCGCAGGTCGTCGGCGAACGCGGATACGGACTCGTAGCGGCGCTCCGGTTCCTTGCGCAGCGCCTTCAGCAGGATGACGTCGAGATCGCCCTTCAGCGCACGGCGCTGGCGCTCGATCCAGCGCTCGCTGCGCCCGCCTGCCCTGTCCGCGGTCTCGCGGGGCCGATCGGCGGTCACGGCGGCGCTCGGCCGCTCCGCCGGCGTGTACAGGATGGCGCGGGCGATGTCGGCGGGCCGCTCCGGGGTCTCCGTGTAGGGCATCCTTCCGGTCAGCAACCGGTAGGCGAGCAGCCCGAGACCGTAGACGTCGGCGGCCGTGGTGATCGGCTGGCCGGCGATCTGCTCGGGGCTGGCATACAGCGGCGTCATGATGCGCTGGTCGGCCCGGGTGAGATCGTTGCCGGCAGCGTCCTCGGCCAGCAGCTTCGCGATACCGAAGTCGACGAGCTTCGGTACGCCCTGCCGGTCGATGAGGATATTGCTCGGCTTGATGTCGCGGTGGATCACGAGCTTGCGATGGGCGTACTGCACGGCATCGCAGACCTTCAGCAACAGGCGAAGGATGCCCTTGTTGTCCAGCGCGTTCTCGCGGCAGTAGTGCTCGATGCTGACACCGTCCACGAATTCCATGACGATGAAGGGCACGCCGTCCTCCAGCATGCCGCCGTCGATCAGCCGCGCGATGTTGGGATGTTCCAGCGAAGCGAGGATGCGGCGTTCCTCCACGAACCGGGCCGTCGCCAGCGGATCCAGGCGGTGGGGCGGCAGCAGCTTTATCGCCGCCGTCTGCGCGAAGTCCGCGTCGACCCGGTGCGCCAGGTAGACCGACCCCATGCCGCCATCGGCGATCTTGCGGCGGATGCGCCATGCCCCGACCCGGCGTCCGTCCATGGGGCCGGCAAGCTCCCGGTCCAGCGAGCCGGCCACCTCGCGGATGGCGCTGCCGAAATCCTCGGTCTGCTCCCCATCGAAAGCGAGCAGCTGTGCGACCTCCCCGTACAGCGCCGCGTCGCCTCCACAGGCCTCGCGCAGCCAGGCGTCGCGCTCCGACTCTTCGCGTTCGAGAGCGGATTCGAGCGAGGCGTTGATACGTTGCCAGCGTTCGTGGTCTTCGGTCATGAGGCGCGGCCGACGGCGGGATCCCGACCTTTATAGCAGGTTCCGGGCGGGAAAACGGTCATACCCCGTCCGTGGCGGCGGCGGCAGCGCCAGCTGGCTGACGGCGAGGAGTTCGGGAGTTACTTCCACCCCTTCGCCGCGCCCCGGTTCCACGAATACGAACAGGACTTCTTCGCCAACTGCGACGCGAGGCGCTGGAGGCCACCGCGCTCGCCCTCACTCAGTTCACCATCAACCGTTTCGTCACCCATTCTGCCCGCGGCGGCAACGGGTCCGCGCACCGGGACCACTTCAACGACCTCATCAACGACCTCATCAACGAGGCCTTCGACGTCACCATCGACTACATCCAGATGCACTACAAGCGCAACACCCGCGACGACACGCCGTCGCTCGTCAGCCCGGCGTGCCGGCAAACGGCCACTGTGGCATGCTGGTCGTGCATACTGGGGGGAGCACGTGCCATGGCCGCGAAACCGCCTGAATCGATCGTCGGAGGCGGGACCAAGAAGGTCCTGTACACGCTGGCGACCGTGCGCCGGATCGGCCTCATCGATTCGGCCAGGGCGCTCAATTCGAAAAACGCCTGCAAGGCCTGCGCGCTCGGCATGGGCGGCCAGCGCGGCGGCATGGTCAACGAACTCGACGAGTTTCCCGCCGTCTGCAACAAGAGCGTGCAGGCGCAGTCCACCGACATCCAGGCGCCGATACCGGCCGAGGTGTTCGACCACCCGCTCGCCGAACTGCGCGAGCTGACGGGCCACGAGCTGGAGCATCTCGGCCGGCTGGGGCGGCCCGTGCACAAGGCCGCCGGGCACGACCGTTACTGCGAGATCGCCTGGCCGGCGGCGATCGATCTCGCCGTCCAGCGATTCCGCGCGGCAAAGCCGGAGCGCACATTCTTCTACTCGTCCGGCCGCTCGTCGAACGAGGCGGGCTTCCTGCTGCAGCTGCTCGCCCGCGTCTACGGCACCAACAACGTCAACAACTGCTCCTATTACTGCCACCAGGCAAGCGGCGTGGCACTCGCCAACACGATCGGCACGGGCACCTCGACGGTCGAACTCGAGGACCTGACGGGCTGCGACCTCGTCTTCCTCGTCGGCGCCAACCCGGCCTCGAATCACCCGAGGCTGCTGCACAAGCTGAAGGCGTTGCGCGAGCGGGGCGGCGCCATCATCGTCATCAACCCGGCGCGCGAGTCGGGGCTCGTCCGCTTCGCAGTGCCGAAGAGCGCGGGCTCCCTGCTGAAGGGGGGCGACCGGATTGCGAGCGAGTATCTGCAGCCGCGGATCGGCAGCGACATCGCCCTGCTGAAAGCGCTGGCGAAGGCGGTGCTGGAGGCAGGCGGCGAGGACCGCGCCTTCATCGAACGTTATTGCGAGGGCTTCGAGGATTTCCGCCACGACGTCGAGCAGGCAGACTGGGGCGAGCTCCTCGCCGCCTGTGATCTCTCCGGGGACGACGTGCGTCGGGTCGCCCGGCGCTACATGGACGCCGATAACGTCGTCTTTGCCTGGGGCATGGGCGTGACGCATCACGTCCACGGCGTGGACAACATCGAGTATCTCTCGAACCTCGCGCTCCTGCGCGGCATGATCGGCAAGCGCTACGCGGGCCTGCTGCCGCTGCGCGGGCACAGCAACGTGCAGGGCATCGGCACCATCGGCGTGAAGCCGGTACTCCCGGCCGAGGTTTTCGCACGCATCGAGGACCACCTCGGCATCCGGCTGCCGAAAGGCGACGGCTACGATACGCTCGCCGGCCTCGAGGCCGCGGCGCAGGGCGGCATCGAGGCCGCGCTGATGATGGGCGGAAACCTGTTCGCCGCGACCCCCGAGCGGCGCTTCGCCGCTGAAGCGCTGGAGCGCATCGGCTTCAAGCTCTACCTGACCACGACGCTGAACGAAGGCCACGTCCACGGCGTCGACTCGGGCGAGGCACTGGTCCTACCCGTCACGGCACGGGACGAAGAACCGCAACCAACCACGCAGGAGTCGATGTTCAACTACGTTCGCCTGAGCGACGGCGGCATCCGCCGCCTGCCCGAGGTCCGCTCCGAGGTGAGCATACTCGCCGACCTGGGCGCAGGCCTGCTGCCGGACAGCGGCGTCGACTTCGCGAGTTTCCGCGAACACCGGCGCATCCGCGAGGCGATCGCGGCGACGGTGCCGGGCATGGAGGAGCTGAATGACATCGACGTCGCGAAGCGCGAATTCCACATCCGCGGCCGGCTGAAACATCGGCCCGAGTTCTCGACCGCAACCGGCCGTGCGGCCTTCGTCGTACGCCCGCTGGCCGCGGCCACGGCGAGCCGCGACGACTACCCGTTCATGCTGACGAGCGCACGCAGCGAAGGGCAGTTCAATACCATCGTGTACGAAGAGAAAGACAGCTACCGCGGCACGGAAGACCGCTGGTGCGTGATGATGAATCGCGGCGACATCGACGCGCTGGGAATCGCCGCCGGCGATCGTGTGGACATCGCCTCTCCGCATGGTGAGATGTGCGGCGTACTCGTCTACGCCTTCCCGATGCGGCGCGGCGACGTCATGTGCTACTTCCCCGAGGCGAACGCGCTGACCGGACGGACGCACGACCCCCGCAGCAAGACGCCGAACTTCAAGTCGGTCCCGGTCGCCCTGACTCCCGCCTGAACGGTATCGCGGTCACCGCGACCAGCGGGAGAATCTGGCACCGCCGAGCTGACTGCCAGCGGTCGAGGGAGGCCAGAAGGCGGCGTCCAGCCCTCAGCCACTGCAACGGCAGGGCTCCTCGTCGTCGTTGCGGCACGCTTCGATCCGCTCGAGAAGCGCCCGGGTATAGCGCCGGTAGCGCTCGACCCCTTTGTCGATCAGGATCTCCAGCGCGGACTCCCCGTGGACGGTGGCCACCTCGAATTGCCGACGGTCACCGGTCAGCCGGCCGAGGTTGCAGGACAACTCCGAGAGATTGATCTCCACCTCGGCCCATTTCACCGGCAGCCGGTCCCGGCGGTAGACCGTCTGGGCCGTCTCGAACGCGGCGCGAGCTGCGCGCAGACGCTCCGGGCTGCCCTCCATGCTGCCGAGTATCGCCTCGGTGACGGCAAGGTTGTTCTGCACCATGGCCCAGGGAAGCGGCGCATCGGTCTGCGGCAACCTGGCCAGTGCGAGTCGGCAGCGCCGCCGCGCCTCGAGGACCTTGTCCCGGCCCTCGGCGCCCTGACGCACACCGTGCTGATAGAGTGCGAGGCAGGTGTTCTGCTGGGTGATCGCCCAGTCCACCGGCTGGAAATCCGGATTCAGCACTTCCAGGGCCGCCGTCGAGGACGCCACCGAGCGCTCAAAGAACTCCCCGGACCGCCCTTGCGCGTCGAGTTCGCCCATACGCTCGAACACCACCGCCAGGTTGCGTCGGGAAAGCGCCCAGAGCTGGGGCGTCAGATGCCGGTCCAGAACTCCCGCCGCCGCTTCCAGATCCCCCCGCGCGGAGACCAGCAGCCCGATTGCCTGGTCCCGTTCCGGAGCGAACTTGTGCAACCGGATGCGCACCGACGCCCGGTTGATGCGGGCCACCGCCCAATCCACCGGGAACAGGGATCGCGGCCGGGCGTCCAGCGCATCGCTGCACGCCTGCTCGGCGGCCCGGTAGCGGGCGGGGTCGTCGTCGACGTCGCCGAGCAGGCGCTCCTCGTAGCAGAGCTGGTTGGCAACCATCGCAAAGCGGCGCGGATCCAGGGAACGGTCGATGCGGCGGCGCAGGTTGCGCAGGGAGACCACGGACGCGCGTACCCAGTCGAGTGAGACGGCGAAGGACCGGGATGCCTCGGCCCTGAGCGCCTGGCGCTGCTCACTCCCCGGCGCCATCAGGCCGAGCATCATTGCCTTGACGTCGGCCAGGGCCGCCTCGGGCCGGTCCAGCGAGACCGGGATTTCCACCCTGGCCTCCTCAACGCGGATCGAGCGGCCGGCGACATTGAGCGTGGCCCAGGCGAGGCCGGTGCGATTGCTGACGAAACGCAGCAGCATCCTGCCGTCCCGGACGCTGCCCCAGAGCAGTATCTGGGCGTCGGTATTCAGCAGCACCCGCCGGGCCTGGTTGCGGATGTCGCTCTCCCGTTCTTCGATCGCACCGACACCCGCCGGATTGAATCGGCGACAGCTGCGGAAGACCGTCAGGTAGGGCGACAGCGCGGGATCCGCCCGGAGCGCACGAACGAGCAGGCCGTCCGCGAGCCCCTGCGGATCGCCGTGGAATCGGGCTACCACGACACCGAGCCGATCCGCTGGCGTGGTGGCCGACTGCAGCGCCTCTCGCACACTGCAGCCCGCGGCCGCAACCGCCGGCACGTCCTGCAGCGCACGCAGCGCCCCCAGGACGGCCATGATGGCCGCAAGCGCGACGAGTGCCGATATCAGGTAGCCGGGATAGTGTCCGGGCCGTCCGCGGTCCGGGGTTTCCCGTTTTCGGCCCCCGTCCCGATACAGGGACACGGCCGGCACGCCGAGGGCCCGCGCCACCCGCTCGATGCTGCGGGCGTCGACGCGCTGTTCCCGGAAGACCCGGCTGACGAGATCCCGGGGCGCCGCGTCCAGCTCCTCCTGATCGGCGATCCGGTTCGCCAGCGCGATCTGGGTCTTCTTCTCCAGGTCACTATTGGCGAGAGCGTGCTCCAGCTTCGTCCGGGACGCACGGACCCCCCGGCGCTTCGTCTCTCCGCTGTCGCGGCTCGTGCTTCCCTCTCGGGCGCGGCCCATCGCCTGCTCTGCTCAGAAATACCGAATACCAGGCAGATTATCCGGAAAAAAAGGCCAGTGTCCCGCCAAGTCCGGATTTCTGCCGATTTCCAGTGACGCATTTTCTCACCCCGTGAGGCAGTTTTCCCGTCGAGGCGCCGGTCGCCTCCTTCGTCCATTTCCTGCAGGAGAGCTGCCATGCGCAAACTGATCGTGAAATCCCTGGAAGCCATTGCCTCTGTCGCCATCGTTCTCATCGTCATCGGGTCGGGCGTCGGCGGCGCCTCGGCCATGGGCGGCTTCACCGGCTTCATCGTCGGCATGGCGGGAGGCGCCGTTTTCTCGATCGTGACCTTCGGGGCGCTGTTCCTGCTGATCGATATCGCTGAGAACACACGACGTACCGCAACGCAGCTGAATGGCGGGAGCCGCCGCAGCGACCCCGGGACGGTCTGAAACCGTGGCCATCCCGACCCCCGCCGGGCGGGCGCCAGACCGGATTCCGGAGGTCGCCCCCTGCAGCGGCCTGACCGGTTACCTCGCGATCGCCGCCGCGTTGCTTCTGAGCGCCTGCGGGCCTGACGGCTTCGACGCCGCCTACCGGGACCAGTCCGGCCGCAGCGAGTACCACTTCTCGGGCGACGGCACGGTGGAGATAAAGACCACGGGGATCAGCGCCACGGCGGAGTACGAGCTGAAGAACGACAACATCATCGTGCATGCACCCCACGGCACCCTGGTACTGAAACGCCGCGGCGGTCATCTCGAAGGTCCGATGGGACTCGACCTGGTGCCGGTAACCGGAGACCCCAACACCCGACAGGGAGACGACCCATGAATCGATACATCGCGATGGGCGCAGGCGCACTGCCCGCCCTGATCATTGCCCTGACCGCCCTCATCGGCCCGGCAAGAGCGGACGCCGGACTTTTGGACAAGCTGAAGGACCAGGCGGAGAAAACACTGGACAAAGCCCTCCAGGACACCCGCGATGCCGGTGACGAAGCGGTGAATGACGCCGTCGACGGCAAGCTCCCGGACACCGACGATCCGGTCGCAGCCACGGACTCCGCCCTGGACCAGGTGGCGAAAAAACCCTCCGGTATCCCTGCCGATGGTCAGTGGCAGGGGCAGCTGTCGCCGGCGGGCAAGCAGTCCATCGCCTCCCACGGCAGCCTGGAGATCACGCTGGCGGGCGACACCCGGCTCATGCGCTACCGGGGCGGGACCCGTGATTGCGTGGCCGAGCTGGACGGGTCGGAGGGTCTGTACACGGCCCGGTTTCTCACCGGGCGGAGCCTGTGCGGCAGCAAGGCTACGCTGCGCCTCGGCGGCGACGGGAAAGTACTGCTCGGCTGGGACGACGCGCCGAACACCAAACCGGACGAGAAAACCTACAGCGGCATGCTGAGGCGCAGCACCCGGGCGTGGCCCCGGCAGCACTGGAGCCTCGGGGCCGGGCAGCGCAGCGGCTACGATGTTATCGGCTTCTACCTGGGCATGTCCTACGAGAACGCCCGCGCCCGAATCGTGAGCGACCCCGACATGAGCCATGAGTGGCGGCTGATCTCGACGGCCAACGGTGCCGGCACCCTGTCGCCGGTGGAGATCGTAGAGAAACGGTCGGGCTCGGGCAGCGCCCAAACGAGCGAGACCCTGTCCCTGCAATTCGAGGCCCAGTCGCCGGCGGAGATGAAGGTTGAACAGGACCCGGCCGTGCTGGCACGACGCGAAGAAATCGACGCCATGGCTCGGGAACGGGCGGAGCAGGAGCGTGCCATCCGGGCGGAATACTCAGCCGGCGGCCGGCGCGTGTCCCGGGCCCGGCAGGAGGATCTCGCGGCCCGACGCCAGGCCATGCAGGAGGAACTGGAGGCCCTGCCGGAGATCCCGGAGAAACCGCCGCTGCGCCCCGAGGGCGCCGCCGCCGAGCTGGTGTTCATCGGTCGGGAGATCACCTTTCCCTCCAGCGCCCGACCCAGTATCGACAACGTGACGCGGGCGCTCATCGGCAAGTACGGCCCGCCATCGGTGCACACAGACAACCGATTGGCCCTGGAGTGGGTATTCACACCGGACGGCGAGCGCAACACCGATGCCGAAGGCGGACCCTGCGACGTGGTCACGCCGGCGGCGCGGCAGGATCATCGGGGCGAGACGCCCTATTACGGACTCGCGCCCCGCTGGGTCTCGCCGGACTGTGGTTTTACCATCGCGGTCAACCTGCGCCCTCAGAACGACGGCGGGCTGCACAGCATGCGTCTTTCCGCCTATGACCAGCGGCGCCTGCTCGGCGACAACTGGTACCGCACGGTGCGGCTGACCCAGGCTATCGCCGCAAAGGAAAAGGCGGCCCTGGAGGCCACCAAGGCTGTCGATGCGCCGGAACTTTGAGGACCGGCGTTGACAGTTGCCGGGCTCACTGGCACGGCTTCGGCGGGCGTGCTGTGGTCAGACTCAACAGCTTAGGGTATGGGCAGGGGTGCTCGAACGGGAAAATTCATAGATACATGAATTGATTCGAATGGATGGAAAACGACTGTCATAGCAGCGTATCGTTAGGCGCATGTACTCTCGCCTGTCCCGACAGAAACGCACCGGCGGCTTCATTCTCGCCCATTTGCAGACCGCCGAGAATGTCCGGGAGCCCGAGAAAAAGCGCTCCCGGGCAAGGGTCATCTATGACTGCGGCCGCGTCGCGGACGCCGAGGCCACCGAGCGGTGACCAGGAACGGCAACACAGAATTTGATCCGGCAAACCTGTTCAGCGAGCTTCTCGACGAATTGCTCGGGCAAATACTGCAACATGAAGACGCCGCACAGCTCATCGATTGGCTGACAGAAAGACTCGCACGCCGCGACATGCTGGCGATTTTCGACATCGATGGCCCGGACGACACGAGGGCGCTGGCCCAATCACTGGGACGATCGCTCTGGAACGTCACGCCGCTGCCGGGCAACGGCTTTCGTCCGCGACCCCTGCCGGAGCCCCGGCGCAACGACGCCTGTCCCTGCGGCTCGGGCAGGAAGTTCAAACGCTGCTGTATGCGCGTCCCGCCGCCGCGGATCGAGCCTGAGATGATCTGGACCGTCCTGCTCACGCGCCTGCCGGCAATGGCGCGACGCAACGCGATCCGCAGTGGCAACGCGCCGGTGCATTCCCTGATCGGCCTTGCGCTCGAGCACGAACAGGCCGGGGCACCGAAGAAGGCGCTGGGGCTCGTAGAGCCGCTTTTCGAGGGGGCGTTGCACGGACACGACGCGGATTACGACTATGCGTTGAATCTGGTCTGCAATCTGTATGACGAGCTCGGATACTGGAAGAAGAAACAGGCCTTGCTCGAGCGTATCGTCAACGAGGCGCGGCGCTCGCCGCTGCGTTCCGGCGCCTTGCAGCGTCTCGCAGCCATCCGTCTGGATGAAGGAGACGCCAGCGGTGCCTGGAAGGCTTTCGAGGCTGCGCAGCGCGACGACCCGAAGTCACCGAGTATCGGCTTGCTGGAAGTGCAACTGCTGGTCGCGGAGGGACGGCGGGAGCGCGCTCGCGAGCGCGCGCAGTTCTGGGTGAAGCGCCTGCAGCGCTCCGGGGTGACCGAGGAGAAGCAAGGCATACTCGAGTTCCTGAAAGCCGTCGCAACAGACCCCGGACGGGCCATTGCCGAGGTCGGATTCGCGGTTTCCGGCGAGGCCGGCCGTGCGCTCGGCGTCTGGCTGGACGACGTCGCCGAGCGCCCTCTCCCTGCGTACCTGGCTTCGCTGGATGAGCCCGGAAATGCAGCCGGCGGCAGCGATCAGACCGCCCGACTGAGGTCCCAGCTACGCCAGCAGGGTATTCCGGAGAGAGAGATCGGGCGGGCCGTCGCTCAGCTGAGCGCCGAGTTGCAGCGGCTGCAGGCCGACGCCCCGGAAATCGCCGATGATTCTGAAGAGTCCGACGAGCACCCACCGGCGTCGGTCGTTCTGGAAGCACCCCGGCAACTGGTCTCGCTGGAATCCGAATGGCAGGCAGTATGTCCGGTGGACAAGCCGTTCTCCGTGCACATGGTCTCCGGGGGCGGGAAGGACGCGTGGGACACAGAGGACGTCTGGATGGCGTTTCTCCGAAAGCACCGCGAGGCCTTCGACAGCCTGGACATCCTCGACGACCTGGCGACGATTGTCGAGGGCCACCCCATGGCTGATGTGTCCGGGTTGCGCGATACGCTGCAGGAGCCACTGCTGCGGCGTGCGCGTGCGATCGTCGAGAGCGCGATCGGATCGTCGACGATCGAGGACCCGAAACTGCCCTGGAGGTTTGCGCCTAACCGGCCGGCCATTCGCAGCCTGGTACGCCTGGCCTACCTGGAACTGGATCGAGGCAACGACGCCAGCGCGGTCGAACTCGCGCATCGGGTGCTCGCGCTGAATCCCGACGACAATCACGGCCTGCGGACACTCGTTATCAACTCGCTGCTGCGCAATGCCAACGCTTCGGCCGCGTTGGCGCTGGCGCGGCGCTATCCGCGGGACATTAACCCGGACATCGCATTCGGCGAAGTGCTTGCGTTATATCGTCTCGGTCGCAAGGGCGATGCACTGCTGGCATTCGAGGATGCGATACGCAGGTTCCCGAAGGTTCCCCGTTATTTGACCGCCGCCAGGGTACGCAAGCCGAAGATCGATGCCCACGGCGTGCAAATCGGCGGCGACGATCAGGCCTGGATTTACCGTGAGGAAATGCGCGACGTCTGGGAAGCGACGCCGGGCATGCTCGATTGGCTGAAGAAGGCCGCGAGTCGCCATCGCTAACCC
>CAYRUH010000002.1:124558-237434 GCA_964427415.1 uncultured Woeseiaceae bacterium | reverse complement strand
CCCACTCGATTATCAATAAGCCTTTTTTATCGTTTATATTCAATGTCTTATTTTGCGACTAATTCTTAATACCATGAAAAATACCATGCTCAGAAAATGCTTAAAAATATTGGAAAAAATCGCCTATTGATTAACAGGCTTCTCCACTCTTCTCCGATCGAAATATTTCGCGCACACCTTTCATTTTCCTCATTTATCGTCTTTCTATTCTGTAATTTACGTTGATGTATTCCGAGATTTACGATATCGTTTCGCTATGAATACACCATCCTTATATCCACGTTGGATTGAGCCACGAATTGATGAGGCTTTACAGGATACACCCGTGATCCTGCTCGCCGGACCCCGTCAGGCGGGTAAGACAACCCTCGTGCGTCAATTCGCCGATCAGGGGCTGCACTACCTGACCCTGGATGATGAATTGACCTTGTTGTCGGCGCGTGAAGATCCGGTTGGCATGATTCGCAATCTGGATCGCGCCGTCATTGATGAAATCCAGCGAGCGCCCGAGTTGCTTCTGGCGATCAAAAAATCGGTCGATGAGGATCGCCGTCCCGGACGGTTTTTGCTGACCGGCTCTGCCAATCTGATGGCACTACCCACGGTTGCAGATTCACTGGCCGGGCGTATGGAAACCCTGTTGCTGTTACCTTTGTCGCAGAGCGAAATCGAGAATAGACCCGCGAATTGGGTGAACAGTGTTTTTACCGGAAAAATCCTGACAGCGGACTTTCCTGTGCTGGGCAAAGAACTGGTCGAACGTGTATTACGCGGTGGCTATCCAGAAGCGGTTGCGCGGCCAACGGAGAAACGTCGTATAACCTGGGCTCGACAATACATCGATGCCATCATTCAGCGTGACGTTCGCGACGTTGCTGAAATCGACAAAATTGATCAGTTGCCACGCTTTCTGCGTGCACTGGCGCAGACTGCGGGCCAGATGTGCAATTACTCCGAGTTGGGCGGCCAAGTCGGTCTCGATGGTAAGACAGTCTCTCGCTACATCGGTGTCTTTGAGCAAATGTACCTGCTCAAGCGTATTGATGTGTGGGCACGCAATCGATTGAAACGCGTTGTTAAAACCCCCAAGCTTCAGTTCATCGATTCCGGTTTATTGGCCATGCTCATGGATGTCGCCGTCAAAGATGTTCAACTGGACAAAAGCCGTTACGGACATATCCTGGAAAGCTTTGTCTTTGGTGAACTACTCAAACACACGACAACCTCTGATGACGACTATCGGCTACTGTACTACCGGGATGCAGACAAGTTCGAAGTTGATGTCGTGATTGAGAACAGCGCAGGACAACTGGTCGGCGTTGAAGTAAAAGCCTCTGCCACCGTCAAAGAACGCGATCTGCGTGGATTGAAAAAACTTGCCAGCCTGGCCGGTGATGAGTTCAGAGCGGGTGTACTACTGTACGATGGCGATGAAACCATGCCTCTGGGTAGCAACCTATGGGCGGCCCCCCTTTCCACACTCTGGGGCTCGTAAAGCGCTCATCACCATGCCTACTCTGGTCGAGAAATACCATGACAGCACCAAATTTCCGCTCATGGTATCGCTGTTATTTGCATTACAGCGCGCGGAAAATACCATGGAAAATACCATTGATGATGCAGATTATATTATCAATTGAGCTTATTTTATTATTAAATTTCAATGAGTTACGAATTACAGTCACTCCCACTCTATTATCAATAAGCATTTTTTATATTTTATTATCAATGGCTTAGTTTCCTGCAAATCGGTAATACCATGAAAAATACCATGCTCAGAAATTCCTTAAAAATTCTTTCTCTTCAATTCACTAGCGATGGCGAATTGTGCTTTTCAAATTATTCGACAGAGAAGACGCAAGGACATTCACGCTTACTCCTTCCCCGAAGCCGTCGGCACACTCGCGCCTGACTCAACACAGGCCAGCCGGGTGGCCAGCACATCGGCCTGTTCGGCAAACTTTCTCTCATTGACCTTCCGCAACTGCGCCAGATTGTGCAGTTTCCAACGGATACCTGGCAGCTGCTCAAGATGGACAATTCCCATTAGCGACCAATCGGGTTCACCTGCGACCAGCGATAGCAGGAATCGCCGTTCGTTGCCATCCAGTCCTTCCTGAAGTTCGCGCACCAGGCGCTCCCGCGTTGCAAGCAAGGCGTCGAGCGGTACAGGTTCGGCCGTCATGCCCTCGAAGTTGTGCGTGTAGTCATGCAGGATGTCCCTTAGTTGCGGGAATAGCACTTCATGTACCGGACGGTTGTGACTGGCCAGGTAGACCACGAAGGCACGGCGAATGGCGGGGGTAATACCCTCATGCTCGAAGAGCTGCTGCACATCAAATAGGTCGCGCGGATGCTGGCGGTCCAGCGCGGCGACCAGCTTGCCGCCGTAGAGGTCTTCCAGCGATGCTACCGGGCTGTCCAGATCGGCCATCAGTACATCGCGGGCGACGGGCGTGAGCGATGCGCGGCGCACCGGCTGTACGGTCCCGCGCAGTACGAAATTGACTTCGATCTTGACTTCGGTCCTGCCGCGACGCACCAGCAGCTTGGTCTCTCCCGCCTCGGCCGCCGGTGCATGCGTTTGGAAACCACGCTTGTTCAAACGCTTGGCCGCCTGCCGGATGGCATCGTTGATCCGTGCCAGTGCCTGCTCACGTGGCAGCGTAGGGTCCGAAAATATCAGGTCGAGATCTACCGAGAGGCGCGGCATGTCACGTACGAAGAGGTTAATCGCCGTACCGCCCTTCAGTGCAAAGGTGTCATCAACGAATACCAGGGGAGCAACTTGCGTCAGTAGACGCGCGGTATCGAGATAGTCCGGATTCATGGTTTGAGCACCAGAAGGCCGTCGCCCGATTTCGAGACCCAGGGCCGGTCACTGCCGGTCGGCAGTTTGTCCGGGTCGAGTTTGTCGACCCACGGCAGTGCCCCCTCGCGGCCGAGCTGGAGGCACAGCCGCACCGTCTTGACGCTTGTGCAACGCTGCAACAGTTCATTCAGCACGTCAGCGCGCAGACTGTAGGTGCTCTCGACGAGGTCCCGGGCTTCCTGCAGCGGCTGGCGCACGCCGACTTCACTCAATAGCTCCAGCAGCGCCCTTTCCGGCGACGAAACCTGCGGCGCCCCATCACGCCTCTCGAACGGGCCAACATGCAGCAAGGCCTCAGGATGTTCGTTAAACAGGCGCTTGCGATGGTACTCGGCTGGAAATCGCTCCATAAACCACTCCGGCAGGTGGCCAGCCACCCAGCCATAAAGCTGCAATACCGGCTGTTGCGACACATACTGGCGCAAGCCGTACCAGTCGAGCGCCGACTTGCCGCCGACGTGCAGACCATCCAGTTTACGTTGCAACAGTAGTAGGCTGGGATACAGGGCCAGCGTGTCGTTCGGGCGGCAGTACACACCGCGCGCGAGGCGTGTGAGCCACCCCGCCCGGACATAGTGGACGGCCAGGTCGGCGGAGATACTCAACGCAGCCAGATCTTCCGAGGTCAGCGGTGCTCCCGCCTTCAACCGGGTGTAGAGATTCTTTAGTTTACTTTCTTTAATCGTAGCCATACTACGATTAATACTCTCTTTAAAAACGGGTGTCAACTTTGAAAGTTACATTTAATCGTAGCTATGCTACGACAAATAGAACAAAATAAAACTCACTCCCACTCGATTATCAATAAGCCTTTTTTACCCTTTATATTCAATGACTTATTTTTCTTCCAATTCGTAACACCATGAAAAATACCATGCTCAGAAATTGCTGTTAATCGCCGTCCAAAGAAGACGGGGCAAAAACCAAATCGTTCCAAAGCACCACGAAAACTGGCGCGGAATATCGCGCTGCCCGCCTCACTACCCGCAACGCGCGGTGACATGGGCCTCCTTTAACCTGCTGGCAGCATGTCCGGCCAAATGAGCTTCCACACGCATCGTTCGTTCAGCGATGGCTGGCGAGGGCCTGAGACTCGCAATGCCACGCGACATGTCGAAGTTCAAGCTGCTCACACACACAGGCGCAGGAGCGCATCCCGATTGCGTTGTCGTTGTCAAAGTTTCCTTGTCAACGCAAGTCGCTGCATGGCCGAACGCACCCGCGCCTGGATAGGAAGGTGCGGCCGCCTGTCGAAGGACTGCCCCCTCACCTCATCCGAAACCTGCATCCTGATCGCATCCATCCGCCGCCTCTCACGCCACGTCGCAAGGCGAGCAGAGTGCGCTATGAAAGTTTGAGTCAGACCCTGAGACTTGGCCACGCTCTCTTGACCAATCCACTATGGGCAGGGTAAATAATGTTATGTTATAGCGTTTTCAAAGCTGGTTTTGCATTGATTAGACGCCGAGTCAGTACTTGGATTTTTGTTTGCGCCAGCATCGCATTCAGCGTCGTCACGCCGAATTCGGCCGTTGCTCAAGGCGCGCCGTCCAAGTCGAGCACTGAGACCGCGCAGACGGAGACCTACAAGCGAGCCTTCTTCGACCGTTTCTTTCCGCAAACTGCGCTCGATCTTCTGGCACGTGCGCCCGGATTTACCCTCCAGGAAGGTGCGAGCCTGCGCGGTTTTGGCGGCGGCGCCGGTAATGTGCTGATCGATGGGGAGCGGCCATCTGTCAAATCGGGCGGGCTTGACGATTTCCTGCGCCGTATCCCCGCCGACAGCGTCGAGCGGATCGAGATCAAACGCGGTGCTCAGCGCGCTGGTGAGACGGCCGGCCAGGGGATCGTCGCCAATGTGATACGAAAGCCGCAGACCGCTGCGGGCACATGGTCGGCAGAACTCGAACGCAATGCCGAGGGGCTGATCTACCCCCGTGGAGAAGTGTCGGTGACCGCACCTTTGGGCGCGTGGAGCACAACGACAAGGCTCAATGCGTTCTGGGAGCAGTTCGTCTTCACCGATTTCGACCGACAGCGGTTCGATGCCGACGGTGCGCTCTTGATTTTCGAAGCAGAGACTTTGCCATCGACCTTGCAAGACGCCTTCATCGCGACCGAGGCGAAGCGGCCCACGGGCGGCGGCACACTGACCCTCAACGGTCGGTTTGGGAATAGCAAGTTCTATCAAGAAACAGGCCGGGACGGATTTCTCATGCGCCAGCCAATCGGCAATCCGGATCGGCGCACCGACATCCGCTTCGATTCCGAGTTCTGGGCAGGGGAATTCAGCGCTGACTGGACGCGCACCGTCGCCGACGACTGGTCCCTGAAGTTGCTCGGCCTCGGTTCGGTTCGCGACATCACTCAAAGCTCGAACAATGTCGTCGAGGTACCGGTCGGCGAGACGGTCTCGATCAACCGCTTCAGCGCAGAGCGGGTACCGATCGAGCTTCTCGCGCGCGCCACCCTCGGGCGCGTCGACGGCAAGCTTCGCCCGGAATTCGGGGGCGAGATCGTCTTTAACCGGCTCGATTCGCAAATCGCTCTTGAGGTCGAAGATGCCAGTGGCGTACGTCCGATTGACCTGCCCGCCTCCGACGTCACGGTCGAGGAAACCCGCAGCGAGGCGTTTGTAAATCTGATTTGGGTCACGGCGCCAAAATGGACGCTGCAGGCTGGGCTCGCGGTTGAGACGTCTCAGATCACGGTAAGCGGCGACGCCGACGGCGAAAGCCGCTTCACGTTCCTCAAGCCCTCGTTCGCTGTCAACTATCAGCTGTCAGACGAGATCCAACTGCGCACGGTAATTCGCCGAACCGTGAACCAGCTCGACTTCAACGACTTCGCTGCCTCCGCCAATGCCGAAGACGACCGGTTTCTCGGCGGAAATCCTGATCTCGGTCCGGATCAAACGACTCGCGCAGGCTTCACCGTCGACTACCGCGCGCCCTCCGGCACAGCGCTCAATCTCGAGGTTTTCCACGAGTGGCGGGATGATGTCCTCGAGCAGGTGGTGCTGCCGTCAGGCGCTTTCGGCGTCGCCAATGCCGGGTCGGCTCAGTTTTGGGGACTGGATGCGGATCTGAGCCTGCCGCTCGGCTTGCTCATTCCGGGCGGGCTCATCGAAGCCGACATCGCTCTCAGGGAGTCGTCGTTCGACGATCCGCTGACGGGCCGTATAAGGAACGTCAACGGTTTTGCAAGCCCGGTGATCGATGTGAATTTCCGCCAGGATTTGCCAGAGCTGCAATTCGCCTGGGGTTTGCGCTACGAGCCGCCAACAGACATCGAGAATTTTTTTGTCGACGAGGCCGTTTTCGAATCCCGCGAAACCCGCTGGACCGCATTCGTCGAGACCACGCGCTTCTTCGGCGTCAAATCCCGAATCGAAGTCCGAAATATCGGTGGCCAGGATTTTCCGCGCGAACGCCTGTTCTTCACGCCCGATCGCGGCGGCGCCTTCGCCGGCAGTGAGGTGATCGATCGTACGCGCGGGGCCTTCATCAAGCTCACTCTCTCTAACCAATTCTAACCTCAAGGATACACGTTCCATGACAAACAAAACCTCTCTAAAACGTCGTGCCCTCTGCGCGACCGTGTTCACCCTGCTGGGTGGCTCTGCACTCGCGCAGCAAGCTGAGGACACGTCTGGGCAGCTGGAGACCATCGTCGTCACGGCTACACGAACAGAACAGACGCTGATCGAAGTGCCAGCCTCAATTGCGGTGCAGGACATTGCGGAGCTTCGCCGTAATGGTTTCACCGTCGGCACAGATGAGTATCGCGGTGTCACCGGCGTCTTCTTCCGCCGCGGCGAGGGCGACGGCGACGCCTTCCCGTTCGTTTCCTTCCGAGGATCGACGGGCACCGAAGGTACGATCAGCCTGATCGATGGCATCCCCTTTATTGGCCTGTTCGAAGAACTTCAGCTCAACCAGATCCCCTATGACGCGGTCGATCAAATCGAGATCGTGAAAGGGCCGGTTTCCGCGCTTTATGGGCGCGGTGCACTTTACGGCGCAACCAACTACATCACCCGCTCGCCAGACAGCAATGCTGTCAGCGCGCAAGCGACAGTCGGCAGTGACGATTTCAAGCGCGCCGACCTCGCAATGGAACGCGTTTTTGGCGATCGTGGCAGCCTGCTTCTGGCCGGGTCCTACGAGGATTATGGCGGCTGGCGCGAACAGGCCAATCGTGAAGTGTTCAATATTTTCGCCAAGGCGAGCGTGAACTTCACCGCGCAGACCACACTGTCTGGCTATGTAAACTACAACGACCGCGATGTCGAACTGCCCAATGGCCGCCCGCTTGGCGCAAATGGTGACATCCTTCCATTCATCGGAGGGGATGAAGGCTTTATCGGGTTTGGATCGCCTAACCGGCAGATCGAGAACCTCTTCACCGCCGTGGCAGTCGACCACCGCGTGAACGACGCGCTGTCCTTCACAGTGCGCGGCTCCTACCGGGACATCGCGGCGGAGCCTGCCCTGAATTTCTTCGACCCGTTCGGGCGCAACCTGGACGCGGGCATCGTGGGCTATAACGGTTTTTTCGGGCCGACAAGCCAGGAAGTGGCCTATGGTGAGGCGACCGGCCGCTGGACTTCAGATCGACACGACATCGTATTCGGCGTGACCGGAGAACAGTCCAACAGCGACATACAGAACTTCTGGAGCGGCCAGAACGGCTTCACTTTCGACTGCGGCTTCACTTTCTATCTGGTGGAAGTCGACTTCGCGTCGGGCGCCGTACTTAATGAAAACAATCCGTGTTTCGTGCGCGACGAGCTGCTTTCCGACAGTGAGTTTGAAAACACGTTCTGGGGCGCATTCGTGCAGGACGAGATCACGCTGTCGGATCGGCTGCGACTGACGCTTGGCCTCCGGTATGATGATTTTAGCCGGGATGCAGTCTTCTTTCCGGTCGACGGTATCTCCCAGGGAGGACCGCAATCGGGCAGCGCCGACGCCTTCTCGCCCAAGGCGACTCTTTCCTATCTCACTGACTGGGGACAGGTCTATGCTGCCTACGGTCGCGGCTTCAATTCCAATTTTGGGGCGACCTTCGAGTGGGACCCCGTCCAGTTTGCACGTCCGGAGACCCGCCCGACGACGATCGACAGTATCGAGGTCGGCGTCAAAGGCCGCTTCCTCAATGACACCCTGCGGGCAGAGGCCATCGTTTTCTACAGTGAGCAGAAAGACCGCCGTCAGATCGTCAACAACCCGGCCGCTGAAAACGACTTCTCCCAGCCCGGAAATCTGGTCACGTTCGGCGACCTCTACACAAGCCAGGGCCTGGAGCTGTCTCTGGTCGCAACACCAACCAACACGACGACTGTGAAATTGAACTACACCTATCTCGACCCGGAATGGGAAGAGCTGACGATCAGCACCTTCTCTGGTCCGCTGGATTTCTCCGGTAATACACCCGTCGGTGTGCCAGAGCACATTCTCTATCTGCAGGTCGATCAGGAAGTCACCGACTGGCTGTCCGTGCGTGGCATCCTCGAATACTATGATGACTATTTCTACACCGTGGACAATGCCTTATCCGACGGCGGCTACTCGCTGGTGACGCTTGCTGCGCAGATTGCACCGCCTCAGCTTGACGGGATTAGCATCGATTTCACGGTGACCAATCTGTTCGAGGAGACCTATTACTCCTATTTCGGCAACCGCAATTCCCCGACCTATGCTATGCCCGGCACACCGCGACAGGTGCGCCTTGCCGTGAATTGGAGGTTCTAGTCGTGTTGCGCGCGTTGTTGCTCATGTGTACCGGAGCGTTGCTGGCGGCCTGCGGCGCAGAGACCGGCGGTAACGAAGCCGCCCTGGCTGAAGGTCCTCCTCGCGGCGCCGACCGCGTGGAAATGGCATACGCGGAGACGTTCAAGCTTTACGCTCGCGATGATTACCACATCCTCGACCTCAGCGCCCCTGTGGTGAGCTGGGGCGGAGATGCAAAGGGCGCCGACCAGAGCGCTCGCGTTGTCATCGTGCCGAGGGAGGTCGATCCACCGCAGCTCACTGGAGACCTCGAAGGCGCCGTTTTGGTTCGCACGCCCGTCGAGCGGATTGCGGTCAATTACGGCTATCTCGAAGCCATGCTCAGCGCACTCGGCATTGACGACCGGCTTGTGGCTGTTGGCGGGGTCAAGAGCTACAACGATGCGATCCGCGCGCGCGCTCGCTCGGGCGAGATCGCCCAGATCGGCTATGGTTGGCACGCCCCGCCCTCTATCGACACGCTGATTGGTAGCCAGCCGGACGTTCTCTTTATGGTCTTGGGCGATCTCGGTCACGCTGAATTTTATGAGCGGATCAAATCCCTCGGCGTGCCCGTCGTGCCGGTTTTCGTTGAGGTGGAGCCCGATTATATGGCCCCTGTCGACTATGTCCGACTCGTGGGGCTGTTCACTGGCAGAGAGACCGAGGCCGAAGCCTTTGCCGAAGGGGTCGAAGCGAATGTCGCCCGGCTACGTGACAGTGTGACCGACCGTGAGCCAAGGCCGGTGCTAAGTGCGTGGTATGGCGGGAGCGGGCGATGGATGGTGACCGTGCGCAATGCGCAGAACCAGCTTTTGCAGGATGCCGGCGGTGTTAATCCGCTGGCACTGGATGATGACATGCGCCTTGATGACTTCATGCGAATGAGTTCGGAAAGGCTGCTCGACAGGGCCCGCGAAGTCGATTGCTGGATTATAAGAGACAGCCATTCAGCGCCCTTCGAGGACACGAGTTATCTGGAGAAGTTCAGGGCATGGCGCGAGGGCTGCCTGTTTGCGTCTGATGGAGCTTTGAAACCGGAAGCTGACGCTTTCGACATCTATGAGACGGGGCTGATTCGGCCTGACATCCTACTGGCTGACACAATCGGCATGCTCTTCCCAGACCTTGCCCCGGCCAGCTTCACCTATATCCAGCCCGACACAAGGACGCCACGACCATGACAGATGCGTCGGCGCAGGCAGGCCCGGCAAGCCGTCGAGGCCGTGAGCTTCTGACCCTCAGCCTCTTTGCATTCGCTCTGTTTGGCATGAGCCTCTTCACGCTTTCTTACGGACAGATTTCGCTCAGCCCTGAACGCTTGTTTGCAGGCTTGTTTCTGCCTGAAACCGACCCCGTTGCGGGTCAGATCGTGCGTGACATCCGCCTGCCGCGGGTCATCACCGGCCTAATCGCCGGGGCTGCGCTCGGTATTTCGGGCGTGCTGATGCAGGCCCTGTTTCGCAACCCCATGGCGGATGCCTGGTCGCTCGGACTGCTGGCCGGCGGGCAGCTCGGTGTCGCCATGATCGTGACCGCCGCCGCTTTCGCCGGACCTGCGGCCATTAGTTTTCTCACCGCTTTTCAAGGCATCGGCCTGACTACCGGCGCTCTAATCGGCGTTGCCGTCTTTGCTGCAGCTATGGCGGCCTTGTCCCGGCGGGTTGGCAATATCACCCTCCTCGTTGTCGGCCTGATGCTGGGCTTCACGGTGCAGGGGCTGGTTAGCATCATCATCCACTTCGCTAACCGGGTGGGCGGACGGGTCTATTCCGGATGGAATGACGGCACCTTCGCGTCCTCTGACTTCGCCGATGTGGGTTTCATGATCATGCCGATTGCGATTGGCCTGCTTGTTGCGGTGGCGAGCGCCAAGGGACTGAGTTCGCTCCTTTTAGGCGAGAGCTATGCCCGCAGCCTCGGTGTCGATGTCCGCCGCCTGCGCTGGCTCGTACTCGGCGCGGTCGTGCTTCTCGTGGCGCCCGTCACGGCCTTTTGCGGGCCGGTGACTTTTATCGGTCTGATCGTGCCGCACTTTGCGCGAGCCATTGCCAGAACATCGAAGATCCTGCCCCTCATCCCGCTGGCGGCGCTGAGCGGTGCGCTGCTCGCCGTCAGTGCCGACGCGGTGGTGCATCTTCCCTGGGAACAACATTTCCTCCACCTGAACGCCATACTCGCCCTCGTCGGCGCACCGGTCGTCATCATGCTCCTTCTCTACAGCTCCTCTCTCAAGGGCAGCGCCTGATGCTGACCCTCAACGCCCTCACGGCAGGCTATCGCGGCCTTCGCGGCGAAGTGGTCGGCGCGGTGTCCCTGAGTCTTTCTGCCGGTGCCTTCGTCTGCGTCATCGGCCGCAATGGGGCCGGTAAGTCCACGCTTATGCGCACCATCAGCGGCCTACAGTCCGCGCTTTCCGGACAGGCCATCCTCGAAAATTCAGACATCTCGGAACTCAGCCCGCGTGAGCGTGCCCGCGCCATAGCCGTCGTTACAACCGAACGGGTCTCGTCTCCCGGCCTCCTTGCCAGCGATGTGGTCGAACTCGGTCGGCAGCCATACACCGACTGGCGCGGCAGGCTTTCGTCGCGAGATTATGATGCGATCACAAGTGCCATGGCGCAGGCAGGTGCCAGCCAGTTTGCCGCCAAAACCTTTGACAGCCTCTCAGACGGTGAACGCCAGCGTGTGATGATCGCGCGAGCGCTCGCCCAGTCGGCCCGCCTTCTGGTGCTGGACGAGATCACCGCCTTTTTGGACCTGCCCGGCCGTGTTGAAATCATGGCCCTTCTGCGCCAATACGCCGAGGTGAGTGGCGCCATCGTCCTGCTTTCGAGCCATGACCTTGAGCTCAGCCTCGAGCTTGCGCGCGAGCTCTGGATCGTCGATACCGGACGCCTCATCGCAGGCACTCCGTCAGACCTTGTCGAGAACGGTGCGATCGCGCAGGCTTTCGACACAGCAGATGTTCGCTTTGACCCCGAGGCGAGACGATTTCGCCTGCGCTCAATCGAATCGGAACACCCGGCAGATATGATCGCGCCTCGAAAATGACCAGCGCTCAGATCCATCGTGCGGCCTGGCGCTAGCATTTCTATGCCGGGGTCATATCGTTGCCGTTCCTCATCCTTCTGGCCGTGACCGGCGCCATCTATCTTTTCGAGACCGAGATTGATCACGCCCTTCATAGGGACATGCTCATCGTGTCGCCCACAGATTACCACCGAGCCGCCAGCTGCCCTTATATCGGTTGCCGCCAAACACCTCGGCTGGGACGTGACGTGAGACTCAGGCAATCAAGGACAAATACAAGGATTAGTGCGTTGCGCCAATTGAGCGGTTTCAAAATCCACGAAAATGGTGAAGAGTGGCCAACCGTGATCTTGAGTGTTTAACTGGTTTAGGAACGTCCGTGAAAGTGGGGTAGAACCCTACTGTAAGACAATAAGGCTGACGTGCCGACCTTATATCACACGCAAGAAATGTGGTGCATGGCACCGCCATCGCTGCGGGCCCCAAATCCCGACTTCCCGAAACCCCACACCCTGCGTCCGGCAACAACCTCAATGTACGGGAGCCATACGCTCGATTATTCAGAGAACGCCATTAACAACCGGCGCGATCGTCGATACAATGTTTGACAATCTTTGTAATCCAACCTAGCATCCTTTAGAACAGCATCTACCCTTGAAGGTCATTATGCATATTTCACTAACTCCTGAACTGGAAGCTCGCGTTAAAGCCAAAGTGGAAACCGGTTTTTACAACAATGCGAGCGAAGTCATCCGCGAGGCGCTCCGTTTTATGGAAACCCATGAAGACTGGGTTCATGAGATCAAATTGACTCGACTACGTGAGCAACTGAAGGTCGGCGTAGACCAACTAGACCGTGGAGAAGGTATCGTAGTCGAATCAAGATCGGCGCTCGACACCTTGTTTGAAGATATCAAGAGCTGACCTTCTTGGTGTCCCATCAGCTCGTCATTGCGCCTGCCGCTAAAAATGACCTCAAGGACATTTACCAATATGGCCTGCGACAGTGGGGACGAGCACAATCTGAAAGCTACCTGTCCACTATAAAGAATCAATTCTGGTTGCTGACCCAGCAGCCACTTATGGGTACCGAGCGCCCCGAGCTCCTACCCGACACCAGAAGCCTCCCCGTAGAAAGCCACACCCTGTTTTACCGTGTGACCGCCAACAGCGTTGAAATCATCCGTGTTCTGCATGGCCGGCAGGATCCACAACGCCATCTGAAATAACCGGATATAACACCTTTATGATTGAAATTGCTGAGCACTCTCGAACAATCTCTCATACTGGTAGGCGCGGGTGCTCCCTGTCAGTGCCAATTGCTGACAAATTCGAGCCCCGCTCGATTCGCTACAAATACCGTTGAGTTGAGATCGCTATTGCCGGCCGTTGCCAGTCATTGCCTGTGCGTGCCAGTCACTCCCACTCGATCGTCGCCGGCGGCTTGCCGGAGATGTCATAAGTGACCCGGGAGATGCCGTCCACCTCGTTGATGATCCGCAGCGAGACCCGCTCCAGGAACTGGTACGGCAGGTGCGCCCAGCGGGCGGTCATGAAATCGATGGTCTCCACGGCGCGCAGCGCGATCACCCAGTTGTAGCGCCGCCCGTCACCCATCACGCCGACCGAGCGTACCGGCAGGAACACGGCGAAGGCCTGGCTGGTCTTGTCGTAGAGATCGTGGGCGCGCAGTTCCGAAATGAATATCTCGTCGGCGCGCTGCAGGAGCGCGGCATACTCGCGCTTGACCTCGCCGAGGATGCGTACGCCGAGACCCGGTCCCGGGAAGGGATGGCGGTAGACCATCTCCCGGGGCAGGCCGAGTTCCACGCCGATACGCCGCACTTCGTCCTTGAAGAGCTCGCGCAACGGCTCGACCAGCTTCAGGTTCATCTTCTCCGGCAGGCCGCCCACGTTGTGGTGGGACTTGATCACGTGCGCCTTGCCGGTCCGCGCGCCGGCGGACTCGATCACGTCCGGGTAGATCGTGCCCTGGGCCAGCCAGTCGATGCCTTCCAGCTCCCGGGCCTGTTCGTCGAAGACGGCGATGAATTCGCGGCCGATGATCTTGCGCTTCTCTTCCGGATCCGCGACGCCTTCCAGCGCCGCGAAGAAGCGGTCCGCCGCGTTCACCCGGATGACGTTCACGCCGAGATGCCGGGCGAAGGTGTCCATGACCTGGTCGCCCTCGTTCATGCGCAGCAGACCGTGGTCCACAAACACGCAGACGAGTTGCTCGCCGATGGCCTCGTGCAACAGCGCCGCCACCACCGAGGAGTCGACGCCGCCGGAGAGCCCCAGCAGCACCCGGCCGTCGCCCACCTGAGCGCGCACCATGGCGATGGCGTCGGCGACGATGTTGCCCGGCGTCCAGTCGCCGGGGCAGCCGCAGATATCCCGCACGAAGCGGAAGACGATCTGCTCGCCCTGCAGAGTATGGGTCACCTCGGGGTGGAACTGCAGGCCGTAGAAGTGGCGCTGCGGGTCCTCCATGGCGGCCAGCGGCGAGTTGTCGCTGGATGCGGCCGCTGCGAAGCCGGGCGGCAGCGCCTCGACCCGGTCGCCGTGACTCATCCACACCTTCAGCAGCGCCGTACCGTCGCGGTGATGCTCGTCGACCAGGCCGTGCAGCAATTCCGAATCACCCGGCCGGATCTCGGCATAGCCGAACTCCCGTTGCACCGAGGCCGCTACCCGACCACCGAGCTGGGCCGCCATGGCCTGCATGCCATAACAGATGCCGAGCACGGGCACGCCGAGCTCGAACAGGGCTTCATGGGCCCGGGGCGGGTCGTCCAGGTTCACCGATTCCGGACCGCCGGAGAGGATGACGCCGCTGGCGCTGTAGCCGCGGATTTCGGCCTCGCCCATGTCCCAGGGGTGAATCTCGCAGTAGACGCCGGCTTCGCGCACGCGCCGCGCAATCAGCTGAGTGTACTGGGAGCCGAAATCGACGATCAGGATGCGGTGCGCATGGATGTCCCGTGACATCGGCGGCTTACTCGGCGCGGTAGTTCGGCGCTTCCTTCGTGATCGCGACGTCGTGGACGTGGCTCTCGCGCATGCCCGCGCCGGTGATGCGCACGAACTGGGGCTTGGTGCGCATCTCGTCGATGGAGCTGCAGCCGGTGTAGCCCATGGCCGCCCGCACGCCGCCCATCAGCTGATGGACGATGGCAACCATGCTGCCCTTGTAGGGCACCCGGCCCTCGATGCCCTCAGGCACCAGCTTTTCCAACTCCTCGGTGGCGTCCTGGAAGTAGCGGTCCTTGGAGCCTTTCGCCATCGCCCCGATGGAGCCCATGCCCCGGTAGGACTTGTAGGAGCGGCCCTGGTAGAGTTCGACCTCCCCCGGCGACTCCTCCGTGCCGGCGAACAGCCCGCCGATCATCACGCAGTAGCCGCCGGCGACCAGCGCCTTGGCAATGTCGCCGGAATAGCGGATGCCGCCATCGGCGATCACCGGTACGCCGCTCGGCGCCAACGCGTCGGCCACCTCCGCCACCGCAGAGATCTGCGGCACGCCGACGCCGGCCACCACGCGGGTGGTGCAGATGGAGCCGGGACCGATGCCCACCTTGACGGCATCGGCGCCGGCCTCGGCCAGGGCGAGTGCGGCATCGCCGGTGACCACATTGCCGCCGATGACCTGGGTGTCCGGATAGTGCCGCTTGATCCAGGAGACCCGGTCGAGCACGCCCCGGGAGAAGCCGTGCGAGGTGTCGACGACGATGACGTCGACGCCGCTCTTCACCAGCCGCTCGACCCGCTCGTCGGTGTCGGCGCCGGTGCCCACGGCGGCGCCCACGCGGAGCGCGCCGCGTTCGTCCTTGCAGGCCAGCGGGAAGTCCGTGGCTTTCTGGAAATCCTTGGCCGTGATCATGCCGCGCAGGCGGAAGTTGTCGTCCACCACCAGCACCTTTTCAATGCGGTGCCTGTGCAGCAGCGAGAGCACTTCGTCCTTGGCTGCGCCCTCACGCACCGTGACCAGCTTCTCCTTCGGCGTCATCACAGAGGACACCGGTGAATCCAGCCGGGTCTCGAAGCGCAGGTCCCGATTGGTGACGATACCGACCGTCTCGTCACCGTCCACCACCGGCACCCCGGAGATGTTATTCGACCGGGTGAGTTCCATGACCTCGCGGATGGTGAGGTCCGGCGGGACCGTAATGGGATCGGAGATGACGCCGCTCTCGTACTTCTTGACCAGCATGACCTGGCGCGCCTGCTCACGGGGCGTCATGTTCTTGTGGATGACGCCCAGCCCGCCTTCCTGGGCGATGGTAATCGCAAGCCGGCCACCGGTGACCGTGTCCATGGCGGCCGAGGTCAGCGGGATGTTGAGAGGGATCTCGCGGGTCAGCCGGGTGGCCAGGCTTACCTGCCGCGGCAGCACCTCGGAATAGGCCGGCTGCAGGAGGACGTCGTCGAATGTGAGCGCTTCCTTCGCTATGCGCATTGGGTTCTGCCTGGCGGTTCGGGTAAACCGACTATTGTATGCCTCACCGCCGAGCCGGTAAACCGGATGTCAGGCCTCACGCTGACCTATACTGTCGCGCCATGGAATCCGTGGATACCCCCCTGCCCGGCGGCGGCCGGGAACGCCCGCTCAGCGTCTCGCAACTCAACCGGGACGTGCGCCTGCTGCTGGAGACCGAGCTGCCTCGCCTGTGGGTGGAGGGCGAGCTCTCGAATCTCGCCCGCCCGGCCTCGGGGCACGTGTATTTCAGCCTGAAAGACGACGGGGCGCAGATCCGCTGTGCCTTTTTCCGCCAGCGCCAGCGCGGACTGGCCTTCCGCCCGGAGAACGGCCGGCAGGTGCTGGTGCGCGGCCGCGTCAGCCTGTACGAGCCCCGTGGCGACTACCAGATGATCGTCGAGCAAATGGAGGAAGCCGGCGAAGGGGAGCTTCGACGGCGCTTCGACGCGCTGAAGAAGAAGCTCGCCGCCGAAGGGCTGTTCGACCAGGCGCTGAAGCGACGCCTGCCGCGCCTGCCCCGGCGGGTCGGCGTGGTCACCTCGCCCACCGGCGCGGCGGTCCGCGACATCCTGCAGGTGCTCGCGCGACGTTTCCCGGCGGTACCGGTCATCGTCTACCCCACCGCCGTGCAGGGCGATGCAGCAGCGCCCGGGATCGTCGCCGCCATCGAGACGGCCGGGCGGCGCACCGAGTGCGACGTGCTCATCCTCGCCCGCGGCGGCGGCTCGCTGGAGGACCTGTGGTCGTTCAACGAGGAGGCGGTGGCCCGCGCGGTGCGCGCCAGTCCGATCCCGGTGCTCACCGGCGTCGGCCACGAGATCGATTTCACCATCGCGGATTTCGCCGCGGACCTGCGGGCGCCCACGCCCTCCGGCGCGGCGGAACTGGTGGTGCCGGACTGGCGGGAATGGTCGGCGCGGCTGGATCAGGGCGCACGACGGCTGGCCTCCGGCCTGGACCGGCGGCTGGAGGGCCGTGGCCAGACCCTGGACCGGCTGGCGCGGCGGCTGACCCTGGCGAGCCCGGCGCGGCGGCTTCGCCAGCAGCAGGAGCGCCTGGACTCGCTGTCGCGTCGTATGGCGTCCGCACGCAGCGCGCTCCTGGTCACGGCCGGGCACCGCCTCGAGCGCCAGCACGCGCGCCTGCTGGCCGCCTCTCCGGCGGGCCGGCTGAAGGAACTGCATGGCCGCTTGCGCCTGGCGGACCGGACATTGCGCCGGGTCATGCCCGAGCGCCTGCAGGGGCTCAGAACCCGTCTCGCCGGCGACGCCCGCGCGCTCAATACGGTGAACCCGCTGGCGACCCTGGAGCGGGGCTATGCCATCGTCTCGACGGAGCCGGGCGATGCCGTGCTGCGCGAGGCAGCCACGGTCGAGCCCGGCGCGCGAATCCGCGCCCGCGTCGCCCGCGGCAGCCTGACCGCCGTCGTGGAATCCATCGAGACACCGGAGGATCAGAAATGAAATGGCAATGGCCCCCAGCTGCGATCCCCGGCCCGCTGACCGCCATTGCAGTGAACCTCCTTCTCGCCGGCCTGACCGCGGCCGTGCTGTGCCAGGCCGCGAACGCGGCCGACATGTACCGCGCGGTGCACGGCGCAGGCAGGCCCCTGCCCCATGCGCCACGGCCGGGCGGCATCGCAACCGTGGCCCTGCCCGACACGGCCTCGCCGCCGGCCCGGGTCTACCTGGGCGAGCGCCGGGTCATGCTGCGCCGGCAGGACGGGCGTTGGCTGGCGGTGGCCGGCATTCCGCTGGACAGGGAGCCGGGCACAGTGACGCTGTCCGTGGAAACTGCCGACGGCGAGCGCAGGGAGGTCGCTGTCGAGATCAGCGCAGCGGATTACGCCGCCCAGCACCTGACGGTCCCCGATCGCCGCCACGTCACGCCTGACCCGGCGGATCTCGAGCGCATCGGCCGCGAGCGCCGGATCATCGATGCGGCCCTCGGGCGATTCAGCGAATCACGCGAACCGGCACTCGGCTTCGAGGCGCCGGTGTCGGGGCGGCGAAGCTCCAGCTTCGGCCTGCGGCGCTTCTTCAACGACCAGCCCCGCTCGCCCCACAAGGGCATGGACATCGCGGCGCCGCAGGGCACGCCCGTCGAGAATCCACTGCCCGGCCGGGTCGTCGCCACCGGCGACTATTTCTTCAACGGCAACACGGTGATCGTCGACCACGGCCAGGGTCTGGTCACCCTCTACTGCCACCTCGCGCGCATCGATGTCGAGGAAGGCGAGGATCTGGACGCCGGTGGGCAGCTGGGCACGGTCGGTGCGACCGGCCGGGTGACCGGCCCGCACCTGCACTGGGGCGTGTACCTGAATGCCACCGCCGTAGACCCGGCGCTCTTCCTGAGGTAGGAGGGCCTCCAGGCCCGATCCGGCTTTCTTTTGGCGTTGGCCCGCCATCGGGGGTATCCATCGCCGCGACCTTTTGTCGGGAGCAAGATGGATACCCCCGCAGGGCGGCCACCACAGAAGGGGGCCGGGCAGGAAGAAGTGGGGTTAACTGCAGGTCTCGAAAAAGCGGCAGATCACCGGGCGGAAGGAATCCATGTCCACCAGGAAGGAGTCGTGGCCCTGCGGCGAGTGCAGCCGCACGAACTCTACCTCGCGGCCCGGTTTGCGCAGTCCGTCGGCCAGATCTTCCTGCTGACGGATGGGGAACAGGAAGTCGGTCTCTACACCGATCACCACGGCCCGTTCCAGGTCGATGCGCGAAAACGCGACGTGGCGGGAGCCGCCGTGGTCGCCCAGATCAAACAGGTCGCTGGCACGCGAGAGGTAGAGATAGCAGTTGGCGTCGAACTGGCCGGTGAACTTGCGGGCATGGTGTTCCAGGTAAGACTCCACGGAGAAGTCGATGCAGAAGGGGTCGCCCGAGAGGTGCTCCTCGGATACCCGCTCGCGGCCGAAGCGCTGCTCCCATTCCTTGGCCGAGCGGTAAGTGATCATGCCGAGCTTGCGGGCGAGCTGCATGCCGGTGATCGGACCCTGGCCCAGTTCGTAGTTACCCTCGTTCCACGCCGGGTCCTTGCGGATCATCTCCCGCTGCAGCGAGCGCAGGGCGATGGAGAACGGCAGCGCGCGGTCGCAGGAGGAGATGGAGACGAGGTGGCGCGCCGCCCCCGGGTACTGCAGGCAGTAGGCGAGCGCCGTCATGCCGCCCATGCTGCAGCCGATCACCGTATGCAGCCGCTCGATGCCGAGGTGCTCGACCACGGCATGACCGCCGCGGGCGACGTCCTCGAGGCTCAGCACCGGGAAGTTGAGCCGGTAGGGCTGGCCGGTGGTCGGGTCGACGGAGGCCGCGCCGGTGGAGCCATAGCAGCTGCCCAGCGAGTTCACGCAGACCACGAAATAGCGCTCGGTATCCACCGGCCGGTCCGGCCCGACCATCTCCTCCCACCAGCCCGGCGCCGGGTCTTCCCGGGACGAAGTGGCATGGGCCGAGGGCGACAGGCCGGTGAAGATCAGCACCGCATTGTCGCGGGCGGCATTCAGCGTACCCCACGTCTCGTAGGCGATCTGCGGGTCCACCAGCACCCCGCCGCGGCGCATGGGGAACTCGCCCTCGACGCGGTGGATCTTCCTGGCGCTCGGCCTCGATTCCTGTCTCGGTGCGTCCATCAGGCCTCCATTGTGCGGCCTGGCGGCAAGCCTCGCTACCGTCGGCCGCCGCGGCGTCGTCAGCGCAGGAACTTCTTCGCCATGCCGAAGAGGTCGTCGCTCACCGAACCGTCACGGTCGCCGTCCAGCATGCCGGACAGCAGGCCGCCGAGCCCGCCAGAGCCGCCGCCCCGCTCCTCGCGGAGGGCGCCGCCGTCTGCGCTTTCCCTGCTCAGCGAGCCCATCGCCATCGCGGCCACCAGCGGCAGCATCTGCTTCAGCTTGCCCACGTCGATGCCGGTCTCCTCCGCGGCATTCGCCGCCACCCGGCGGCTGACGTCCTTGCTGCCGAGCAGATGCCCGAGGATGCCTTCGCCGTCGCGCACGGTCTCATCGCTGGCGAGCCGGGCGGGGTCCTCGATGTAGCGGCGGTGGGCGCCGTTCTGCAGGGCCGCCAGCAGGGCCTCCGCGCCGCCCGGCGCCGCCGCGTTCTTCTTCAGCCCCTCGGTCAGGGCAGGCAGCAGCTTCGCCACCGCCGCACCGGCTTCGGCGTCGCCCAGGCCGAACTGGGCGGCCAGTTGTTTCACGGCGCCGCCGTTACGGGCCTCGAGGATGTCTTTCAGTATTTTCATGGCGGAGTCCTTGTTCTGGTTAGTGTCTTCCCATGGGTCAAATCAGCGCTTGACGTGCTTCATCAGGCGCTTGCGATGCCGCTGCTGTCGCGGCGTGAGTTTGTTGCGGCGGCCCTTGTAGGGGTTGTCGCCGGTTCGCAGACTGAGTCGTATCGGGGTCCCGTCCAGGCCGAAGGTCTGGCGGAAGTGGTTGATCAGATAGCGCTTGTAGCTGCCCGGCAACCGCTCGGTCTGATTGCCGTGGATGACGATCACCGGCGGGTTGCGCCCGCCCTGGTGTGCGAAGCGCAGGCGGATGCGCCGGCCCCTGACCAGCGGCGGCGGATGCGTCTCCACCGCCGATTGCAGCGCCCGGGTGAGATCCGGCGTCGGCAGGTCACGCCAGGCCGCGGCATGCACCGCATTGACGCTCGCCAGCAGGTCGCCAACGCCGGTGCCGTGCAGCGCCGAGATGAAATAGCGCGGCGCGAAGTCCATGAACGGCAGCCGGCGCCCGAGGTCGTCGCGGACATGGCGGCGCTGATCGACGCTGAGGCCGTCCCACTTGTTGACGGCGATGATGATCGCCCGACCGCGCTCGACGGCGAGACCCATCAGCGAGACGTCCTGCTCGCTGATCCCCTCCCGGGCGTCGACCACGGCGATGACCACGGCCGCCTCTTCCATGGCCTGCAACGCCTTGACGATGCTGAACTTCTCGATGGATTCGTGCACCCGGGCACGGCGCCGGACGCCCGCGGTGTCGATGAGCGTGTAGTCCCGGCCGTGGCGGCTGAAGGGCACACGCACGCTGTCCCGGGTGGTGCCCGGCTGGTCGAAGGTGACCAGGCGCTCCTCGCCCAGCAGACGGTTGATCAGCGTGGACTTGCCGACGTTGGGCCGGCCGATCACCGCGACGGCGACGCTGTCGGCAGGCGCCCGGGCCGGCTCGGACTCGGGCTCAAAGCCTGCCAGCACGGAATCCATCATGGCGGACACCCGGTCGCCGTGGGCCGCCGAGATCACCACCGGATCGCCCAGGCCGAGTGCGTGGAATTCGCTCGCCGCCATGTCGCTCGAGAGCCCCTCGCCCTTGTTGACGGCGATGGTCACCGGCACGTCCCGGCGGCGCACCAGGTCTGCCACGTGCTCGTCAGCGGTGGTGAGACCTGCACGGGCATCGACCAGCAAGACCACCCGATCCGCCTCTTCCAGCGCCTTCAGCGTCTGCTGCTCCATGAGCTCTTCGACACCCTCGCGGGCACCGGCCAGGCCACCGGTGTCGATGACGATGCAGGGCACGGGGCCGAGTTTGCCGAAGCCGTACTGGCGGTCCCGGGTGAGCCCCGGGAAGTCGGCCACCAGCGCGTCGCGGGAGCGGGTCAGCCGATTGAACAGCGTGGATTTGCCGACGTTGGGGCGTCCGACGAGTGCGATGACGGGCAGCATGATTTCCTACCGGCGTCCGTGGCGTTACCCGGGCCGGCAGCGGCCCTTACTCCCCGCCGCCGTCCGGCAGCGCGAAGCCGACCAGGCGGCCGCTCTCGGTCTGGGCGTAGATACGGCCGTCCTGGACGAAGAGATCGCCGCTGATGCGGGAGTTGTCCACCCGCTCGCGTGCCTGCATCTCGCCCGAGCGCGCATCCAGCCAGTGCAGATAGCCCTCGAAATCGCCCACCACCACCGAGCCGGTCATGGCAGCGGGAGTTGACAGGCCGCGGCGCATCAGCGCGTCCTGGCGCCAGATTTCGGTACCGTTGGAGCGCGACAGGGCCAGCACCTCGCTTTCGTCGGTGACGAGGTAGACGCTGGCGAAGTCCACGCCGAGACCGGAGTAACTCGACAGCTCTCGTGACCACAGGGCGGAGCCCGACTCCAGCGCCAGCGCCGCCACTCGGCCCTGGTAGCCGGCCACGTAGATGTCCTGGCCGATGGCCGCGACTTCGCCGTCGATGTCCACGAGGCGATCCAGGTCGCTGGTGCCCTGGGGCGGCGTGATGGTCTGCTCCCACAACACCTCGCCATTGAGCAGTGAAGTCGCCAGCAGACGGCCGTTGTCGAAACCGCAGACGACCGCTTCGGCCACCAGCACCGGCGCGGAAGTGCCGCGCAGAGTCAGCGGCGGCACGCTCTGCTCCAGCTGCCAGATCTGCCTGCCGTCGTCGCCGCGCAGCGCGAGCAGCCGACCATCGCCGGTACGCAGGATGACCCGGTTGCCGCCCACGGCGGGCCGGGCGAGCACCTCGCCGCCGATGCGCACGCGCCAGAGCTCCCGGCCATCGCCGGCCGTCAGCGCGATGACGTCGCCGTCGCTGCCGGCGACCACCACGCGGCCGTCGCCGACACCGGGACCGGCGGAGAGCTGCGTCTCCAGCCGGGTCTCCCACAGCTTATCCGAGCTTTCGCCGTCGAAGGCGTGCACGCGGCCGTCCCGGCTGGCCGCGAAGACCCGGGTGCCGTCGCCGGCCGGCGCGAGAGCGAGCCGGAGATCCTCTGCATCGTCGCCGAGACCGGCCGAGAGCACCCGGCGCACGTCCAGCGTGGGCCGGAAATCGACCAGCTCTGCCGGTGGTGCGACGGCCTCGTCGCCGCCGCCGAATATCCCGCAGCCGCCGAGCAGCAAGGCGGCGCCTATTGTGGATAAGCGTGCCGAAAGGCGTCCGGTCGACTGGGGTACGGGCGCAGCCCTCACGGTGCGCTTCCCTCCGGCGTTCCGGCCCCGGCGTCGGCCATGGCGGGCGCTCCCAGCTGGTCCAGCTTCATCTGCACGAGCCGCGTATCGATGAGGGGCGGGTCACCCGGCTCGGCAATTGCCGCCGTCCAGGAATCCCGGGCCGCCCCGGTCCGCCCGAGGGCAAATTGCGCATCGCCCCGGAGCTCGAGGAAGCGGGGCCGAAACGCGCCCGCATCCGGGACCTCCAGCGCCGCGAGCGCCTCCTCCGGCTTGTCCTGATAGAGCAGGACCCGGGCCAGGCGGTGGCGTGCGATCAGGCTGATCGGCGGCTCGCCGTCCTGAATGAGGGTGCGCAGCTCCGCCGCCGCCTGCTCGCTCTCGCCCTGATCCATGTAGAATCTGGCCATGGCCAGGTGCGCCTGCAGGGCGTACGGCGTGGAGCCGTACTGCCCGGCGAGGGTGGCCGCGTGGGCCTTCGCGTCGTACTCGCTGCCGTCCTCCACCGCCGCGATCAGTTTCTCGAAAACCGCGGAGGCGGACTCGGCCTCCTCGGCCTCGTGCGCCTGCCACTGATTCCAGCCGACCAGGCCGCCGACGCCCAGCACGATGCCGGCGATGATGAACTTGCCGTTCTCCCGCCACCAGTCACGGATGGCCTCGACGGTTTCCTTCTCCGATAGATCGTTCAATGTCTCAGACCCTTTGTCGTTGAGTGCCGCCCGCGACGGGCCGACATTCTAAACCTTCTGACCTTACCCCGTCCCGTCACCGTCCAGCCGCCCGGCAAGCACCGCCGGCAGCGTGGTCAGCGCGACGCTCTGCTGGGGCTCGTCCGTGCGCAGCGGCTTCAGACCCGCCTCGCCGGCGGCGATCTCGTTCTCGCCCAGCACGACGGCATAGCGCGCTCCGCTGCGATCCGCGCGCTTCAGCTGCGCCTTGAAGCTGCCGCCGCCGGCATTCACCTCGACCGCGCGCCCCGGCAGGCCGTCGCGCAGCCGCTCGGCCAATACAAAGGCGGCGGCGGCGGCCGCATTCCCCACCGCCACCACGTAGACGACCGGCGTGGCGTCCGGTTCCGCACCGCCCTCCTCGGTGAACAGGGCCACCAGGCGCTCCATGCCCAGCGCCCAGCCGATCGCCGGCATGGGCACACCGCCCAGGTGTTCGACCAGGCCGTCGTAGCGACCGCCCGAGCAGACGGCGCCCTGCGCACCCAGGGCATCGGTCACCCACTCGAAGACCGTGCGGGTGTAGTAATCCAGACCCCGCACCAGCCGGGGGTTCACCGTGTAATGGACGCCGGCAGCGGACAGGATCCGCTGCAGTTCGCTGAAATGCGCCCCGGATTCGTCGTCCAGGTACTCGGTGATGTCCGGCGCGCCGGCCACGACATCCCGCATTTCCGCGTTCTTGCTGTCCAGGATGCGCATCGGATTGGTGTCCAGGCGACGGACGCTGTCTTGGTCGAGCCGGTCCCGGTGTGCCCGGAAGTAGGCCACCAATACCTCCCGATAACGCTGCCGCGATGCCGGCGTGCCCAGGGAGTTGATCTCGAGCCGGACCCGGTCGATGCCGAGACGGCGCCAGAGTCGCGCGCACATCAGGATCATCTCGGCGTCGATGTCCGGCCCGGGATAGCCGAGCGCCTCCACGTCGATCTGGTGGAACTGCCGGTAGCGTCCTCTCTGCGGCCGCTCGTAGCGGAACATGGGGCCCGCGGTCCACAGGCGGTGGCGCTGGTTATGCAGCAGTCCGTTGCTGATGGCCGCGCGCACGACGCCCGCCGTGGCCTCGGGCCGCAGGGTGAGGCTGTCGCCATTGCGGTCCTCGAAGGTGTACATCTCCTTCTCGACGATGTCCGTGACCTCGCCGATGGAGCGGCGGAACAGCTCCGTGTACTCGAGCAGCGGCAGGCGCATCTGCCGGTAGCCGTAGGACTCCAGTACGTCGCGCACCGTGTCTTCCAGGTACTGCCAGCGGCCGGTGTCCGGCGGCAGTACGTCGTTCATGCCACGGATCGGGCGTACCTTCGTACTCATGGATTCCTTCCGACCACCGGGCCGCTCACGAGCCCGGCACCGTGATCCGCGCCGTGCGGCCTCGCCGGTCCGCCGGGTTGATGGGATAGGGTTCGCCGTCCACCTCGATGCTCGCCACATCCGCGTTGCCGAGGACCAGGGAAACCGGCGGGACGGCGCTGAAACGCCGCACCTGGCCGCCTCGGGCAATGCCGGCGTAGAGCCGCTCGCCGTCGCCGTCCGTCACCTGCAGCCAGCACTCGTCCGTGAAACTCAGCGTCAGGGCCACCTCCGCGGGGGCAGGCGGGGACGGCTCGGAATCGATCTGCCCGGCAGCGCTACCGACGGCATCGGTGGCCGGCACCGGCGTCTCCTCGGCGGCGGCCCGGTCGGCCGCAGTCTCGTCAACCGTCGCCTCCGCCGGCAACGACGTCGGGACTGCCGCAACCGTGGCTGCAGCTTCGGCCGGCGCATCCTCTCCGGCGGGAGGCAGGACGGGCGCTCTCGCGTCGTCGCTGGACACCTCCTGCACCGGTTTCAGCACGGCCCCGCTGAATACCCACCAGCCGAGCAGTCCCAGCAGGCAGGCCAGCAACACCAGCAGCAGCGCCTGCACGGATGGCACGAAACGGGAGCCCGCTTGCGGGGCCTTGATGACGACCGGCGGCGGTCCGTCGGTGCCGCTGAGCTCGTCGAAGCCGGCGAGCACCTCGTCCTCCGGGACGCCGACCAGGCCGGCATAGCGGCGCAGATAACCCTTGCTGAAGACGGGCGCGCTGAAGACCTCGAAGCGGTTGGCCTCGAGGGCGCGCAGCTTATCCGCGTCCAGGTGCAGTTCACGGGCGACCTCGTCGAGGGAGATGCTGCGGGCCTGCCGCGCCGCTTTCAGGCGGGCGCCGGCCTTCGGTCCGCGGCTGGCGGTGGTCTCGCCAGCGCCGGCCTCATCTTTCGCGCGCGACTCCTCCTGGCTGCGCTCGTCACGAGTCATCGGACTCCTCGGTGAGCCGGAATGTCTCCGCGGAGGAAGGGAAATTCTCCCTCAGGGCCGTGGCGTGCCTGGCGGCCGCCTCCCGGTCGCCGAGCGCCCGCTCGGCCTGCACGCCGATCCAAAGAATCTCCGGAGCGGCCGGATGCTGGGCCAGATAGCGCTGCACGAACGCCCGGGCGCGCAGGAAATTTCCCCGCTCGACGCTCAGCGCCGCCATCTGCAGCAGGGCCTCGCTGTGGGCCGGGTTGCGCTGCAGTGCACGGCGGAAGAACTGCTCGGCGCGCACGTAATCGGGCTTCTGCAGCAGGCAGACACCCGCGTTTGTGAGCGCCGCCTCGGGTGTGCCGTAGCGGGAATTTGACGCGGCGCGGGCGAAATAGTCCATGGCCTCCTGGTAACGCTGGCGCTTGCACAGGAAAACCGCATAGGTGTTCTGCACGCTCGCGTCATCGGGCGCCAGCCGCACAGCGCGCCGGTACTGCTCGTCGGCCAGCGCCGTGTCGCCCTGGCGGTCGTAGATCAGCGCGAGCGTGGAGCGGGCGACGGCGAGATCCGGGTCCTGGGAGACGGCCCGCTCGAGACGCTCGCGGGCGAGCTCGAGATTGCCCTGGCGGATGTACTCGGCGCCCAGCTCGTAGTTGATGCGTGCGGCCTCTTCGGGCGAACCCTCGGAGCGGGGCTTGCCGCTATCGGTCGTGACGCAGCCCGCCAGCGCGAGCGCCGCCGCCAGCAGAGCCGTCTTCGGGAGAGCATTCCGCAACGCCACGCACCTCATCGGCTTCATCCTCCGGATACCGCCCGTCTGACGGGCTTATCGCTGAGCCGGATACGTACCCGGTCGGTTACCTGGCCGGCCAGCTGGCCGCAGGCCGCATCGATATCGTCACCGCGGGTACGGCGCACAGTGGCGACGATGCCGCGGCCGCGCAGCCGATCGCGGAACTCGTCGATGACCCGGGCCGGCGAGCGGCGGAACTCGATGCCGGGGAACGGATTGAAGGGGATCAGATTCACCTTCGCCGGTTTGCCGTGCAACAGTGTCGCCAGACGATCCGCGTGTGCCGGCAAGTCGTTCACGCCGTCCAGCATCACGTACTCGAAGGTGATATGCCGGTTACTGCGGGCCGCGGCGTAGTCCCAGCAGGCGTCGAGCAGCTCGGCGATGGGGTGCACCCTGTTGATGGGCACGAGCCGATTCCTGAGCTCGTCGTCCGGCGCATGCAGCGACACCGCGAGCGAGACGTTGCACTCTTCCGCCAGCCGGCGCATCTGCGGGACCAGTCCCGAGGTGCTGACGGTGACCCGCCGCCGGGACAGCCCGTAGGCGAAATCGTCGATCAGCAGCCGCAGCGCGGCCATCACGTTGCGATAGTTGGCCAGCGGTTCACCCATACCCATGAATACGACGTTGGTCACCGCCGGGTCGCCGTTCGGCCGCGGTTCGAGTTCGCGCTGCGCCAGCCAGACCTGGCCGACGATCTCTGCCGCACTGAGATTGCGGTTGAAGCCCTGCTTTGCGGTGGCGCAGAACGCGCAGTCGAGCGCGCAGCCGACCTGTGAGGAGATGCACAGCGTGCCCCGGTCCGGCTCGGGTATGAACACGGTCTCCACCGCCTGCCCGCCGCCGGCCGCCGTGAGCCATTTCACCGTGCCATCGGCGGACTGGTGGCGGGAGATGACCCGGGGCAGCGAGACCTTGGCGGTCAGCTCCAGCGCCGAGCGCAGGGACTTCGCGAGATCGGTCATCTCGCCAAAATCGATGATGCCCCGGCGGTGCAGCCACTGCAGGAGCTGGCGGGCGCGGAACGGCTTCTCGCCGAGACCGGCGAAGAAGCCTTCCAGCTCGTCCCGGGACAGCCCGAGCAGTTCCTGTCTTTCCGCGGGGGTGTTCACGTTATGATGATCGGCAGGATCAGCCGCGGAGGCGCTCGCAGACGCCGTCGGGGAAGAAGAAGGCGATCTCCTGGGCCGCCGTCTCCGGCGCGTCGGAGCCGTGCACCACGTTCTCCTCGATGCTCTTCGCGAAGTCCGCACGGATGGTGCCCTCGTCGGCGTCTGCGGGGTTGGTGGCGCCCATGAGCTCGCGATTGAGCGCGACGGCGTTCTCGCCCTCCAGCACCTGCACCATCACCGGCCCGGAGATCATATAGGAGACCAGGTCCGCGAAGAAGGGACGCTCTTTGTGGACGGCGTAGAAGCCCTCGGCCTCGCCCTTCGTCAGTTGCGCCATCCGCGCGGCGACGATTCGCAAGCCCGCGTTCTCGAACCGGCGGTAGATCTCTCCGATGATGTTCTTCTCGACGCCATCGGGCTTGATGATGGAGAGCGTCTGCTCACGAGCCATGGTGATTCCTTCGTTTCCTTGTCAGGGATAGGTGTCAGAGGTACGAAAAGCTCCCGGCCCGCATGCGGATCGGGAGCGTAAGCTCTTAATTTTACTTGACTTAGCCGGGTTCGGCAACGTTTTCAGACGTTAAAGCTCTCGCCGCAACCGCACTCGCCCGTCACATTCGGGTTGCGGAACTTGAACGCCTCATTCAACCCCTGCTTGACGAAGTCCACCTCGGTGCCGTCGATGTAGGAGAGACTGTCGCCGTCCACGACGATCTTGACGCCATGATCCTCGAAGACGAGATCGCCATCGGCGATCTCGTCCGCGTAGTCGATGACGTAGGCGAACCCGGAACACCCCGTCTTTTTCACGCCCAGGCGCAGCCCAAGGCCCTTGCCGCGGGTGCCGATGTGGTTTCGTACCCGATCCGCTGCGGATTGTGTCAGTGAGATGGCCATATCCCGTTCTCGCTCTACTATGCTAGGTTTACTCTTCAATTGTCAGACTCTTCGCCCGCCGCCAGCGCCCGGCCGAGTTCGGCCAGCGCATCTTCTACGACCAGCAGACTGACCAATTTCTCCGCCGGCGCCGCCAGCGCCGCTGCGATCGCAGCCGCATCCAGCGACGCCAGGCCGCTGACCAGCCCGTCTTCGGCCTGCCGACAGACCCATTCGCATGCCGCTATGACCCAGGGACAGCCCAACGCACCATAGCGCATGCAGGCTATTCTACCGTCCGCAACGACGGCGCAGAAAACAACTTCCACACCGCCGGTGCGGCCCCGGGCGCGGCCGCTCGCGCCGCCCTCGACCTCTCCGGCATGCACCGCCTCATGGAAAAGGGTGAGGACTTTGGCGCCGTAATTCAAGCCGCCCGGTCTCACAGCGGCGCGGCGATGCGCCGCAGACGGGTCACTGCGGCGGTGATAATCCCGATCGCGCGGTCCACCTCGTCCGCCGTTGTGTAGCGGCCCAGGCTGAAGCGCACCGAGGCGCCGGCCAGCCGGTCGTCGCGGCCCAGCGCCCGCAGGACGTAGGAAGGTTCGCCCGAGGTCGTATTGCATGCCGACCCGGACGCCACGGCAAGCGGTTCCAGCGATGCGAACAGGCTCTCCCCGTCCACGCCCGCCACGCTCACGTTGAGGATGCCCGGTATCCGTGCGGCGCCGCCGCCATTGACGAAGATGCCGACCAGCGCCGCGAGGCCCGCGCTCAGCCGGTCCCGGAGCGCCGCCAGCCGCGCCCGCTCCGCGGGCAGTTCCTCCCGCGCCCGCGCCGCCGCGGCACCGAGTCCGACGATCTGGTGCACGGGCAGCGTGCCCGGCCGCAGGCCGCGTTCCTGGCCGCCGCCGTAGAGCAGCGGCTGCACCTGCACGCCGGGGCGATCCGCGATATAGAGCGCGCCCACGCCTTTCGGCCCGTAGAACTTGTGTGCCGTGAGGGCCAGGAAGTCGATGGGCAGGCGCGCGAGATCGATGGGCAGCTTGCCGACCGCCTGCGCGGCATCCACGTGGAACAGCACGCCCCGCTCGCGACACAGGCGACCTATAGCCTCAACGTCGTTCACTACGCCGGTCTCGTTATTCACCCACATCACGGCCGCGAGCACGGTGTCTTCCCGGAGCGCCGCCGCGACGGACGCCGGGTCGATGCGACCCTCGCCGTCGGGCTCAAGCCAGGTCACCTCCCAGCCGTCCCGCTCGAGGCGGCGGGCGGCGTCCAGCACCGCCTTGTGCTCGATGCGCGTGGTCACCAGGTGGCGCCCGCGGTCGGCGAAATACCGTGCGGCGCCGATGACCGCGAGGTTGTCTGCCTCGGTCGCGCCGGAGGTAAAGACGAGTTCGCCGGGCTTTGCGCCGAGCAGCGCGGCGAGCTCGGCACGTGCGCCGTCGACGGCGGCCGCGGCCCGGCGGCCGGGCTCGTGCATCAGCGAGGCCGCATTGCCGTACACACCGTCCCGTCCGAGACAGGCCGCCATGGCCGCGGCCACCGCCTCGTCCACCGGCGTGGTGGCCGCATAATCCAGGTAGATGGGTCGGGCATCATTCATGCTCGCGTCTCCGCTCGGCGGGCGCCAGCGAGGCCAGTATACCCCGCAGGATATTGATTTCGTTCATGTCCGGTTCGGCGCGCGCAAACAGCCGCCGCAGCCGCTTCATCAGGTGCCGGGGGTTATCCGGGTCGAGGAAGCGGGCGGCGAGCAGCAGCTCTTCCAGGTGGCGGTAGAATTTCTCCATCTCGCCGGCGGTCGCGGGCCGCACCTCCCTGGCCGGCGGCGCACGGCCGGCCGCGCGCTGCATCTGCAGCTCGTAGGTCACCACCTGCACCGCCATGGCCAGGTTCAGCGAGCTGAAGTCCGGCGCCGTGGGGATATACAGCAGCGCCTGGCAGCGGGCCAGGTCGTCGTTGCTGAGGCCGGACTTCTCGGGCCCGAACACCAGCGCGACCGGCCCGGCGGCGGACTCGGCCATGGCCTTCTGCGCCGCCTCCCGGGCGCTCAGCTCCGGCCAGGCGATGCTGCGCTGACGCGCGCTGGCACCGGCCACCCACACGCAGTCCGAGACGGCATCCTCCAGCGTGTCGACCACGCGCGCCGCCGCGAGCAGGTCCTCCGCACCCGACGCCCGGGCCGTAGCCTCCCCGTGGGGAAAACTGCGCGGTGCCACCAGCATGAGATCGGCGAGGCCCATGTTCTTCATGGCCCGCGCGGTAGCGCCGATGTTGCCCGGGTGGGTCGTGCCCACCAGTACGATACGGATCGTCATCGCCCCTTGACCATCTCCACCTGGTTCATCTCCACCTGGCCGTCTCAGTCACCATCCGGTCTGCTATTCTACCGCCCGCACCGACACACCCCACCACCGGATACGGACTGCGCATGCAACCACTCGCCAATATCGCCGCCATGGCGGCACGCAAAGGTGGCGACATGCTGCTACGCCAGCTGAACCAGCTCGACCGGCTCAAGGTGGAGACCAAGGGCCGCAACGACTTCGTCAGCGAGGCCGACCGGCAGGCCGAGGCGGTCATCGTCGATACCATCCTGCACCACTATCCGGATCACGCAATCCTGGCGGAGGAAGGCGGTGCCCAGGGCGAGTCCGATCACGTCTGGATCATCGATCCCCTCGACGGCACCACCAATTTTCTGCACGGCTTCCCGGTGTTCTGCGTCTCGGTGGGTCTGCAGATCCGCGGCCGGCTGGAGCACGGCGTTATCTACGACCCGTTGCGCCAGGAGATGTTCACGGCGTCCCGGGGCGAGGGCGCGCAGCTGGACGGCCGACGTATCCGCGTGGCAAACCGGCGCGAGCTGGCAGACGCGCTGATCGGCACCGGCTTTCCGTACCGGCGGGGCACCGCCGCGCTCGACCCCTACATGGCGCTCCTGAAGGACGTCATCCGCAACGCCGCCGGCGTGCGCCGGCCCGGCGCCGCGGCCCTCGACCTGGCCTACGTGGCCGCCGGGCGACTGGACGGGTTCTGGGAGACGGGGCTGAAGCCGTGGGATCTCGCCGCCGGCGCGCTGCTCATCCGCGAGGCGGGCGGGATCATCAGCGGGCTGGACGGCAGCGAAGGGTTCATGGAGACCGGCCACGTGCTTGCCGGCAGCCCGAAGATCTATGCGGCCCTCGCCCGGCTCACGGCCGGCCACCTGAAAGGCATCCTCGCCTGATCGCCCGCGCCGGCTCGGCCCGCCCGGACCGGCACGGGCTCGTCGCGACAGAGGCCCGTCAGGGCAACTCGTCGATCTCTTCGGGGTCTTTCTCCGGCGGCATCAGGTCCTGGGCGCTCACGCCGAGCTCCAGCGCGGTGGCGCTCGCCGTATAGATGGACGAGTAGGTACCGATGATGATGCCGACGATCAACGCCACCGAGAACGGCCCGATCGCCTCGCCGCCCAGCACCAGCAGCGCCACCAGCACCAGCAGCGTCGTCAGGCCGGTGATGATGGTGCGCCCGAGCATCTGGTTGATCGAGGTGTTCATGACTTCGATCGGCTCGAGGCCCCGCAGCTTCAGGAAGTTCTCCCGGATCCGGTCGAACACCACCACGGTGTCGTTCAGCGAGTAGCCGATCACCGCCAGGATGGCCGCCAGCACCGACAGGTCGAAGGGCAGCTGGAACAGCGAGAAGAAGCCGAGCGTGATGATGACGTCGTGGGCCAGCGCCGCGACAGCGCCGGCGGCGAAGCGCCACTGGAAGCGGAACATCACGTAGGCGAAGATCATGATCAGCGTGAAGATCATCGCCAGGCCGCCCTTCTCGGTGAGCTCCTCGCCCACCTGGGGGCCGACGAAGTCCACGCGCCGCAGTTCCACACGCGGCTCGTCGGTCTCGAGCACGTCGCGCAGGTCCTCCCGCACCTCGGTGCCGCTCACCCCTTCCCGGGGAGGCAGCCGCACCAGCACGTCCCGGGCAGTGCCGAAATTAGTCACCTCCGCCTCGGGAAAATCGGCCTCGGCAAGCACCCCGCGGATGCGCCCCAGATCGGCAGCCTGCGGATAACCGAGCTCCAGCAGGATGCCGCCCGTGAAGTCGATGCCGAAATTCAGCCGCTGCACGGCCAGCGAACCGATGGAGACGGCGATGAGGATCAGCGAAAGAACAATCGCCGGCCAGCGCCGGCCCATGAAGTCGATATGGGTGTTGTCGGGCAGCAGCTTCAAGCTCATACCGGCACCGTCCGGATCCGCCGGGAACCGTAGACCGCATTGACCACTGATCGGGTGCCGATGATGGCGGTGAACATCGAGGTGATGATGCCGAAGGTGAGCGTGATGGCGAAGCCCTTGATGGGGCCCGTGCCGAAGGTGAACAGCACGATGGCGGCGATCAGCGTGGTGATCTGGGCGTCCGCGATGGAGGAGAACGCCTTTTCGTAGCCGGCGTGGATCGCCGCCTGGGGCGAATTACCGTTCGCCACCTCCTCGCGTATTCGCTCGAAGATGAGCACGTTTGCGTCCACGGCCATGCCCACCGTGAGGACGATGCCCGCGATGCCCGGCAGGGTCAGCGAGGCCTGGAACAGCGACAGCAATGCCACGATCAGCACCAGGTTCGTGAACAGGGCAAGGTTCGCGATGAGGCCGAAGGAGCGGTAGTACACGGCCATGAACAGCACCACCGCCAGGAAGCCGATGGACACCGCCATGAAACCCCGATCGATGTTCTCCTGACCGAGGCTCGGGCCGATGGTGCGCTCCTCCACCTTGAATACCGGTGCGGCCAGCGAACCGGCGCGCAGCAGCAGCGCCAGGTCCCGCGCCTCGGCCGGGTTGAGCCCGGTGATCTGGAACTCGTTCCGGAACACGCCGCGGATGGTGGCGACGTTGATGATCTCCTCGGAGCGCTGGGTGACATACTCGATGTCTCCGTTACGCTCGACCACGTCGCGGGTGGACTCGATGAACAGCACCGCCATGGGCTTGTCGATGTTCGCCCGGGTGGTCTTCAGCATGCGGTCGCCGCCCGCCGCGTCGAGGCGGATGAAGACCGCCGGCCCGCCGTCCTGAGAGAAGCCGGAACTGGCGTCAACAATCTGGTCGCCCGAGGCGATGACCTCGCGCTTCAGGCAGGTGTCCGGCCCGTCGCGGAAGGGATAGCGCTGGGAGCCCAGCCCCGAGCAGTCATCGTCGACGAGGCGGAATTCCAGCGTCGCCGTGGCACCCAGGATGGCGTCGGCCCGCGCCGGATCCTGGATGCCGGGCAGCTGCACGACGATGCGGTCGACACCCTGGCGCTGCACCAGCGGTTCGGCCACGCCGAGGGCGTTCACCCGATTCCTGAGCGTGGTGGTGTTCTGCTCGATGGCGAAGTTCTGCCGCTCCCGGATCTGCTGCTCGGTCATCGTGACCCGCAGGGAGTTGCCGTCGCCGCCGTCGGCGATGTTCAGGTCCTGATCCGCGTTGCGGATGATGCGCCGGGCCTCGGCGAGATCTCCGGCGTCGCGCACCTGTACGCGGATGCGGTCGTCCTCGACGCGCACGCGCCGGGAGACGCCGCCTTCCGTCAGCCGGGTCTCGAAGTCTTCCACGTACATCTCGAGCCGCTTGCGGATGGCGGCCTCCATATCCACCTCGTAGAGGAAGTAGACGCCGCCGCGCAGATCGAGGCCGAGACTCATCGGCTCGAGCCCCAGATCGCGCACCCAGGCCGGCGAGCGGGAAGCCAGCGTCAGCGCCACGGCGTAGTCGTCGCCGACCGCTTCGCGCAGCGAATCACTGGCCTGCAACTGGTGTTCCACCGTGTCGAAGCGCATCACCACCCGGCCGTCATCCAGGTAGGCCGCCTCCGGCGCGAACGCCTCCTCGCTCAGCATGCCGCGGAAGCGCTCGACCATAGAGGCATTCAGCGCCTGCCCATCGGTGCGCGCCACCTGCAGGGCGGGCACCGTGCCGAAAGCATTTGGCAGGGCGAGTAACGCGCCGACGGCAACGATGCCGATTACCAGGGCATACATCCACGCGGGATATCGGTTCATGGCGGACCAGGGGGCCTTGGAAATTCCGGAAGGATGGATCCGGCGATCAGCCGGCGCTTTCCACCGTGCCCCTGGGGAGCACGGCGCTGATGGTCTGTCGCTGCACCTTGAGTTCCACACCGTCGGCGACCTGGACCGTCAGGAACTGCTCGCTCACCGCGGTGATCTTGCCGAGGATGCCGCCGGCGGTCACCACCTCGTCGCCGGCGGACAGCTGGGAGACCATCTCCCGGTGCTGCTTCTGGCGCTTCTGCTGGGGCCGGATGAGCAGGAAATAGAAAGCCGCGAACAGGATGATCATCGGCAGCAGGAACCCAAGGGGGCTCTCCTGGGCCGGCGCACCCTGCGCCCAGGCACTTTCAATCAGGAAATCCATAGTGACACCGTCGTAGCGGAGATTACGGCGCGCTATTATGACACAAGTGCCGGCACGGTTGTCCCGTGCCGCGCCAGCAACTCTGCGCCGAACGCCTCGAAGGTGCCGGCCTCCAGCGCGGCGCGGATGCCGCCCATCAGCCGCTGGTAGAAATACAGGTTGTGCAGGGTCGCCAGCCGGGGGCCCAGCATCTCGTTGCACCTGTCCAGATGGCGCAGGTAGGCACGGCTGTAGTGGGTGCAGGTATAGCACTCGCACTCCGGGTCCAGCGGGCCCGTATCGCCGGCGTAGCGGGCATTGCGTATCTTCAGCGTGCCCGCCGAGGTGAACAGATAGCCGTTGCGAGCGTGGCGGGTCGGGATCACGCAGTCGAACATGTCCACGCCCCGGGCCACGGCCTTGACGATATCCGACGGCGTGCCCACGCCCATGAGATAGCGCGGACACCCCGCCGGCATGTGATGGACAATGGCATCCAGCACGGCGAGGCGCTCGTCCTCGCTCTCGCCCACGGACAGCCCGCCGATCGCGTAGCCGTCGAAGCCGGTCTCGACCAGGCCCGCCAGCGAGGCCTGCCGCAGCGCGGGGTACATGCCGCCCTGGACGATGCCGAACACCGCCTCGCCGCGCGCCGGTTCGCGCTCGCGCAAGGCGTCGAAGGCGCGGCGGCTGCGTGCCGCCCAGCGCAGCGAGAGCTGCATGGATTCCCGCGCCTCCTGTTCGGTGGCGGGATACGGCGTGCACTCGTCGAAGATCATGGCGATATCCGAGTTCAGCGCCTGCTGCACGGCCATGGCATCCTCCGGCCCCAGGAATATCTCGTCACCGTTTACCGGTGAGCGAAAGGTGACGCCCTCCTCGCTGACCTTGCGCAGCGCCGCGAGGCTGAACACCTGGTAGCCGCCGGAATCGGTCAGGATCGGGCCCGGCCAGTTCATGAACTCGTGCAGGCCGCCGTGGGCCCGGATCACCTCCGGGCCCGGCCTGAGCATGAGATGGAAGGTATTGCCGAGGATGATCTCGGCGCCGGTGCCCGCCACCTCTTCCGGCGTCATCGCCTTCACGGTGCCGTAGGTGCCCACCGGCATGAAGGCCGGCGTCTCCACCGTGCCCCGGCGGAATACAAGACGACCACGCCGGGCCTCGCCCTCCCGCTTCAGCAGCTCGAATTTCATCGGCGCGGCTCCAGTGCTCCCGGCGCCGGCCACACCAGCATGGCGTCGCCGTAGCTGTAGAAGCGATAGCGGCTCGCCACGGCGTGGCGGTAGGCGGCGAGCACGTTTTCCCTGCCGCCGAAGGCGCTGACCAGCATCAGCAAGGAGGAGGCCGGCAGATGGAAATTGGTGATCATGGCGTCGACCACCCGGAAGCGGTAACCGGGCATGATGAACAGCTCCGTCTCCCGGCGACAGGGCGCGAGTCGCCCGTCGGCGGCAGCGGTCTCCAGGCTGCGCACGGCCGTGGTGCCGACGGCCACTACCCGGCCGCCGCGCTCCCGCACGCGGCTCACCGCAGCGCAGAGTTCCTCACTCACGTGGACCCGCTCGGCATGCAGTCGGCCGGTGGCGATATTCTCCTGCCGCAGCGGCTGGAAAGTGCCCGCCCCGACGTGCAGTGTGACGAAGGCGCGCTCTACGCCCGCCTCCTCCAGCGCGTCGAGCAATCCCTCGTCGAAGTGCAGGCCGGCCGTCGGCGCCGCCACGGCGCCAGGCGCCCGCGCGAACACCGTCTGGTAGTCGTCCCGGTCGCCGGCCGTATCGGGCCGGCGGATGTAGGGCGGCAGCGGCACGTGGCCGTGGCGCTCGAGATGGGCGAGCACGGGCACGTCGAAAGCGACCCGGAACAGATCCCCCTCCCGCCCCGCCACCGTCGCGGTGGCGCCGCCCTCCAGCGTGAGCACCGTACCCGGCCGTGGCGACTGGCTGGCCCGCAGGTGGCACAGCGCGTCGCGCGCCTTCAGCACCCGCTCCAGCAACAGCTCTACGCGTCCACCGCTCTCCTTGCGGCCGTGAATGCGGGCCGGGATCACCCGCGTATCGTTGAACACCAGCAGATCGCCCGGTGACAGCAGTCCGGGCAGTTCACTCACGGCGGAGTCGGCATGGCAGCCGTCGCTCCTCAGCACCAGCAGACGGCTGGCACTGCGCGGCCGGGCCGGCTCGAGTGCGATCAGCTCATCCGGCAGCTCGTAGCTGTAGTCCTCCGCGCGCATGGCGGCGGATAGTATCAGACCTCCGGCAGGCCGCGGTCCGTCGATGAAGCCGGTGCGGGAGCCCGATCCGGGACGGCCGCAGGCGGCCGCAGCCGGGGCAGGGAAGGCAGGCCCGGTAATGGCGCCAGACGGCCCTGGCTCGCCGGTATCTGCACCGCCAGCTTGCGGCTGCGCTGCTCGCGCATGATCTCCAGTTCGAACGCCTCGCCCTCCTCGTAGGAGCGCAGTATCCGCATCGCGTGGGAGACGGAGCCGGGCTCGCGTCCGCCGATGCGGCGGATGACGTCACCGTCCTCGAGCTTCAGCGCCGGCTCCGAAGGCGCCCTGACCACGAGCAGCCCGCTGTCGGTGCCGAAATAGCGGCCGAGACCCGGCGAGAGTGCCACCAGCTCCATGTCGCCCCACGGGCGGGCCGGGCCGAACCAGGCCATGGGTGCGTCGGCACGAAAGTCGAATTCCAGGTCCCCGCCGTCGCCGAAGAACGTGAATGCCTGGGCGTCCTCGTCCCGCGTCTTCACCCCCAGCGTGATCTCCTGGCTGTCCCGCCGGAGGTCGATGTCGATGGTGTCGCCGGGTTCGCGCTCGGCCAGGGCCTCCAGCAGGCGGCGGTTGGCCGCGGCAGGGTCTTCCGCGGCCAGGGTCTCGCCGTCGATGGCGGTCAGCACGTCGCCGGCCCGGATACCGGCCTCCGCGGCCGCGCTACCGGGCGAGACTCCCAATACCTCGACGCCGTCGACCGGGCCGTCGCCGTCACCGGCACCCCCACCGATGCTCACCCCCAGCACGGGGCGGCGGGTCGAGGCGATGATGCCGCGGGCGTACTCGACCGCGCCGGGCACGACACCGGAGGTGATCTCGGCGATCTCCCGGGCCGCCTCGGCCAGGCGTGCCTCGGCCGCGGCGAGCCGTTCCTCGGCCGCTTGCAGCCGCCCCGCCTCCGCCGCGCTGCGGGCCTCAGCGGCCACCCGCCGTTCCTCCCGGATGATCGTGCGCCGGCCAGCCTCATCTTCCCGCCCGGCCTCCGGCGCGCTCTCCTGCCCTGCCGCCGGCGCGGTCAGTCCGGACAGGCCGAACGCCAGCACCAGCAACCGCATGCCTGCTCTTTTCGTCTTCATCGTGTCACTCCCATTGGTCCGGAATCGTCCGGTTTGGCGTTGCTCCTGCCGCAGCCCGGGCCGTTCACAGCACCACCCTTCGCGCCTGCGCATAACGCAGCTGCACCAGTGAATCCATGAGCTGCACCCGCTCCCGCCAGAGCGCCCTGGCCTCGGCCTCGCTCAGCGGCCGCTTCGGGAAACTCAGCTGCTGGTCGATCATGGCGATGCGGTCCTCCAGCGTGGCGATGGTGCTCGCAGTGCTGGCACGCATCACCCGCGGCGTCTCGGGCGCCGCTCGCAGCGCCTCTTCCAGCAGGCGGGAACGGGCCATCAGAGCGCCCAGGCTGGCGTCGTTCTCGGCCGGGGTGGCGGCGAAACCGACCTCGTCGATCGGCACCGGGTCCGCGCCGGGCGACGTCCCGGACAGCGGTAGATCCAGCGCCGTGAAGACCACCGTCGCCGCGACCGCACCCGCAGCCAGCCACTCCAGATCCCGCCGCACGCGCCGCGGCTGCGGCGGCCTCACCAGCCCCTCCCGCCCGGCCCTGCGGCGGATCTCCCGCCATGCGCCACGGGGCGGTGCATGCTGCGGCAGCCGCCGCAGCGCTTCCGTCAGATCGCGGTCCTCATCCACACTGTTCACTTCGTCCATCATCAACCTCCCGGCAGCAGCCGGGCCGCCGGGCTCGCCCTGTTCGCCCCTGCAAGTGCATCGCCGGACTCGCCGCTCTTGCCATCCAGCAAGCCACGCAGCCGACGGTGGGCGCGGGACAGCTGGGACTTCGAATAACTCTCGGTCTTGTGCATCGCCGTCGCGATCTCCCGATGGGTGTAGCCCTCCACGTCGTGCAGCCAGACCACCACCCGGCTCTCGGCCGGGAGGCTGGCCAGTGCCGCCTCCAGGTCCATGCGCAGGCCCACCGCGTCAGCCACCGGCGCACCGCGGTCCACCGGATCGTCGCCGTGGCCGAGTTCGCCGGCACGCTGGTTCCAGGCCGAGCGCAGATGCATCAGGCACTTGCTCACGGCGATGCGGCGCACCCAGGTGGCCAGAGCGGCGTCGCCCCGGTAGCGGGGCAGGCTGCGCATCACCTCGATGAAGGTCTCCTGCAGCATGTCCTCCGCCGCGGCCGGTGCCTTCACCAGTCTCAGAGCCAGCGTGTAGACGGCCGGCGCCAGCGCCCGGTACAGGGTCTCGTGGGCACCCGCATCGCCGCGACGAGCGCGGCGGATGACCGATTCGTCCACACTGATACCTGCAAATCCCGACATTTCGACAGCTCTTGATGCGCGAGGGAGACCGATCGTCGCAAGGATCGTCGCAAGGTGGCCTGCTGGGCGGCCGCAACCTATACTAGCGCCCTCTTGCCGGGATGGCGGAACTGGTAGACGCGCTGGACTCAAAATTCAGTGGGGTAAAACCCGTGTGGGTTCGAGTCCCACTCCCGGCACCACAAACAGCAAACCGCGGTACCGGCAGTCCGCCATCCGGCGACGCGCCATGCCGGGGAATCTCCCGTATGCACCTCTATGAAATATTGTTCCAACTGCGGCAGCCTCGTCTCGAAGACCATCCCCGCGGGCGATAACCGCGAGCGCTGGGTCTGCCGCGAATGCGACTACGTGCACTACCAGAACCCGAGGATCGTGGTCGGCTGCGTGCCGGCGCGGGGTGACGAGGTGCTGCTCTGCCGCCGGGCCATCGAGCCCCGGCTCGGCTACTGGACCGTGCCTGCCGGTTTCATGGAACTGGGCGAGACCATGGCGGAAGGCGCAGCCCGGGAGACCCGGGAGGAGGCCCTGGCCGAGGTGGAGATCGACCGGCTGTTCGCCACCGTCGACGTGGTGCAGGCGGGCCAGGTACACGTCTTCTACACCGCGCGGCTGCTGGGCGGCTTCGGCGTCGGCGACGAGAGTCAGGAGGTGGCCCTGTTCTCCGCGTCCGGTATCCCCTGGGACGAGATCTCCTTCCCCAGCGTGCGCTTCGCTCTCGAGCGCTACTTCGAGGATGCCGGCCGCGACCGGGGCGTGCACAGCCACAAGGCACCGCGCATCCGGCTCTGAGCGGGCTCTGAGCGCACGGCTTGCTCTATGGCATAATCCGGTGTCCGCTCCGGCGGGTCACCGTTCACGCGCAATCAGAGGTAACAATGACCTTCGTCGTCACCGAAAGCTGCATCAAGTGCAAATACACGGACTGTGTCGAAGTCTGCCCGGTGGATTGCTTCCACGAGGGCCCCAACTTCCTGGTCATCGATCCCGAAGAATGCATCGACTGCACGCTGTGCGAACCCGAGTGCCCGGTGGAGGCGATCTACTCCGAGGACGAGATACCGGCAGGCCAGGAGAAGTTCCTGGAGCTGAATGCGGAACTCAGCCGCGAGTGGCCGGTGATCACCGAGGCGAAAGACCCGCCGGAAGACGCGAAGGAGTGGGAAGGCGTCCCGGACAAGCTGGAGCACCTGGAGCGCTGAGGCACGCGCCCGCCGCTCACTCCTCGCCGGTGTCCTCCAGCCGCTCCAGCAGCTGCGCCGGCGGCAGATAACCGCTCACGAGTTCTCCGGTCTCCGTCACGATGGCCGGCGTGCCGCGCAGGCCGATATCCCGCCCGAGGTCGTAGTGGCGCTGCACCATGGCCGCGTCGCAGTCCCGGGACTGGACGGCCTGGTCGTTCTTGGCCCGCGTGAGCGCCGTATTGCGGTCGTCGGCACACCACACGCTCTCCGCCTTCTGCCACGATGCCTGCCCGGGGCCGCTGCGCGGATACAGAAGATAGCGCACCGCGATGCCCGCCTGATTGTATTCGTTGATCTCGCGGTGCAGCTTGCGGCAGAAGCCGCAGTCGATATCCGTGAAGATGCTGACCGTATGCTTTGCATTCGCCGGCGCGAACACGATGGCGTCGCTGTCCGGCAGGGCACCCATGACCCGCTGGCGCTCGCCGTTCATGGCTGCCTCGGTCAGATTGGTACGGGTCTCCAGGTCGATGAGATCGCCCTGGAACAGATAGCGGCCATCCGTGGTGACGTAGGCTACCAGCACGCCCTGCCGGATCTCGAAGAGACCCGGGATCGGACCCTGATTGATGCTCTCCGCATCCAGCTGCGGGAAGCGCTCGGTGATCTTCGCCCGGACGTGTGCGAGGTCCTCGTCCGTCTCCGCCAGGGCTGCGGGGACCGTGACCAGCGAGACGAGCAATGAGACGACCATCGAGACGGCTAGTGAGAGAATCGGCAACCGCGATCCGACGACACTACGCATACAGAATCCTCTGGTTGATGGTTGACCGGCCGCGTCTGCAGCAGGCCGGAAACATGGGAATGAGACAAGGAGACCTGTCCATCGTTCCCGCCCGGCACCGGCCGCGGCGCATTGTAGCAGAGGGTGTCCCGGAGTCCGGAAGTCCGGCCGGCTCAGCCCCGGGGGTGGTGGGCCCCGTGCAGATCCTTCAGCCGTTCCCGCGCCACGTGGGTGTAGATCTGCGTGGTGGACAGATCGCTGTGCCCAAGCAGCAGCTGCACCACACGCAGATCCGCGCCGTTGTTCAGCAGGTGCGTGGCGAACGCATGACGCAGTGTATGGGGGGAGAGTTTCTTCTTCACGCCGGCTTTCTGGGCATAGCGCTTGATAATGTGCCAGAACGCCTGCCGGGTCATGCGGTCGCCACGGCGGGTGGGGAACATGTAGTCGGTCTGGCGCTCCAGCAGGATCTCCACCCGGGGACCTTCCATGAAGTCCCGCAGCCAGCGCTGGGACTCCTCGCCGAGGGGGATGAGCCGCTCCCGGTCGCCCTTGCCGACGATGCGCAGGACGCCCTGATTCAGGTTGACCTGGTTCTGCTTGAGGTTGATCAGCTCCGAGACGCGCAGGCCGGTGGCATAGAGCAACTCCAGCATGGCCCGATCGCGGTGGCCAAGCGGCTCCTCCGTGTTCGGCGCGGCCAGCAGCGACTCGACCTCCTCCTCGGTGAGGGATTTCGGCAGCGAGCGGCCGATGCGCGGCATCTCGATATCCGCCGTGGGGTCGTCGGCGATCACGCCTTCCCGGCAGAGATAGCGGTAGAAGCGGCGGAAACTGGAGAGCTGGCGCGCCGTGGAACGGGGTTTGGCGCCCTGCTCCACCCGCCAGGCGATGAAAGCCAGCAGATCCGGCTTGCCGGCCTGCACGATCTCCATACCGTCGTCGGCGACGTAGCGCGCCAGCGCCATGAGATCGGCCCGATAGGCGCCGAGCGTATTCTTCGACAGGCCCCGCTCCATCCAGATGGCGTCGAGGAACTTGTCGATCATGGCCTCGGAAGCGGCGCTGACGGCTGCTTCCTCGGTCTGCTTGCGCGCTGGGCTGTAGCTCATCTTGCGTATCTTCGGTCGCTGCTCGCTGGGTGCGGCCATTCGCGCATGGCCATTGGCGGGTAGGAGAGCGAGTATGTCCAGCCGGCCTCAGGGTGAGCGTGACCGCTGTCACAGATTGCTCAAACCATTAACATAACGAGACCGGGTTCACACTCCGCGATGCGAACCCGCTACGCTGAGGGAAGATGACCAGACTGATCCGACTCGCTCGCCAGGCGTGGCACACGCTGTACGGCCTGTGGTTCGCCGCCGTGTTCCTCGTCGTCTGCGTCCCCGTCACGCTGCTGCTGGTCACCATCCTGCCGGGGCTCGGCCGGCGCCGGGCGGCGGCACGCAACGGCGCCCGCCTGCTCTTTTTGGCCACCGGCATGGGTCCCGGCATCGACAATCGCCGTCACCTGCCGCGACGGCCCTGCGTCGTGGTGGCCAATCATGCGAGTTACCTGGACGGTATCATCCTCTGTGCCGCGCTGCCGCCCCGCTTCGCCTTCGTCATCAAGAGCGAGATGCAACGTGTGCCGCTGGCGCATTACCTGCTGCGCCGCATTGGCGCCCAGTTCGTCGAGCGTTTCCACCACGGCCGCAGCGCGCGGGATGCACGCACGATCCTGCGTCGCGCCCATGTGGGCGAATCGCTGGCGTTCTTCCCGGAGGGCACCTTCCACGACGAGCCCGGACTGCGCCGTTTCCGCGGCGGCGCCTTCGCCGTCGCCGTCAAGGCACAGGCGCCTGTGCTGCCGGCCGTGATCCGCGGCTCGCGCCATGCGCTGCCATCGAGCCGGCTGCTGCCACGGCCGCGCCGGCTTCGCGTCACCCTGCTCGAGCCGATAGACACCGCCGGCCAGACACCCGCGTCGCTCGCGTCGCTCTCGCGCAGACGCATCCTGGAGCATCTGGGTGAGCCCGATCTGCATCCGGAGACGGAGATGCCGGCGCCGGCCGCCGGGGCAAGGGTCGAAAAGGAGGCGAAGACGCAGGACGGCACCGAAGCCGGGACCGGGGACCGGGGCCCGGCCGGCATCTAGTTTACCCGGGCCGATTCAGCCGGAGGCCACCCGCGCCGCCTCCACGGCCTGGCGGTCGCGGACGAAGGCGATCCAGGCGGCTGCGTTCTGGCGCTCCCTGGCATCGCCGGTCTCGCGGACCCTGTCGAAGGCCTGCAGCGCATCGTCGAGGCGATCAAGTTCGGTGTAGGCCATGCCCATCAGCAGCCAGGCGCGCGCCGGCGTCTCAGTGCCGGCATCCAGCGCCTGGCGGGACGCCGCGATCACTCCCTCCCAACGCGCCTGCTCATTCAGGATGCTCGCCTTGTCCATGTAGTACTTCGGATCGCCGCTGAGCTGTGCCAGCTGATCGATGACCGCGACGGCACGATCGTATTCCTTCGCCGACGTCCATGCCGAGCGCAGCAGGTTCAGGTTGTCGGCGTCGCGCTCGACCGCACCCTCCTCCATGCCGCGCGCCAGTATCCGGCCGGCGACGTAGGGGCTGTCCAGGTAGAGGTTCAGGCGCACAAGGTTCAGAATCTTGGCACCGTCGGTGATCAGACCACGGTTGTAGGCGGCCATCATGGTGGCCAGCGCCAGCTGGTCCTCTTTCAGCTCCAGGTAGACGCCGGACAGAGTGTCCCAATAACGGCGCTTGTCCGGCCACAGCCGGACGAGGGTGCGCAGCACCTGCGCGGCCGCCCGGTAATCATCCTCCTCCATGTGGATGGCCAGCTCGAGCTGGTACCAAGGCTCCCTCGGCTTGTCCGCCGTCTCGATGGCGAGCTGCACGCAGGGCAGCGCCTCCCGGTAGCGCTCCAGCTCGGCGAAGCTGCCGGCCACCAGGATGTAGGCCCCCGCGTCCGGTTCCGCGGCGTAGCGGAACCAGGTGCGCATCGTCTCGATGGCGTCCTCGTAACGGCCCTCGGACTGATACAGGCCGGCCAGCGAATAGAGCATGCCCTGCTGGGCCTGAGTGCTGAGCGCATCCTCCGCCAGGCTGCGCTCGAAGTAGTCGATTGCCTTCGTGAACTGCCCTCGGGCCGAGTAGATAAAGCCGTAGGTCTGCCACATCAGCGCCTTCTCGTAGTCGTTAAGGCGCATGTTCTCCATTTCGCCGATTTCAGAAAGAGCCTCATCGTATCGGTCCTCACCCATCATCTCGTGGATCTTGGACAGCCGTTTGTAGGCCGACTCGCCCATGGTGCTGCCGGGGTCGTCCCGCTCCACAGTCGTCGTGACCAGACAGACCTTGTCCTGGGCCGGAGCCGGCGCGGCTGCGAGCGCGAGCAGCGCCGCCACGGCGGCCATGGCGCCTCGTCTTATGCCGGCGGGGTAACGGGCTCGCCCGCTCATGCCGCCTCGTCGATGTTGAAATCGATGCGCTGGGTGGCCCGGCGCTTCACCGGCTGGCCATCGATGATGCGGGGCTTGAACTTCCACTTGTAGATCGCCCGCAGCGCATTACGCTCGAACAGCCGGCGCGGCTCCGCATCCACCACCTCCGGGTCGGCGACAGTGCCGTCCTCGTTGATGGTGAACTCGATCAGCACCCAGCCGCTGATGCCCTCGATAAGCGCCTCCCGCGGCCACTGGGGCTCGATGCGCACAATGGGGATGACATCGCCTTCCGCGCCCGGGTCGCCGGCGCTCCACTGGCCGAGATACGGACCGCCGCCTGCGCTCGCCGGCAGGTTAATGCGCGGGGTCTCCATGCGCGGCAGGTCCGGACGAGGCTTGTCCCGGGAGGGCTGGCTCAGCTTCGGCGGCGGCGGCGGCTCCTTCGGCTTCTCCGGTTCCGGCGGCGGCTTGCGCTCCTTGAGGTTCTCGATCTCGTCCTGTTCCACGCGCACGAAGTCGAGCGACAGGCGGTCGTCGCCGTCCTTGCGGATGTCGGGCGAGCCCGAGATGAGCTGGTGCATCAGCAGGAACAGTCCGAGCGCCACCAGGATGCCGGCACCGAGGGACACCACAAACCTCATGTCCTGGTTCCCGATGCCCGTGCGGGCGCCTGCGTCTCCTGCATCCTCACGTGCCCTCCGGCTCGGCGGCCACCGAGATGTCGACCACGCCTCCGAGTCTCACCTGATCCATGATGTCGATCAAGGTGCCCGTGGGCGATTCCTGATCGGCGATGATGACCGCCGAACTCTCCGGGTTCTCCGTGAGGGCGTCCTCGACGATTCGGCGGATCTGATTCAGCTCGACCTCACGCTTGTTCATCCAGATATCACCGGTCTCGTCCACGCCGATCAGGATGTTGCCCCGCGGCCGCGCCTCCGCCGTCTCCGCCTCCGGCCGGGTGGGATCGATGCCCGTCTCCTTCACGAAGGAGGTCGTGACGATGAAGAAGATCAGCATGATGAACACGATGTCGAGCATCGGCGTGATGTTGATCTCCGTCTCGTCCTCCGGCGTCGAGTGCTTGCGCGGCATGAGGTCTCCCGGTACGCCCCGCTCAGTCGGCCAGTGCCGCGAGTGACACCTTGCTGGCGCCCGCCACCCGCGCCTGGTCGACTACGCGCACCAGGATACCGGCGTCGGCGTTGCGGTCCGCCGCGATCACCACCGCGGCGTCCGGCTGCACCGCCAGCCCGCTCTCGATATTGGCCCGCACCGCACGGATGTCCGTGGCACGGCCCTTGACGGAGATCTGACCCGTATCGCTGATACGGATGGCGATCACCTCGGAGAGCTTCTGGTCCTTCGGCGGTTCGTTGGAAGGCCGGTTGAGATCGACGCCGAACTCCTTCACGAAGGAGGTCGTGACGATGAAGAAGATCAGCATGATGAACACGATGTCGAGCATCGGCGTGATGTTGATCTCCGCCTCCTCGTCGTGGCGTTTCAGCCGTCTGCGCATCGCTTGCTCCGCAGGCCTCTCAGTGGTGGACCAGCATCTCCTCGAAACGTTGGACTTCCCTGCCAGCCCGCCGCTCGAGATAGGTGGCCAGATAGAGCCCGGACAGCGCCGCCACCAGCCCGGACATCGTCGGGATGGTGGCGGCCGAGACGCCGCCGGCCATCAGCCGCGCGTTGCCGGTGCCGGCGAACGCCATCACGTCGAACACCAGGATCATGCCGGTCACGGTGCCGAGCAGGCCGAGCAGCGGCAGGATCGCCATCAGCGTCTTTATCATCAGGATATAACGATGACTCTCCACCGAGACCTCCGAGATCAGCTGCTCGCGGATACGGCGTGCGAACCAGGAGGTGGTGTCCTCGCGCTGGTCCCACTCCTCGACGGCCCGTCGTTCCAGCCCGGGCAGGACCCAGCGGAAGAACCAGAATCGCTCGATGATCAGCGTCCACATCAGCGTGGTCACCGCCAGGATGGCCCAGAGAACATCGCCGCCGGCCTCGAAGAAGCTGCGGATGGCGATGAATGCGGACTCGAGCAGATACATCCGGACCGCCCTGCTACACGCCCCGCTCGGAGTGGCGCGCGATCATGCCGGCGCTCTGCTCCTCCAGCACCTCCACCATCGCCCGGCTGCGTGCGGCGACGAGACTGTGCAGGAACACCAGCGGGATGGCGACCACCAGCCCGAGCACCGTCGTGACCAGCGCCTGGGAGATGCCGCCGGCCATGAGCTTCGGGTCGCCGGTGCCGAACAGGGTGATGGCCTGGAAGGTGCGGATCATGCCGACCACCGTGCCGAGCAGGCCGAGCAGCGGCGCCACCGCTGCGATGACCTTGATCCAGCCCTGCCCCTGCTCCAGGCGGGGCGCTTCGCGCAGGATGGCCTCGTCCAGTTTCAGCTCCAGGGTCTCGGTATCGATGTGCCTGTTCTCCTCGAACACCTGCAGGATGCGGCCCAGCGGGTTGCCCGCGGAGGCGCTGTCGCGCTTTAGCTGCGTACTGAGCTTGCGACCGGTGACCAGCAGGGCGAGCAGGCGCCACAGCGCGATCAGCAGACCGATGCAGCCGATGGCGATGATGACGTAGCCCACGGTGCCGCCCTGGTTGATGCGCTCGCCGAGGCTCGGCGACTGCACCACCAGGCTCAGCAGCGCGCCGCGGCTGGGGTCCACCGCCATGCGGGCGTTGCCCTCCCGCGCGGTATAGAGATTTTCCGCCAGGCTGCGGAAGCGGTCGTCCGGCTGCCGGGCCAGCTCCTGCAGCTCCTTCGCCGCGGCGTCGTATTGCAGGAAGCGGTCGCTGGTAATCACGTTGAACAGCCCCACCCGGACCACGTCGACGCTCTCCTGCTGCCCCGCCGCGTTGCGGATGGTGGCTGCAAAACGCTCGACGTCGCCCGAACCCGCCATCTCCTCCAGGATGAGTACCTGCAGGGACTCGAGGTCGGCGATCGACGGCAGACCGCGGGCCGAGGCGAGCTCTGTCGCGATCTCGCCCCGGTCCGGATACTCGGCGGTGATGAGTGAGGTCTCCACCAGGCCGTTCACCTCGCCGGCGGTCTGGCGCACGACGCCGAACAGCTCGCCCATGTCGCCGACCCGGATGCGCAGGGTCTCGTTCAGCGCCTCCAGTTGGCTCTCGTTCTCGTCGAATTGCCTCTTCAGCCGCTCGCTGCGCCGCTCTTCCTCGGCCAGTGCGCGCTTCGCGCTCTCCAGCAGCGCCTGCTGCTGATTGCGCTTCTGCAGGAACTCCTGCTCCCGCTGCCGGTTCTCCTCGCTCAGGCGCTGACCCTGCTGGCGGACGGTCTGCAGCAGCTCGTCCATGTCGCGTGGCGCGTCCTGGGCGAGCACTACGCCCGCACCCATAGTCAGGGACAGGGCCAGTGCCAGGACCTTTACGCCGGCCGCCGTGGCCGCCTTGCCAATCGATGCGCTCATTACTCCTGCTCCGGGGCCGGCACCGGCAATGTCAGCAACTGCGGCGCGGCCTGCTTCCTGGCGATGGCGATCCCCTCGGTGATCGGCCGCCGGTAGGAGGAGTCGAGCTCCGCCCACCGGCGGGTCTGCTTGTTCCAGAAGCCGGTCTGCGAGCGGTCGGCGGTCTGATAGGCGAGCAGGATGCGGCCGACCCGCAGGAACGTCACCCGGGTATCGACGCCACCGATGTCCAGGCTGCCGGTGTAGGCCTCGATGTTGCGGCCGAAGAGGGCCTCTTCCTTGTAGGCCTCCACGATCTGGCGGTACTTCTCCGACACCGTCAGGTCGGAACGCTCCATGTTGTCTTCGAGACGGGTCACCCGCTGGATACGCTCACGCAGCTGGAACGGCATATCCAGCTCGATGAAGGCCCGCAGATCCGAAATCATCTCCAGCATGAGGGGCACGATGCCCTTCTCCACGTCGCCGAACTCTTCCAGCTGGCGGGTGATGGATGCCTTCTCCTCCTCCTGATCCTCGACCAGCTTCTGCAGGTTGTCGTTGTAGATCCTGATGCGGTCGAGCTGCTGGGTGGTCACCCGGTACTCGCCCAGCAGCTCGGAGGTCTGATCGGCCAGCTGGCTGATACGGACCTGCGAACGCTGTGCCGAGCGGTTGACCGCGGTCTGCTCGCCGAGCACCTGGCCGAGCGTCGTCTGGCCGCCCGCCGGCACCACCAGCACGAAGACGGCCAGCAAACCGGCCGGAAAGCGACTCATGCGGGCGCACCGCGAGCGCGGGAATCGAGCCATTATGAGAATTCCTTGAATTCTGAAGCGTCTGCGGCACGCCCAGTCGCGCCGGCAGATCGCCGGAAACTAGCAGAATAACCGCGTAAAAAAAAGCGCGTCACCGGGGTGCGGACCGGCACAGGCGGGGGCGCGACGACACGATCGTTACGGATGCAACCGATAATGCCAGGACCTATAATCACCGTGTCATCGATAACACCGGAGCACACGCGGAGGCGCTGCGCGCGGGTGCTGTCGCCGTGCTTTTCCAGGAGAGGGATATGGAACTGTTCGACACCATGAGCGAGCGGGACGGCATGCCGAGCTGGCAGGCGGCCGACCGCATGGCGGCAGAACGCATCGCCGCGGTGGGCCGCACAAAACTGCCCTGCACCCGCCGCTTCAAGAACCGGCTCTCCGGCCGCGCCCATCACACAACCACCACGCACTGACAGCGGAGCGCACGCAGCCCATGATCAACACCCGTATCAGTGAGGAGATCGACCTGCTGCGCGAGACCGTGCGGCGCTTCGCCGGGGAGGAGATCGCGCCGCGGGCGGCCGAGATCGATGCCAGCAACGAGTTCCCGGCCGACCTGTGGCCGAAGCTGGGTGAGCTGGGCCTGCACGGCATCACCATCCCCGAGGCTGGCGGCGGCACCGGTCTCGGCTACCTGGCCCACGTGGTAGCCATGGAGGAGATCTCCCGGGCCTCCGCCTCGGTGGCGCTGTCCTACGGCGCGCACTCCAACCTGTGCCTGAACAACCTGTACCTGAATGGTACGCGGCAACAGCGCGAGCGCTTCGTGCCGGGACTCGTGAGCGGCGAGATGCTGGGCGCGCTGGCCATGTCCGAAGCGGGGGCGGGCTCCGACGTGGTGGGCTCGATGAGCTGCCGCGCCGAGGAGCAGCCCGACGGGAGCTGGATCGCCAACGGCTCGAAGATGTGGATCACCAACGGGCCCCGCGCCGACGTGATCCTCACCTACATGCGCACGGCACCGAAGGAAGAAGGGTCGCGCTCCATCACCGCCTTCCTGATCGAGAAGGACATGCCGGGTTTCCGTACGGCGCAGAAGCTGGACAAGCTGGGCATGCGGGGCTCGGATACCTGCGAACTCGTCTTCGAGGACTGCCGCCTGCCGGCGCAGAACGTCCTCGGCGAGGTAAACCGGGGCGTCTACATCCTGATGCGCGGACTCGACTCAGAGCGGCTCGTGCTCTCCGGCGGACCCATAGGCATCATGCAGGCCTGCCTGGACGCAGTGGTGCCCTACCTGCGCGAGCGCAAGCAGTTCGGCCGGCCCATCGGCAGCTTCGGCATGATGCAGGGCAAACTGGCCGACATGTACACCGCGCTGCAGACCTCCCGGGCGTTCACCTACCGCACCGCGGCCCAGTTCGACCAGGGACTGCCGACCCGCCAGGACGCCGCCGCCTGCCTGCTGCATGCGTCCCGGGAGGCGGTGAGCGTCGCGCTGGAGGCCATCCAGAGCCTGGGCGGCAACGGCTACATCAACGAATACCCCGTGGCGCGGCTGCTGCGCGACGCCAAACTCTACGAGATCGGCGCCGGCACCACGGAGATCCGCCGCATGCTGATCGGCCGGGAACTCCTGGACGCCGACTGACCGCCGCCCGCGCTACAATGGCCGCCCGCCCGAGAAGACGGAGAACACGATCACCATGAGTCCGGACCCAATCGTCATCGTCGCAGCCCGACGCACCCCGATCGGCGCCTTCCAGGGCGGCCTCGCCCCGGCGGCGGCACCTGAGCTGTCGGCGGCGGCCAGCCGCGCTGCGCTGGCCGACTGCGGCCTGGACCCCGCGGAGATCAGCGAAGTACTGCTGGGTTGCGTCCTGCCCGCCGGCATCGGTCAGGCACCCGCGCGCCAGGCGGCGCTGGCGGCCGGCCTGCCGGAATCCGTGGGCTGCACCACGGTGAACAAGGTCTGCGGCTCCGGCATGAAGACCGTGATGCTCGGTGCCGACCTGATACGTGCGGGCTCCGCCGACGTGGTCATGGCCGGCGGCATGGAGTCGATGAGCAACGCGCCCTACCTGATGCCCGGCGCGCGGGCGGGCCTGCGCATGGGCCACAAGGAGATCCTCGATCACATGTTCTTCGACGGTCTGCAGAATCCCTACGATGGCAACATGATGGGGCATTTTGCCGAGGAGACGTCGAAGCATTACGGTTTCAGCCGGCAAGACCAGGACGCCTTCGCCATCGCCTCGGTGGAGCGGGCCCGGGCGGCCGCCGGCAGCGGCGCCTTCGCCGCCGAGATCGCGCCGGTCACCGTGAAAACCCGCAAGGGCGCGGCGACCGTCGATACCGACGAGGAGCCCGGCCGGGCCGACGTCTCGAAGATTCCTGACCTGCGGCCGGCTTTCGCGAAGGACGGCACCGTGACCGCGGCCAGTTCATCCTCCATCTCCGACGGCGCGGCGACGCTGCTGCTCATGAGCGCCGGCGAGGCGGAGCGCCGCCACCTGACGCCGCTGGCCCGCATCGCCGGCCACAGCGGCTACGCCCAGGACCCGGCCTGGTTCACCACCTCGCCGGTGTACGCCATCCGGGCGTTGCAGGAGAGCCTCGGCTGGTCGCCCGACAACGTGGACCTGTACGAGGTAAACGAGGCCTTCGCCTGCGTCGCCATGGCCGCCATGCACGAGGTGGGCATCGCCCATGAGCAGGTCAACGTCAACGGCGGAGCCTGCGCGCTCGGCCATCCCATCGGCGCTTCGGGCGCCCGCATCGTCGTCACGCTGCTGCACGCACTGCGCAATCGCAACGCGAAGCGGGGCATCGCCTCGCTGTGCATCGGCGGCGGCGAGGCCGTCGCCCTGGGCGTCGAGACGGTCTGACCCGGTGCCCGCCCTGAAGAGCCATCTGGACGCCGCGGATGGCCGCATCGCGGAGAACGCGCGTCACATGCAGGGACTGGTCGCGGAGCTGCACGACAAGCTGATGGCGACGGCGCAGGGCGGCAGCGAGCGTGCCCGCGCGAAACACGTGGCGCGCGGCAAGCTGCTCGTCCGCGAGCGCATCGACGCGCTGCTCGACCGGGGCAGCCCGTTCCTGGAGCTCTCGCCGCTGGCCGCCAATGGTCTCTATGACGACGCCGCCCCGGGGGCCGGCATCGTAACCGGCATCGGCCGGGTTTACGGCCGCGAGGTGATGGTGGTGGCGAACGACGCCACGGTGAAGGGCGGCACCTACTTCCCCGTGACCGTGAAGAAACACCTTCGCGCCCAGGAGATCGCGCTGGAGAACCACCTGCCCTGCGTCTACCTGGTGGACTCCGGCGGCGCCTTCCTGCCGCGCCAGGACGAGGTCTTCCCGGACCGGGACCACTTCGGCCGCATTTTCTACAACCAGGCGAATCTCTCCGCGGCGGGCATCGCCCAGCTCGCCGTCGTGATGGGCTCGTGCACCGCCGGCGGCGCCTACGTGCCGGCCATGAGTGACGAGGCCATCATCGTGCGCAACCAGGGCACGATCTTCCTCGGCGGCCCGCCGCTGGTGAAGGCCGCGACCGGCGAGATCGTCGACGCGGAGGACCTCGGCGGAGGCGAAGTACACAGCCGGGTCTCCGGCGTCACCGACTACCTGGCCGAGGACGACCATCACGCGCTCGCCATCGCCCGGGACTGCATCGCGCGCCTGGCGCCGGCCCGGGACACGGCGCCCCCGTATGCCCCGGCGGAACCGTTGATGGATGCCGACAGCATCTACGGCGTCGTGCCGAACGACCTGAAACAGCCCTACGACGTGCGCGAGATCATCGGGCGCATCGTCGACGGCTCCGAGCTGCACGAGTTCAAGCCCCTGTACGGCAGGACCATCGTCTGCGGCTTCGCCCGCCTACACGGTTACCCCGCGGGGATTATTGCCAATAACGGCATCCTGTTTTCGGAATCCGCGCTGAAGGCCACCCAATTCATCGAGCTCTGCAACCGCCGGCGCACCCCGCTGGTGTTCCTGCAGAACATCACCGGCTTCATGGTCGGGCGCAAATACGAGAACGCCGGCATCGCCAAAGACGGCGCCAAGATGGTGAACGCGGTGGCCACGGCGACGGTGGCGAAGCTGACCGTGGTCATCGGCGGCAGCTACGGCGCCGGCAACTACGCCATGTGCGGGCGTGCCTACGGGGGCCGTTTCCTGTGGATGTGGCCCAACGCCCGCATCTCGGTGATGGGCGGCGACCAGGCGGCCAGCGTGCTCGCCAGCGTGCGCCGGGACGGCGCCGAAGCGCGGGACCAGCAGTCGCCCGAGCATGAAGAAGCTGCCTTCCGCGAGTCGATCCGCCGGCAGTACGAAGACCAGGGCAACCCCTACTACGCCACGGCCAGGCTGTGGGACGACGGCATTATCGATCCGCAGGACACCCGCCGGGTGCTCGCCCTCGGACTCGCGGTGACCGCCGGTGCGCCGGATCCCGGCGAGGGTCCCTACGGTATCTTCCGGATGTAAACGGGGTAGCCATGTTCCAGCGCATCCTGATCGCCAACCGCGGCGAGATCGCCTGCCGCATCATCGGGACCTGCCGCCGGCTCGGCATCGCCACCGTCGCGGTGTACTCCGAGGCCGACGGCCGCGCGCGCCACGTACGCATGGCGGATGCGTGCCTGCCGATCGGCCCGGCGCCGGCCGCCGGATCTTATCTGGACGGCGAGCGCATCGTCCGGGCAGCGCTGGACGCCGGCGCCGAGGCCGTGCATCCCGGCTACGGTTTCCTGGCCGAGAACGCCGACTTCGCCGCCGCCTGCCGGCAGGCGGGCCTGGTCTTCATTGGCCCGGAGACGGACACCATCCGCAGGATGGGCTCCAAGCGGGCGGCCAAGGACATCATGGATGCAGCCGGCGTGCCGGTAATCCCCGGCGTGTCGGACATCGGCAGCATCGACGAACTGCGGCGCAGTGCACAGAGCCTCGGCCTGCCCGTACTGCTGAAACCCTCCGCCGGCGGCGGTGGCAAGGGCATGCGGATAGTGCGGGATCTCGCGCAGCTGGAGGACGCCTGGACGGCGGCGAAGCGCGAGGCGCTGGCCGCTTTCGGCGACGACGAAATCATCCTCGAGAAATTCATCGAGCGGCCGCGCCACGTGGAGGTGCAGATCTTCGGCGACAGCCACGGCAACCTGGTACACCTGTACGAGCGCGAGTGCTCCATGCAGCGCCGCCAGCAGAAGATCCTGGAAGAGTCGCCGGCACCGGGGCTCACGCGCAACCAGCGTGACGCCCTGCACGGTGCGGCACTGGCCGCCGGACGTGCCGTGGGCTATGTGAACGCCGGCACGGTCGAATTCATGCTGGACGAACGTGGCCAGTTTCACTTCCTGGAGATGAACACCCGCCTGCAGGTGGAGCATCCGGTAACGGAGCTGACCACCGGGCTCGACCTGGTGGAGTGGCAGCTGCGGGTGGCGAGCGGCGAGCCGCTGCCGGCCGCCCAGGGCGAGATCGCGAGCCGCGGCCACGCCATCGAGGCGCGCATCTACGCCGAAGACCCGGCACGGGACTTCCTGCCCTGCACCGGCGATATCGAAGTCTTCGACTGGCCACGGCGCGACCCCCTCGTGCGCATGGACACCGGTTACGAGGCCGGTGACGCCGTCGAACGCTACTACGACCCGCTGGTCGCCAAGCTCGTCGCCAGCGGGCCGGATCGCGACGCCGCCCTCAGGCACCTGCAGGGTGCGCTGGCAGGCTGCGTCCTGTTCGGCCCGCGCAACAACCTGGCCTTCCTGCGCCGCCTGGCGCGAACCCGGGCGTTCGTGGAAGGCCGCAGCGACACCGGCTACGTGGACCGGGAACTCGAAGGCCTGACCCGGGCGACGCCGGTGCCGGACCGGGTCCTGCTCACCGCCGCGGCGGCCGTCATGCGCCGGCTGCAGCGCGGCAGCTTCGGGGACGCCTCGCCCTGGGCTGCCGCGGACGCCTGGCGCGGACGCCCGGCTGCCGGGACGGCCATCGCCTTCGATACCGCGGCGGGACAGCGGCGCATCACCGCTCGCGGCGGTCCGCAGACTTTCTCCATGTTTATCCGGGATGCGCAGACCGGGACCGCGGCCGGCGACTGGCACCGGGTACGGCTGATCGACGCCGGCTGCCGCGGGCTCGTGGCGGAGATCGACGGCGCATCCCGCGCGGTGGAGATCGCCTGCACCGCGCGCCGGGTGCAGGTCACGGTGGACGACGAGACCCGGGAGTTCGACATCGCGGATCCGTGGGCCACGGCATCGGCCATGCCCGAGACCGACGCCCACCCGGCGGCGCCCATGCCGGGGCGGGTCGTCGAGGTGGCGGCGGCCGAAGGTGATCGGGTCGCGGCAGGCGACAAGCTGCTCGTGCTCGAGGGCATGAAGATGGAGTTCACGCTGCGCGCGGGCACCGCCGGCCGGGTCGGGCGCGTGCGCGTGGCGGAAGGTGATTTCGTGGAGGCCGAGGCCGTCCTCGTGGACATAGAACCCGACGGCGGCGGCGCGGCTGCAGACGAGTCAACCGGCTGACGGAGCGCACAGGGCTCTCGGTGGCCAGGCGGGCCGGTGCGCCGGCCCGCCGTCACATGCCGCTGTAATTCGGGCCGCCGCCGCCCTCGGGCGTGACCCAATTGATATTCTGCTTCGGGTCCTTGATGTCGCAGGTCTTGCAGTGCACGCAGTTCTGCGCATTGATGCGGAAGACCTGGCTGCCCTCCTCTTCCACCACCTCGTAAACGCCTGCCGGACAGTAGCGCCGGGACGGGCAGTCGTAGGTGGGCAGGTTGTAGTCGATGGGCAGCGACGGGTCCTTCAGCTGCAAATGGACCGGCTGGTCCTCCTCGTGGTTGGTATTGGAGAGAAAGACTGAGGACAGCCGGTCGAAGGTAATCACGCCGTCCGGCTTCGGGTAGTCGATCTTCTCGCACTCAGCGGCGGGCTTCAGCTCCTCGTGGTCCGGCACCCGGTTGTGCATCGTGAACGGCATGCGCCCGCGCAGGATATTCTGGTCCAGGAACGTGAAGGCGGCACCCAGGAAAGTGCCGAACTTGTGCTGGGATGGCTCGAAGTTACGCGCCTTGTACAGCTCCTCGTGGACCCATGAATTCTTTACCCGCTCCTCGTGCGCGACCAGGTCGCTGCCGCCCTCGTCGCCGGCCTCGAAGGCCTCGAAGACGGACTCGGCGGCCAGCATGCCCGTCTTCATCGCCGTGTGCGCGCCCTTGATCTTCACGCCGTTCAGGTAGCCCGCGTCGCAGCCCACCAGGAGCCCGCCCGGGAAGCAGGTCTTCGGCAGCGCCTGCAGGCCGCCCTTGTTCACCGCGCGGGCGCCATAGGAGATGCGCTCGGCGCCGTCCAGGTACTGGCGGATCTTCGGGTGAGTCTTCCAGCGCTGGAATTCGGCGAAGGGATCGAGATAGGGGTTCGAGTAGTTCAGCGCGATGATGAAACCGAGGTACACCTGGTTGTTCTCGGCGTGATAGAGGAAGCCGCCGCCCTCGGTGTCGTTCCGGAGCGGCCAGCCGAGGGAATGCACCACCAGGCCTTCCTCGTGCTTCGACGGGTCGATCTCCCATACCTCCTTCAGGCCGATGCCGTAGTGCTGGGGATCGGCATTCGCGCGCAGGCCGTACTTGTCCATCAGTTCCTTGCCGAGATTGCCGCGCACGCCCTCGGCGAAGATGGTGTAGCGGGCGCGCAGTTCGTAGCCCGGGGTGAACGAGTCCTTCCGGTTCCCTTCCCTGCCCACGCCCATGTCGCCGGTGATCACGCCCGCGACCTTGCCGTTCTCGTACAGCACTTCGGCCGCCGCGAAGCCGGGGAACACGTCCACTTCCAGCGCCTCCGCCTGCTCGGCCAGCCACACGCAGAGCTTGCCCAGGCTGATGATGTAGTTGCCCTCGTTGTGCATGGGGCCCGGGACGAAAGGCCCGGGCACCTTCATGGCGCCTTTCTCCGAGGTCATGTAGTAGATATCGTCACGGCTGACACCGCTCTTCACGGGCGCCCCGCGCTCCTTCCAGTCGGGGAACAGCTCGTCCAGGGCCCTCGGCTCGAAGACGTTGCCCGAGAGGATGTGCGCGCCGATCTCCGAGCCTTTCTCCACCACGACGACGGAGAGCTCGCGGCCCTTGTCCTGCGCCAGCTGCTTCAACCGGCAGGCCGCGGCCAGTCCGGCCGGGCCGGCGCCTACGATAACGACGTCGAATTCCATGGATTCGCGTTCCACGTGTCATCCCCTCTGCTGGTTATCGGATCGGGGCTGAGGCCCCATCCTGCACGGATCGGGCCTGAAGGCCCTGCTACATGAGATTGCAAGGAATCCTTTTAATTCTAACATCCCGTCCCCTCGCGGTACCTGTCGAGGCCTTGTGGAGGCCGGGGCGCCGACGGTGTACGCTCCGTTGCGCCATGACCATCCGCCACCGTTACCTGGAGTGCGTGCGCCGGGAGGACCTGACCCGGGACCCGACCCAGGAGGCGGCCGTCCGGGAGCTGCAGCGGCTGCATGACGAACTGACCCGCGACACCGGGACAGCGGCGGCGCTGCGCCGCGGCCTGGCGCGGCGGTTCCCCGGCCGTTTCGCGGTCCAGCCGGTGCTCGGGCTGTATCTCTGGGGCGGCGTCGGCCGGGGCAAGACCCTGCTGATGGATCTGTTCTTCGAGGAACTGCCCTTCGAGGACAAGCTGCGCATCCACTTCCACCGCATGATGCGGCGGGTGCACGCGGCGCTGCGGCGCCACGCGCGTCTGGAGGACCCGCTGGACCGGGTCGCGGCGGACATGGCGGCCGACACCCGGGTGCTCTGTTTCGACGAGTTCTTCGTCTCCGACATCGCCGATGCGATGATCCTCGGCCGACTGCTCCGCGCACTGTTCCGCCGCGGCGTCACCCTGGTGGCAACCTCCAACCTGCCGCCCTCGGAACTCTACCGCGACGGCCTGCAGCGCCAGCAGTTCCTGCCGGCCATCCAGGCCATCGAGCGTCACTGCCGGGTTTTCCACCTGGAGGCCGGAACGGACTACCGGCTGCGGGTGCTGGAGGAGGCGGAGATCTATCATGCACCCCTCGACGAGGCCGCCGACCGCAACCTCGCTCGCTACTTCCGCCGCATCGCCTCGGGGCGCGAGGAGAGCGGCCGCACACTCACCATCGAGGGCCGTCCGCTGCGCACGGTCAGGCTGGCCGAGGGCGTCGCCTGGTTCGAGTTCGCCGAGCTGTGCGACGGGCCGCGCAGCCAGGACGATTACATCGAGATCGCCCGGCGCTACCACACGGTAATCCTGGCGGGGGTGCCCGTGTTCGGCCGGGACGGCGAGAACCCCGCCCGTCGCTTCATCGCGCTGGTGGACGAGTTCTACGAGCGCCGGGTCAACCTGATCCTGTCGGCGGCCGCAGCGCCCGAAGAGCTGTACCGGGGCCGGCGCCTCGCCTTCGAATTCGAGCGCACCGTGAGCCGGCTGGTCGAGATGCAGTCCCGGGAGTATCTGGCCGCGCCCCACCTCCCCTGATCTCCCGCCGCGCCGTCGCGGCATCTCCGGGGGGCTGGCCACCGCCTCCCGCGGAGGCTAACCTCAACCGGTCTGCGGCGAGCTGCCTATCCGATGGACGGAGACCATGACCGAGAAGCAACAGGAACTGATACTCGAGGACTTCCTCCCCTACCGCCTGTCGATCCTCTCCAACACCGTCAGCGCCACCATCGCGGGCGCCTATTCCAAGCGCTTCGGGCTGACGATACCCGAGTGGCGCATCATGGCCGTGCTGAGCCGACACCCGGGCCTGTCGGCCTCCGAGGTGGCCGAACGCACCCTGATGGACAAGGTCGCCGTCAGCCGGGCCGTGGGCAAGCTGATCAAGAGCGGGCGCATCAACCGGCGCTTCGCCGACCAGGACCGGCGCCGGTCCATCCTGCACCTGTCGCCGGCCGGCGAGGAAGTGTATGCCGAGGTGGCGCCGCTGGCGCTGAAGTTCGAGCGCGAACTCCTGCACGGCCTCAGCGACGAGGAGGTGCACACCCTGGATGTGATGCTGGAGCGCCTGCTAGCGAAGGCCCGGCTGCTGGGTGCGCCCCACTACTGAGTCAGGTGCTGTCCGCGAGCTCCGTGCGCACCCGGATCAGCTCCGGGAAGAAATCCTGGTCCAGCGCGCGCTTCAGCCAGGCGACGCCCGCCGTACCGCCGCTGCCGCGCTTGTGGCCGATGATCCGCTCCACTGTCTTCAGGTGATGGAAGCGCCAGAACTGGAAGTTGTTGGAGACGTCCATGAGCGCCTCGGCCAGTTCGTAGGGTTGCCAGTAGCGCTCGGGCTGCGCGTAGATCTCGCCCAGCACCGCGACCACCCGGTCGTCGGGCTCCCGCGGCAACGTGAAATCCCGCTCGATCGCCTCCCCGGGCACCGGCAGGCCGATGCGGGCCAGGTGGCGCAGGAACTCGTCGAAGACGGCAGGCGACTCCAGGGCCGTGCGCAGCCGCCGGCGCCACTCCTGGTGGCGGGCGAATACGGCGATCTTCGCCGGATCCTTGTTGCCGAGCATGAATTCCACCAGCCGGTACTGGGGCGACTGGAAGCCGGAGGCCTGCCCGAATACGTGACGGAACTCGGCGTACTCGCTGGGGGTGAGCGTATCCAGCACATCCCACTGGCTGTAGAGCTGGTGCTGCACCTGCTTCACCCGCGCGAGAATCTTTGCCGCGCGGGCCAGATCGTCCTCACGGATGGCGGTCATCGCCGCCTCGAGCTCGTGCACGATCAGCTTGAACCACAGCTCCGCCACCTGGTGCTGGATGAGGAACAGCATCTCGTCGTGATGGGGCGGGTCGCTGAGCGGGCGCTGCGCGGACAGCAGCCGGTCCAGACGGAGATAGCCGGCATAGTCCTCGCGGGGATCGAGGTCCGTGTGGAACGCATCGTCGTAATGGTCGCTCGCCATGGGGGACGGCCTCCTGCTCGCACGCCGGCGCCGCTGCCGGCGGCCTGTCATGACTCGATGCGCGGCAGGATACCAGCAAGCGCGCAGCCGCGGCGGCACGGTGTCGTCGTGTATACTGGCGCCCCGTTGGAAGACGGTTACACGCCCGCCGGGATCGCGGCCGGCGGCGTCAGGAACTGCGATCATAGTGAGCCCCAAAGCGCTGCGCCGGAACTCGGACCAGAAAGACCGGATCCTGGAGGAGATTGTCGGCGCCGTGCGCGGCTCCGGACCATTCCGCAACCGCACACGCCTGCGCAAATTCATCTGCCATTACTACGCCGACGTCGATGTCGAGGACCTGCGCGTGGCCACGCCGGAGAACCTGGCCGGGGCGGCACTCGCGCACCTGGAATTCGGCACGGTTCGGCGTCGCGGCCGCCACCGGCTTCGTATCTATAACCCCGATCCCGGCCGCGACGGCTGGGACTCCAACCACACCATCGTGGAGATGGTGAACGACAACATGCCCTTCCTGGTGGATTCGCTGGGCATGGCGGTAGCGCGCACCGGCAGCAACGTGCACCTGACGGTCCACCCGCTCGTGCGCGTGGAGCGCGACGCACAGGGCACCCTGACCGGCATTCGTCGCCGTTCCGCCCGTGAAGGTCGGGTGGAGTCCTTCGTGCGCCTGGAGATCGACCGGGAGACCAGCGACCGGCGCATGAGAGCCCTGAAGCGTGCGCTGGAGGAGACTCTGCGCGACGTGCGCGTGGCCGTGCGGGACTGGCGCCGCATGCGCGAGAAGATGCTGCAGGCCGCCGCCGCGCTCAAAGGCCCGGCGGGCCGCGTGGACCAGACGCTGGTGGAGGAGAGCCGCCGGCTGCTGGAGTGGATGGCAGACGACCACTTTACCTTCCTGGGCTACCAGCAATACAAGGTGGTGCAGAGCAATGGCGAGGCTCAGCTCCGGCCGGTGCCGGATACCGGCCTCGGCATTTTATCGAAACGCCGCTCGGCGGAGCGCCGCGTGACCATGACACCGGAGATGCGCCGCGAGGCCCGCGGCCGGGAGCTGCTGATCCTGACCAAGGCGAACGCCCGTTCCACCGTGCACCGCCCCAGCCATCTCGACTACATCGGGGTGAAAATCTTCAATCAGGCCGGCGAGCCGGTGGGCGAGAAGCGTTTTCTCGGACTCCTGACCTCGGTGGCCTATAGCGAAAGCCCGCGTGCCATCCCGCTGCTGCGGCTGAAAGTCCGGCGGGTCATCGAACGGGCCGAACTGGACCCCAGCGGCCACCGGGGCAAGGCGCTCATGCACGTACTGGACACCTACCCGCGGGGCGAATTGTTCCAGGCCTCGGTCCGGGATCTCTCGCGCACCACCGCGGGCATCCTGAACCTGCAGGAGCGCCAGCGGGTGAAGCTGTTCCTGCGCCGGGACGCCTTCCGCCGCTTCTTCTCCTGTCTGGTCTACGTGCCCCGGGAGAAATACAACACCCGGGTGCGCCAGCGCATCGAGACCATCCTGATGCAGGCGTTCGAGGGGCTCAGCATCGAGTCCTCGGTGGAGCTGTCGGAATCGGTGCTCGCCCGGCTGCACCTCATCGTGCACATCGAGCAGGGCCGCAAGCCGAGAATCTCCATCCGCCAGATCGAGAAGGACATCGGCGAGGCCGTGGTCACCTGGCAGGACCGCCTCGCCGACGCCCTCGTGAAGCACCTGGGCGAGGCTCGCGGTATCGCGCTCGCCCGCCGTTACGGCCATGTCTTTCCGCTGGCCTACGAGGAAGACGTCACGCCGGCAGCCGCCTGCAGCGACGTGGAGACACTGCACCGGCTGACGGGCGGCGACGCCGGGTCCGACGAGAACACCGAGCTGTACCGGCCGCCGGACGTCGTCGAACGGCTGCACTTCAAGATCTTCCGCCCGGGGCAGCCTCTGGCGCTCTCCGACGCCCTGCCCGTCCTCGAGAACCTGGGCGTGCGGGTCGTGAGTGAACGGCCCTACCACCTGGAGCTGGATGACGGCAGCGCCTGGTGGATCCAGGATTTCGAGCTCGAGCATCCCCGCGGCGCCGCCATCGACCCGGCGGAGGCCGAACGCCGCTTCGAGGACGCCTTCTCCCGGGTACTGGCCGGCGAGTGCGAGAACGACGGGCTGAACCGGCTCGTGCTGGAGGCGGCCCTGAGCGCACGGGAGACCTCGATACTGCGTGCGTTTACCAAGTACCTGCTGCAGCTGGGCCTGCCCTTCTCGCAACCGTATATGGAGTCGGTACTGGCGCGTCATCCGGAGATGGCCGCGCTGCTGGTGCGCCGCTTCAGGCTGCAGTTCGACCCGGATGCCGACGCGGACGAGGCGCGCAGCGGGCTCGAGGAGTGCCGCCGCGGGATCGCCCGCTGTGTCGCCGAGGCGGCGACACTGGACGAAGACCGCATACTGCGTGCCTATACGGGCGTGCTGGACGCGGCGCTGCGCACGAATTTCTTCCGCCTCGACGCAGACGGCCGGGAGCCGCCCGCCATCGCCGTCAAGTACGATCCCTCGGCCCTGGAGGAGGCGCCGCTGCCTCGGCCCCGTTACGAGATCTTCGTGTACTCGCCGCGGGTGGAAGGCACCCACCTGCGCGCCGGGTCGGTCGCCCGCGGCGGCATCCGCTGGTCCGACCGCCGGGAGGACTTCCGCACCGAGGTGCTCGGCCTGATGAAGGCGCAGACGGTCAAGAACACGGTAATCGTACCCACCGGCGCCAAGGGCGGCTTCCTGCCGAAGCGGCTGCCGGAGGGTGACCGGGATGCGGTGCAGGCGGAGGTGATCGCCTGTTATCGCATCTTCATCGGCTCGCTCCTGGACATCACCGACAACATCGTCGAAGGCGAGGTGGTCCCGCCGGAGCGCGTGGTGCGCCTGGACGGCGACGACCCGTATCTGGTGGTGGCCGCCGACAAGGGCACGGCAGCGTTCTCCGACATCGCGAACGGGATCTCGGCGGATTACAGCTTCTGGCTGCACGATGCCTTCGCCTCCGGCGGCTCCGCGGGCTACGACCACAAGAAGATGGGCATCACCGCAAGAGGCGCGTGGGAGGCGGTGCGCCGCCATTTCCGCGAGATGGGCGTAGAGACCCAGAGCCAGGAATTCACGGTGGTGGGCATCGGTGACATGAGTGGCGACGTGTTCGGCAACGGCATGCTGCTGTCGGAGACCATCCGCCTGGCGGCGGCATTCAACCACCAGCACATCTTCCTGGACCCGAACCCCGACGCGGCGGCGGGCTTCGCAGAGCGCGAACGCCTGTTTGCCCTGCCTCGCTCGAGCTGGGAAGACTACGACGAACGACTGATTTCCGCCGGTGGCGGCATCTGGCCCCGCTCCGCCAAGGTCATCCCGCTGAGCGCCGAGGTGCGCGGCATGCTGGGCGTCACGGAGGAGAGCCTGAGCCCGCCGCAGCTCATACGCGCCATCCTGCGCATGGACTGCGACCTGCTCTGGAACGGCGGCATCGGCACCTACGTCAAGGCCGGGACCGAGTCCCACACCGAGGTAGGCGACCGCAGCAACGACGCCGTGCGCGTCAACGCCGGCGAACTCGGTTGCCGGGTGGTCGGCGAGGGAGGCAACCTGGGCCTCACCCAGCGGGCGCGCATCGAGTTCGCGCTGGCCGGCGGGCGCATCAACACGGACTTCATAGACAACTCGGCCGGTGTGGACAGTTCCGACCGGGAAGTGAATATCAAGGTGCTGCTCGGCCAGGTGGCCGAGACGCGGCGCTTGACGACGGGCCGCCGCAACCGGCTGCTGGCGGACATGACCGAGGACGTGGCCTCACTCGTCCTGCGCAATAACTATCTGCAGACCCAGGCCATCAGCATGATGCAGGCGACCGGCGTCGACCGCCTGAGCGAGCATCTCTACCTCATCCAGGCGCTGGAGAAGACGGGCCTGCTAGACCGGGAACTCGAGTACCTGCCCGACGACGAGACGCTGGAGGAACGCCGCCAGCACGACATGGGACTGACCCGGCCCGAACTGGCGGTGCTGCTCAGCTATTCGAAGATCGAGCTCTACGGCCGCATGCAGGCCGCCCACATCCCCACGGACGGCTATCTGGCGAGAGAACTCGAGCAGTACTTTCCGGCGCCCCTGCCCCGTCGCTACGGCGAACTCATCCCCGAGCACCGTCTCGGCGGCCAGATCCTGGCTACGCTGATCACCAACAGCATGGTGAACCGCATGGGCCCCGCCTTCGCCTGGCGGGCGGCGGACGAGACCGGCGCCGATGCGGTGAGCGTGGCCCGCGCCTATGCCGTGGCGCGGGAGGTCTGTGGTGCCCGCGACATCTGGGCGGGTATCGAGGCGCTGGACAATCTGATCCCCGCCGAGACCCAGTACCTGGTGATGTTCGAGGTGGGCCGCAAACTACGCCACGCTTGCTACTGGCTACTGCGCCGCGAGCAATCCTGGGAGAGCATCGAGGCCGCCGTGAAGACCCTGAAACCCGGCGTCAGCCTGGTCTTCCAGAAACTCGGCTCGCTGCTGCACGAGCACGCACGCCAGCGGCTGGCGCGGATGAGCAACGAGTTCGAATCCATGGGCCTGCCGGCGCGGCTGGCGCAGCGCATCGCCGCGCTGACGGTGGTCACCTCGGCGCTGGACATCGTCGACATCGCCGGCGAGCGCGACCTGCGGCGGGTCGCCCGTCTGCATTTCGAGCTGGGCCGCGGACTGCACCTGGACTGGGTGCGCGAAAGGATCGACGAGCTGCAGGCGCGGGGCCACTGGCAGGCACTGGCGCGCAGCCGTCTGCGAGACAACATCCGCAACGTCCAGCGCACGCTCACCGAGCGGCTGCTGGAGGAGACCGGACCGGAACTCGACACCGCCGAGGCCGTCGTCAGCTGGCTGGACGGAGCCGGCGAACGGGTGCGCGGCGCGCGCCACATGCTCGACGAAATGCAGAAGAGCACCCGCACCGATTTTGCTACCCTCTCGGTCGCCACCGACGAGCTGACCAAACTCACGGGCCGCTGACAGGACCGCGGGACGCCGACCATCATCCCGGACACGCAATGCCGAATAATCGATCCGGATAACCATTCCGAATGACAATGGCTGACAAATAATGGCAGACGAACAACTCATCGCGGTATTCATCGACTTCGAAAATCTGGCGCTGGGCGCCAAGGAAACGCCTCAGGGCACCTTCGACATCAAGCTGGTGCTGAAACGCCTGCTCGAGAAGGGCCGGCTGGTGTACAAACGCGCCTACTCGGACTGGAGCCGCTACCAGAAATACGTGCGCGACTTCCACGAGCAGGGCATCGAGCTGATCGACATCCCGCAGACGAAATTCAGCGGCAAGAACAGCGCCGACATCCGCATGGTGGTCGACGCCATCGACCTCTGCTACGCGAAGAGCCACATCGACTCCTTCGCCCTGGTGTCCGGCGACAGCGACTTCTCGCCGCTGGTCTCCAAGCTGAAGGAGAACGACAAGCGCGTGATCGGCTGCGGCATCAAGAGCTCCACCTCGGATCTGCTCATCGGCAACTGCGACGAGTTCATCTACTACGACGATCTCGCCCGTGTGGCCGGGCGCAAGCAGACCCAGGGTGCGACGAAGAAGAAGGCGGAACAGAAGAGCGGCACGAACGGCAAGCGCCAGGAGGCGCTGGAGATGCTGGTGGAGATCGTCGACTCCCTGGAGGCCGACTACGATCCGCTGTGGGGCTCCCTGGTCAAGCAGACGATGCGCCGCGTGCATCCCGGCTTCAACGAGAACTACTACGGCTTCAAGAACTTCTCCGAGCTGCTGGAATCGGCGCAGAAGGAGAAGCTCATCCGGATCGACTTCGATGATGCGCGGGGCAACTACATCGTGCACACCGTTTGACCGGTGTGCGCCGGAACCTGCAACTGACCGAGAGAGGTAGCGAACGAGATGCCAGGACAACTGATCCTCTGCCGCCACGGCCAGAGCGAGTGGAACCTGAAGAACCTGTTCACCGGCTGGACCGACGTGGACCTGACGGAGAAAGGCATCGAGGAGGCGAAGGAAGCGGGCCGCACGCTGAATGAGGCCGGCTACCGTTTCGACGTCGCCTATACCTCCGTGCTGAAGCGGGCCATACGCACGCTGTGGCTGATCCAGGACGAGATGGATCTCATGTGGATTCCTGTGCACCGCAGCTGGCGTCTGAACGAACGCCATTACGGCGCGCTGCAGGGCCTGAACAAGGCGGAGACGGCGCAGAAATACGGCGAAGATCAGGTGCATGTGTGGCGGCGCAGCTACGACACGCCGCCGCCGCCGCTGGCCCAAGACGACGAGCGCCATCCCCGCTTCGACCGCCGCTATGCCGGCATCGCCGATCTGCCCGCCACCGAGTCACTGAAGAGTACGCTTGAGCGCGTGGTGCCCTACTGGGACGACGTGATCGCACCGGACCTGCTGGCCGGCCGGCACGTGCTGATCGCCGCCCACGGCAACAGCCTGCGCGCACTGGTGAAGATGCTGGACCAGATGTCGGACGAGGAAATCACCGGCTTCAATATCCCCACCGGCATCCCGCTGGCCTACGAACTGGACGACGACCTGAAACCCCGCAACCGGGAGTTCCTGGGCGACCCGGAGGCGGTGGAGAAGGCCGCGGCCGCGGTGGCGAACCAGGCGAACGGCTGAGGAGACGGACCATGATCCACGATCTCGGCAAGTCGAGTCCCGATATCCACGGAGACGCCTGGGTGGCGCCGGATGCCCGGGTGATCGGTCTTGTGCGGCTGAAGGCCCGGGCCAGCGTGTGGTTCCAGTCCGTGCTGCGCGGCGACAACGAATGGATCGAGATCGGCGAGGGCGCCAACGTCCAGGACGGAACCGTCATGCACACCGACATAGGCTATCCGCTCACGGTCGGCGACCGGGTCACCATCGGCCACAAAGTCATGCTGCACGGCTGCACCGTGGGCGCCGACAGCCTGATCGGCATCGGCAGCATCATCCTCAACGGCGCGCGCATCGGCTCGAACACCGTGGTGGGAGCGAACAGCCTGGTCACCGAGGGCAAGGAATTCCCGGACGGCGTGCTCGTCCTGGGCGCACCGGCCAAGGTCGTGCGCGAACTGAGCGACGAGGAGATCGCAATGATCGGTCACTCGGCGGAACACTACGTGGAGAACGCCCGGCGCTACCGGCGCGAGCTAGACTGAGGTGGACCGGCGGCTCGGGCTGCAGCGCCCTGGCATCAGCCGTCAGGCCGCCGGCAGCCGTGAGCGCAGCCAGACGAAACCGAGCGCGCCGCCGGTCGTGAGCGCCAGCGGCAGGAACAGCGCGTAGATGCCAAGCCCCACTTCGACCCCCTGCAGGATCTGATAGGCGCCGACGCCGGTGAGTGGCGCCACCAGGCCGCGCACGCCGGTGAGCGTCACGTGCAGACCCATGTACTCCGTGGCGCGGGCATCCGAGGCGAAATCGTTGTGGCCCAGGTTCCAGCCCAGGCGGCCGCCGGCGTAGCCCGTGCCGAGCAGCGCCGCACCAAGCCACAGCACCTCGATGCGTGCGGTGAACACACCGGTCAGGAACGCGACCATGGCGACCACGAAGGACCAGCTCTGGATGGCGCGGTAGCGCACGATGTGCACCCGGTCGAAGAAACGGGCCCACAACGGCATGGAGAGCGGGATCACCGCGAAGGGGATGGATGAGGTGATCAACATCTGCTGCAACCGCGACAGGCCGAGCTGCTCGTTCAGGATCACCACCAGTTGGCCCACCACCATCAGGTTGCCGCTGCCGAACGCGAACATACAGGTGAGATAGCGCCGGTAGTCGCGGTCCGTGCGCAGTATGCCAAACAGGTCCCGCCGCCGGCGCCGGCCCGCTCCCGCCTGCTCCGCCCGCTCGGCCGCCACCAGACGCCGATGGCCCCGCACGCGCACCCGGGCGTACAGCGCCATGCCGGCGAACATGGCCAGCGCAGCCACCGGATAGACATAGCGGAAGGCGAGCGGGTCGCGGTCCAGCAGCAGACCGGTGACGACACCGGTCGTGGCCATGCCCAGGGCGGCCAGCACGGTCACCCTCGCCGTGAAGTTGCCGCGTACGTGACGCGGGTAGTTGGCGCGCCAGATCGCCGAGCGCACCGTCACGATGCCCGACCAGAACAGCCGGGCGCCGATTACGCCGGCCACGAACAGCGCCAGACCCCAGCCGTTGATCGGCGCCAGCGCGATGGCGGCGAGGCTCAGCCCGGCGCAGAGCTTCAGCGCAATCAGGACACGGACTTTGTCCCGACCGCTGGCCATGCCCGCCCACAGGAACGAGAGTATGTTGGCGAACGCGGGGGCGCCGGCCACCAGCGCGACGCTCTGGTTCAGGGCCACGTCGCCGACGGCGCCGGCGAAGGCATTCTTGGCGATGACGCCCACCACACCGCCCTCGACGGCGCCGAGACCGAGCGAGAAGAGCGTCCAGGCGCGCAATTCCCGACCGTAGAGCGCACGGGCGACGAACGGCATGCGCGCCGAGAAATACCAGCTCAGGTATTGGCGCATGGATTGGCGCAGAGAGCAGCGCCTCGACTGGCGAATGGGCGGGCGCTCACGACGATCAGTCCTGGGCGGCAGCGCTTCTGCGCTTGCGCTCCAGCGGCTCGCGCCAGACACGCACCAGGCCCTCCTGGGCCGTCGAGGCCACCAGCTTGCCGTCGCGGCTGAAAATCTGGCCGCGGGAATAGCCGCGCCCGGCTGAGGTGTTCGGGCTGTCGAAACTGTACAGCAGCCACTCGTCCACCCGGGCCTTGCGGTGGAACCACAGCGCGTGATCGAGGCTCGCCATCTGCACGTTGCCTGTGCCGAAGCGCAGCCCGTGTGGCAGCGTCGCCGTACCCAGCAGCTCGTAATCGGAGAAATAGGCCAGCAGATTGCGATGCAGGTCGGGGTCGTCCGGCAGGCGGTCCGCTGCACGCACCCAAACGTACTTGACCGGCGGGCGCTTCTCCGGCTTCAGCAAGTCCGGCGGATCCACCGGACGGAACTCGAACGGGCGCTTCTGGGTGAAGAACCGGCGCATCTTCTCCGGCAGCACATGGACGATCTCGGAGGCGAGTTCATGGGAATCTCGCAGCTCCTCCGGCGGCGTCACCTGCGGCATCACCGCCTGGTGCTCCAGCCCCTCCTCCGGCACCTGGAAAGACGCGGACAGGTTGAAGATGGGACGCCCGTGCTGGATGGCGACCACCCGGCGCACGGAGAAACTGCGCCCGTCCCGGGCCCGGTCGACGTCGTAGACGATGGGCGCCTCCACGTCGCCGCGGCGCAGGAAATAGGCGTGCAGGGAATGGGCCACCCGGCCCTCGACCGTATGATGGGCCGCGGACAGAGCCTGGCCCAGCACCTGGCCTCCGAACACCTGGGCGCTGCCGACGTCTCTGCTGTCACCGCGGAATATGTTCTCCTCAATGCGCTCGAGCTGCAGGAGTTGCAGCAGATCGGCGAGTACGGCGTCCATTCGGAGGCTCCTCGGCTGGCGGGACTGGCCGGCTATTCTAGCAGGCGCGGCCAGCGCGCCGGCCGGCGGCCGGGCGGCGGAATCGACGGGGCGTGGCAGCCGGGTTTATAGTGGATTTCCTGGCGGCAGGGCAATGCTCGGAGGAGGAAGGCGATGGCTGACGAACTGGGCGGCGGCTCCGTGTGGCCGCGGCGACTGGGGCGCTTCGCCCTGTACGCGGCGCTGGCGGCCGTACTCGCGCTGGTGATCGCGGGACCCGGCCACCGCTTCGGCATGGTCGGCGTCATGCCCGGTATCTGGCTGGCGATGGCCGGCGGGGCGCTGGCACTGCTGGCGCTGCTGGTCGGGGTTATCGCTGCCATCGGCATCCTGCGGGTGCCGGGACAGCCGGCGCTCGGCAGCGCGGTGGTGGCGGTGGTGATCGGCGCCGCGATCTCGATGCAGCTCTACGGCTGGTTCGCCCAGGCCCGCAGCGTGCCGCCCATCCACGATATCAGCACGGACCTCGAGGACCCGCCGGCCTTCGCGGCGATCGCGCCGCTCAGGGCCGACGCACCGAATCCGGCCGCGTGGGCGGGGACAGAGAGCGCCGAGCAGCAGCGCCGGGCTTATCCGGACCTGGAAACCCTGGTCGTGGATGCAGCGCCCGCCGAGGTGATCCGCCGCGCCGTGGAGATCGCCCGGGCCCTCGGCCTGGAGGTGGTCGCCTCCGAGCCCGAGGCCGGCCGGCTGGAAGCGGTGGACACGACCTTCTGGTTCGGGTTCCGCGACGACGTGGTGCTGCGCGCCCGCTCCGCCGCCGCGGGCACCGAGGTGGACATGCGCTCGAAGTCCCGCGTGGGGCGAAGCGATCTTGGCACGAACGCCGCACGCATCCGGGATTTCCTGGCCGCGCTGGAGGAGGCGCTGGGCGACGGGACGACCGGCTAGCCGGCGGCGGCGTGCACGCGTCTACCGGCGTCTGCACCTGTCCACATGTCTCTACCCGTCTCTGTCAGGGCGCCTGCTTCGCGCCGCCATCCACCCGGATGTCCTGGGCGCTGATGAAGGCGGCGTCGTCGGATGCCAGGAACAGTGCCACCTTGGCCACGTCCAGGGGCTCGCCCAGCCTTCCGGAAGCCGACTTGCCGATCCAGAAGTCACGGAATTCCCGATCGGCTCGGAAGGCCTGCCGGGTATTGCTGGTGACGATCGCGCCGGGCTCCAGAAAATTCGCCGTAATGCCGTCGCGACCGAGCTCCTCGGCCAGTGTCCGGGTGAGACCGGACACCGCATGCCGGCAGGCCGCGTAGGCCGCCCGATCCTCGGCGCCGAAGCCCGACATCACCGATCCGACGTTGATGATGCGCCCGGCGGGACTCTTCTTCAGGCAGGGGATCGCGGCCCGGCAAAGCCCGCTCATGGCGTCCAGGTTGACGTCCAGCACCTCCTGCCAGTCGCCCTGCTGCACGGTGACGGCCGGCACGACACCTGCGCCGTTCACGAGGATGTCCAGGCCGCCGAAACGCTTCGCCACGGTCTCCATGAGGACGGTCACCGCACCGTCGTCGGTGAGTTCCAGCGCCAGGGGCAGGATGGCGTCCCGCCGGCGGAAGGCCTGCTCCAGCCCGCTGTCCGGTCCGTCCACGGCGAGCACCTCGGCGCCGTGCTTCGCGAACAGCAGCGCCACCGCCTCGCCGATGCCGCCGGCGGCACCGGTAACGACGGCCTTCATGCCGTGCAGCCGCTGATCTACCGTCATGATCCCTTACCCTCTGTCTGTCCTCTGCCTGTGAATGGCGCGGACTATAGCGCCCCGCCCGCCTCCTTGCGCGGCAACGGGTCACGGACCGGGAGATCGGCGGGAGCCGGATCGCGGATCAGGAAGCCTTCTCGGCCGGCAGCGTGTAGTCGCCGAAATCCTTGCGCAGGTCCGTCTTGCGGATCTTGCCGGTGGCGGTGTGCGGAAGTTCGTCGACGAACACCACGTCATCCGGCAGCCACCATTTCGCCACCTTGCCGTTCAGGAATTCGAGGATGTCCTCCCCGGCCACATCCGCGCCTTCCTTGCGTACGACGACCAGCAGCGGGCGTTCCGTCCACTTCGGATGATGGATGCCGATCACTGCCGCCTCGGCCACGTCGGGATGACCCATGGCCGCGTTCTCCAGATCGATGGAGCTGATCCACTCGCCGCCGGACTTGATCACGTCCTTGGTGCGGTCGGTGATGGTGAGGAAGCCCGCAGCATCGATGTGGGCGACGTCACCGGTGTCGAACCAGCCGCGCTCGCTGTGGGCATCGCTATCGCCCTCCAGCTTGAAGTAATCACTGCACACCCAGGGGCCGCGTACCTTCAGCGCGCCGGAGGACTTGCCGTCCCAGGGCAGCTCGTTGCCAGCGTCGTCGACGATCTTCATCTCGAAGCCGAAGATGCCGCGTCCGGCCTTGGCCATGATCCGGTACTGCTCGTCCTTCGGCAGCTGCTGCTGATGGGGTTTCAGCGTATTGGTAACGCCGAGGGGGCTGGTCTCGGTCATGCCCCAGCCCTGCTGCACGGTGACACCGTGCTCCTCGTCGAAGCGGCGGATCATCGACTCCGGCACTGCCGCGCCGCCGACCAGCGTGCGCTCCAGCGTGCTGGTGGTGACCCCCGCCTGGTCCATGTACTGCAGCAGCGCGAGCCAGACGGTGGGCACGCCGAGCGAGATCGTCACCTTCTCCGACTCCATCAGCTGATACAGCGCCTCGCCGTCGCCCATCTTCGGGCCGGGGAATACCAGCTTCGCGCCCACGATCGGTGCCGCATAGGGGATGCCCCACGCGTTCACGTGGAACAGCGGCACCACCGGCAGCACCGAATCGTCCAGGGACAGGTTCAGGATATCCGGCATCAGGCCTGCATAGGCGTGCAACACCGAGGAGCGATGGCTGTAGAGCACGCCCTTCGGATTGCCGGTGGTACCCGAGGTGTAGCACAGGCCGGAGGCGGTGTTCTCGTCGAACTCCGGCCACTGGTATTCGTCGCTCTGCCCGCCGATGAAGCGCTCGTAGGACACCGCGCGGCTCAGCGTGGTCTCCGGCATATGCTCTTCGTCGGTCAGGATCACGAAGCGCTCGACGACGTCGATCTGCTCCGCCAGTTTCTCCAGCAGCGGCACGAACATCGGGTCGGTCAGCAGCAGCCGGTCCCCGGCATGGTTGATGATGTAGACGATCTGCTCGGGGAAGAGACGGGGATTGATGGTGTGGCAGACGGCGCCGATGCCGGAGATGGCATAGTAGGCCTCGAGATGGCGGTAGTCGTTCCAGGCCAGCGTCGCCACCCGGTCGCCGAACTTCATTCCGGTCTCTTCAAGCGCATTCGCCAGCTGCCGCGCGCGGCGGAAGCAGTCCCGGTAGGTGTAGCGGTGCAGCGGATTGTCGCCCGTCACCGAGACGATCTCGGAATCGCCGTGGAACCGCTGCGCGTGCTTCGCGATCGACGAGATCAGCAGCGGCATCTGCATCATGAGACCTTGCATCGTTGTCCTCCCCCTTGACCGTGGGTCGATGATTCGTACCGCGCCGCGGCGGCCGCGCAGCTGCAACCGATACTACACAATGAGCCGCGACGGTGGGAATGCCCGCCGGTCGGCATGCCGGGTTACACTGGCGGCTGGTCCGTACGGGGAGACTGCCCATGAATGCCTCGCTCTGGGTCGTGGTGGCGGCCATCGCCAACCTGATCGCCAGCATCGGTGTGATCGCAGCCGTCGTCCTGCTGGCCCGGCACATCCGGGACAATAGCGAGGCCGTGCGGATGAGCGTGCGCCAGAGCGCCATCTCGCTGCACGGTAATTTCACCGATCTCATCATCCAGAACCCGGACCTGCAGGACATCTACCGCCGCGGCCGCAAGGATTACTGGAATCTGAAGGGCCAGGACCTGTACCGGTTCTCCAACCTGGCGCAGAAGGCATTCTGGTACTTCTCCACGCTCTACCACCAGCGGCACTTGGGCAATCTGGAGGAGCACCAGTGGCACGAAGGCCGGGCGCACCTCAGCTACTGGCTGCAGTCCGAGGGCGTGCGCCAGTGGTGGCAGGACTTCGGCTCGAAAAGCGCCGCGCCGGACTTCCGCCGCTTCGTCGACGAGGAACTCGAGCGCCTCGGTCCGATCGGGCGGCACCGCCGATGAGCGCGCCGGAGGCTCGCCCGCCGGTCGTCGAGCGCGACGTAGCCGCGCTGGATTCAATCCTGGCCGAAGAGGTCGTGTTCCACTCGCCCGTCGTGCACACACCCCAGGCCGGCAAGCCACTGACCCGGCTGGACGACATCGAGATCGAAGGCATCGACATGATTTCCTGGGACGGGGCGAACCGCATCACCGAATTCAAGGTGATGGTGAGGCCGCTGAAGGCGATCAATCTGCTCCACCGGCTGCTGGCCGAGCAGCTGCCGGGCGCGCCGCCCGGCTGAACCGGGTCGCCATGTCCGGGCTCGAGCGCTACCTGCACGAGACGATACCCCTCACGGTCGCGATGGGCGTCGGCGTGCGCGCTGAAGACCCGGAGTGCGTCGTGCTCACGGCGCCCCTGAGCCCCAACATCAACCACAAACAGACGGCTTTCGGCGGCAGCGTGGCCGCACTCGCCACACTGGCGGCCTGGTCACTCGCTCAACTGCGGGCCTGGGATGCCGGCCAGGGCATCACCCTGGTCATCCGGGACAGCCGCCTCGAATATCTCCATCCCGTTACCGGGGATCTCGTCGCCGTCTGCGAGTTCGCCGACGAGGCCGCATGGCAGCGCGCCCTCGCGCAGCTGCGCAAGCGCGGCCGGGCGCGGCTCGAACTGGCGAGCCGGCTGGAGACCGCGGCAGGCGAGACTGCCGCCCGCTTTCACGGGACCTTCGTCCTGCTCGGGCCAGATGGCTGACGGCACCTCCCGTGGTAAACCCCGACTGGGAGCGGCGATCCGACCGGCCTACACTGGTGCGTGATGAGCCACGCGCAGAGAATCGTGCCGCCTGTCTATTTCATTATGTATCTTGGCATGATCTCGGCGCTGCTCGGGGTCGCCATACCGCTGGGCAGTCTCGGTGCGTTCCTGCCGGTGCCGCTGTTCTTCTTCATGCTGCAGTACTGGTTCGTCCGCCCCGAGGAGAAGATGCTGGAGCGGCTGTTCGGCGGACACTATCGGGAATACCGCCGCCGCGTGCGGCGCTGGGTCTAGGTTTCGACTGTCAATAGGAGACAAGCAATGGCGAACGAGGGATACCATGAGCCCGTCAGCGAGCTCAGCGACGAGACCCGGGACATGCACCGGGCCATCATCTCGCTCATGGAAGAACTGGAGGCGGTGGACTGGTATCAGCAGCGCATCGACGTCTGCAAAGATGACGAGCTCAGGAGGATCCTGAAGCACAACCGGGACGAGGAGAAGGAGCACGCCGCGATGGTGCTCGAGTGGATCCGGCGGCGGGATCCGAAGTTCAATGACGAACTGAAGGACTACCTCTTCACCGAGGAGCCCATCGCGCACGGCTAGGGTTGTGCATGGCTAGGCGGTGACAGCCGCCAGGCGTGGTCCGCCGATATCCTCCAGGCCCGCCCGGGACAGCAGCAGCATGCCGCTGCCGTCGCCGCTCTTGGCGCTTTGCTTCACGCGGCTGAGTTCGGCGGACACCGCGTCCGCGTCCGGGTAGTGGCGCGAGTCCGAGGCGACGCCGGCCACGGTCATCGTCAGCAGCGGGAAGTGGCGCTCCACACCATAGCGATCTGTGGCCGTGATGCCCCGGGCTGCCCGGTGTTCTTGCGAATAGTACGAGGGAATCTCCTTGTCGAAATCACGCACCAGGCTGCGCAGACGGTCCTGCCAGTCGTCACTGCGGAAGACGGCCACGAAGTCGTCGCCGCCGATGTGGCCGACGAAGTCCGACACCGGGCTCGCGTAGCGGGTGAGTAACTGGGCCATGTGCATCAGCACCTCGTCGCCCCGGGCATAGCCGTAGCAGTCGTTGAACGGCTTGAAGTTGTCCAGATCCACATAGCAGGCCGTGAAACGCTTGCCCGAGCGCAGCAGCGCATTGACGTGCTGATCGATGGACTCGTTGCCCGGCAGCGAGGTCAGCGGATTCGCCGAGCGCGCGCGGCGCACCTGCTGCTCGGTCAGGCGTTTCAGCAGATCCAGCGTCCTGGCCATACCCTCGTAGCGCCCCTCCCTTGTCAGGATGAATTCGTGCTCCAGCCGCAGCTTGGAGTGGGCGGTCAAGAGATGGCTTACCTGCTCGAGGCGCAATCCCACGTCGATACACAGCGGGTCGGTCTCCATCACGGCGCTGACCGGCTTGCGACCGTAGACCTCCATGTGCAGCGGCTTGGACAGAATCAGGAACAGCCGGGCGCGGCGCACGATACCCACCGGGTGGCCCGATTCCACCACGGCGATGGACGTGCGGTCTTCGTTCTCGCTGAAGATGCGCAGCAGTTCACGCACCGATTCCGACGCCGCCACCGGCGTCGCCGGGTTAAGGAGGCGCCCGGCCAGTACGCCCTCGGGCGTCTCGAATTCGTTCTGCTCCGGGTCGGCCAGACAGGCCTCGATGCGCCGCGTGTCCGGCGCAGGCGGCAATATCAACGGCTCGCTGAAGTAGAACCCCTGCAGGTACTCCACCCCGAGGTCGGCCAGCTCACGGCATTCGCCGGCACTCTCCACGCCCTGAGCGATCACGGCGCTCTGGCCGGCCCGGGCGATGTCGATGATCGAGCGCAGGAACTCCGACTTCAGCGGATCGACGTCGATATGGCTGACGAAATCGGGGCTTAGCTTCACGAAGTCGGGGCGCAGCTCCGACCAGGTGCGCATGCTCGAATACCCGGCGCCCATGTCGTCCATGGCGATGCGGCAGCCCAGATCGCGGATGCCGATCACAGCCTGCTGCATGGACTCATAGTCCCGCATCATGGACTGCTCGGTCAGCTCCAGGATCACGTCCGCCGGTCTGATGCTCCAGCGGGTCATGGCCTCCCGCAGATAGTCCACCTCCTCGCGGAAATGCAGGAAGGTGGCCGGCGAAGCATTCAGGAACAAATGCCCCTGCAGCCCGCGGTTCACGAAAGCCTGCAGCGCGGCCTCGATGCAAAGCAGCTCCAGCTCCCGGGCGCGCCCGAAGGCGCTGGCCGCAGCGAACAGATTCAGCGGCAGGTGCAGCGGGCTGCCCGAGGGGCCGCGCACCAAAGCCTCATAGCCGAAGATGCAGCGCTCGCGCCGGTCGACCACCTCATGGAACAGCGTCTCGATCGCCCGCTCCTCCATGATGCGGGCGAGCTCTTCCATCATGCTCTGCTGCCTGGGGGTCGACATGGGTCGTGCCTGCCGGTCTTCGATCCCGGGCAGGGTAGCCGCTTGCCGCAATCGCGGGCGTGACCCCCATCACACGATCACGGGACCCGTCTCAGAGCACGGATCAGAGCGGGGGGGACTGCGCCTTCTCCTGGGCCCACTCGGCCAGCAGATGCTGTGAGTCGATAGGATCCTCGCCGGGCTCGCAGTGCACGTAGCCGCCATCGGGCAGCATCTGCCAGGCATTCTCCGTATCGGCCAGCTGCAGATCCAGGATGTGGCGCAGGGTCTCGCGCAGGCGCTCCTCGCGCACCGGCACGATGGCCTCCACCCGGCTGGTGAGGTTGCGGCTCATGCAGTCGGCCGAGCCGAGGAAGTACTCCTCGTCGCCGCCGTTCCTGAAGTAGTAGATGCGGGTGTGTTCGAGGAAGCGGCCTACCAGGCTGCGCACGGTCACGGTATCCGAGATGCCCGCCAGACCCGGCCGCAGGCGGCAGGTGTCGCGCACGATGAGCTGCACCGGCACCCCTTCCCGGGAGGCCTCGTACAGCGCACAGGTGACGTCCGGGTCTTCCAGCGCATTAGTCTTCAGCTGGATCAGCGCCCCGCGGCCGGCGGCATGGTGCTCCGCCTCCCGCCGGATACGGGCCAGCAGCGCCGGCTTCATGTCGTCCGGCGCCGTCACCAGCTTGCGGTATTTGCGGCGCCGCGGCGAACCGGTGGTCAGCGAGTTAAAGAACTCGGAGGCGTCGGCCCCCAGATCCGGATCCGCGCTAATCACACCCAGGTCGCAGTACTGCCGGGCGGTGCCCGAGTGATAGTTACCGGTACCGACGTGCACGTAGCGCTGCAGCCGGCCGCCCTCGTCCCGTACGATCAGCATCATCTTTGCGTGCGCCTTGTATCCCACCACCCCGTAAGAGACGTGGATGCCCGCCTCCTCCAGCCGGTTGGCCCAGCGGATATTGGCCGCCTCGTCGAAGCGGGCCTTGAGTTCCACCACCACCGCCACCTGTTTGCCGCTGGTCACGGCATCGATCAGCAGCGGCACGATCTGCGAGTCCTCCGAGGTACGGTACAGCGTGGTCTTGACGGCGAGCACGGCAGGATCCGCCACGGCCTCGCGCAGCAGCCGGATCACCGTCTTGGTGAAGGACTGGTAGGGGTGCTGCAGCAGCAGCGGACCGTTGGCGCGAATCTCCTCGAATACGGAGGCGGCGCGCACCAGCCGCTCGTGGGCCGCCGGCGTGTGCGGCGGGTACAGGAGATGCGCGACCGGCAGCGTGGCCAGCTGCATGTAGTCCGCCCTGCCGAGCAGTCCCTCGGTCTCGAAGATGTCGTCCGCACTGGTGAGCTCGAGCTGGCGTCGCAGGTAGTCGCGTGCCTCGCCGCTCATGGCGTGGCTGACCTCCAGCCGCACCACCGGCGCGAAGCGCCGCTCGCGCAGCTCGGACTCGATCAGCTCCAGCAGATCGTTCGCCTGCTCCTCGTCCCGCTCGACCACGGCATTGCGGGTCACGCGGAAGAAGTCACAGGCGATGATATCGACGCCGGGCAGCACCAGGTCGAGATGATGCTCGATGATCTGTTCCAGCGGCACGAAGGTGTGGCCGGGACCGAGCTGCACAAAACGGGGCGTGCGCACGCCCAGCGGCACCTTGATGCGCACGATCGAAGGCTTGTCGTCGCCCCGCTGGCACACCTGCACCAGCAGGTTGACCGACAGGTTGGAGATGAACGGGAAGGGATGGGCCGAGTCGATCACCAGCGGCGTCAGCAGCGGGAACACGTTCTGCTCGAAGAAGCCCCGGCCCTGCTCGCGCTGGTCGTCATCCAGCTCCTCGAAGTCCAGCACCCGGATGCCTTCGGCCGCGAGCGCCTTCATCAGCTCGCCGAGGATGACCGACTGGTCGGCCAGCAGGTCGCTGATCTCCGCGTAGCACTCGGCGATCTGCCCGGAGGGGCTGCGCCCGTCCACCGTCAGCGTGCTCACGCCGGCGCCCTCCTGCTGCTTCAGGCCGCCGATACGCTTCATGAAGAACTCGTCCAGGTTGGAGCTCACGATCGCCAGGAACTTCAGCTGCTCCAGCAGCGGATTGCGCTCACGCTCCGCCTCCGTGAGCACCCGCCGGTTGAACGCCAGCCAGGTGAGCTCACGGTTCAGATAGAGCGCCGGATCCTCCGGGTCGAAGGAGACTTCCTGCCGCTCGTCGCGTCCGTTGTTACCGAGGTCGTCGGCCGCCGTGGACATGTACGTCGCTTCCCTGTCGAGTGTACGCATAGGACAAAATACACCCGCGCCGCGGCACGGACCAGGGAACAGCTCTCACTTCGCCGGCAGCTCCGTGACGGGGAGGTTACGGCGGCCTCAGCGAGCGGCCACGGGCGCCGTCCCGGCGGAGAAGTGATCCAGCAGGGCAGCCGTAATCTCCGGCAGGAAATACGGCTCCAGGGCGTGACCCATCCCAGCCACGACGAGCAGTTCGGCGCCGGGCACCAGCTCGGCGGTATGCCGACCGTGCTCGACGGGTACCAGGGGATCCGCCTCGCCGTGGATGACCAGTGTCGGCGCGCCGATCTGCGGCAGCAGCTCATTCCGGTCGCCGGAGCCGAGCACCCCCCAGAGCTGACGGCCGACGCCCGGCGTGTAGTGGCTGCGGTCGTAGCTGCGGCTGAGATAGGCGTACAGATATTCCTCGCTGTACCCGTGGGTGGGACTGCCGATAGCCGCCACCAGGTCGACGGTGCGGGCGATCGCCTCCTCCCTGCCCGCCGACTCCGACGAACGGGTCAGCAGTTTCTCCGTGACTTCGGCATCGCCGGGCGGCAGATCGGCATCGCCGCTGGTCGACATGACGGAGGTGAGCGTAAGCACCCGATCCGGGTGCCTGGCCGCCACGATCTGGGCGATCATCCCGCCCATCGACGCGCCGACGATGTGAGCCTCTTCGATGCCGAGGGCGTCCATCAGACCCACGGTATCCGCCGCCATGTCGTTGAGGTCGTAGGGCGGATCCAGATCCCAGCCCAGCCGGAACTTGACCATCGGCCACCAGCCCAGCCGGTCGGCCTGCCACAGCTTCTCCGACAGCCCGGCATCACGGTTGTCGAGACGGATCACCCGATAGCCGGCATCGGCCAGGTCCAGCACGAGCTGATCAGGCCAGTGGATCAGCTGGGCGCCGAGGCCCATGACCAGCAGTACCGGCGGGTCGCCCTGTTCGCCGAACTCCTGGTACGCGATGGAGATGCCGTTGGCGTGCGTGAAGTATGTGGGGTATTCCGTGAACACCACGGGCTGCGACTGCACTACGGCAGAACCTGCCAGCAGCAGGAGTATGGCGGTGATCCTTCTCGGCATCAGGCTATCGAGCATCAGGTCATTCCCGGTTCAGGCGTGCCGATACACTATGTGAAGTCGGCATCTTTGACTAGTGTCCCGTCCGCGTCATTCGTTTACCTTCTGGCAGAAGCTGAGCGCCTTGGACAAGGCACCAGGCCGCAAACGCAGCATGCCAAAGCGTCCGCGACCTGCTAAGCTTTCTTCCGGTAATAGGCGTGCCGCTGGCCGGTCACGCAACGTGACCGGCCGCTTCAAATCTGTAAGGGGGAGGATTATGAAGCGTGTCTCATCACGCCGCCGGTATCTGCCGGCAGGCGCAACCATACTGTTCGTTTCGGCATTGTTCGCTACAGGGCCTGGACTCCATGCCCAGCAGGATTCCACAGAAGGGGTCTTCGTAGAAGAAATCGTGGTCACGGCGCAGCGTCGGGCCCAGTCACTGCAGGAAGTGCCTATCGCCGTATCCGCCTTCGACGCGGCAGCACTGGAGCGGCTGCAGATCGAGCAGTTCACCGACCTGCAGTTCTCAACACCGAACGTCACCTACTCCAAGGCGAACTTCACCGGCAACAATTTCCAGATCCGCGGTATCGGCAACGCCCTGGTGGCGGCATCCGCAGACAGCGGTGTCGGCATCCACGTCAACGATCTGCCGCTGGTCTCGCCGCGGCTGTTCGAGATCGAGTATTTCGATATCGAGCGCATCGAGATCCTGCGCGGCCCGCAGGGCACACTGTTCGGACGAAACGCGACCGGCGGCGTGGTCAATATGATCACCAACAAGCCGACGGACGTCTTCGAGGCTTCCACCGAACTGGAACTCGGAGACTTCTCGAGTACCAAGGCCAAGGGCATGGTAAATCTACCGCTCGCGGACAACTTCTATGCGCGCTTCGCCGGCATCGTCTCGAAGCGTGACGGCTATACCGAGAATATTTTCACCGGTAACGACGTGGACGACCGCGACAGCCACGCGGTGCGCGCAGCCCTGCGCTGGCTGCCTGGGGACGCGACCACTGTCGATTTCATGGTGTCCTGGTTCGACGAGGACTCCAGCCGCACCCGCTCCCAGAAGCAGATGTGCAACAACGACCCGACGGCCGTGCTGGGCTGTCTGCCGGACCGGCTCGAATTCGAGCTGCCGAACGCGGCCGCTACGATCGCCGGCGGTCTCTCCAGCGATCTGATCCTCGGCCCCGTAGCACTCGCGCCATTCGGGCTGGACCTCTATGCGAACTCGCCGAACCCGGCCGATTTCCGCCAGGTCTACATGGACTTCGAACCGATTTACGAATCCGACGAACTGTTCATCGAGCTCTCGATCGAGCACGAATTTGCCAACCATACGCTGACGGCGCTGGCCGGCTACCAGGACACCAGCGTGTTCTCGGAGGCGGACTACAACAACGCCGTGGGCCAGCCGTACCCGGCGTTGTCGGATCCGGTGTGGGCGGCGACGATGCAGGCCGCCTTCCCCACTGTCTTCAGCACCTTCTTCTCCCAGGGAACGGTGCCGATATCGGACATCACGGACTCCAACACCGGCGTGATCGGCGGCAACATCCGCAACTTCTCCACGGTGGTGGACGCCTACGATCGGTCTGTCGCCGAGAGCGACCAGATCATGCTCGAGCTGCGGCTCGCCTCCGATTTCGACGGCTCATGGAACTACCTCGTCGGCGCCAACTGGTTCGATTACGAGAACTGGACGGATTACTTCGTCGTATCCAACGGTCTCGACTTTTTCTCGCTGCTGGGCTCGGGCGTGGACGGCATTGCCATTCCCACGCCGTTTTTCAACAGCGAGACGGATCTCTACGGCCTGACCTCCTCTGCGGCCTTCGGCGAGCTGTATTTCTCGCCGACGGACACGGTGAGGATCACCGCCGGCCTGCGTTTCACCAGGGACGAGAAAGAGATCCGCGACCGGGCACCGCTGTTCGCCGGACAGCCGACGCCGATCGGCTCCGACAGCGTGGTCCTGCCGCCGTTCAGGGAAGACACCGTCGAATTCACCGAGACCACCGGGCGCCTCGTGATCGACTGGACGCCGGACATCGGCTTCACCGGGAACACGCTGATTTACGGCTCCTACTCCCGCGGCTACAAGGGCGGCGGCTTCAACCCGCCGTTCGATCCCGCCCAGTTTCCCAACACCAGCCCGAACTTCGAGCCGGAATTCATCAACGCCTACGAGATCGGTACCAAGAACAGCCTCGCGGGCGGCCGTCTGCAGGCGAATCTCACCGGCTTCTACTACGACTACGAAGGACTGCAGGTATCGCGAATCCAGAACCGCACGTCGTTCAATGACAACGTCGACGCGGAGATCTGGGGTGCCGAGCTGGAGACGACATTCCTGCCCACGGAAAGGTGGCTGATCAACGCGAACCTGTCCTATCTGAAGACGGAGATCGGTGAAGTGTTCCTGGTCGACACGCGGGATCCGACCGGCGGGGACCCGGGGGCGACGCTGATCAAGGACTACACCAACTACTCCAACTGCATCATCAATGCCAACGGCGGCCCGCCGGTGATCCCGACGCTGCAGTCGCTGATCGGGACCGTCCCCGCTCTCGCGCCGGTGTTCGGCCCGCTGCCGTTCTCGATCTGCGATCAGCTCGCCACCCTCGACTTCTCCGCCTTCGGCCTGCCCTACATCTGGACGGACGGCAACCGGGTCCCACTGGAGGGCAATGAGCTGCAAAACTCGCCGGAACTCTCTTTCAGCTTCGGCGCCCAGTACACCTTCCCGCTGGCCAGCGGCTACGAGCTGAGTATCCGCGGCGACTACTACTGGCAGGACGAGAGCTGGGGGCGAATCTTCAACCGGGACCCGATCGACCGCATCGAGAGCTGGGACATCATCAATGCGCAGGTGACGCTGACGCCGGACGACGGCAGCTGGTACCTGCGCGGCTTCGTGCAGAATCTGGCGGACGACGACAATATCACGGGACTGTTTGTGACCGATCCCTCCTCCGGTCTTTTCACCAATGTCTTCACTCTCGAGCCGCGGCGCTACGGCGTGGCATTCGGCATCAACTTCGACTGACGGCGCATCGGCCGATTAAAGAAGGGCGGCGGGCTTCGGCTCGCCGCTTTTTCTGGCGGGCCGCCGCGGTTTCAACCGGGCCGTCGATGTTACATAATCGATGCGCGGGTCCCGGTTGCGGGACAGCCGGCAGTCCAGACGAGGGCCAGACATGCTGAAGCACCGATTCGACGTCCGCCGCCGACTCCTCTTGGTTGAGCCGGAATCCGAACTGAGCGAGGACGACTTCCGCAAGCTGGCCAAGGCAGTGGACGGCTTCATACGCATGCACGGCGACCTGAGCGGCGTACTGATCCACGCGGTGGACTTCCCGGGCTGGGAAAGCTTCGGCGCCCTCGTCGAGCACCTGACCTTCATCCGCCAGCACCATCGCCAGGTGGCCAAGGTGGCGCTGGTGGGTGACGACAGGATCATGAAGCTGATCCCGCACATCGTCGGCCATTTCGTCGCCGCGGAGACCCGCCACTTTCCGGAAAGCGAGCTGGAAGCCGCCACGCAGTGGGCCGCCGCGCCCTGAATGGCCGAACGGGAATCCCCCATCCCGGCAAAGCCCGCCCGCCATCCGGCCTCCCGGCTTGGTCTGAGCCGGCCCCGCCGGTAAGCTCGGGGGACCAGTCCGACGAGCGCCAGGGACCGAATGGAAGGGCGATACACCATCTACGGGGCGCTGGGTTCACCCTACTCCCTGAAAATGCGCGCCGTGCTTCGCTACCGGCGGCTTCCGCATATCTTCGTCAGCGCCGCGCCCGGCGACGAGCCCATCGCCCACGTACGCCCGCCGGTGATCCCGGTGTTGCTGTTCCCCGATCGCAGCTGGCACGTGGATTCCACGCCAATGATAGAGACGCTGGAACGCGATCTGCCGCCCATGCGCTCCCTGCTGCCGGATGACGGTGCGCTCGCCTTTCTGGCCTGGCTGATCGAGGATTTCGCCGACGAGTGGGGCACGAAGATGATGTTCCACTACCGCTGGTATCGGAAGGCCGACCAGCACGCCTTCAGCCACTGGGGCGCCTTCGACCGACTGGCGGGGCGCGGGCGCGCCGCCATTGAGCACACCGCCGCCGCGTTTGCGGAAAGGCAGATGGCGCGCATGCCACTGGTGGGCTGCACGGAGAGCAACCGGCCTGTCATCGAGGAGACTTTCGGCGAACTGATCGGCCTGCTCGATGCCCACGTCACCGAGCGCCATTTCCTGTTCGGCAGCCGGCCCTCGGTGGCCGACTTCGGGCTGTACGGGCAGCTCTCGCAGCTTGCGAGCGACCCCACGCCCGCCGGCCTGATGCGCGCGGAGACACCCTATGCCCTGCGCTGGGTCATCCACGTGGACGACGCCAGCGGCGTCGAGGGCGCGTGGCTGGATTTCGAGGCGGCGGGCAGCCCTCTGCTGGACGGCCTGATGGCGCTGTGCCGGGAGGTCTATCTGCCCTTCCTGGCGGCGAACCATGCGGCGCTGCGCGCCGGCGACGATGAGTTCACACTGGGCATCCGCGGCCGCACCTGGCGGCAGGCTACGTTCCGCTACCAGGCCAAGTGCCTGGCCCGGCTGCGGGAACGCTATGGGGCGCTGGCCAGCGGCGATCGACAGCGCGTGGACGGCATGCTCGGTGACGAGGCCATCGCCATACTCGCCGAGGCGGCGGCATGAGTGCACGGCATGATCCGCGGCTGGACGGCGAGCTGCCGCGCATCGACCACCACCGCCTGCTCGCCGCCCTGCGCGCCCTGCTGCCTGCCGAAGCCGTGCTCGCGAGCGACGAGGCGATCGCCCCCTTCGAGTGCGACGGGCTCTCCGCCTACCGTCAGCGCCCGGCCGCAGTGGTACTGCCTGAGACGGTGGCGCAGGTCCAGGCCCTGATGCGCCGCATGAACGAGATGGGCGTGCCGGTGGTCACCCGGGGCGCCGGCACCGGGCTGTCCGGCGGCGCACTGCCGCTGGCCGAAGCCGTACTGCTGGTGATGACCCGTTGCAACCGCATCCTGCAAGTGGACGCGGACAACCGCTGTGCGCGGGTGCAGCCCGGCGTCACGAACTCCGCCATCTCCGAGTCCGTGCGCGGACTGGGGCTGTACTACGCGCCGGACCCCTCCTCTCAGATCGCCTGCTCCATCGGCGGCAATGTGGCCGAGAACGCCGGCGGCGTGCATTGCCTGAAGTACGGGCTGACGGTGAACAACGTGCGTTCGCTGGAGCTGGTCACCATCGACGGCGAACGCCTGCGCCTGGGATCGGCCGCGCTGGACGGTCCCGGATTCGACCTCACGGCGCTCCTCACCGGCTCCGAGGGCATGCTCGGCGTTATCACGGAAGTCACCGTGAACCTCCTGCCCGTGCCCGCCTGCCGGCGCGTGCTGCTGGCCGGTTTCGAAGCGGTCGGCGCGGCCGGCGACGCCGTGGCTGCCATCATCGCCGCCGGCATCGTGCCGGCCGGACTGGAGATGATGGATGCGCCGGCCATCCGCGCCGCCGAGGCGTTCTGCGGCGCCGGCTACCCGACCGATGCGGCCGCCATCCTCATCTGCGAACTGGACGGCGTGGAGGGAGACGTAGCCGACGAGGCCACCCGGGTGCGCGCCATCCTGGATGCCGCCGGCGCCCGGGACGTGCGCGAGGCCACGGAGGCCGCCGAGCAGACGCGGCTGTGGCAGGGGCGCAAGAGCGCCTTTCCCGCCGTCGGCCGCATCTCGCCCGATTACTACTGCATGGACGGCACCATCCCCCGGCGGGAGATCGCCCGGGTACTGCAGGGCATCAGCGATCTCGCGGAAGATTACGGGCTGGGGGTCGCGAATGTATTCCACGCCGGCGACGGCAATCTGCACCCGCTGATCCTCTATGACATCATGAACCCGGGCGACCTCGAGAAGGCCGAGCGCCTCGGCGGCGACATCCTGGAACTGTGCGTGAGCGTTGGTGGAACGATCACCGGCGAGCACGGCGTGGGCCGCGAGAAGATCGACCAGATGTGCGTGCAGTTTTCCGCGGCGGAGCTCACCGCCTTCCACGGCATCAAGGCCGCCTTCGACCCCCGCGGCCTCATGAACCCGGGCAAGGCCGTGCCGATGCTGGCCCGCTGCGCCGAGATCGGCGGCATGCACGTGCACCGGGGCGCGCTGCCGCATCCCGAGCTGGAACGCTTCTGACCGTGACCGAGGCGCGGCAGGCAGACGACGACGCGCTGACGGTCCTGGCCGGACGCATACGCGACGCCGCCGCGGCGGGCGAGGCGCTCGCGATCCGCGGCGGCGGCAGCAAGGACTTCCTCGGCCACGCCGTGCGCGGCTCGGCACTCGGCACCCGCGACTATCGCGGCATCGTGGCCTACGAGCCGAGCGAGCTGGTGATCACCGCCCGGGCCGGCACGCCGCTCGCGGAGTTGGAGGCCGCGCTGGCCGCCGAGGGCCAGACGCTGCCGTTCGAACCGCCGCGGCTGGCAGCGCAGAGTACCGTGGGCGGCGCCGTCGCCACCGGGCTGTCCGGGCCGGCGCGGCCGTTCCGCGGCGCGCTGCGCGATTACGTGCTGGGTTGCCGGGTGCTGGACGGGTGCGGACAGTCACTCGTCTTCGGCGGCCGGGTAATGAAGAACGTGGCCGGCTACGACGTCTCCCGCCTGCTGGCCGGCAGCATGGGCTGCCTCGCATTGCTCACCGAGGTGTCCCTGAAGGTGCTGCCCGCGCCGCCGGTGGCCATCACGCTGGCCCGGGCATGCGACGAAGCGGAAGCCATCCGCGAGATGTGCCGGCTCGCGGCGCAACCGCTGCCGCTGAGCGCCGCCAGCTTCGGCGACGGCGTTCTGCGGCTGCGCCTGTCCGGTGCCGCCGGCGCAGTCGCCGCGGCAAAGCGCGACATCGAGCGCTCCCTCGGCGGCGAGGAGAGGGACCCGGCGCACTGGGACGCGCTGCGGGATCAGCGCACCGGTATCTTCGCCACGCCGCTGCCGCTGTGGCGACTGTCGGTGCCGGCCGCCACACCGCCGCTGGAACTGCCCGGACGTCAGCTGATCGACTGGGCCGGCGCCCAGCGCTGGATCGCCACCGAGGCGCATGCGAACACCTTGCGCGCCGCCGCGGAGGCCGCCGGTGGCCATGCCACCCGTTACCGGGGCGGCGACGACGCCGTCCCCGCCTTCCACCCACTGCCCGAGGCGCTGTTCGCACTGCACCGGCGCCTGAAGGCCGCGCTGGACCCGGCCGGCATCTTCAACCCGGGCCGCATGTACGGGACGCTCTGATATGGAGACGCATCTCATCGCGGATCTGAGAGACCGGCCGGAGGGCCGGCGTGCCGCCGGGGTCATACGCACCTGTGTCCACTGCGGCTTCTGCAATGCCACCTGCCCCACTTTCCAGGTGCTCGGCAACGAACTGGACGGCCCGCGGGGGCGCATCTATCTGATCAAGCGCGCGCTGGAAGGCGGCGAGGTCACGCGGGAGACCCAGATCCACCTGGACCGCTGCCTCACCTGCCAGGCCTGCGAGACCACCTGCCCCTCGGGCGTGCGCTATCACGAGCTGCTGGACATTGGCCGCGCCCGGGTGGATGCCCGCGTGCGGCGGCCGCTGGCGGAACGGGTGCAGCGCCGGGCCCTGCGCTTCCTGCTCGGCTCGCGGCGGCTGCTGAAGACCGTGCTGCAGCTGGGCAACGCGCTGCGATTTCTGCTGCCGCCGAATCTCCGGCGCCGCCTGCTCGCGCCCGGCCGGGCCGAGCCCTGGCCGGCGCCCCGCCACCTCCGGCGCATGATCGCCCTGAACGGCTGCGTGCAGCCGGTGGTCTCGCCCGGCATCGACCGCGCGGCGGCGCGCCTGCTGGACGCCGCCGGCGTCTCCCTCATGCCGGCTCCTCCGGGCTGCTGCGGCGCCATGGATTATCACCTCGGCGATCAGGCCCGCGGCCGCGCGCTTGCCCGGCAGCGCATCCGGGACTGGGCCCAGGCGCTGGACGGGGGCGCGGAGGCCGCAGTCATCACCGCCACCGGCTGCGGTGCGTTCGTGCAGGACTACGCGCGGCTGTTCGCCGACGATCCCGAGCTGGCCGGTCCGGCCCGCCGGGTGGCGGCCGCCGCGAAGGACATCGGCCGCGTGCTCGCCGGCGAGGAGTTACCGCCGCTTTCGTCGCCTCTGTCGCCACAGTCGCCACAATCTCCGCAGTCGCCCGCCGGGGGCGGCCAGGTGGCCCTGCATTGTCCCTGCACGCTGCGCCATGCGCTGGGAGAGGCCGACACCGTCAGGGAGCTGCTGGCCCGGCAGGGGGTCGAGCTGGCCCCGGTCGGCGAGTCCATCGCCTGCTGCGGCTCGGCCGGTGCCTATTCGCTGCTGCAGCCGGCGCTGTCCGAACGCATCCGCGAGCGCAAGCTGGCGGACCTGGAGGGCGCGGAGCCCGCGGAGATCGTGACCGGGAATATCGGCTGCCTGCACCACCTGGCCGCCGGCACCGACCGGCCGGTGCGCCATTGGGTGGAACTGCTGGCCGAGCGTCTGCCGCCACAGCGCTGAGAGCGGCCGCTCAGTCGAGGAAATACAGGCCGATGGTCTCGGCGACGCAGGCGGGTTTCCTCTGTCCTTCCAACTCGATGCGCACTTCGCTCACGAGATACAGTGCGCCGGCGCGCTGGCGGGCCTGTTTCACAGTGGCCCGCGCCCGCACCCGGCTGCCGGAGGGCACCATGTTGCCGAAACGGACCTTGTTACAGCCGAAGTTGATGGTCCGCGTGAGTGTCGGCATCTCCACGAAGTCGGCGATGAGTGCCGGTATCAGGGCCAGCGTCATATAGCCGTGCGCGATGGTCTTGCCGGCCGGCATGTCCCTCGCCGCGCGTTCGGGATCGACATGGATCCACTGCTGATCACCCGTGGCCTCCGCGAACAGGTCGATGCTGCGCTGATCCACCGTGACCCAGTCCGAGACGCCGACCTCCTCGCCTTCCAGCGCCTTCGCGTCCGCCACGCTGCGCACGACGGCCATCAGGCCCTGCCGCCGTCGCAGACGACGCACTGACCGTTGATGTAGTCCGCCTCCGGCGTACACAGCAGATAGACGGCGCCGGCCGCCTCCTCCGGCGTGCCGCCGCGCCCGAGCGGCACAGTCTTCGCCGCCGCATCGAGCCGTTCCTGGCGCACGCCCACGCTGATGTCGCGCCCGCCCACGTCGATGCTCGCCTGCCCACCCTTGAGGGGCTGGGTGAGCCGGGTGTGGATCAGTCCGAAGGCGACCGCGTTCACGTTGACGTGATAGCGCCCCCACTCCTTCGCCAGCGTCTTCGTCATGCCGACGATACCGGCCTTGCCCGCGGCGTAGTTGATCTGCCCCAGGTTGCCGTACACGCCGGAGGTGGACGAGATATTCACCACCTTGCGCTGCAAGATGCGGCCCACCTCTTGTTCCGCCGTAACCGCCTTGCGGATGTGGGGCAGCGCGGCGCGCAGGATACGGAATGGCGCCACCAGGTGGATGTCGAGCATCGCCTGGAACTGCTCGTCGCTCATCTTCTGGACGACGTTGTCCCAGGTATAGCCGGCGTTGTTGACGATGATGTCGATGCTGCCGAACTGCTCGACGGCCGTAGCGACGAACTGCTGCGCGAATTGCGCCTCACAGACGTTGCCGGGCAGCGCCACCGCCACACCGCCGGCCGACTCGATCTCGTGCACCGTCTCTTCCGCCGGTCCGGCGTCCAGGTCATTCACCACCACGTGCGCCCCCTCGCCGGCGAGTTTCATCGCGATGGCGCGGCCGATGCCGCGGCCCGAGCCGGAGACGATCGCGCTCCTGCCTGCCAGTCTCGTCATACCTTCGCACCCCGTCCGGCGGAGGTCTCCGCCGGCTGTAGAAAGGCCTGCCATTATAGGTGTCGCCGGTCGGAATGCCCAAGTCGACCACCGTGCCATAATGCGCGCGAGGCGCCGTCCGGCGCCGGTATCAGGGCCAGGAGTCCCCGTGTCGTCGACAGCCGAAGTGCAATTTTCAGCGGAGTCCTCAGCCGACCCGTCGGCGGTGTCGCCGCCAGAGCGGGCGAGGCCGGATCCCGGCGGCCTGGCGCCCTTCCGCCGGCCCGTGTTCCGCTGGCTGTGGGTGGCGCTGCTGGTCTCGACCGTGGGCAGCTGGATGCACGACACCGGCGCCGGCTGGCTGATGACCTCGCTCGCGCCGGACCCGGTGATGGTGGCGCTGGTGCAGGCGGCCGCCCTGTTGCCCACGTTCCTGCTGGCCCTGCCCGCCGGCGCGCTCGCCGACATCCTCGATCGCCGCCGCTTCCTGCTGTTCGCCCTGAGCTGGCTGATGGTCTCCGCCGGCGTACTGGGCGTACTGACGGTCACCGGGACCATTACGGCCTGGGGCCTGCTCGGCATGACGTTTGCCATGGGCACCGGCGCGGCGATGATGATGCCCGCCTTCTCGGCGCTCATCCCGGACCTGGTGCCCCGCGCCGAACTGCCCGCCGCCGTCACGCTGAACGGCATCGCGTTCAACGTCTCGCGGGCCATCGGCCCCGTGGTGGCCGGCCTGATACTGTCCGCCGCCGGACCGGGATTTGTATTCCTGATCAACAGCGCGAGCTACCTGGGCGTGCTCGCCGTGCTGTTCTTCTCGCGCACGACGCGGCGCCAGAGCACGCTGCCCAGCGAACGCTTCTTCGGCGCCGTGCGCATGGGCATGCGCTATGCCCGGCGCTCCACCGGTCTGCAGGTGGTCATCGCCCGGGGCATCCTCTACTTCGTGTTGGTGAGCGCCCCGGTGGCCTTCCTGCCCCTGATCGTGCGTGAGGAGATGGGCGCCGGGCCGGAAATCTACGGCCGGCTCCTCGGCGCGGTGGGCGTCGGCGCCGTCCTGGTCGGCCTGAACCTGGCCCGGCTGCGCCGTTATCTGTCCGACGATGCCCTGGTCGCGCTGGGCTCGGTGGGCACCATCGCTGCCGCCCTGGCCCTGGCTTTCGTCAGAGAAGCCTGGTGGCTGGCACCGGCCATGCTGTTGCTGGGCGCCTCCTGGGTCTCGGTACTGTCCACGCTGCAGGTGGTCGCCCAGCTTTCCCTGCCCGAGTGGGTGCGTGCCCGCGGGCTCGCCGTCTTCCTGGCGAGCTTCATGGGCACCGTGGCCGGCGCGGCCGCTTTCTGGGGCAAGATTGCGTCGCTGACGTCCCTGTCCGAGGCGCTGGTCTATGCGGCGGTGGTCGGCCTGATCGGCCTGGTGCTCGGCGTGCCGCTGAACATGCGCCGCTACGCGAGCGCCGACCCGACGCTGGTGACCCCCGTCCCCGATCCGAGCGTTCCCTTCACCATCCAGCAGGACCAGGGGCCCGTTCTGGTGGAGATCCGCTACGAGATCGATTCCGCGGATGCGGACGAATTCGCGGCCGCCATGCAGCCGGTAAGGAAGCTCCGGCTGCGCAACGGCGCCATCACCTGGGGGCTGTTCCAGGACACCGAGGACGAGCGGCTGTTCGTGGAAGTGTTCGTGGACGAATCCTGGCTGGAACACCTGCGCCAGCACCGCCGGCTGACCCGGGGCGACATGGAGGTGCTCGCCGCCGCCTTCCGCTACCACCGGGGCGAGGAACGCCCGCGGGTCTCCCATCGCATCGCGCGGCAGCGCCGGGCTGAACGGTGACAGCGCGCGACCCCGTGCTGTTCGCCCTGATCCTGGCCGCCGGCGGCTCGCGGCGGCTGGGCTCGCCGAAACAGCTGCTGTTCCACCGCGGCGAGACACTGGTGCGCCGCTCGCTGCGCCTGGCGGCGGGCCCGTGCGCCGACCGTACCCTGCTTGTGCTCGGCGCCGAGTACGCCCGGGTACTGGAGGCGGCCGGCGAGGCAGTGCGTTACTTCGTGGTAAACGAGCACTGGAGGCAGGGGCTGGCGAGTTCGCTGACCCTCGGCCTCGAATGCCTGCCGAATGCCTGCGACGGCGTGCTCGTGCTGCTCGCCGATCAGCCCCTCGTCGACGAGGCCGACCTCGCCCGCCTGACGGCGGCCTGGCGAGAACGCCCGGACGCCATCGCGGCCAGCCGTTACGCCGGCCGCCGTGAAGACTCGGGCGACGGTGACGATGACAATGATCGAGGCGATGGCGGGGACCCGGTCCTGGGCGTACCGGCCCTCTTCCCGCGCCGGCTGTTCGCCGAGCTGCGCAGGCTCACGGGCGACCGCGGCGCCCGGCGGGTGATCGAGCAACACCGGCGACGGCAGCCAGGGTATGTGGTGGCGGTGGATTGCGAACACGCCGGGGTGGACATCGACACGCCGGCCGACGCGGCGGCACTGGCCCGGCGTACCCGCCGCGGGAATTAGCCCCTGACGGTCGAGAGAACTAGCTCCCGCCGGCGCCCTCGGCGGCCGCCGGCTCGCCGTGACCGGCGGCGCAGCGCTCGCAGTTCACCCAGCCGGAATCGCCGTCGGTGTAGTGCTCTTTCTTCCAGATCGGCAGCCGCAGCTTCACCTCGTCGATGATGTAGCGGCAGGCGGCAAAGGCCTCGTCGCGGTGGGGCGAGACCACGCCGACCCAGACTGCGCACTCGCCGATCGCGAGCACGCCGGTGCGGTGCACGCAGCGCGCCGCGATGATGGGCCAGCGCTCGCGCGCCTCGGCGATGATGCGCTCGCCTTCCTTCTCCGCCAGGGGCGCGTAGGCTTCGTACTCCAGGCGCGACACCTCGCGGCCCTCGTTGCGGTTGCGCACCCGGCCCTCGAAACCCACATAGGCGCCGGCGCCCGGGTCCGCGAGCGCGGCACCGAGCTCGCCGGCCGCGATCGGGTGCGGGCTGATGAGCATGGCGCTCATCCGCCGGCCACCGGCGGGAACAGGAGCACCGTGTCCCCGTCCTTCAGCGGCGTGGACCAGTCCGCCATCTCGTCGTTGATGGCCACCTTGCAGTGGCCCAGCGGCTCTGCCGAGCCGTGCCGGTCCCGAAGCGCCTCGAACAGGTCCGCGGCGGTATCCGCTTCGGTGTCCACCGTCTCCTCCGCGCGGCCCGCCCGCTCCCGGAAGGCGGCGAAGTAGCGCACTGTCAGCTGCTTTGTCACGAACCCGCCACCCGTGCCAGGTCCTCGGGCGTATTTACGTTGTCCAGCGCGCCCGGAGTGGGCTGGACCAGCAGCGGCACGGACCAGCCGATCAGCGCCTTGCGCGGGCACAGCCTGTCCTGCTCGAACTGCTCGCGCAGCAGGGCCGCGGCGCGGGGGTGCCAGACCGCGCATAGCGGCTCCGGCAGGCCGTCATTCACGCTTCGGTAGGCGGTCGCCGCAAAGCCCGGGTCGGCGTTGTCCAGCAGCACGGCAATGGTCTCGTCGTCCACCCGGGGCAGATCGCAGGCGAGCACCAGCCAGGAGACACCGGGGAAGGTCTCCAGCGCGGAGAGGATGCCGGCGGCCGGCCCCTTGCCGTCGTAACGGTCCTCGATGAGGTCGAAGCCGGCCCGGGCCGGGTCGTTGCGCTGGTCGGCGCGCACGGAGACGAATACCTTCGTGATATGCCGGCGCAGCAGCGCGACGGAGCGGGCCAGCTGGCTCTCGTCGCCGCCGATCGCCAGCGCCGCCTTGTCGCGGCCCATGCGCCGGCTGCGCCCGCCGGCGAGCACCAGGCCATAGACCGCCGTGCGGTCGTCAGTCCGCGTGATGAAAGTCACTCTTGCCTCCGGTCTTCGAGATCAGGCGGGTCTCGCCGATGACGATGTCGTGGGACAGCGCCTTGCACATGTCGTAGACGGTCAGCGCAGCGACGCTCGCGCCGGTCAGCGCCTCCATCTCCACGCCCGTCTTCGCGGTGATGCGACAGCGGCAGGTGACGGCCAGCGTCGCCGGGTCGCGCACCTCCACGTCGATGGCACAGTCGTCCAGCCCGAGCGGATGGCAGAACGGGATCAGTTCGTGGGTGCGCTTGGCGGCCATCACGCCGGCAACGACCGCGGTCGCGAACACCGGGCCCTTGGCCGTAGTCAGCTCGCCGTCGGCGAGCCGGGATGCGACCGCCGCGGGCAGGCGGATCAGCGTGCGCGCGACGGCCTCCCGCCGGGTCACGGCCTTGCCGCCCACATCGACCATCCGCGGCCTGCCCTGATCATCGACGTGACTGAGATCGGATGATGTCATTGCTCCCGCTCCGCTGCGCTCAGCCGCCGATCCGATACATCTCGACCTTACGCAGAACGTGCGCCTGGGCCGCGCCCGGCGTCCTCAGCTCGCTGTAGCGGTCGGCGCGCTGCAGCCAGATCCTGCGAATTATATCGGCAAGCTCGTCCACGTCTGCGCCGTCGCGAAGCACCTCGCGCAGATCCGTGCCGTGGCTGGCGAACAGACACGTGTACAGCGTGCCGTCGGCCGACAGCCGGGCCCGATTGCAGGTGCCGCAGAACGGCTCGGTCACGCTCGAGATGAAACCGATCTCGCCGGACCCGTCCTCGTACACGTAGCGCCGCGCCACCTCGCCCGGGTAGTTGCGGCCCAGCGGCACAAGCGGCCAGCGCGCAGCGATGCGCGCGAGCAGTTCCCGGGAGGGCACCACCTCGTCCATGCGCCAGCCGTTGCGGTTGCCGACGTCCATGTACTCGATCAGCCGCACGATGTGGCCAGTGCCGCGGAAATACTCGAGCAACTCCGGCACGGTGTGATCATTGACGCCTTTCTGGATGACCGCGTTGATCTTCACCGGCGCGAGGCCGGCCTCCTCCGCCGCGCGAATGCCGTCGAGCACGTCCTCGAGTCTGCCGCGCCCGCCGCTCATGCGCCGGAAGACGTCCGGGTCCAGGCTGTCCAGGCTGATCGTGACACGGGACAGTCCCGCCTCGGCCAGACGGCCCGCCACCGGCACCAGCAGCATGCCGTTGGTGGTCAGCGCGAGGTCTTCGACGCCCGGGATGCCCGCGAGCAGCGAGACCAGTTCCGGCAGCCGCTTCTCCAGCAGGGGCTCGCCGCCGGTCAGCCGCAGCTTGGTGACGCCGAGGCCCGCCGCGGCGCGCGCCACGCGGTGGATCTCGTCGAAGGTGAGGCGCTGGCGCTGCTTCAGGAACTGGTAGTCCGCATGGAAAGTGGACTCCGGCATGCAATAGGGGCAGCGGAAATTGCAGCGGTCGAGCACCGAGATGCGCAGGTCGCGCAACGGGCGCGCCAGCGCATCGGTGACGACCGGTGTCTCGGGTGTGCCGCGGGTCATGGTGTTTCCTCTGCCGTGCAACGCACCGGTGCCGCGGGCGATCCGACCGCTCCCGGCGCCGTTACCCCGAAACCATAGCACGGTGACGGCGCTCCTTGTCGAGCGGCCGATACGCCGCCGGAACACAGGTTCTGTCCGGATTTGTGCGGGGTTCAGCGCATTGTTGTGCAGTGCAATATAGTGCTATTCTGAGGATTATGAGGGGGTCCCGGGCACACTGCCGGGACTGTTTCGGCAGCCGCCTCCGCTGCGGCCGCAGCGCCTGTTGCGTGCCCGACCGGGCGCGGCCGCAGACACCGGGTCTCTGACCCCACTTGTCAGTATCAGGACAGCATCATGGATGTAAATTTCACCGCCGAGGAGAAAGCATTCCGCGAGGAAGTACAGCACTTTCTCGACGAGAATTACCCAGAGAACATTGCCTACAAGATGAACAACGGCATCGAACCCGATCCCGAGGACTTCGTCCGCTGGCAAAAGATCCTCTACAAGCAGGGCTGGATCGCGCCGAACTGGCCGGTCGAGTACGGCGGCACCGGCTGGAGCCCGGTGCAGAAATACATCTTCTCCCTGGAGATGGCCCGCTACAACACGCCGCGGCTGATCCCTTTCGGCCTCAGCATGGTGGGCCCCGTCATCTACACCTTCGGCAACGAGGCCCAGAAAGAGCGCTTCCTGCCCGATATCCTGGAGAGCAACGTCTGGTGGTGCCAGGGTTACTCGGAACCGGGCGCCGGCTCCGACCTGGCCTCGCTGAAGACCCGCGCGGACCGCGACGGCGACGAGTATGTGCTCAACGGCACCAAGACCTGGACCACGCTGGGCCAGCACGCCGACTGGATCTTCCTGCTCGCGCGCACCAATCAGGACGTGGAGCGCCGCCAGGAAGGGATCAGCTTCATCCTCTGCGACATGAAGACGCCTGGCGTCAGCGTGAAGCCGATCATCACGATCGAGGGCGGCCACGAGGTGAACGAGGTGCACTTCGAGGACGTGCGCGTGCCCGTCGAGAATCTGGTCGGCGAGGAAGGCAAGGGCTGGACCTACGGCAAGGTGCTGCTCCAGCATGAGCGCACCAACATCGCCGACGTGGCCCGCTCCCAGTACCGTCTGAACCGGCTCAAGGCGCTGGCCCGCTCGCCGGTGCGGAGCGGCGAACCGCTGATCGGCGACTGGAGCTTCCGCCGCAAGCTGGCCGAGGCCGAGATCCGGCTGAAGGCGCTCGAATATACCGACCTGCGCACGCTGGCGGCCGTCGCCACAGGCAAGGCGCCGGGCCCGGAGAGTTCCATCCTGAAGATCCGCGGCACCGAACTGCAGCAGCTGATCGACACGCTGTTCATGGATGCGGCCGGCTATTACGCCATCCCCTTCGTACCGGACCAGTACCAGGTGGACTTCGATGCGGAAGACTACGTGGGCGAGGGCGCCGAGACCCGCACCTCTCTCGTCTACTTCAACAACCGCAAGGCATCGGTCTACGGCGGATCCAACGAGATCCAGCGCAACATCGTGGCCAAGCACGTGCTGGGCCTGTAGAGCCGGTAGCCCCTTACGCGGAGAATAGAGCATGGATTTTGCGATCACCGAAGAACAGTCACTGCTGCAGGACAGCGTGGCGAAATTCATCGACAACGATTACGACTTCGAGAAGCGTATGAAGCACTCGGAGAGCGAGCTGGGCTACAGCGCCGATGACTGGCAGGAGTTCGCCAATCTGGGCTGGACCGCCGTGCCCTTCGCCGAAGAGGACGGCGGGCTGGACGGCGGACCGGTGGAGCTGATGCTGATCATGGAGCAGTTCGGCCGCGGCCTGGTGGTGGAGCCCTACCTCGCCAGCATCGTGCTTGCAGGCGGCGTGCTCGCACGCACCGCCGATGACGCGCAGAAGGCCGACTGGCTGATGCCGCTGATCGAAGGTTCGAAGACGGGCGCTTTCGCCTATCTCGAACCCCAGAGCCGCTACCGTCTCGCCGACGTTGCACTGAGTGCGGAGAAGGACGGTGACCACTACGTGCTGAGCGGCGAGAAGGGCGTGGTGCTGAATGGCGCCACGGCCGACGTGCTGGTCGTCAGCGCGCGCACCGCCGGCGAGCAGAAGGACGAGGACGGCATCAGCCTGTTCGTTCTTGCCGCCGACAGCGACGGCCTGAAACGGCGCGGCTATGCCACCGTAGACGGCCAGAAGGGCGCGGAGATCACGTTCAAGGACGTTCGCGTACCCGCCACGCAGCGTCTCGGCGAGGACGGCAAGGCATTTGCGATCATCGAATCGGTGATCCGGGAAGCCACACTGGCCGTCTGCGCCGAGGCCGTGGGCATCATGGAGAAGCTGAACCACAAGACCCTGGAGTACACCAAGAGCCGGGTCCAGTTCGGCGTGCCCATCGCCGCCTTCCAGGCCCTGCAGCACCGCATGGTCGAGATGTTCATACTCTACGAGCAGACCAAGTCCCTGCTGCTCTGGGCGGTGATGGCCCAGGAGAGCGAGGACGCCGATGAAGCCAGGCGGGCCATCAGCGCCATCAAGTACCAGGTGGGCACGGCCGGCCGGCAGATCGGCGAGGAGGCCGTCCAGCTGCACGGCGGCATGGGTGTCAGCTGGGAGATGGACGTGGCCCACTACTTCAAACGGCTAACCGTCATCAATACGCTGTTCGGCAATGCCGACTACCACGTCGAGCGCTACGCCGACCTGATGTGAGGCATAGGGAGACACGGTGCCCGCCGCTTGCGGTTGCGGGCACCGCGCTCCGCACTTGCGGATAGTCCATGTTCCCCGAAGCACTGTCCGCGTTCTTTGCCGCAAACCAGGAGGCACTCTGGCTGACCACGCTGGTCGCCGACCTTGCCTTCACCGTGATTCTGTTCCGACTGTTCGGCCGGGCCGGGCTGCAGGCGGCGATCGTCACCGCCATTATTCTCGCCAATCTGCAGGGGCCGAAGCTCACCGAGATCTTCGGCCTGCAGACCAGCCTCGGCGTGATCTTCTACTCCAGTATCTTCTTCGCCACGGACGTCTTGAGCGAGAACTACGGCCGCAAGGCGGCCAACCAGGCGGTGCGACTGGGCTTTTTCGTCAGCGTGATCATCGTCATCATGCTGAGCCTCGGCCTGCAGTACCTGCCTTCCACGGACCCGAAGACCGCGGCGTTCTCCCGCGACGTGCACGAGGCCTTCGTCACCATCCTGGACTTCACGCCTCGCTTCGTGGCCGGCTCGCTGCTCGCCTACCTCATCAGTCAGAGCTTCGACGTCTGGGCCTTCCACCGCATCCGCCAGGCCACCGGCGGGCGCTTCCTGTGGCTGCGCAATACCGGCTCCACGATGGCCTCCCAGGCCCTCGACACGGCGCTGTATTCGCTGGTGGTGTGGTGGGGCGTGGTCGACCTTGCCACCGCCCTGCAGCTGGGCGCGGCCAAGTACCTGTTCAAGGTCGCCATCGCCATCATCGACACGCCGTTCATCTACTGGGCACGCTGGTGGCACCGCGCCCGGCGCACGGCGGATCCCGCCACCGCCTGACTGCCCGCCCGGCCGCGGCTGGGGTAAGCTAAACGCTTCCTATCGAGGGCAGAGCGTGCAGCGATGGCTTCCGGCGTCGTCACCATCACCACGGACTTCGGTCACAAGGGGCCCTTCGTCGGCGTGATGAAGGGCGTCATCCTGGCGCGCTTCCGGGACGCGAAGATCGTCGACCTCACCCACGAGATCCCGGTGCACTGGCCCGCTGAGGCCGGCTTCTGGCTGCAGCGCTCGTATTACTATTTCTCGCCGGGCACGGTGCACGTGGCCGTGGTGGACCCCGGCGTGGGCACCGAGCGGGAGATCATCGCCGTCGAGGCCGACCGGCATGTCTTCCTCGCGCCGGACAACGGCCTGCTGGCGCCGCTGCTCGATACGGTCGCCGACGCGGCGGTCTACCGGCTGGACGCCGCCGGCCTGGAGTCCCTGTCGCTGCCGCCGGCCAGTGCCACGTTCCACGGCCGGGACATCTTCGCCCCGCTGGCTGCCGAGCTCGCGTCAGGACGGCTCGCGCCCTCTGATCTGGGCCCCCGCGCGGACGACTGGACGCCGGGCTGGCTGGACGAGCCCGAGAGCGCCAACGGCCGCGTCGTCGGCGTGGTCGTGACCGTGGACAACTTCGGCAACCTGATCACGAATATCGGCGAGGAATTCCTGGAGAGCTTCGAGCGCCCGCTGATTCTCGCCGGCGGCCACGAGTTCGAATTGAAAGAGACCTACGGGCGCGCGAAGCCCGGCGAGTATCTGGCGCTGTTGAACTCCTTCGGCGTGCTGGAGATCGCGCGGGCGGAGGGTAACGCAGCCATGGGGCTCGGTCTCGACCGCGGAGCACCGGTGCGCGTGACCGAGGCCGGCTGATGTCGACTGCGGCTTCAGCGTGCACGTGGGCATGCAGGGCATCGACCCGGAGGTGGCCTGGGGCAAGCTCGCCTCCCTGGCCGAGGGCGCCGCGATCGCGACGGATCGCCTCTGGGGCTGAAGAACCGCCGGAATTCTCCGGCTTGCAAGCGCGTTAACTCCGCCCCTGCTCCGCCAGGCGCTCCAGCAGACGCACCGCACGGCCGATGCCGTCTTCCCGACGAATCTGCGCCCCCAGCTCTGCAGCCCTCCGACCGATTGCGGCATCGGTATAGGCACGCTCGATGGCGCTGGCCAGCGCGGCCGCGCTCAATTTCTTCTGCGGAATCGGCGCGGGACCCACGCCGAGCTCCCGGACGCGCCGACCCCAGAAAGGCTGGTCGCCGAAGAAGGGGCAGATCACGGTCGGCCGCCCGGCCCGCAGGCCGGCCGCAGTGGTGCCGGCGCCGCCGTGGTGGACGGTGGCGGCGACCCGGGGCAGCAGCCAGTCGTAAGGCACCGCATCGATGACGTACACATCGTCCGGGACGGCCTCGGGCACCAGCCCGCCCCACCCTGTCACCAGGATGCAGCGCCGGCCCGTCCGTGCAATCGCCTCGAGTACGATGGCCGTCGTCCGTGCCGGATCGCGCCCTGCCATGCTGCCGAAGCCGACGTGGACCGGCGCCGGTCCGGCATCCAGGAAGTCTGTCAGCCCGGCCGGCGGCGACCACGCCTCGGCTCGGTCGAGAAACCAGTAGCCGGTGACGCAGACGTGGTCGGGCCAGTCGTCCGGACGCGGGAGGACGTTCTCGCTGTAGCAGTGCAGTACCGGGACCGCAGCGCCGTCGCCTCGCCGCAGGAGACCGAGACCCTCAGCCGGCGGCAGACCATGCGCGCGCCTCCATGCGCTGACGAACTTCCCGCCGATCCGGTCGGCGGCGGCATGCACCACCCTGTAGGTAAGACGGTTGTATGAGCGGCCAAGCGGGAGTCGCGGGAAGCCAAGCGCGGGGAATGCACTCGTCGGCACGAACTGCGGCAGCGGCATGGCCAGGACGGAGGGAACGCCGAGCTTCTCGGCGTATTGAGCTCCCGCCATCTTGGAATTGAACAGGATCAGGTCCGGGTCGACCGATCTCGCCGCGTCCCATCCTTCTGCCAGCATCGAGCGCTGGATGTCACTGCTCTCGCGCATGAGCCGGGGTACCGTGCGGATGGCGCGGAAGAAGCTGCCCATGTCTTCGATCGCGCCGCGGCCGACCTCGGTATCCAGCAGGTCGATCAGGCCGCTGTTGAGATAGACGTAATCGAGGCCGCGCTGCGCGACGAAGTCACGGAAACGATCGCAGGTATTGACCGTCACCCGATGGCCGGCACGCAGCAGACCCTGGCCCAGCGCGACATAGGGCTCGACGTCACCCCGCGAACCGGCGGTCTGGATCAGTACATTCAAAGTGGAACCCGGGTCGTCATGACCACAGGGTAGAGGCTATGGCGACAATTCAGAAGGAGCGCTTCAGATCGTGGCGCCGCGGACCGAGCTAGAACTCGAAGTCCAACTTGTCGATGACCGCCGCGAGGACGAGCGCACAGAGCAAACCGAAGAACACGGCGACCGCGAATTGAAATGTGATCGCGAGCCCCCCAAGCACTGCACCGGCGACGCTGGGTCTCCATCGCTCCTGCCGTATGAAACCGATTACGGACATGAGAATCGCGGCCACAGCCAGCCCGATGAAGGACAAGGTCAGATAGTCGTCCAGCGTGCTCGGCCTGGTGCTGCTTGGCGCCCGATATTCCTCACCTTTCAGCGCAGCGACTGTTGCATCGCGGATATTCACAGCTTTCTCGGCGATAGACACTTCGACGGGTGGCGGTGGATCGATGGGACCTGCGAAGAAGTGTCCAACGACCGCCGCGAAGGCAAGGAAGCCCAGAACAACTGCCGTCATTCCGAACACTGAGTTTTCCGCAATCTTTTCTGTTGTCATCAACGAGTCCTCATCGATCGCAGAGGCTGCGACCGGCCGGATGGGTCGGTAGCCGACGCTGTCAGCAGCGGAAGCGGCAATTGATCAGGTGCACGTTCAGGCGCTTGCAGACATATTGAGGTCCACTCCCGCCATCGTCACGCACCGCCCGCCTGCTGCATGGCCTGCTTCTCGACCTTGGCCCAGGAATCCCGCAGGGTGACGATGCGGTTGAACACCGGCGACTCCAATCTCGAGTCCGGATCGGCGGTGAAATAACCCAGCCGCTCGAACTGCACAGCGCCTCCGGGCGCGAGGCCGGTGATACCCGGCTCCACCCACGCCGCTGCCGTCTTCAGCGAGTCGGGGTTGATGGCCTCGTGCCAGTCACCCTTCGCGCCCGGCGCCGGCTCGGTGAACAGCCGATCGTAGAGCCGCACTTCGGCGGGCACCGCATGGTCCGCCGACAGCCAGTGGATCGTGCCCTTCACCTTGCGCTGGGCGCCCGCCGCGCCGCTGCGGGTCTCCGGGTCATAGCTGCAGAGCAGCTCGACCACGTTGCCGTCGTCGTCCTTCACCACCTCGTCGCAGCGGATGATATAGGCATAACGCAGCCGCACCTCGCCGTCGGGGCGCAGGCGGAAGAACTTCTTCGGCGGGTCCTCCATGAAGTCGTCGCGCTCGATCCAGAGCGTGCGCGAGAAGGCCAGCTCCCGCTCACCCATCGACGGGTCGTTGGGATGGTTCTGCGCCGTCATGTGCTCCACCCGCTCTTCCGGGTAGTTGGTGATGGTCACCTTCAGCGGATCGATGACGCCCATCACTCGCGGCGCCGAGGGATCCAGCACCTCGCGCACGGTCGCCTCCAGCAAGCCCATCTCGATCAGCTTGTTCTTCTTCGTGATGCCCACCCGGCGCGCGAACTCGCGGATGGCCGCGGGCGGATAGCCGCGGCGGCGCATCCCGGCCAGCGTCGGCATCCGCGGGTCGTCCCAGCCGGCGACGGTGCCCCGTTCCACCAGCTCGGCCAGGCGGCGCTTGCTGGTGACCGTGTAGGCCAGATTGGTGCGGGAGAACTCGTACTGGCGCGGCCGGTGCGGCAGGTCGATCTGATCCAGCAGCCAGTCGTACAGCGGCCGGTGATCCTCGAACTCGAGCGTGCAGAGCGAGTGGGTGATGCCCTCGAAGGCGTCCGACAACCCGTGCGCGAAGTCGTACATGGGGTAGATGCACCACTTGTCGCCGGTGCGCTGATGGGAGATATGGCGAATGCGGTACAGCGTCGGGTCGCGCATGTGCATGTTCGGCGCCGCCATGTCGATCTTGGCGCGCAGCACCTTCTCGCCGTCGGCGAACTCGCCGGCCCGCATGCGCTCGAACAGGTCCAGGTTCTCCTCCACGCTGCGAACGCGCCAGGGGCTCTCCCGGCCCGGCTCCTTCAGCGTACCGCGATATTCGCGGATCTCGTCTGCGCCGAGATCGTCGACATAGGCCTTGCCCTGGCGGATCAGGTCCACCGCGCAGTCGTACAGCCGGTCGAAGTAGTCCGAGGCATGGGTGAGACGGTCGCCCCAGTCGAAGCCGAGCCAGCGAATGTCGGCCTCGATGGCGTGCATGAACTCGTTGCTCTCCTTGCCCGGGTTTGTGTCGTCGAAACGCAGGAACGTGACGCCGCCATTCTCCTCGGCAACGCCGAAATTCAGGCAGATCGAGGTGGCATGGCCGATGTGCAGGTAGCCGTTCGGCTCCGGCGGGAAGCGGGTGACGACCTTGCCGCCGTGCTTACCGGCGGCGATGTCGTCGGCGATGATCTGGCGGATGAAATCCTTACCGGCTGTCGTTGTGTCGGACATGGGGTCGGCGGCCTGGTGATGAGGGCGAATCAGCAGTCCGGTATTGTACGGCAATCCTCCGCGGAGGTGACCGGCCCGGCGACGCGGCGGAGCAGCCGCGCCACCTGTCCCGGCCCGGGTCGCAGCGGCGTCAGCTGCTCGGGCTCGGCGGCTCGGGCGCCGCCCTCCTGCAACCGGCCGACGGCGAAGCTGAACACGTAAACGGGCTCCACGCCCATGCGCAGATCCGTGATTACCACCCGGTCGGCCTGTCGCGATACGCGGTAGAAACCGTGCGTAAACCAGGTGAGACGTCGCACGGCCCGGGCCCCGCGGATGCCGTCAAGCAGCTCGGGGCGCGACTCGTGTCTCGAGAAAGACAGGGTGCCGGGAGGATCCAGCAACGAATAGAAGCCCTCGCGATAGCCGCCCTCCTCCATGGCGACGATGCGCCACAGCACGATATTGAATGGCGCCGGCGTCGTGAGCACGCCCCGGTGTTCGATCCCCGCCTCCGCCAGTGCATCGCGGGCCATCTGCTCCACGTGCAGCTTGGCGGCGACGGACAGGCCGAGGTAGGCCACGGCGAGTGTCAGGCCGCTGACGACGGCCGCCCGCGCCTGCGGGCCGTCGCGGGCGAGCAGCGCAACGACGAGGCCGGCCGCCAGGGGCAGCGTGAACGCCGGGTCGATGATGAAGACGGTCGAACCGCTCACCGGGTGGTTGCTGAATGGCAGGAACAGCTGGGTGCCGTAGACGGTAAAGGCGTCGAGCAGCGGATGCGTGAACAGGGCAAGCCAGACGAGCATGAGCCAGCGGCGCGACTGCTGCCTGGCAGAGGCGTCCACGCGCGATATCAGCCACCAGATCGCCGGCGCCGCGACGCACAGCACGAACAGCGAATGGCTGTAGCCCCGATGCCAGGTGAAATCCGCCACCGGATCGCCCAACGGCACGAACACGTCGAGGTCGGGCAGCGTGCCGCAGACGGCTCCCCATGCGGCTCCGCGCCGACGGTCGCCGTAACCGGCCACGGCGGCCCCGATGGAAGCGCCGAGCACAGCCTGGGTCAGGGTATCCACGTCATACGCTCCCGATGCCGTCCCGACCCTCTTTGTTGCGTAGGCGAGACAACGTGACCGCATCCCTGTCTGACGACCGGCTCCCGGGATATTGTATACAAAAAATCACAAACCGTTGGCTCGCCCGTCCTTTTTCTGGACGTGCCGGCGCGCTTTTGTATACGATACCGCTGGGGCAGGCACAAGCCGATTACCACAGTGTATGCCATAACCGACATCCTTGCGGAACACTGAAGAGCGATCCAGACCAGGAGAGAGAACTATGCGTGCGAAGACCCTGCTTTGCGGCGTTGCGAGCGTGCTCGCTGTTGCCGCCGGCTACACCGTACCCGCCGTGGCGCAGGAGGCCCAGGGCATCGAGGAGATCACCGTCACCGCGCGGCAGCGCGAGGAGACGCTGCAGGACGTGCCGGCCACCGTCACGGTGCTGACCGACGACCGCCTCGAGCGCGCCGGTGTGGAACGCGCGGAGGACTTCATCAAGCTGACGCCCGGCGTGAGCCTGGTCGACGCCGCCGAGGTCGGCGACACGCAGATCAACATCCGCGGCCTGAACGGCGCGCGCGACGCCGAGAACAGTGTGGCCTTCATCATCGACGGCATCCTGATGACCAACCCGGCGGCCTTCAACCGGGAGTTCTCCAATCTGCAGCAGATCGAGATCCTGAAGGGGCCCCAGGGCGCGCTTTACGGCCGCAATGCGGCGGCCGGCGCCATCATCGTCAGCACCGAGATGCCCGGCGAGGAGCTGGGCGGCAACGTCAAGGTGAGCGCAGCGGGCGACAGCACCTACTACGCCACGGGCTACGTGAGCGGACCGCTCACCGACACCGTCTCGTTCAGCTTCGGCGGCGACTGGCGCGACACCGACGGCTACTACACGAACTCCTTTCTCGGCGCCGACGTGGCCGACGACTTCGAGAACTACAACGTCAACGGCCGGCTCATCTTCGAGCCGACCGATCTCCTCACGGTGGACGTGAAGGCCCGCTACGGCGAGGTGGACGCCGCCTCGATCAGCTTCAACGCCGCTTTTCATCTGCCGGACTTCGCCTCGGGTTTCGCACCGGTGCTGGACCCGCTGTTCGGCGAAGGCTTCGCCTCGTTCTTCAACGAAGACGTGGACGACCATGAGTTCGTGTTCCAGCCGAACATCGACCCCACCAACGACCAGGAGGCGACGGAGTTCTCCGTCAAGGCGGACTACGCGCTCGGCTGGGCCGACCTCACCGGCTGGCTGCTCTACAGCAACATCGAAAATTCCCTGTCCTCGGACGGCACCAGCGCAGCCTTCGGCTTCTTCAATACCGACGACGCCACGCCGGATTCCTGCCTGCCGAACTCCATCGCCCTCACGACGCAGGGTGTCACGCTGCCGCCACCTCAGATCCTCTTGCCGGTGGACGGCAGCTTCGGCGCGGACCCCATCCTTGGGCCCTATACGCCGACCACCTGCGACGGCACCCAGTACCAGGAGCGCAATCAGGAAGACATCAGCTTCGAGCTGCGCCTGGCCTCGCCGGGCGATCAGGCGCTGCGCTGGATCGCCGGGCTCTACTACCTCACCCTGGAGCGGGAGGTGGGCGTGAACCTGGCCATCGACCGGGGTTTCGGTGTCATCCCGACGCTGTTTACGGATAACCCGAACAACCCCACCGAGCAACTGCTGTGGGACGAGTTCGATACCGACGTCTGGGCCGTGTTCGGCAACCTCACCTACGACCTGAGCGAGCGCACCGAGGTGGCCCTGGCGCTGCGCTACGACCGGGAGGAGCGCGAGGCCCGCAGCCTGGTACCCACGGCGCCGCGTACCGAGTTCGTGGACTTCACCAACGACGGCGTTTTCAGTGGCGGCGCGCCGCTGAACCCCGCTCTGGATCCCGTCCTGAACCCGGGCGGCGTGCAGCCGCAGAGCCGCACCTTCACTCAGGTACAGCCCAAACTCTCGCTGCGCCACGACGTGAACGAGGCGGTATCGCTGTTCGCCTCCTGGGGCATCGGCTTCAAGAGCGGCGGCTTCAACAACCAGGGTTCGGCGGCCACCATCGACGTGTTCATCAACCAGCCGCTTGGCAAGGACCTCGATATCCGCGACCAATTCGACAAGGAGACCTCCAGCGCCTTCGAGCTGGGCTTCAAGTCCAGGCTCGCCGACGGCCGCCTTTCGCTGGAGGGCGCTATCTACCGGATGGACGTCGACGACATGCAGTTCTTCGAATTTCAGGTGGGTCCCTTCGGCCTCCTGCGCGTCGTCTCCAACATCGACGAGGTCAAGCTGACGGGCGCGGAGATCGGCGCGAATTACGTACTCAACGATTACATCACGCTGGGCGCCGGCTGGGCCCACACGACCAGCCGCATCGAGGCCAACTCGGTGCGGCCGAATACCGTCGGCAATAAATCGCCGTCCACGCCCCAGTACACGGGCAACGTCCAGGTCGAGGTGGACTACCCGCTGGGCAACGGCTGGGACCTCTACGGCGGACTCTACGGCTCCTTCGTCGGCGATACCTGGTTCCACACCGCCCAGGACGAGGAGCGCCGGACACTGTTCGATCTCGGCTTCCCGGGGCTGGGCACGGCCGACTACACGGTCACCGAGCGTGACCCCTACCAGACCTGGGACCTGCGGCTTGGCTTCGGCCGCGATAACTGGCGGGTAACCGCCTTCGGCACGAACATTCTGGACGAGGACATCGTCGAGGAAGTCATCCTGGCGGCCGAGTTCGGCGGCTCCTTCGTCCATCCCGGACCGGAGCGCCGCTGGGGGCTGGAATTCAGCTACGAATTCTGACGCTCACCGCGCGGGCGACGGCTCGCCAGCACGGGAAAGCCGGCCTCGCGCCGGCTTTTCTTTTACGGCGAGTCGATCTCAGGACCCGCAACGGCTGCAGACGCCCCGTATCTCCAGCATCTGGGCCTCCGCACGGAAGCCGGCCTCCGCGACCTTCGCATTGACGACCTGCTGCAGCTCGGCATCGTCCAGCTCCGCGACCGATCGGCACCGGCGGCAGATCAGGAACTGCCCGGCGTGGGGATGCTCCGGATCGCGGCAGCCGACGAACGCGTTCAGGGAATCGAGGCGGTGCACCAGGCCGGCGTCCATCAGGAAATCCAGGGCACGATAGACCGTGGGCGGCGCCGGGCGGCGACCCTCGTCGCTCATGGACTCCAGGATATCGTAGGCACCCACCGGCTGGTGGCTGGTCCAGACCAGTTCCAGCACCCGCCGGCGCCTGGCGGTCAGCCGCAGTCCCCGCTCCCGGCACAGACGCTCGGCATTGGCCATCGCGTCCGCCACGCAATGGCGGTGGTCATGATTCTCCGGCGGGAATACCGGGCTGTCCTGATCGGCGTCTGCGCTGCTCATTAGCCTCTCCGGGCCGGGCTGTCCGGACTCTCCGGGCCGGCGCCGCATGATAACGCAGCGTCGCCGGCGCTGCCCGTCAGCTGCCGAATGCAGACTACGAATGCACGGCGGCGTCGCGTAGAATATTGGGCTTTTCGCGACCCGTCGCCGACGGGTCACCGACCAACCGCTTACCCGCAGCAGTGCAGAGAGCAACATGCCATCCATCACCCTGCCCGACAGCTCGAGACGGGAATTCGACAAGCCGGTCACCGGCCTCGACGTGGCCGAGAGCATCGGCCGCAAACTGGCGAAGGACGCCGTGGCCATCCGCATCGACGGCGAACTGCGCGACCTCAGCCGGGAGCTACCGGAAGAGGCGACCGTCGAGATTGTCACCCGTGACAGCGAGGACGGGCTGGAGTTGCTGAGACACGACGCCGCCCACATCATGGCCGAGGCGGTGAAGGAGCTCTACCCCGAGACCCAGGTAACCATCGGGCCTGCCATCGAGAACGGCTTCTACTACGACTTCGCCCGCGAGATGCCCTTCACGCCCGAGGACCTGGAGAAGATCGAGTCCCGCATGCGCGACATCGTCGCGCGGGACGAGCGCATCGTCCGCGAGGTCTGGGACCGTGACGAGGCCGTTCGTTACTTCCGCGAGGACGGCGAGGAGTATAAAGCCCGCATCATCGAGGACCTGCCGCAGGACGAGGTCATCACCGTCTACCGCCAGGGAGAATTCCTCGATCTGTGTCGCGGCCCGCATCTGCCTTCCACCGGCCGGCTGGGCAACGCGTTCAAGCTGACGAGGGTCTCGGGCGCCTACTGGCGCGGCGATTCCCGCAACGAGATGCTGCAGCGCGTCTACGGCACGGCCTGGGCCAACGACAAGCAGCTGCGTACATACCTGCACCAGTTGCAGGAGGCGGAGAAGCGCGACCACCGCCGCCTCGGCCGCCAGATGGCCCTGTTCCACTTCCAGGAAGAGGCGCCGGGCGCCGTATTCTGGCATCCGCGCGGCTGGGCCCTGTATCAGCGTCTGGTCGATTACATGCGCGAGCGACAGGATGCCGCCGGCTACCGGGAGATCGCCACACCCATCGTCATGGACCGCTCGCTGTGGGAATCCTCCGGCCACTGGGAGACCTTCGGCGAGAACATGTACACGACGGAACCCGAAGAGGGTCGGGTCTATGCGCTGAAGCCCATGAACTGCCCCGGCCATGTGCAGGTCTTCAACCAGGGCATCACCAGCTACCGGGAGCTGCCGCTGCGGCTGTCGGAATTCGGCACCGTCCACCGCTACGAACCCTCCGGCGCGCTGCACGGCATGCTTCGCGTGCGTGCCTTCACCCAGGACGACGCGCATATCTTCTGCACCCGCGACCAGATCACTGCGGAATCCATCGCCGTGTGCGACCTGATCCTCGGCATCTACCGGGACTTCGGCTTCGAGGACGTACACATCAAGTTCGCCGACCGGCCGGCGGTGCGCGTGGGAGCCGACGAGGTGTGGGACCAGGCGGAGGCCGCGCTGAAGACCGCCATCGAGACAACCGGCCTTGAGTACACCTACAACCCGGGCGAGGGCGCCTTCTACGGGCCGAAGCTCGAGTTCGTCCTGCGCGACGCCATCGGCCGCGACTGGCAGTGCGGCACGCTGCAGGTGGACCTGAACCTGCCCGAGCGGCTCGGCGCGAGTTTCGTCGGCGAAGACGGCAACAGGCACACGCCGGTCATGCTGCACCGCGCCATGTTCGGCTCGCTGGAACGCTTCATCGGCATCCTGATCGAGCACTACGCGGGCGCGCTGCCGCTATGGCTCGCGCCGGTACAGGCGGTGGTGACGACCATTACCTCGGATGGCGATGAATACGCCTGCGAGGCAGCCGAGGCGCTGCGGACGGCAGGGCTCGCGGTCGAGACCGATCTGCGCAACGAGAAGATCAGCTACAAGGTGCGCGAGCACAGTGTGGCCAAGATCCCCGTGATCGTCGCCGTCGGCAAGCGCGAGGTAGAGGAACGCACCGTGGCGATCCGCCGCCTGGGCAGCAAGCGCCAGCCGGTGCTGCCTCTCGGTGAGGCGGTCGAAGCACTGGCGGCGGAGAACCGCGAGCGCCGCGCCCCGCCGGCCGACTGACTCCCGGCTACCCGCCGGGCCCGCAATGCGCACCAGTACCGCCGGGAGTGTGTCCCCGGTCACATTTTGACATATTCGCGCTGGCCTGGCGGCCGCCAGCCGCATGCGCGCGCATATACTCGGTGTTCGATAACCGCCCGGGAACCGGGCTGCCAGAGGCATCGGACGCCGTGCAAAGGTTCAAGACTCAGGTACTGCTGCTGCATTCCGAGCAGAGCACGCTGGATCGCTTCAGCGTGTCGCTCGGTGAGGCCTATTCCGTGCACCTGGCGACCAGCGGTACCGAGGCGCTGAACACCCTCGGGGTGACCCCCATCCACGTCATGGTCTCGGCCCAGGACCTGCCCGGCATGAGCGGTATCGAGGCGCTGCGAGAGGCGAGGAAGCGCTCGCCCGAGACTCTCGGCATACTCATCGCGCCGAAAAACATGAGCGGCGCCGATGCGCAAGCCCTCGTCGGCAGCGAAGAGCTGTTGCAGGTCATCCGCGGCATCGGCACGCCGGAGGAAATGCGCCGCGTCATCGATCAGGCGCTCGAGCAGCTGCGGCTGAACACGCTGCAGGAATCAGCCAACGACCGCTCGGCGGGGCCGCAGCCGCGCGTGTCGCCCACCGCGCCCTTCCGCAAGACCGACCCGGTCCGCCGGTCCGGCGCAATCGCTGAAGCCAGCGGAACGTATCCCGCAGCAACGGGCGCCGCTGCCGCAACGGAACTGGTCGTGCTCAGCAAGGATGACGTGTTTCTGGATACCATTCGCCAGGCGCTCTCCCCTCGCCAGCCGGTCCACGCCGTGGATGATCTGCGCGCTGCCGCGAAACTCGTCGGCGACGCCGCGAGCGCGGTCCTGGTAACCGACGCCGCCGTCGCTCCGCGGGACGTGCAAGCCATCACCACCCGGCTGCGCAGCCGCCAGCCCGGGCTGGTGACCATCGTCGCCGGCCGCCGGGATGACGGCGACCAGCTCATGGACCTCATCAGCAGCGGCACGGTCTACCGCTTCCTGCTGAAGCCCATATCCCCGGGGCGGGCGCGGCTCGCCATCGAGGCGGCCATCCGGCGGGCGCAGGTGAAGGAAAAGCCGGCCACGCCGGCCGCACCCGCGCCGCCCCCACCGGAGGCGCGAGGCGGGCCGACCATCGCGGACTTCGAGGGCGCCGAGGAAGTAGTGCTGAGTGACGAGGCACCGATCACGCCCGCCCCGGCCCGGCCGGAGATGCTCCGGCTCGCTGAGGCAAAGCCGAAGGTCGGCCGCGAGGAACCGAAAGCGAAGGCGCCGGAAGACGGCCAGGCAAAGGACAAGGCACCGCCGGAGAAAGCCGGCGGCGAGGGTCTCTCGCGGCCGGCGCTGCTTGTGGGTGCGGGCGCACTGCTGGCGCTCATTGCAGTCGGCGGGATCTGGTCGCTGACCGGCGCTCAGGACGACGACGCGGCGCCATCGCCGGCCGGGACACCGGCTGGGGCGTCGGCGCCCGCCGCAGACCAGGCCGGCGAGGCCCGTTCCGATCCGCCCGCCCCGCCGCCCGTCAACCGCGACCTGCGGCGCGCCCGGGAGGCCGTGGCGGCCGGGCGCCTGCTCGCGCCCGGTAAGGACGGCGCGCTCGCACTCTACGCCACCGCGCTGGCACAGGCACCGGACGACGCGGCCCTGGCGGCGGAAACCGATCAGGTCGTCGCCGAAGCAATCGCCGCGGTCGCCGCCGCACTGGCTGCGGGACGGCCCGGTGAGGCCCGCGCCGCACGCAGCGTGATCCGATCCAGTTTTCCGGCAGCGCCCGGTCTCGAGGATATAGACACCGGCCTGGCCGCAGCGGAACGCGACCGGCTGCTGGCGCGGGCAGACGAGCTAGCCGCCGCCGGCGACACCGAGGGGGCCATGGAGGTGCTCGACCAGGCCGCCGCACTCCTGCCGGGCCGCAGCCCGGCGGTGGAGGCGAGACGCGAGTCGATCCTGGCAGCCGCGGACGGCCGCGGCCGCACACTGCTGCTCGAACTCGGCAATCAGCGTCTGCTGCAGGGGCAGCTGGTCGGGCCGCCCGCCGACAATGCCCGTTACTACTACCGTGCCGTGCTCTCCCAGGACAGCGAGAGCATTGCCGGTCGCCAGGGCATGGCCTTCCTGCGCACCGCCCTTATCACGCGCATACGCGAATCGGTGGAGGCCGGCGACCGCGCCGCGGCCGAGCGTTGGCTGGCCGAGGCCCGCCTGAGCGGCGTAGAAGAGCCACGCCTGGCGCCTTTCCGGGAAGCCGCTGGGCGCCTGCCCTCGGCACCGGCCGCGCAGACGGCGGCGCCGCAGCCCGTGCCCGAGCCGGAACCGGAGGCCGGGGCCGAGCCGGCACCATCCGCGGAGGAGCGCGTGGCGGAGCAGGTAGCTGTGGCGATATCTGAGACGATTCCTGAGACGATTCCTGAG
>CAYRUH010000002.1:118671-124458 GCA_964427415.1 uncultured Woeseiaceae bacterium | reverse complement strand
CGATTCCTGAGGCGATTCCTGAGGCGATTCCTGAGGCGATTCCTGAGGATACGGGTCTGCCGGCAGATACGTCAGAACTGACAGAAACCATGCAAGCGCGCGACACGGCCGCCCGCCTGGCCACCGATGCAGCCGGAGCGGCGGACGACTCTGCTGCGACGACGAACCTGGGCGCGACCGAGACTCGAGAGGCGGCGGTGAGCCCGGAGGAAACCGTCCCTGAAGAAACGCCGCCCGCGACCCGCCCCGAGCGCATCACCTACGTACCGCCCGCGTATCCCCGTGCGGCCAAGATGCGCGGCATGGAAGGCTGGGTGGACGTCGAATTCTCGCTCACGCCCGCTGGCCGGCCCGCCGACATCCGCGTGACTGAAGCGCGACCGGCCGGCACCTTCGAGCAGGCCGCCATCGAGGCCGTCGACCAGTGGCGGTATGAGCCCCTCGCTGCCGCCGGCTGGCCGGCCGCAGAGCGGATCCGCGTACGCATCAACTTCGGCATCGATCGCTGACCGTGTCTGCGCCGGGACTCCGCCCGGTATCGACAGCGCACGGAACCAATTGGCATTCTCCCCATCGAAGAACGACACACGTTTCGCATGGGATTTCTCAATGACCACACAAAGTGCTGCCAGCTCCGGCCGGCGCATGCAGCGTCGCAGCCTGGACACCCGGCGCCGGCTCGTCGACGCGGCCGTCGCGGCGTTCGCCGAAGCAGGCTATGCCGGCGCCGCGACCCGGGATATCGCCGAGCGCGCCGGGGTCCACCATCCGCTGATCACGTACCACTTTCGCAATAAGGCGCGCCTCTGGCAGGCGGCCGCCGACATTCTGCTGGGCGAACTCAACGAACGACTGGAACGCACCATCTCGGGCGCCGAGACGGGCGATGACCGCCAGCGGCTGACCAGTGCCATCCGGACCCTGACGCTCTACTCGGCCGAGCACCCCGAGTGGTATCACTTCGTCCGCGACGCATCGGCGGAAGGCGGTGACCGGGCCAGATGGCTCGCGGAGAATCACATGGATAGGCTGTTCGGCATGCTGGTCCCGCTGCTCGAGTCTCTGCAGGCACGTGGCACAATCGACGGCGGCGAGCCGGCACAGGTCTGCGTGGCGCTGCTGGGTGCGACGGGCTGCGCCGTCTCTTTCGGCGCCCAGTACGAGCAGCTTTCCGGGCGCAACGTCCTGGACGGCGGCGCGGGCGATTACGCCGATTACGTGATCGGCCTGTTCCTGGGAACGGATACCGACTGAACCGGTGAGCCGAGCGGGCAGCCGGGATCGGTCGCGTCCGCCAGCTTGGCGTGGATCTCCGCGACGATGGACAGGGCGATGCTCTCGGCGCCGCGAGCGCCGATATCGAGGCCGGCCGGGCCGTGCAGCCGTGAGGCGAGGCGCTTGCCGGCATCGCCCAGGTCGGCCAGCAGCTGTTCGCGCCGCCGGCGCGGACCCAGCAGTCCCACGTAGGGGACGGCACTCGCCGCGAGCGCCCGCAGATAGGTGCGGTCGGTGGCGAGGTGATGGCTCATGACCATGACCGCCGCGTAGCGTCGCAGGTCCCTGTCGTCCAGTTCCTCAGCCGGGCCCGCAAGGCACTGCTCTGCGCGGTCGAAGTCGCCCTTATCGAGATAGGCCGGCCGGTGATCGCGCACCGTGACGCGCCAGCCGAGCCGTGCGGCGAGATCCACCAGGGGAACCGCGTCCAGGCCGCCACCCAGCACCAGCAGGCGGGGCGGCGGCAGGATGGCCACGAACAGCACGCTGACGTCGCCATCCCGCCGGGCGACAGTACCCGTCGCGGAGTTGCCGCTCTCCAGATGCGGTGCAGCGGCCTTCTCCACCGCGCCGGATACCGAGCCGCTCAGGGTCGTGTGCCGCACGCCGCGCCGGTCCAGTAACGCGAACTGCCCCGGCTCGGCCTCGGTGGCCCCGCTCCCGATCACTGTCGCGAGCACGGCCGCGTGGTCGCCCTGCAGGCATTCGGCCACGCCGGCGAAAGGCTGGTAATCGGGCCGCGGCAACGGCTGCAGAAAAATGCGCATGGTGCCGTCGCAGCCCACGCCCAGGCCGAACAGCTCGTCGTCGGCACCGCCCAGATCGTAGGTGACCGTGGCCGGCTCTCCCAAGGCGCTGACGCGGGCCGCGCGCTCGGCGAGATCACCCTCCAGGCAGCCGCCGCTCAGCAGGCCCTGGAAGTCGCCGTCGCCGGTGATCAGCATCTGCGTGCCTGCCTTGCTATAGGTCGAGCCTGCCGTCTCGCAGACGCTCGCGAGCACGAGGCGTCGGCCGGCCTCGCGCCACTCGAAGAATCGGCGCAGCATCTCGTTGGTGTTCATCCTGTGCGTCTCTGCCTCATTGCCTGCAGGGATTCGCCGAGCCGGGCCGCGAGGCCCTCCAGGCTGTCGATGTTGTGGGCGGACACCAGGTCATCGGCATGGGGCAGCATGAAGCGCATGCCGCGCGCCCGCGGCCGGAATCCATCATAGCGCAGCAACGGATTCAGCCAGACCAGCCGGCGGCAGGACTTGGCGAGACGCTCCATCTCCCGGCCGAGCCCGGCGTCCGGGTCGAGCTCGAGTCCGTCGGTCAGCAGCAATACGACCGCGCCCTGCCCCAGCACCCGCCGGCCCCAGTCACGGTTGAACTGGTGCAGCGAGTCCGCGATGCGCGTGCCGCCGTCCCAGTCCCGGATGTCGTCGACGACGAGAGCCACAGCCCGGTCCGGGTCCCGGTCGCGGAGCCGGCGCGTGACCGCGCTGAGCCGGGTACCGAACAGGAACGTGTGCACCCGCTCGCCCCGGGCGGTCAGGGTGTGCGCGAAATGCAGAAACATCCGCGTGTAGCGGCTCATGGATCCGGAGATATCGGCCAGCAGCACCAGGGGCGGCGGACGCCGGCGCGGACGGCGGCGCTCGAGCGCCATGAACTCGCCGCCGTGCCGCACGCCGCGGCGCAGCGTCGCGCGCAGATCCGGGCGCGGCCCGCGCGCGTGGGTGATGTAGCGCCGTCTACGCAGCGACGCCAGCGGCAGTGCCGCCTCGCGGAGCATCGCCCGGGCCATGCTCCGCTCCTCTGCGCTCATCTGCTCGAAGTCCTTTCGACGCAGCACCTCCATCGCGGAGGCGCCGCCGTCCCGGTCCCGTTGCCGGCGACGGGTCTCGCGGTAGCGTTCCCGACCGTGCCCCGCGGCAGCCAGCGCCTTGGCGAGACGGCCGGGGCCGTCCTCGGCGGCACCGGCGTCCCCGGCCGCGGCGGGGTCCGCAGCCGCGTCGGCGAGCCAGCGCAATGCCTGAGGCCGCTCGAAGAACAGGCCGAAGGCCTGCCGGAACAGGGGCATGTCCCGGGGACTGCGCACCAGCGATGCGGCCAGCGCGCGGCGCAGGTCGTCGCGATCTCGAAGGCCGGTTGCGGCCGCCGCCTCGAGCGCGCCCCGGCTGTCGCCCGGCCCGAGACCGAGACCGGCATGGCGCAGGGTACGCACGAACAGGATCAGATGCTCCCGGAAGGCCTCTCCGGCGACGGCACCGTTGGCATTCATTCAGACGCCTGCCGTGCTCCATTGCCCAGCAGCCTCCTGATCTCCTCTCTGCGGACCCGGGCGATGTCGTCCTGATACTTCAGCAGCGCGCCCAGCGTCGAGTCGACGATGCCGGCGCCGAGGCGGGAAGCGCCCAGCTGCATGAGCGCCGCCGCCCAGTCCAGCGTCTCGGCTACGCCGGGCCGCTTGTACAGGTCGGCTTCGCGCAGCCCCTGCACGAAATCGATGATCTGTCCGCCGAGCTTGGCGGTCACGGCCGGACACTTGCGCGCCAGGATCTCCCGCTCGACCTCGGCGGACGGGTAGTCCACCCAGTGATACAGGCAGCGGCGGCGCAACGCATCGTGGATCTCCCGCGTACGGTTCGAGGTGATGATCACGACCGGCGGCTCGGGCGCCGCCACTCGCCCGAACTCGGGGATGGTGATCTGATTGTCGGAGAGGATCTCGAGCAGGAAGGCCTCGAAGGGCTCGTCGGCCCGGTCGAGTTCGTCGATCAGCAGCACCGGCGCGCCGCCCGGCGAGGCCTCCAGCGCCTCCAGCAGCGGCCGCTTGACCAGGTACTCGGAGGAATAGATGTCGTCGACGACCGCGCCGCCCTCGCCGCGGGCCTCGGCCAGGCGGATGGCGAGCATCTGTCGCGGGTAATCCCACTCGTAGGCCGCCGAAGCCAGATCCAGGCCGTCGTAGCACTGCAGCCGCAGCAGCCGGCGGCCGAGCCGGTCGGCGAGCACCTTCGCCACCTCGGTCTTGCCCGTGCCGGCCTCACCCTCGAGCAGCAGCGGCCGCGGCAGGCTGAGCGCCAGATACACGGCAGTGGCGAGATCCCTGCCCGCGACGTAGCTGCCCTCGGCCAGCAGCGCGAGGGTATCGTCGACCGATGCCGGCAGGCTCCGCGCCGGCTGACCGGAGCCCTCAGCCACAGGCGGCGGCGACCGCTCTCCGAGCCATCACGCCGATCAGGTGGGCACGGTACTCGGCGCTGGCGTGCAGGTCCTCGTTCAGTTCGTCGGCCGGCACCTCGATGCCGGCCAGGGCCGCCGGCGTGAAATCCCGGCTGAGCGCGGCCTCCATCTCGGCGACACGAAACGCGCAGGCCCCGGCGCCGGTGACCGCGACCCGAAGTCCCTCGGCCGTGTCGGCCACGAAGACGCCGACGACGGCGTAGCGGGAGGCCGGATTGGCGAACTTCGCATAGCCGGCACGGGCCGGCCTGGGGAAGCTCACCGAGACGATGATCTCGTCCGGCTCCAGCGCGGTCTCGAACATGCCGCGGAAATACTGCTCGGCGGGGATCCGGCGCCGGTTCGTGCGTATGGTCGCGCCGAGGCCCAGTACCGCCGCGGGATAGTCTGCCGCCGGATCGCTGTTGGCCAGTGAGCCGCCGAGGGTACCCCGGTTGCGCACCTGCGCGTCGCCGATGCCGGCTGCCATCGCCGCGAGCGCGGGGATGTGGTCGCTGACGTCCGCCGACGCCGCCACCTCGCCATGGGTGGTCATGGCGCCGATCACCACCGGGTCGCTACCGCTGACGCCCCGGAGTTCCTCCACGCCGCCGAGATCCACGAGCAGGTCGGGCTGAGCCAGACGCATCTTCATGGTGGGCAGCAGCGTCATCCCGCCGGCCAGCAGTTTCGCCTCGGCGGTTGCGCTCAGCCGCTCCGCCGCCTCGTCGACGCTGCCGGCCCGGTGATAGTCGAAGTCGTACATCTCAGCCCCGCCCCCGCATCTGCGTGGCGGCCGCGCGCACCGCGCGCACGATGCCGTGATAACCGGTGCAGCGGCAGAGATTGCCCTCGAGCCACTCGCGAATCTCCCCGTCGTCCGGGTCCGGGTTGGTCTGCAGAAGATCCAGCGCGCTCATGATCATACCGGGCGTGCAGTAGCCGCATTGCAGGCCGTGGTGCTCGCGGAATGCCGCCTGCAGGGGATGCAATCGACCGTTCCCGCCGATGCCCTCGATGGTGGTGACCCGCCGCCCGCCGGCCTGCACCGCCAGCAGCGAACAGCTTTTCACGGAACGCCCGTCCAGGTGCACGACGCAGGCACCGCACTGACTGGTGTCGCAGCCCACGTGGGTGCCCGTCTTGCCGAGACCGCGGCGCAGGGCATCGACCAGCAGCGTGCGCGCCTCCACCTCGAGGCTCACCGGCTCTCCGTTCAGTTCGAATTCGACTTTGTGCATGAGTCCTACTGCATGGGTCCTACCGCATGGGTCCTACCGCATGGGTCCTACCGCATGGGTCCTA
>CAYRUH010000002.1:108237-118571 GCA_964427415.1 uncultured Woeseiaceae bacterium | reverse complement strand
GCATGGGTCCTACCGCATGGGTCCTACCGCATGGGTCCTACCGCATGGGTCCTAACGGCCGAACAGCAGCCACAGCAGTACCAGTACCGCGGCAGCGCCCGCCACCGCCCAGGCGGTCTTGCGTCCGAGGCCCGCGCCGCCCGACGGCTCCGCCTCTTCCACCTCGACCTTCGTCGCGCCGGGGTCGAGTTCGCGGGAGAAATTGGCGAAGAAATCGTCGGCGGTCTTCTTCGTGGCACCCAGCACCAGGCGCGAACCCACCTGTGCGAGCTTGCCGCCCACCTTGAACTGCGCATCGTAACGCAGCACGGTGATCTCGCCGTCCTCCACCAGTTCGACGTCCGCCGAGCCCTTGCCGAAACCGGCCGCGCCGCCCTTACTGACGCCGACCAGGCGGTAACTTGACGGCGGATTCAGGTCCTCCAGCGTGAGGGTCGTGTTGAAACGCGACTTCACCGGACCGATGGCGGCCATCACCTTCGCCTGCATCTCCTCGTCGGAGACCCGCTCCAGCGACTCGCAGCCCGGGATGCAGCGCCTGAGGACCTCCGGGTCGTTCAGCGCCAGCCAGACCCGATCACGGGTGTTGGCGATCCTGTATTCTCCCTTGATGTCCACGCCTTGCTCAGCTTGCTGCCGCTGTTATTCCGATCATTGCGACTATTGCGATCATTGGCGTCGCACAGCTTAGTATACTATCGCCACAGACGACACCTCGCGCCCGCGCCCCGCGCCGGTGGGTATCCATTACGCCCCCATGATGCACAACGCGACGCAAAACGGCCCGCCGCCGGTACTTGCGGCTAACGGCCTCCGCTTCGGCTGGCAGCCGGCGGCGCCAATGCTGGACATCCCCGCGCTGGCGATCGCGCCCGGCGAGAAGGTGCTCATCCGCGGCGCCAGCGGCTCCGGCAAGTCCACGCTCCTGAACCTGTTCGCCGGCATCCTCACACCCGTGACCGGCACGGTGTCTCTGCTGGGCACGGAGCTGTCGGCGCTCCGGGGGGCCGAGCGCGACCGGTTCCGCGCCGAACACCTCGGCATCATCTTCCAGCTGTTCAACCTGCTGCCTTATCTGCCGGTGCTCGATAACGTGCTGCTGCCCTGCCGCTTCTCCGCCCGGCGTCTTGCCCGCGCCCGGGCGAGCGACGGCAGCGAGGAGGCAGCGGCGCACCGCCTGCTCGCCGAACTCGGCCTGCCGGACACCGCTTCGGCCTCGGCAGCGCGGCTCAGCATCGGGCAGCAGCAGCGCGTGGCCGCCGCCCGGGCATTCATCGGCCATCCGGAGATCGTGCTCGCCGACGAGCCCACCTCCGCACTCGACGAGGACAGCCGGGCGGCCTTCCTCGCGCTGCTTCAGGAGGAATGCGAGCGCGTGGACGCAACCCTGATCATGGTCAGCCATGAGCGCTCCCTGGAACCGCAGTTCGACCGGGTGATCCCCATGCGCGAACTGACCGGCGGCACGCCGTGAGCGCTCGCTTTCCCATCGCACGCCTCGCGTTCCGCAGTCTCGCCGCCCGACGCACGAGCGCCGCTCTGACCTGCTGCGCGGTGGCCCTCAGCGTGCTGCTGGTCCTGGGCGTGCAGGAGATGCGCGAGAGCGCGCGGCAGAGTTTCGCCAGCACGATCTCGGGCACGGACCTGCTCGTCGGGCCGCGCACCAGCGGCGTCAACCTGCTGCTGTATGCCGTGTTCCGAATCGGACAGCCCACCAACAACCTCTCGTGGCACAGCTACGAGCGCTTCGCCGCAACACCGGGCGTGGACTGGAGCATCCCGCTCAGCCTGGGTGATTCCTACCGGGGCCACGCCGTGGTGGGCACCACGGAGGCTTACTTCCGGCACTTCCGCTACGGCCGCGATCGCCGCCTCGAGATGACGGCCGGGCAAGTGTTCGGCGCAGCGCCCGAGGCGGTGCTCGGCGCGACGGCGGCACGGGAACTCGGCCACGACCTGGGCGACGAGATCGTCATCGCCCACGGGCTGGGCGCGACCAGCTTCCTGCAGCACGACCGCCACCCGGTCACGGTCGCCGGGATAATGGCGCCGACGGGCACCGTCGCCGACCGGGCGGTCTACGTGAGTCTCGCGACCCTGGACCGCGTCCACGCGACCGCGACGCCGTCTTTCGCCCCTGCGCCCGCGGATGACGACGGCCACGGTGCGCACGCGCAGCCCGGCGAGTCGGCCGAGATTACGGCATTCCTGCTCGGCCTCGAATCCCGTGTGCAGGTATTGCGCCTGCAGCGGACCATCAACGAGTACGAGGGCGAGCCGCTCACCGCAGTCATCCCGGCCCTCGCACTGTTCGAACTCTGGTCGGTGATCGGGGTGGCGGAGAATGCGCTGCTCGCGGTGGGTGCCCTGGCGGTGCTCACGGGCCTGGTCGGCATGCTGGTCGCGATCCTCGCTACGCTGAACGAGCGCCGGCGGGAGATGGCGATCCTGCGCTCGGTGGGCGCCCGTCCGCGCCAGATCGTCCTGCTGCTGATCTCCGAAGCCGGCCTGCTGGCCGGCGCCGGCGCCGTGCTGGGCGTCCTGGTGAAGACCGTGGTGCTCGGCGCACTCGCCTCGCCCATCCAGGCCCGCACCGGTATCCTGCTGGAGAGCGTCTGGCCCGGCAGCGCGGAGGCGGTGGTGGTCGCCGTCGTCACGGCGGCGGGCCTCGCACTGGGCGCCGTGCCCGCCTGGCGTGCCTACCGCAACTCGCTGGCCGACGGCATGACCATACGCTTATGACCAGTCGCCTATGACCATTGCAATACGACTCGCCGCCTCCCTGGCGCTCCTGCTCGCCGCCTCGAGCGCCCCGGGCCAGGACGCCCCCAAGCTCACCTGGGAGGAGATGGTGCCGGCGAAGACGTCGAGCGACCCGCTGGTCGTGACCTCCAGTGCACCGGTCCTGGCGCTGGACGGGCGCACGGTGCAGCTGCCGGGCTTCATCGTGCCGCTGGAATCCGACGAGGGCGGGCTCATCAGCGAGTTCCTGCTGGTGCCCTATTTCGGTGCCTGCATCCACGTGCCGCCGCCGCCGCCGAACCAGCTCGTCTACGTCACCCTCGAGGAGGCTTTCAACCTGGTCTCGCTGCAGCAGCCCTACTGGATCGAGGGTACCCTGCAGGTTGAGGAATACTCGAGCGAGGTGGCCGACAGCCACTACACGATGCGGGCTGAGCGCATCAGCAAGTACAATTACTGACACCTTGAATCCCCCGGCGCCCGCCCCATCTCGTTGCACAGGAGGCGCAACCGGCGACCGGGACCGTCACACAGGACAGCCAACGACAGGAGTTCTCCATGGCCAGCGACAAATTGATCGAAGTCGGCGACAGTGATTTCCAGCAGAAGGTGCTGGATTCCGACAAGCCCGTGCTCGTGGATTTCTGGGCGGAGTGGTGCGGTCCCTGCCGCATGCTCGGGCCCATCATCGAGCAGCTGGCCGATGAGTACGAGGACAAGGTGACCGTGGCCAAGCTGGACGTGGACTCCGCCCAGCAGGTGGCGATGCGCTACGGCATCCGCTCCATCCCCACGGTGATGCTGTTCAAGGACGGCGAGGTGCAGGAGACGCTGATCGGCGTGCGCCCCAAAGGCGACTACGCGCGCGCGCTCGACTCCGCCGCCGCCTGAGCCACCCCCGAGCGCCGCACGGCCTCGACGATGCCTGCCTGGCGGCCCGGCGCCATCAGGTGGGCGCCGTCGATGCCGGGAGTCTCGGCGGCAGCCGCGAGCAGCTCCGCGCAGATGTCGATCCCGGTCTCTTCCGGCTGCGTAGCCTGCTCCATCCGATGCACGAGTTCCGGCGGCATGACCGTGCCCCACAGGGTATCGCGCATCCAGCGGGCGATGCGCGCCGAGCGCAGCGGACCCAGTCCCACGAGATAAGGCACTGCCGCCGGCAGGCCCGCCTCTCGCAGCCGTGCCACATGGCGGCGCATGCGCGCGGCGTCGAAGCAATACTGTGACTGTATGAAAGCGGCGCCGGCCGCGACCTTATCCAGCAGCGGCTCCGCCGACCACTCCGGCGAATCCGGATCCAGGCAGACATCGGCCGCGCCCAGCAGGAACGCCGGGCGTGGCGACAGCGGTTTGCCCGACAGTGTCACACCGTCGTCACGCAGGGCGGCCAGCGCGTGCAGCAGTCCCCTCGAATCCAGGTCGAAGACCGGTTTCGCCTCGGGATGATCGCCGGCATCCACCGCGTCGCCGGTGAGCACCAGGACGTTGGCGATGCCGAGCGCGGCCGCGCCGATCAGGTCGCTCTGCAGCGCGATCCGGTTGCGATCCCGGCAGGTCGCCTGGACGATGGGTTCGTAGCCGGCCTGTTTCAGGCTTGCTGCGGCGGCGATGCTCGACAGGCGCACATTGGCGCCGGCGCCGTCCGTGACGTTGATGGCATCCACCACCTGCGCCAGCACATCCGCCTCCTGCAGCAGACGGTCGGTGTCCGGCCCGCGGGGCGGCGTGATCTCCGCGGTGACGACGAATGCGCCGCTCTCGATTCGTTCGCGCAGCGCTGGCATGGCTGTATCCCGGGCCATAATCGGTTTCCATCAGGGGTTTCGAGGATTGCGAGAGTTGCGAGGGCCGGAGTCGGCCGGCGGCACGCTCGTCCAACGGCAGCGGGAAGGTTACCGCCGCGGCACGCCGATATCCACGGCAAACCGGGCAGGATCGCCGGAAGATCCGCGCCGCTGTCTCGTCGGGCGTCAGTCAGAGAGCGGCTGCCGCCGATGCCAGACGGCCGATCGCATCGAAGTCGCCGGCCGCCAGCAGCGCGGGCGGGGCAATCCACGAGCCGCCCACGCAATCAACGTTTGGCAGCGCGAGGTAATCGCGTGCCAGGGCCTCGGTGATGCCGCCGGTCGGGAAAAAGCGGGCCTCCGGGAGCGGCGCACCCAACGCTTTCAGCATGGCGATGCCGCCCGCACCCTCGGCCGGGAAGAATTTCTGCAGGACATAACCTCTTTCCAGCAGTTGCATCACTTCGCTGGCCGTCACTGCTCCTGGCACGAGGGGCACCGCGGTGTCGTCCGCGGCATCGAGCAGCCCGGGGCTGGCGCCGGGGCTCACCGCGAAGCGCGCGCCCGCCGCCACGCACTCGCGCAGATGCCCGGCACTGCGCACGCTGCCGGCACCGACCACCGCCTCGGGCACCTCCGCGGCGATGCGCCGTATGGCTTGCGCCGCGGCCTTGGTGCGCAGGGTGATCTCCAGCACCGGCAGCCCTGCGGCGCACAGCGTTCGCGCCAGTTCGACCGCCTGGCCGGTCTCCTCCAGCACGATAACCGGCACCACCCGGGTGTTGCCGAGAAGCGTCCGGATGTCGCTGGCCGGGTCAACCATCAGCCCAGATCCGTGAAGATGGTGGCGCCGTCTTCCGCCCCGTTCACGCCGCGGCGGAAGACCCCGAAAAGCTCGCGGCCGAGGCCGACATGATTAGCGGAGAGATCGGTTTCGACGGCGGGCCGGTCAGTCAGCTCGCCTTCCGGAACCTCCACGGACAGCACGCCGGCATCGGCATCGATGCGCACCGTATCGCCGTCCCGCACCAGGCCGATGGGACCGCCGCCGAGTGCCTCCGGGGTCAGCTGGATGGCGGCCAGTACCTTGCCGGAGGCCCCGGACATGCGGCCGTCGGTAAGCAGCGCCACCCGATGCCCCCGGTTCTGCAAGACGCCCAGGTAAGGGGTCAGCTTGTGCAGCTCCGGCATGCCGTTGGCACTTGCGCCCTGCCAGGGGACCACCGCGACGAAGTCCTCGTGCAGCAGGTCGGCCTTGAAGGCCTCGATGAGGGCCTCCTGGGAGTGGAACACCCGGGCCGGGGCCTCGATGCGGTAGTGCTCGGGATCGACCGCCGACACCTTGACGATGGCCCGGCCCAGATTGCCCTGCACCAGGCGCAGGCCGCCTTCCCTGTCGAATGCATCGCTGCAGGGCCGCACGATCTGCGTATCGTGCGACTGCCGCGTGGCGGCACGCCATTGCAGGGTATCGTCCTCCAGAAAGGGCTCACGGCAGAACCCGGACAGACCCTGCCCCATGATGGTGGTGACGTCCTCGTGCAGCAGCCCTGCCTCCAGCAGCTCCGCCATGACGAAGCCGAGTCCGCCGGCGGCGTGAAAATGATTCACATCGGCGATGCCGTTCGGATAGACGCGGGCCAGCAGCGGCACCGCCCGGGAGAGCTCGGCGAAATCGTCCCAGTCGATACGGATGCCGGCGGCCGCGGCGATCGCTACCAGATGCATGGTGTGGTTGGTCGAGCCGGCGGTGGCCAGTAGTCCCACGATGCCGTTCACCAGGCTCTTCTCGTCGAGTACGTGGCCGAGCGGTGTGTAGCCGCCGGCTGGCCGGGTCAGGGCGATCACGCGGCGCACGGCCTCCCGCGTGAGCGCGTCCCGCAACGGCGTGCCGGGATTGACAAAAGAGCCGCCGGGCAGCTGCATGCCCATGAATTCCATCAGCATCTGGTTGCTGTTCGCGGTACCGTAGAAGGTGCAGGTGCCGGGACCGTGGTAGGCGGCCGACTCCGCGGCCAGCAATTCCTCGCGCCCGACCTCGCCGGCCGCATACTGCTCGCGCACGCGGGCCTTCTCCTTGTTCGACAGCCCGGAGACCATCGGCCCGGCCGGCACGAACAGCACGGGCAGGTGACCGAAGGAGAGCGCGCCGATCACGAGCCCCGGGATGATCTTGTCGCAGACCCCCAGGCATAGTGCGCCGTCGAACAGGTCGTGGGAGAGCGCCACGGCCGTCGACAGGGCGATCACGTCGCGGCTGAACAGCGACAGGTCCATGCCGTGCTGACCCTGCGTGACGCCGTCGCACATCGCCGGCACGCCGCCGGCGAACTGGGCGACGGCCCCGGCCTCGGCGGCCGCCTCCTTGATCCGCCGCGGGAAGGTTTCCAGCGGCTGGTGGGCGCTCAGCATGTCGTTGTAGGCCGAAACAATCGCGATGTTGGGTGTCTCGTCGCTGGTGAGCCGGCTCTTGTCCTCGGCACTGCATGCGGCGATGCCGTGGGCGAGATTGCTGCAGGACACCGCGCTGCGCGTCGGGCCCCGGTCACCGGCTGCCCGGATCTTCTCCAGGTAGCGGTCACGGGAATCGGCGCTGCGCTTGCGGATGCGCTCGGTGACGGTCTCTACGGTCGGGTGCATGTGGTTTGTCTCTCCGTGGATGGTCCGTGGATGGTCCAGGGATGGTTTCAGGGCGCCCAGACTACCCGCACGGGGGTCGGGCCGGATGCGAGCAGCGCGGCGACGGGCAGACCGATGTCCCCGTCCCTGGCCCGCTCATAGACCGCCCATTTCTTCTCGCCGAATATCAGCAGGACGATCTCTTCGCTTTCGGCCAGTGCCGCGAGCGTGAGAGTGACGCGCGGCAGTTCGCTCGCTGCCGTGACCACCGGCAGGCAAAGCGACTCGCCGGCCGGGTCCAGGCCCGGCGCCAGCGCGGCGCTGTCCGGGAAAAGGGATGCGAAATGCCCGTCCTCGCCCATGCCGAGCAGCGAACAGGCGAACGGCCGTGGCAGGCAGCCGGCCGCGGCGTCCGCGGTCAGGGCCTCGCAGCCCTGCTCCGGCGACAGGCCTTCCCGGTAGACGGGTACGAAGGCGGCCTCGCGCGCCTCTCCCTGCAGGAGCCGCTCACGAACCAGGCGCTCGTTGCTCGCCTCGTCGACGGCGCACACCCAACGCTCGTCACTCAGCGTGATCCGGACGCGCGACCAGTCGAGGCGCGTGGCGGACAATGCGTCGTAGCAGCGCCCCGGTGTGCTGCCGCCGCTGCAGACCAGGACGGCTTCCCCGTCCACCGCCAGCCGCCGCCGCAGCGCGCTGGCGATGCGCTCCGCGGCGATGCGCGAGGCCATCTCACGCTGGGAGTAAATCTCCTCTATGGGAGCCCGGGCGGTCATGCCTTGCTGCGCCTTCATGAGTTCGGGTACCAGCAACGGCCGTCGCGGTCCAGGAGATTGGCCGAACCGATCGGCCCCCAGGTGCCGGCCGCGTAGGCCTCGACGGGCTGCCTGACCTCCTCCCAGCCGGCGATGATCCCGTCTATCCAGCGCCAGGCGGCCTCCACTTCGTCGCGGCGCATGAACAGGGCGGGGTTACCGCGCAGCACCTCCATCAGCAGCCGCTCGTAGGCGTCCGGATAGCGGATGCCGAAGGTCTCCTCGAAGCTCAGGTCCAGGGAGACGGCGCGCAGGTCGAAGCCGCCGGGGCCCGGCTCCTTCGCCATAACCGAGAGCTTCACGCCCTCGTCGGGCTGCAGCCGGATGGTCAGCCGGTTCGGCAGGATGTCGAATCGGTTCTCCGGGAAAATGGAATGCGGCACGTGGGAGAACTGCATGGTGATCTCCGAGTGCTTGGCCTTCAGGCGTTTCCCGGTACGGATATAGAACGGTACGCTCGACCAGCGCCAGTTCTCGATCTCGACCTTCAGCGCGGTGAACGTCTCGGTGAGGCTCTCGGCGGACTCGAGGCCGTCCCGGTAGCCGGGTACGGCGACGCCGTCGAGAGCCCCGGCGGAGTACTGCCCCCGCACGGTATAGCGCTTCACGTCGGCACCCGTGATCGGCTTCAGGGCGCGCAGCACCTTCAGCTTCTCGTCGCGCACCGCATCATGGTGCAGGTCGGCGGGCGCCTCCATGGCCACCAGACACAGCAGTTGCATGACGTGATTCTGCACCATGTCCCGCAGGGCGCCGATCTGGTCGTAGAACCCGATACGGCCCTCCACGCCGAGATCCTCGGCCACGGTAATCTGGACGTGATCCACTTCGCCGCGGCGCCACAGCGGCTCGAACAGCGAGTTGGCGAAACGCAGGGCGAGCAGATTCTGGACGGTCTCCTTGCCAAGATAATGATCGATGCGGAAGATCCGGTCTTCGGGGAAGCACTCGCCCACGCTGTCGTTGATCTCGAGGGCCGATTGGTAGTCATGCCCCACGGGTTTCTCCAGGACGATGCGGCTCGCTTCGGTGATCAGACCGTTCGCCCGGATGCCCTGAGCGATGGCGCCGAACAGCGACGGCGCGGTCGCCAGGTAGAAGACTCGGGTCCTGTCGTCCCGCCCCTGCAGGAGACCGCAGAGCGAACTCCAGCTCTGGTAGTCCACGGCGTCGGCCAGCGTGTAGGTCAGCCGTGAGCAGAAAGCGCGCCACTGGTTCTCATCAAACTCCCCCTCGCCGAGGTTGCGGCGCAGTGCCGTCTCCACCGTGCCGAGATAATCGTCGTTACTCATCGGGCTGCGGCCCAGGGCGATCACCCGGCTGTCGGCCGGGATCTGCCCGTCCCGGTCACGGTGATAGAGCGCCGGCAGCAGCTTGCGCAGCGACAGATCGCCCGCGCCGCCGAATATGATCAGGTCGAAGGGCTCGACCGGTATGAACCTGGCCATTTTGCTCCCGAAATCTGTAGTTAAACTACTTATAGACCATATTATTGGGCTATTTCCTCGATATTGTCTCAGATTTATTGTAATTTTACTACATGCTGTCACGGATCGAGCACCTCTTACCCTCCCTGAGCCCCGCCGAGGCACGCGTGGGCCGCTGGCTGCTCGACCATCCGCGCCAGGGCCTGGAGGCGCCGCTGTCGGAGGTCGCCGCCGGCGCCGGCACCAGCGAACCGACCGTCGTGCGCTTTTGCCGCCGTCTCGGGCTGGGCGGTTTCCGGGAACTCAGGATCCGCCTCGCTGAGTCCCTCGGCCGCCCGACCGACTACGTGCACCGGGGCGTACTGCCCGACGACGCGGCTGCCGACGCGGTCGGCAAGGTGATAGACAGTGCTGTGCGGGCACTCATGGGATTGCGTGACAGCGTCGCCCTGATGCCGATCGCAGAGATCGTCGAGGCGATGGCGGACGCGCGGCAGATCGTGTTCGCCGGACTCGGCGCATCAGGCTACGTGGCGCGGGATGCGCGCCAGAAGTTCTTTCGCCTCGGGATACCCTGCGCCGTTGCCACCGACGGCCCCACCATCCTGCAGAGCGCCGCCATCGCCGACCCGCGGGACGTGTTCGTCTTCGTCTCCCACACCGGAGCGCAGACCGAGCAGATCCGCGCGGCGTCCCTGTGCCGGGAACGGGGTGCCGCCGTGGTCACCGTCACCCGGAGCGCATCCGCGCTGGGACGCCAAACCGCCCTGGTACTGGAGAGCCATTCCACCGAGGACACGAGCCTGTACACGCCCATGGAGTCCAGGCTCGCGCAACTGTTGATCCTGGACGCCGTCCAGGTCAGCCTCGCCCTGCGGCTCGGCGAAGCGGGTGCCGAGAACCTGCGCGCCGCGAAGATGGCGCTCGCGGAGGAGGGAACGCTAGTG
>CAYRUH010000002.1:104603-108137 GCA_964427415.1 uncultured Woeseiaceae bacterium | reverse complement strand
GCGGCGCTCCGCATGACTCCATCGTCGGCATCGGGAACTGTGCGCCGGCGCGGTGAGCGTCGTTCAGTTCCTTGAAGCGGAACATCGCGCGGGCCCGCTTCAGCAACGGGGTTGCCGCCCGGGCTGGCAATGCCTCGCTTCTGTCACCATACCCGTACTCCTCAGTCGGCCTGCCGCAGCGCCGCTCGCAGCGTATCCACGATGGTGGCGATGTGGTCCTCGTTCACCGTCAGGGGCGGCGTGAGCGCCACGATGTCGCCGGTGGTGCGCACGATCACGCCGGCGTCGAAGCAGCGCCGAAACACGTCCATCGCCCGTGCGGTCGGCTTGCCCTCGATGGGCTCGAGCTCCACGGCGCCGAGCAGTCCGTAGTTGCGGATGTCGATGACGTGGGGCTCGCCGCGCAGATCGTGCAGCGCGTCCTCCAGCACCGGCTCCATGGCATGGGCGTGCCCGAACAGCCCCTCGTCCCGGTAGACGTCCAACGCCGCGCAGCCGGCCGCCGCCGCGAGGGGGTGGCCGGAATAGGTGTAGCCGTGGGGGAACTCTATGGCTCCCTCCGGGGCGCCCATGAAGGCCTGGTAGATGGCCCTGCTGGCGAGCACGGCACCCATGGGCACGTGCCCGCTGGTGAGGCCCTTCGCCAGCGTCATGAGATCCGGCGTCACGCCCATGCGCTCGGCCGCGAAGGCCGCGCCGACCCGGCCGAAACCGCAGATCACCTCGTCGAAGATCAGCAGTATGCCGTGGCGGTCGCAGATCTCGCGCAGGCGCTTCAGATAGCCCTGCGGCGGCAGGATCACGCCGGCCGAGCCGGCGATGGGCTCGACGATGACGGCAGCAATGGTCGACGGATCGTGCAGTGCGACAATATTCTCCAGCTCGTCGGCGAGATGGGCGCCCCACTCCGGCAACCCACGGGAATAGGCGTTGTGCTCGATGTGATGGGTATGCGGCAGGTGATCGGTGCCCGGCAGCAGGGCGCCGAACAGTTTGCGGTTCGGCGAGATGCCGCCCACGGAGATACCGCCGAAACCGACGCCGTGATAGCCCTTCTCGCGGCCGATGAAGCGGGTCCGCGCACCCTCGCCGCGCAGCCGATGGTAGGCCAGTGCCATCTTCAGCGCGGTGTCCACCGCCTCGGAGCCGGAGTTGACGAAGAAGGCGTAGTCGAGCCCGGCGGGGGCGAGGTCGGTGAGTTTCTCGGCCAGCTCGAACACCTTCGGGTGGCCGACCTGGAAAGCGAGCGCATAATCCAGCGTGTCGATCTGGTCCTTCACCGCCTGCACGATGCGGGGATGGCAGTGGCCCGCGTTGCAGCACCACAGCCCGGCGACGCCGTCCAGCAGCCGCTTGCCGTCGTAGGTCCAGCAATAGACGCCCTCGGCCCGCGAGATCAGGCGCGGATTGCGCTTGAAGTGCTGATTGGCCGTGAAGGGCATCCAGTAAGGTTCCAGATTCGGCAGCCCCGCTTCGGCCGCCTGCATCGGATTGGCTTCGGTCATAACGTGACTCCGCTTTATCTTCGCCCGGCGGCTCAGAGGATCTCCCGCAGCCGGTAATACAGCATGCCCAGCGCCAGCGCCGGATTGGCGAACCAGCGCCCACCCGGCAGGCGCCAGTGGCGGACGCGGGCGAAGACGTCGAAGCGCTCCGCCTGACCGGCGATGGCCTCTGCCAGCACGCGGCCCGCCAGATGGGTGGGCGCGACGCCGTGGCCGGAGTAGCCCTGGGCGTAGTAAATGTTCGTCCCCAGCCGGTTCAGCTGGGGGATACGGTTGATACTGATGCCGATGTCACCGCCCCACTCGTAGTCGATGGCGGTGCCGGCGAGCTGGGGGAACACCGTCAGCATATTCGGCACCAGGCTCGCACGGATACTCTTCGGCGTGCGGCCCGAGTAGTTGCACATCCCGCCGAACAGGAGCCGGCGGTCCGCCGACAGGCGGTAATAGTCCAGCGCCACCCGCTGGTCGCAGACGGCCGAGTCCTGCGGCAGGATTTCGCGGGCCCGTTCCTCGGACAGCGGCTCGGTGGCGATAATGTAGCTGCCGGCCGGTATCACGGTGCCGGAGAGCTTCGGAATGAGGCCGTCGAGATACGCGTTACAGGCAACCACCACGAAATTCGCAGTGACGCGACCGTGCGCCGTGTGCACGACCGGCTTGTCTCCGGGCTCGATGCGCAGGACGGGCGAGCGCTCGAACACGCGCACACCCGCCTCGGCGGCGGCGCGGGCCTCGCCGAGACAGAGATTCAGTGGATGGAGGTGGCCGTTGCCCAGATTGAGTACGCCGCCGATGTAGCGCTTCGAACCGATGACCTCGGGCAGGCGCTCCTGCGGGATGACCTCGACCTTGTGCGGATAGCCCGAGGCGTGTTTTTCGGCGGCGTCGTCGCAGAGATCACGCAGCTCGCTGCGCTGCATCGCGACGTCGAGATAGCCGAACTTGAGATCGCAGCCTATGCCGTAGCGCTCGACGCGCTCGACGACGATGTCACGGCACTCGAGGCCCATCTGCGCGGCGATTCGGGCCGCCCCGTCGCCGAGACGTTTCCTGATCTTGGCCGGCTCGGCGAAGCCGTCGATGAGCTGGCCGCCGTTGCGCCCACTCGCGCCCCAGCCGATGCGGCTCGCCTCGAGGAGCAACACCCGGTAGCCGCGCTCGGCCAGTTCCAGCGCGGCGGACAGGCCGGTGAAGCCGCCGCCGATCACTGCGACGTCGGCGCTCTCCGCACCCTCGAGCGCGGGATAGTCGGTGCCTCCCTTCGCCGTGGCGGCGTAGTAGGAGGGCGCGTGTTCGGCTGGCTGGTACATGCTGTTCAGGTTACGCCGGGCCCGGACGTTTAACAATATTTAAACGCTGAATACTTTATGACTTGCATTTCAGTCACCTGCGGGATTACCGTTCGACTTGTTAAACACTTTAACGGATTCGAATCGATGCAGGACACGGGCAGGCGCCTGCGGCGCGTCCGCGAGACGAAAGGACTCTCCCAGCGGGCGCTGGCGCGGGCGGCGGGCGTGAGCAACGCGACCGTCTCACTGATCGAGAGCGGGCGGACGGATCCCTCGCTCGGCATGCTGAAGCGCATCCTCGATGCGCTGGATACGTCCCTGGCGGATTTCTTCGCCCTCGACATGCCCCGCGACGAGCAGGTCTTCTTCCGCGCCGGCGAGCTGTCGGAGATCAGCCGCGGCGCCATCTCCTACCGCCAGCTCGGGGGCGATCTCAGCCGCCACCGACTGCAGATCCTTTACGAGCGCTACCGCCCCGGCGCCGACACCGGCGGCTCACCGCTGGCACACGACGCCGAGGAAGGCGGCGTTATTGTCTCGGGCCGCCTGGAGGTCACGGTGGACGGCCGCACCGAGACCCTGGAGCCGGGCGACGCCTACCTCTTCGACAGCCGCCTGCCCCACCGCTTCCGCAACCCGGGCCCGGACCACTGCGTCGTCGTCTCCGCCTGCACCCCCCCCACCTTCTGAGGTGCCGGACCGAACTTTTGCAACTTATTTAACTTGTGCCACGC
>CAYRUH010000002.1:94602-104503 GCA_964427415.1 uncultured Woeseiaceae bacterium | reverse complement strand
CCCATCGGTCCCCCATCGGTCACTCATCGGTTTCGGGCATTACATGACAGCGCTATCACGGTCGTCAGTTCACGCTATACTCGACCTTGGCCGATCATTCGCGGAAAACCGGTTCGGCACGCTGGGGGGAGAGCGGTATGGGAAGAGCCACCATCGCAGACGTCGCGAGTCGTGCCGGCGTTTCGATCAAGACGGTGTCGCGCGTGGTCAACCATGAACCCAACGTGCGATCCGGCACGCGTCAGCTGGTGGAACACGCGATACGCGAGCTCCACTACACGCCGAACACGTCCGCCCGCAGCCTGGCCGGGAATCGCAGTTTTCTGATCGGCCTCCTCTACGTAAATCCGGCCGCCAGCTACATCATCAACATCCTTACCGGCACGGTGGATGCCTGCCGTGCAGGCGGCTTCGAACTGCTGCTGCATCCCTGCAGCTACACCGATGCCGACCTGCCGGGGCAAATCAGCGAGCTCGCCAGAAATACGCGGCTGGACGGTCTGATCCTGACGCCGCCCCTGTCGGATATGGACGAGCTGATCGAGGAACTCGACGCCTCCGGCATACCGCTGGCGCGGATCGCGCCGGGCGCGCACGACAACGCCGGCCGCTCGGTCTGTACCAATGATGAGGCAGTCTGTGCGGAACTGACCCGCTACATTATCTCGCTCGGCCATCGGGATATCGGCTTCATTGTGGGGCACCCCGATCAGCTCGCCGTGCAACAGCGCTACGCAGGCTTTCGCCGCGCTCTGGAGGAGGCGGACCTCAGAGTCCAAACCTCGCTGGTCTGCCACGGCGACAACTCGTTCGAGTCAGGCTTCGACTGTGCCCGTCGGCTGCTGAAGCGCAAGCGCCGCCCCACCGCCGTCATTGCGAGCACCGACGACATGGCCGCCGGTTTGATCCGCGCCGCCCACGAGTTCGGCATCCGGATCCCCGACGATCTGTCGGTAACCGGTTTCGATGATGTACCGCTGGCTCACAAGGTCTGGCCTCCGCTCACGACCATACGCCAGCCCATGCAGGCGATGGGCGAGCAGGCCGTCGCCTTGCTGCTGGCCCGACTACGCGACGACGACACAGGAAGAGAGGGCGCCAGCATACCGTCCGAGATTGTCGTCCGCGAGTCGACGGGGCCCGCTCCGAAGTAACCCGCGCGGCCCGTCGACGAGCAGCGCCTCCAGCTCCTCCAGCGAACGCCCCTTCGTTTCCGGCAGCACGCGCAGGATGGTCGGGAATCCCGCGATCGCGAACAGGCCGTAGATCAGGAAGGTACCGGCACTGCCGATGATCCCTATCGCCCGGGGAAGAGGAGCTGCACGAGAAAGCTGACGGAAGAGTTGACCAGCCCGACGAGAGAGATCGCGAGGCCGGGTATCCGGTTCGCAAAAAGCTCCGAGAACAGTACCCACATGGCGGGACCCAGCGAGATGGGGAAACTCGCCACGAATCCCGGTAGGGCAGCGAGAATGAGGCCGTTGTCCGCGCGGATGGCGGCCGCCGGCCGAGACGGTCGATCAGTGACGGCAGTGACTCCACCCCGAGCATCCAGCGCCAGTTCCAGACGCCGAGTCCCAGCGACCCGAGCCACGGCATATCCGCCTGCCCCAGCTGCAGAATCAGGTAATTGCTGAAGAAGGCGGCCGAGATACCGACCACGATGTTGCGCTGGTTCAGCGCGACCAGACGCCCGCGGATATCTGCGGGCGTGATCCGCGATATACGCGGGCGCCACGATCAGCGCCGCACCCACGCCCAGCCCGCCGAGCATCCGGGCCATCACCAGCAGCATGAAATTCGGTGCGAATGCAGAGGCCACCGCGGAGACACCGAACAGCAGGGCCGCGATCCTGAGCACCCGGCGTCGCCCGTGACGGTCCGCCAGCGGGCCACAGACCATCATCGACACTGTCGCGCTCAGCGTCAGAGACGCCACCGCCCAACCGAGCTGCAGGTCGGTCAGCCGTAATCCGGTATCGATGAATCCCGCGATCCCGGAGATAACGGAGGCGTCGAAATCCATGAGGAAGCCGCCCAGGGCGACGGCCATGGAGACCAGCCAGCTGTAGCGCGTACCGGCCGCCAAACGGGGCAATCGACCGACCCCGGCGCGGAGGAAGCGCGGCTCAGAGCCTGCCCTTTTTCCGTGCCGCCGCCTCGCCCCGCGGGCTGGTCGCATACAGGCTGATCAACTCGCCGGCGATACGGGCGCCGGCGAGCGCCGTGATCTCCCCCGAATCGTAGGGCGGCGCAACTTCCATCAGGTCCATGCCGACGATGTTCAGCCCGCGCAGCCTGCGGATAATCGAAAGCGCCTGGTGGGTGGTCAGCCCACCGCAGACGGGCGTGCCGGTGCCGGGGGCATAGGCCGGATCCAGGCAGTCGATGTCGAAGGTGAGATAGACGGGATCGTCGCCGATGATACGGCGGACCTCGGCGACGGTCTCGTCCGCCGTGTGATCGTGCACCCAGGACGCATCGAGGATGTTAAAGCCCAGGGTATCGTCGTTGCTTGTGCGGATGCCCACCTGGACCGACTTCGCGGGGTTGATCAGGCCCTCCTTCGTCGCGTGGAAGAACATGGTGCCGTGGTCGACCCGGGGCGACTCGTCGTCCCAGGTATCCGTATGAGCGTCGAAGTGCAAAAGCGACAGGCGGCCGAACTTCTCCACGTGGGCTTGCAGCAGCGGCCAGGTGGCGAAGTGATCGCCGCCAAGCGAGAGCAGTGCCGGCCCGTGGTCGATGATCTGCCTGGCGTGGGCGCGGATCTCGGCCGGCACCTGCTCCGGCACGCCGGGGTCGAACATGCAGTCGCCGTAGTCGATCACGGCCAGTCGCTCGAATGCGTCGAATTCCCACGGGTAGAGGCGCTCCCAGGCCATGAAGCTCGAGGCCGCGCGGATGCCGCGGGGGCCGAAACGGGCTCCCGGGCGGTTGGAGGTGGCCGTGTCGAACGGGATGCCGGTGACCGCCAAGTCGACGCCGGTGAGGTCGCGGGTATAACGCCGGCGCAGGAAAGACAGCGCACCACCGTACGTCGGCTCGATGTGACGGCCGTAGTTATCCTCGGCGGTGAAAGCGAAATCGGTCTCGTGCTTCTGGCTCATGAAGGTCATCGCGAGTAACTTGTAAAAGTTCCAATTGAGGTGATTGAGGTGCCGGACACCGGCTCACCGGCACCGCCAATCGGTGCCGTGACACTCGTCCGTGGCGCCTCAGGCAACCGCCCGCCGGAAAAGTTCGGCAACTTGGAAAAGTTCGGTCCGGCACCTGAAGAGCATCGCGCCACAAAAGTTCAGAAAGTTACAAAAGTTCGGTCCGGCACCTGTCGAGAGTGGTGCGGGTTTTCTCCACCAGTTCGTCCGCCTCGGCGTGTGAGAGGATCAGCGGCGGGGCCGTCACCATGGTGTCGCCGACGGCACGGATTACCAGCCCGTTCTCGGCCGCGAGATCGCGGCAAAGAGTGCCGACCTTGCCTTTCTCATCGAAGCGCTCGTCCTTGCGCCCCGGCGGCACCAGCTCGATGGCGCCCATCAGGCCGCGCATGCGGGCCTCGCCCACCATCTCGTGGTCGGCCAGCTCCAGCCAGCGCTGCTGCAGGTACGGGCCGATGTCGTCCCTCACCCGCCCGAGCAGGTTCTCCTCCTCCAGGATGCGAATGTTCTCCAGCGCCACGGCGCAGGCAGCCGGGTGTCCCGAGTAGGTGTAGCCGTGATGGAACTCGCCGCCGCCCTCCACCAGCACGTCGGCAACCCGGCGCCCCACCATCACGCCGCCCAGCGGCAGATAGCCGGAGGTGACGCCCTTGGCGAAGGGCATCAGATCCGGTCGGATACCGTATTCCTGCGAGCCGAACCAGTGCCCCAGCCTTCCGAAGCCGGTGATGACCTCGTCGGCGACCAGCAGGATGCCGTGCCGCTCGCAGATGGCCTGAATCTGCGGCCAGTAGCTGTCCGGCGGGATGATCACACCGCCGGCGCCCTGGATGGGTTCGCCGATGAACGCGGCCACCTTGTCGGCACCGAGTTCTGCGATCTTCTCCTCCAGCGCCCGGGCACAGGCGCGGCCGAATGCCTCCGGGTCCTCTCCCTGCCCCTCCCCGAACCAGTACGGCTGCCGGATATGCACGATACCCGGGATCGGCAGCCCGCCCTGGGCGTGCATCGGTTTCATGCCGCCCAGGCTCGCGCCCGCCATGGTGCTGCCGTGATAGGCGTTCACCCGGCTGACGATCACCTGGCGCTCCGGTTCGCCGCGAATGTCCCAGTAGCGGCGCACCATGCGCACGATGGTGTCGTTGGCCTCGGAACCGGAACCGGCGAAGAACACGCGGGGGAAGCGCTCGCCGGCGAGTACCGTCAGGCGCTCGGCCAGCGCTATGGAGGGCGGATGGGCACACTGGAAGAAGCTGTTGTAGTAGGGCAGCTCGCGCATCTGCTCCGCCGCCGCGTCCACCAGCGACTGCCGTCCGTAGCCCACATTGACGCACCACAGCCCGGACATGCCGTCCAGGATGCGATTGCCGTCGGCGTCCCAGATATAGACGCCGTCGGCACGGGTGATGATGCGCGCCTTCTGCTTGCCGAGCGCCTTGTGATCCGTGAAGGGATGCAGGTAATGCTCGGCGTCCGCCGCCTGCCAGGCCTCCCGGCTACGCTGCTCGATGGCTGCCATGCGCTCTCCTTTCCGGGCCCGCGCCCGCTCAGACGTTCAGGAGCAGTAGTTCCCGCTCCCAGGGGGTGATGATGTGCTCGAACTCGGCATACTCCGCCTTCTTCAGGCCGCAGTACAGGTCCACGAAGCGGTCGCCCAGCGTGCCCCGCATCGCCGCACTCGTCTCCAGGCTCTCGATTGCGAACCAGATATTCCACGGTAGCGTCCGCTCACCGTCATAGGCACTGCCCGTGATGGGTTCGGAGGCTTTCATACCCTCCACCATGCCGAGATAACCACAGGCCAGCGTCACCGCCGTCGCCAGGTACGGGTTCACGTCGGAGCCGGCGAGACGATTCTCGACGCGCCGGTTCTCCGCGCCCGACTGGGGCACGCGCAGGCCGACGGTACGGTTGTCGATCGCCCAGGCCAGATTCACCGGCGCCGCCGAATAGGTCTGGAAGCGCCGATAGGAATTCACGTAGGGCGCGAGAACCAGCATCGACTCCGGGAGGTAGGCCTGCAGCCCGCCGAGGAACGCATAGAACAACTCGCTGGGCTCGCCCTCCGCAGTGGAGAAGATATTGCTGCCGTCCGCCGTGCTCACAACGCTCTGGTGGATGTGCAGCGCGCTGCCAGGCTCTTCTGCCATCGGCTTCGACAGGAACGTGGCGTGCATCTCGTGGCGGATGGCTGCCTCGCGCACCGTACGCTTGAACAGAAACACCTGGTCGGCCAGGTCCACCGGATCACCGTGCAGGAAGTTGATCTCGAACTGGGCCGGGCCCATCTCCTGGGACAGCGTATCGATACGGATACGCTGGTCTTCGCAGAATTTGTAGACGTCCATGATGAACGGCTCGAAGTCGTTCATGGTGTCGATGCTGTAGGGCTGGCGCGAGAGGTCCGTGCGGCCCAGGCGGCCTTTCGGCGGTTCCACCTCCTCGCCCGGGTCGGTGTGTGACTTGATCAGGTAGAACTCCACTTCCGGCGCCACCACCGGGCGCCAGCCCCGCTGCTCGTAGAGCTCCAGTACCTGGCTCAGGATCTGGCGGGGCGAGGTAGCCACCGGCCGGTCGTCCAGCCGCAGGCAGTCCAGGAAGACCGAGGCGGCGGGATCCACGGCCCAGGGTACCGGGCGCAGTGTGTCGTAGTCCGGCTTCAGGATCATGTCCCGGTCTTCCTGGTTGGAAGGGTCGTCGATGTATTCACCGGAGATGGTCTGGGAGAAGACCGCCTGCGGCATCTTCATGCTCTGCTCGGTGAACTTGTCGGCCGGGATCACCTTGCCCCGCGCGGCGCCGGCCATATCGGGCACGAAGGCCTCGACATCTTCGATGCGGTTCTCAGTCAGCCACTTTTTTACGTTTTCCTTTTCACTCACACATCACCTCTGCGGTGCGAGGCCCGTTGCAGGCATGCCTCGCCGAACGCGCGAAATATCGCGAGATAGAAGGGATTATCCACCACCTGCCACTCGGGATGCCATTGCACGCCCAGCGCGAAGGTCGACGCCGCGTCCACGCTGAAAGCCTCGATCAGGCCGTCGTCGGCCCGGGCCTCCACCGTCACGCCCGGTGCCAGCCGGTCGACGCCCTGGCCGTGCAGGGAATTCACCATCTGCTCCGTCTCGCCGCCGGCCAGTCCTGCGAGATAGCCGCCCGGGACCAGGTGGACCGGATGTGCCGGCGAGTACTGCTCGGCCAGCGGCGCCTCGTGGTCCTCCCGGTGATCATGATAGCCGGGCACGCGCTCGACATGCTGATGCAGCGTGCCGCCCAGCGCCACGTTCATCTCCTGGAAGCCGCGGCACACCGCCAGTACCGGTACGCCCATCTCCATGGCCTGCACCAGCAGCGGCAGCGTCATCTCGTCGCGCTCCGGATCATGCAGCGTGCCCTCTTCGCTGGGAGATCCGCCGTAATGGTGCGGCTCCACGTTGGAGGGACTGCCGGTGAACAGCAGGCCGTCCATCATCTCCAGCATAGGGGTGCGGTCGATCTGGCGTCCCAGGGCAGGGATCATCAGCGGCAGCCCCCCCGCGCCGTCGACGACGGCCCGCAGATATTTCTCGCCCACGATATGAAAGGGATGCGGCCCCACGATGCGGCGATCCGCGGGCACTCCGACGGTAGGTATCAGGCTCATAAGCTCCTCTCGCTGCCCTTGCTGCCCTTGCTGCCGTTGCGCCTGCATTCTAATCGCTGCCGGCCGCGCCGGGGCGGCCGGCAGCGTTGCGGCCGTGTTGTGATAGATTACGCGCCGGCTCGAACCGGTCCTGGCCATGAAATTCGACGGCTATAAACTGTACGGCTATTATCGCAGCAGCACCAGCTACCGCACTCGTATCGTACTGAATCTCAAGGAGATCGATTACGAATACGTACCGGTCGCCCTGGACCGCGGCGAACAGCACGACGAGACCTTCCGGGAACTGAACCCGATGGGTGCCGTGCCCGCACTGGCCGCGGAAGCCGGACTGTTCGTGCAATCCCCGGCCATCATCGAGTATCTGGAGGAGCGCCACCCGCAACCGCCACTGCTGCCGGCAGACGCGGTGAGTCGCGCCCGCGTGCGCGAGGTGGCGGCGCTCATCGCCTGTGACATCCACCCGGTCAACAATCTGCGCATCATGCGCTACATCGGCGAACACTACGGTCAGGACCGTGCCGGCATCGGCGAATGGTATGGCCACTGGATACATGCCGGCTTCGGCCCGCTGGAAGGGCTGCTCGCCGCCCGCTCGGCGGCGGGGCGCTACTGCATCGGCGACGCGCTCACCCTGGCCGACGCCTATCTCGTGCCCCAGGTGTACAACGCACGCCGTTTCGGCGTGCAGCTGGACGATTACCCGACGATCTGCAGCGTCGATGCGCACTGCGGGGCGCTGCCTTCCTTCGCGGCCGCCCACCCGGACCGCCAGCCCGACGCACCGGAGGCGACATGAGCGAGACGGGAACAGACACCGACACCGTGGAGCGTATCCGCGAGCTGAACAGCGCCGCGCCGCCCTGTGTGCGGAGCCTCGGCGGCAGCGTCGAGGACTACGATCCCGAGCGCCGGCGCATCGTGATGAGCTTCTCGATGCCGCTCGAGTTCTGCCATTCCGGCAACGTCGTGCAGGGCGGCTTCGTCACCGGCATGCTGGATGCCGCGATGGCCCATGTCGTGTTTATGGAACTCGGCATGCGCGTCGCCCTGCCATCGCTGGACATCAACGTGAGCTTCCTGCGCCCCACACTCGCCGGGCCCCAGCGGGCCCACGGCCACATCCTGCGGCTCGGTCGCTCGGTGGCCTTCCTGGAGGCCGAGCTGTTCGACGATGAGGGCCGGCTCACCGCCCGCGCCACCTCGACCGCGCGGGTGATACGACAGGACGACGCCCGCCAGGACGCCGCCGCCGACCAGGTCCGACGGGTCCCGGCTGACTGCCGCCCCGAGCGGGACACTAGCTGAACAGGCTGCTCACCTGCATGGCCTTGGTCATGTCCCCGTCCACCTTGAGCTTGCCGCTCATGAACGCGCTCATCGGCGGCAGATCGCCGTCCACCATGGCCGCCAGGTCCTCAGGCGTGACGCCGAAGGTCGTCTCGGCCGGCTTGTCGTCGTTGCTGACTTGCATTGGCGTGGTGGTCCCGTCCACATGGATGACGCCCTCTTCACCGAGGTCGAATTTGATGGGAAATCCCAGCGGGGTCTTGTCCGCGAACTCGTTGCGCAGTTTCTCGGTCAGTTGTTCAAGCACCGCGTGTGCCCCTTCTTCAGCCAGTGGAGAGCGGACACTATGCGGACTCCGCCCGCTTCAGGCAAGAGGGCCGTGGGACGCGCTACACTCCGCGTCCGGGCGATTATTCTAATTGCCAACCAATCGCCGACGTCATCGCAGAGGAGCCGCCCGATGAGCGACAGGCTGGCCGAGCCGCTGACCCTGCCCTGCGGGGTGACGCTGCCGAACCGCCTACTGAAGTCCGCCATGACCGAAGGCCTGGCCGACGAGCATGACCGGGCCACGGACAGGCACGTGCGGCTCTACCGCCGCTGGGCCGAGGGCGGCGCGGGCACGCTGGTCACCGGTAACGTGATGATCGACCGGCGTTTCCTGGAGCGTCCCGGCAACGTGGTGATCGACGATCCGGATGACGGGGAAGGCCTTGCCGGGCTGCGCGCCTGGGCGGAGGCCGGCACCTCGGCGGGCAACCAGCTGTGGATGCAGCTGAGCCATCCGGGGCGCCAGTGCGGCAGGATCGTCTCTTCCCGCCCCATGGCACCCTCCGAGGTGCAGCTCAATCTCATGGGCAACTTCGGCCGGCCCGTCGCCATGACCGAACATGATATCGAAATGGCGTTGGGCGGTTTCACCCGGGCGGCGGCGGTCGCCCGGGACACGGGGTTCACCGGCGTGCAGATCCACGGCGCCCATGGCTATCTGATCAGCGAGTTCCTGTCGCCGAAGCTTAATCGCAGGGACGATCAGTGGGGCGGCTCACTGGAGAATCGGGCTCGCTTCCTGCTGGAGGCCGTGCGCGGCGTGCGCTCCGTGCTGGGCCCGGCATTCCCCGTCTCTGTCAAGCTCAACTCCGCCGACTTCCAGAAGGGCGGTTTCAGCTTCGAGGACAGCCTGCAGGTCGCCGAATGGCTCGATGAGGCCGCTGTCGACCTGATCGAGATCTCCGGCGGCAATTACGAGCAGCCCGCCATGTTCGGCATCGACGGCCGGCCGGAAGATGCGGCCGACATGAACGAGACGCGGCGCGAGAGCACGAAGCGCCGCGAAGCCTTCTTCCTGGAATATGCGGCCCGCATGCGCGAGCGGATCGGGGTGCCGCTCGCCGTCACCGGGGGCTTCCGCAGCCGCCGGGCCATGGAGGAGGCACTGGCGAACGACGAGGTGGACGTCATCGGGCTCGCGCGTCCGCTCTGCACCCAGCCGGATCTGCCCCGACGGCTCATCGACGGCAGCGCGGAGGAAGCCGTGCGGTGGGAAGAGAAGATCGGCATCGGCAGGGGCCGCTTCGGCCCGGACAGCAGTTTCTTCCTGTTCAAGGCGCTGAACGCCTTCTCCGCCATCGCCTGGTACTACCGCCAGCTCGTGGCCATGGCGGACGGTAAGCCGCTGCGCCTCGACCTGCACCCGCTGCGAGCCCTGTTCGAGCACCAGACCTCGGAGATCCGCATCGCCCACGCCCGCCGAAGGTAGGAGGGCCTTCAGGCCCGATCCGATCCAGGCGCCTTCAGGCCCGATCCG
>CAYRUH010000002.1:0-94502 GCA_964427415.1 uncultured Woeseiaceae bacterium | reverse complement strand
AAGGTAGGAGGGCCTTCAGGCCCGATCCGATCCAGGCGCCTTCAGGCCCGATCCGCTCCAGGCGCCTTCAGGCCCGATCCGCTCCGCCCGCGTCCAGGCCGCGGCAGCGCTCCGCGACGCGCCCTGCGATCAAACGGCTAACGCGCACATTGGATTCAACGGTGACGCCCGCGATATGCGGCGTCAGCAGGATATTGTCCAGCCCGTCAAAGCGGCGCGCTCCCGCCGCATCAAGAGGCTCATTCTCGAACACGTCGAAAGCAGCCCCGGCGAGATGGCCGTCACGCAATGCGGCCACCACAGCCTCCTCGTCCACGATACCGCCGCGCGACGCATTGACGAGTACCGCGCCATGGCGCATCCGGCGGATCGCCGTCGTATCGACAAAACCTCGCGTTTCGGCGGTAAGGGGCAGGTGGACACTGAGCACGTCCGCCTCCTCCAGCAGCCTGTCCAGCGGGCTCGACCGCGCGAGGTCCCAACTTGCGGAATCTGCCGGGAGATAGGGATCGAAAGCTGCAACCTGCATGCCCAGGGCCCGCGCAAGCCGCGCGGTCTCCCGCGCGGTGCTCCCGAAACCGAGCAGACCGAGCCTCGCACCGCCGCACTCATGGCCGATTTCCTCCGCGCGCGGCCAGACGCCGGCAAGTGTCGAGCGAGTGTGCAGGAACGCCGACCGGCGCAGAACCAGCATGGCTCCGATCACGTATTCGGCCACCGCCGCATCGTTGGCCCCGGTTGCCGGCAGAACCTCGATACCACGGTCGCGACAGGTGTCGACGTCGATATTGTCCAGTCCGACCCCCAGCCGCCCGACGGTATGCAAATTCGGCGCCTGCTCGAGCAGGGCGCGGTCCACCGCTGTGCGGTTGCGTACGATCAGGGCGCGGGCATCGGCCAGCAGATCCAGCAGATCACAACGACGCTCCGCCAATCGCGGATCATAGTGGACGTTTCTCGACCCGAGGTGTTCGGCAATCGCGCCCTCATCCATGAATTCGCTGATGACGATCTCCGGCATGCGCGGCCTCCGCTGATATCGCTTATACAGACGTCTGATCTGCCGAGTTGCCCCGGCCCGTGCCAGCCAGCTCGAGCAGTTTGTCGTACAGGGCCGGATCGACCGATAAGCCCTGCGTCGCGGCGCGTTCCCTGCTCGCCAGCCGTGAAATACCCGGCAAACGCGCGCCCGGTGAGGATTCCAGCACACCGATCAGCGCTTCCAGGCGTAGCGCGAAGTCGCCGCCGGACAAGAGTCCCGGATCGACGGCGAACAAGAGCTGGCCGACACCGGGCGGCTCTCCCCGAGGTTCGAAAAATGACGTAGCCTCGAAGCCGAAACGGGCACCCGTCAGCGCGGCCGAGAAAATTTCCACCATCAGCGCCAGCGCCGCGCCCTTGGCGCCGCCCATGGGCAGCAACGAGCCGGCCAGCGCTGCGTCGGCATCGGTCGTCGGCCTGCCCGCTGCATCCAGGGCCCAGCCTTCCGGCAGGGGCCGGCCAGCACCGCTGGCGGCCACGATCTTGCCCCGCGCCACCTGCGACAGCGCCATGTCGATGACCAGCGGCGCCGCACGCAGCCGGGGCGCGGCGAAGGCGATCGGATTGGTACCGAGTACCGGTCTGCTCGCACCCCAGAAAGCCATCGCCTGCGGCGTGTTGGCGAACATCAGTGCCAGCACTCCCGCCTCGGCCAGACGTTCGACATGCGCACCCGCCTGTCCGCAATGATGTGAATGGTGGATCGCAGCGACCGCGATTCCCTGCTCGCGGGCCAGCGGCCCCAGTGATTCGATGGCCCTGTCGAGTGCGGGGTAAGCGAAACCGTTGCCTGCATCAACCCGCATTGCGCCCGGGGCGACACGCTCTTCGCGGATTGGCGCATCGCCGACGACCTTGCCCGAGCGGACCTGTGCCGCATAGTAGGGAATGCGCACCAGGCCGTGACCGCTCTGACCGTCCGCTTCCGCCGCCACGACCGCCCGGGCGGCCGAGGCGGCACCCGGCGGATTGCATCCGCTTACGAGCAACGCGGTCTCCGCAAGCCGCCGCGCGTCATCCAGGGGCAGATTGACGGTGTCGGCCATCCGGGCGCGGACCCGGTTCAGGCGCTGCGGTAGAGCTTGGTCATGACGAACTCACGATGGCCGAGAACCTCAGCAGCCGTGAGACGTCCATTCGCCGTCTCCCGTACCGCCTCGATCAGCGCATCGCCGGCGTCATCGATGGTCATTTCTCGGCGGATGATGCCCGACACATCGACGTCGATATGCTCCGACATGGTGCGCACCGTGCGCGGATTGCCAGTGAGCTTGATGACCGGAAGGATCGGGTTACCGACGATATTACCCTGGCCGGTCGGGAACAGATGCACTACATAGCCCGCCGCAGCCATCAGCGTCACGCACTCCGCGGCAGCCGAAGAGGTATCCATGAAGTACAGTCCGGGTCCTGCATCCGGCGTCTCGGCCGGCTCCAGTACGTCGATGTAGGAGACTTGCTTGCCGATCTTCTCCAGGTTGCCAAGCGCCTTCTCTTCGATGGTCGTCAGTCCGCCTTCGATATTGCCTTTTGTGGGCTGGCTGTCAGACAGATCCGAGGTCTTGTGCGGCAGCACCACCTCGTCCTGGTAGGCCTGCCACACACGCAGGAATTTCTCCCCAGTCTCCGGCGTCGCGGCCCGCGCCTGGCAGAGGTGCTCGGCGCCGGTCAACTCGGTGGTCTCGCCGAACACGCCGTAGATACCCTCCGGGATGAGTTTGTCGTAGAGATTTCCCACGGCGGGACAGGAAGCGAGTCCGGTCGTCGTATCGGATTCACCGCACTTCGCCGATATCCAGAGCTCGGACAGCGAGCACTCCTTGCGCAACTCGGCACTGGCCGCATGCACGAACTCCTTCGCCTTGCGCGAGGCTGCCGCTATGGTCTCGATATCGCCATGCTGCTCGATGGCGAAGCCGGCCACCGGCTTACCGGTCTCGGCGATGCCGTCGACGATCTTCTGCGTCCAGCCCGGCTCGATACCGATGACCACGCAGGCTGCAATGTTCGGATTGCACCCGGTCCCGATCATCGTGCGGAAATGCAGATCGAGGTCGGCGCCGAACTGCAGACGTCCGTAGGCATGCGGCAGCGCAATCGTGCCCTGTATGTTGTTGGCGACGGCCTCACAGGCGGCATTCGAGATATCGTCCACCGGCAGGATGGCCACATGGTTGCGGACGCCGACACGCCCATTTTCGCGCCGGAAGCCCCAGAATTTTCCGTCAGCATTCATTGGCTGCTCTCCTTACCATCGCCTGGTCTTGAGGTTGTGCACGTGCACGTGCCCTCCCCTGGGCACCGCAGCGGTGATACGCCCGATGTTTTCACCGTACTTGATCGCATCCTCATCCTCGGCCAGATCCCGCAGGGCCACCTTGTGGCCAATGGGCACGTCTTCACGCACCGTCAGACGGAACTCGGAATTATCGGCCGTCACCACACAGAGCATATCCGTGCCCGATTCCAGGCCCTCAACCACCACCACCCCGACGTTGTCGTCGTGATCATGAACCAGCAAATGTGGAACCTCCATAGTTCGTTTCCTCTGCGCAGTTTTCCGGCTATCCAACAACGACAAGTAACACGCCGTTTGCCGTATGTCTTATATAAGATACAATAATTCGGCGCCGGGCAACAGTAGCCGGTGCAGGGTAGTGGGAGAGCTGTCAGAATATCGGGCTTGCCAAGTTTCGGAGAACCGCACTTGAACGTTTCTGCGAATTTCCAGCCGCTCTACAAGCAGGTCTACGGCGTACTTATCCGGCGCATCGCCGAGGGCGAATGGGAACCCGGGGAGTCGCTTCCGAGCGAACAGGCGCTCGCCGCGGAATTGGGCGTGAGCCAGGGGACGGTGCGTAAGGCGCTGGATGCACTGGCGTCCGAGAAGCTGCTGGAGCGCCGTCAGGGGCGCGGGACTTTCGTCTCCGAATACACCCAGGAGCAGTCGCTTTTCCGTTTCTTCCGGCTTTCCACACCGGGCCCGGATGGTCGCCGGCTGGTCCCCGCCAGCCACAGCGACCGGGTGCAGCGACGCGCGGCCGACACCGTGGAACGGGAGAAGCTGGGACTGCGCAAGGGGACGCGGGTCATAGAGATAATGCGCACGCGCACCATAGAAGACAGACCGGCAATCGTGGAGCGTATCGTGGTACCGGCGACCTTGTTCCCGGACCTGGACCGTCGGCAATCGCTGCCGAACACGCTGTATTCGCTGTATCAGCGCGAGTATGGCATCAGCATCGCCGTGGCCCGTGAGGAACTCAAAGCGGTGGGCGCAAGCCGCACGGAGGCGCGATTCCTCAATCTCGAGGAAGGGGCGCCGGTCCTGCAGATCGACCGGGTGGCGGTAGCGATCGACGGGCGTCTCGTTGAACGCCGGCTGAGCTGCTGTGACACGCGCGATATCGTTTACGCAGTCGATGTCAGATAGATCGGAGCAAGGCTTGCCGCGAGTCCTGTGTCTGGGGCAGGCGGTGCAGGATTTCGTCTTCCACCTGGAAACGACGCCGCAGCGTCCGGTCAAGTATCAGGCACGCGCCTTCGACCTTGTCGGTGGCGGTCCGGCCGCCACCGCCGCTGTGACCATCAGCCGACTCGGAGGCATGGCCAGCCTGGCAGCGCGCGTCGGCGAAGACGCCGTCGGGCAGCTCATTGTCGACGAACTCACCGCCTGTGGCGTCGACTGCGGTCCTGTACTCTTTGCCCGCGGCTGCCGCTCCTCGGCCTCTGCGGTAATCACCAGTGACGATGGCGAGCGGCTCATCGTCAATTTTCTCGACCCGGGCCTGCCCACCGCACTGCCGGGCACGGCTGTTGCAGCCGTGCAGAGCGCCGACGCCGTACTGACGGATACGCGCTGGCCGGAGGCGGCGCAGGAATTACTGGCTGTCGCGCGGGCGCAGGGAATCCCGGCCGTGCTGGATGCCGACATACCCGTACCCTCTGATCCGGCCATTCTCCGCGCCGCAACGCACGTCGCATTTTCCGCCGACGGCCTGCGACAACTCACGGGCGATGAGGATCTCGAACGGGCCCTGCGCAAGGCCGCCAGCATGACCGATGCCTGGTGCTGCGTGACCGCTGGCGCCGCAGGAGTACTGGTGCAGGCCGCCGGAGAGTTATTGCGGGTCCCGGGCTTCGAGGTGCCGGTGGTCGATACCCTGGGCGCCGGGGACGTATGGCACGGTGCCTTTGCATTCGAACTCGCCCGCAGACGCCATGAACCGGAAGCTGCACGCTTTGCCAATGCGGCCGCGGCGCTGAAGGTGAGCGCCGGCGGTGGGCGGGATGGCGCGCCGGACCTGGCCGCGGTGGAAGCCCTGCTGGCACGCGAGAGCCCCCAATCAGGAGAATCAGCATGAGCTTGAGATACGGTGTCATCGCGCTGGCCCGACCCACATTCGATGTGGAATTCGCCGAGCAGATGAAAGAGCGCGCCTTCGCCGCGCTGGCGGACGCCGGCATAGAGCGCATCGGCAGTGACGAGCTCGCTTTCGATGCCGCCGGTGCGGATACGGCGTGGGAGGTCATTCGGGACGGCGGCGAGATCGACTTGCTGCTGCTTCTGCAGGTCACCTTCACCGATGCGGGTATGACCGTCGACCTCGCGGCACGCTCGCAGGCTCCCGTCGCCTTGTGGGGCATACCCGAACCGCGTCTCGGCGGACGCCTGCGACTCAATGCGCTGTGCGGCATCAACCTGGCAGCGCACGCGCTCGGCAAGCGTAATATCTTCTATCGATGGCTGTTCGCCGCGCCGGATGCCGGAGAATTGGATGAAAAACTGCGGAAACTGGCCGACGAAAAGGTGCCACCAAGCGCCGCAGAACAGACGCCGCAGCCGTCACCGCACGCCGGGGCCGATCATGTTATGGCGTGGCTGAAGACGGCGCGGATCAGCGTGATCGGTCATCATCCTGCCGGCTTCGACACCTGCGAATTCGACGGGCGGTCGCTCGCAGATCTTACCGGGGTTACCGTCACGGCCAACCCCATCGACGACGCGTTCCGGCGCGCCGAGGCCTGCCCTGCCGAGCGCCCGGCCGCCCATCGCCACACGGCCGCGGGCTATCTGAACGGCCTGGACGACGTGGATCAGACCGAACTGGAGCGCTCCTTCCGTCTGCTCTGCGCACTCGAGGACATCGCCACTGAGCAGACCGCGGATGCCATCGCCGTGCGCTGCTGGCCGGAGACTTTCACCGAATACGGCTGCGCCGCCTGCGGGCCGATGGCCATGATGAACCAGAAAGGAGTACCCAGCGCCTGCGAGGCGGATGTGCACGGCGCGCTCAGCAGCGCCATACTCGGCCGCATCGCCCAGGCGCCTTCCTGGATGGCGGATCTGGTGGACGTGGACGAGTCCGACGACACGGCGGTCCTCTGGCACTGCGGTCTGGCGCCGATATCCATGTGCGACCCGAAGAGCGACGCACGGGCAACCGTGCATACGAACCGCCGCAAGCCGCTGCTGCACGAGTTTCCGCTGCGACCCGGGCGCATCACCATTGCCCGACTCTCTACGGCCCGCAATGCCAACCTCCTCATCTCCGCCGGTGCCGAGGTTCTGCATGCGCCGAAATCGTTCACCGGCACTTCCGGCGTAATCCGTTTCGACCGACCTGCCGGAGACGTGCTTGGCACCATCATGGACCAGGCGCTGGAGCATCACTACTCACTGGTCTATGGGGATCATCGCGAAGCGCTGCGCCAGGTCGCAGCCCGTCTGCAGCTGCCGATCCTCGAACTTTGCTGAGAGCGCACCGCGCATCCGCAGCCGGTTCCACGGCACCGGACCGGCGGCGCTGAATCCTGCGATTCGCCGGCCTGGTCCGCCTCACCCGCCGTTCCCATTCACGAATTTGGCTTGCAACGGAACTTATATATATTATAGTCATCTATAAGACCGATATTTCGGTACATCGCAACGTAGGGGGAGCGATCATGAATGAGTCAGGAGTATTTTCGAGCACAGGCATAATCCGGGTGTTGGCGGCGGCCGCTCTGATGCTGGTGATTGCCGTGCCAGCCGGGGCGGAGATCGAGGAGATCGTGGTCACTGCCACCAAGCGGGAGGTGAACGTTCAGGACGTTCCGGTCGCCGTTACGGTTCTCTCCGAAGACACCATCGATGCCGCCTTTGCCACCGGCTTCGAAGGCCTGCAGTCACTGATACCGTCGGTCTCGTTCCGCAAGGGAAACACCACCAGGAACTCCACGGTCGTGGTGCGGGGCATAGGCACCATCTCATTCAGCACGGCGGCCGAGCCGAGTGTGGCTACGGTGGTGGACGGTGTGGTGCTGGGACGCTCCGGACAGGCCTTCGGCGACCTCTACGACATACAGCGACTGGAGGTGCTGCGCGGTCCGCAGGGAACCCTGTTCGGCAAGAACGCTTCTGCCGGGGTCGTCAATATCACCACACGCCGCCCCACAAATGAGTTCGAAGCGTCGGTCGACGCCTCATTCTTTCAGGACAATGAGCGACGGGTGACCGCCCGGGTGGCCGGACCGCTGTCGGACAACGCCCGCGCCAGCATCACCGCCTTCGATGGCGATTTCGACGGCTATATCCGCAATGTCTTCGACAACCAGTTGATCAACGGCTACGACCGGCAGGGCGTGCGCGCCATGCTCGAATACGACCCGGCGCCGGACCTGCGCGTACTGGCGATTTTCGAAGACTATGATGCCCGGGATAATTGCTGCGCCGACCTCGAGGCACTGCCGAGCGGACGCCATCCAAACTCAGAGGCACTGCCGAACAGCGCCGGCATCGTCAATGGCGTCGCCGACATCGATCTGGACCAGCGCCTCGTCGACCACGACCTGACCACGGTAACCCTCGACGAAACGACCGCCTTCTCGCTGCAATTCGAGAAAGATTTCGGCGAGTACACGCTCACCTCCATCACAGCTCAGCGCACCTGGAACAATACCGAGATCCGCGAGGGCGATTTCACCTCCATCGGCGGGGACCCCGACGTACCGGTCAACTTCGGTGACGTCACTTTCCAGCTGCACGACGTGGGCCCGCAGGAATGGCGCCAGTTCTCCCAGGAATTGCGTCTGGCCTCACCGGCCGACCGCACCCTGACCTGGCAGGTGGGGGCGTTTTTCTGGAACATCGATTCCGAGCGCAGCTTCACCCGCGACGCCAGCTGCCAGAACAACGGCGGACAGAACGATGCCATTCTCAACGCCAACCCCGGGCTGACCTGCAACGCCAACGACATCGTCTCCGGCACCGCTTCGTTCAACACCGAGTTCACCAACTACGCTGTGTTCGGCGAGGGCACTTTCAACTTTACCGATAACCTGCGTCTGATCGCCGGCTTCCGGTTCACCGACGACGAAGTGGAGTTCAATCACAACCGTCGCAACAACGACCCCTTCGGCCGCCAGGGCGTGGGCGTACGCCCGGCCGAGCCGAACGGCCAGTTCCCGCCCCAGACAGGCGGTTTCGACAGCAATTTCTCCGGCAAGACCGACGACACCAATTTCTCGGGCAAACTCGGCCTGCAATGGAATCTGGGTGACAACCACATGGTGTACGGTACCGCGGCCGAGGGCTACAAGGGACCGGCTTTCAACACCTTCTTCAACATGGGCCTCACCGACATCCTGCCCATCGGCGCCGAGGAGTCCGAGTCCTTCGAGATCGGTTACAAGTTCACCGCCGGTACCGTGCTGGCGAATTTCGCCATCTTCAGCACCGATATCGAGAATTTCCAGGCCAATAACTTCGATACCTCCACCGGCGTCACCATCACCCGGCTCACCAATGCCGGCGACGTGACCACCGAGGGCTTCGAGTTCGACTTCCTGTGGTCGCCGATCGATGCGCTGGAGATCGGCGGCGGACTGGCCTCCGTCGATGCCGAGATCGACCGGTTCAATTGCCCGATCGAACCCACCACCGGACTGCCGCCGGCGAACTGCAGCACCCGCTCCGGGCTGGCAGTGCCGTTCGCGCCGGACCTCAAGTACTCGCTATACGGCCAGTATACCTTCCCGCTCGGCGATATGGATGTCATCCTGAATGCGTCCTTCGTCCACACCGATGAGCAGCGCGCGACGCTGCCGAACAACGACGGCACGTTCAATCCGGCGGCCCTGCTGCCCGAATACGACGTATTGAACGCCAGCATCGGCTTTGCCATGGCGGAGGACCGCTTTCGGCTGACGCTGATCGGCAAGAACCTGACCGACGAGAGCTATGCCACGACTTTCAGCGGCGACGGTTTCCGCTACCAGATACCCCGCGATGCCGATCGTTACTTCGGGCTCAATTTCCGTGCCAACTACTGAATGGCAATCCGTCGGCAGCGTCTTCTATAAAGCGCCGGCAGTCCGGCGGCATCAGCCGCCGGACTGCCGGCGTGAGACTCGAATCTTGAAACGACGCAGGACGGGCGCTTTGCCGTGATCCGCATCGCCATCCTGGGCGCCGCGCGTATCGGACCGCTCGCATTGCTGCAGCCGGCAGCCGTCCACCCCGCCGTCGAAGTGGCGGCGGTAGCCGCCAGCGATCGGACCAGAGCCGAGGCCTACGCCGCGGCTCACGGCATCCCCCGCGCCGTCGACTCCTACCGCGCGCTGATCGAAGCACCGGACGTCGATGCCATCTACAACGCACTGCCACCTGCCTCCCATGCCATCTGGTCCATAGCGGCGCTGCGCGCTGGCAAGCACGTACTATGCGAGAAGCCTTTTGCGATGAATGCAAGTGAGGCACGACAGATGGTCGATGCCGCCCGCGAATCCGGCCGGCACCTCGTCGAGGCTTTCCACTATCGCTACCACCCGTTCTTCACGCGAGCGCTGGAATTGCTGGACTCGAACATTATCGGCCGTCCACGCCATATTGAGGCGGTCTTCGACGCCCATGTGCCGGCGCGTGAGGGTGAGCTGCGCTACAGGCCCGAGCTCGGAGGTGGCGCGCTGATGGATCTCGGCTGTTATCCCGTCAACGCCCTGCATGTCATAAGCGGCGGTGCGAAGTGGCGTGTCTGGGCGGCTGAGTGCACAGTCGCGGCAACCGGTGTCGACCTTACCACCTGTGCAGAGCTCGGACTGGACTCCGGGCTGAGAGCCAATCTTTACTGCTCAATGGCCAGATCGAATGACGGCGATCACGATACCCGCATCACGATCTCCGCAGAGCATGGCCGCTTGATGCTCGAGAATTTCGTCGCGCCGCACCAGGGTAATCGTATCCGTATCGAGAAGGCCGGTAAGACGCTCACCGAGACGGTGGATCGCCGGATGACTTATGACTATCAGCTCGAGCACTTCGTCGACGTGGTCGCGGACCGCAGGACGCCGTTGACCGGCGGCGATGACAGTATCGCCACTATGTCGATCATCGACGCGATCTATGCCGCCGCGTCGCTCGAGCGCCCCCCCTCGCCCGCAATGTCTGGCTCATGCTGACCGCCTGCGTGATCGGCTGCGGCTTCGGCGGCGGCCTCAGCCTCGAGGCGCTCGCAGCCTCCAACCGGTTCCGGCTCCTCGCCGCCTGCGATCCGTCGGAGAACGCACGGCATCGGGTCCGCGGGCGCTACGAGGGGCTTCGATTATTCGCGGACCTGGAGCAGATGCAGAACGAGTGCCCAGCGGACGTATACTGTATTGCATCACCTGCGCCCACCCATGCCGTGCTCGCCCGCAGCGCCATGGCACAGGGGCCGAGTGGAGTCCTGATCGAGAAACCGCTGGCCTGTGATGCGGCAACGGCAAAGGCGCTACTGGACGACATAGCCGAGAGCCACCTGCCGGCCGTAGTGCCTCACGGCATGCAGGTACTCCCTGCGACCCGCGAGGTCAGAAGACGTATCCGCAACGGCGATATAGGCCGCATGGAAACCGTGACGGTATATTCATCGGTGGATCTGCTGAATGCCGGTATCCACTGGCTCGCCTACCTGCTGGATGTATTCGACGGTGACCCGGTGCGCACATGCCACGGCGCATTCGATGTCTCCGGTCGTATCGTAAACGACGGCGTACAGGTGGAGTCCCGGGGACTGACACGGATCGAACTTCAGTCCGGCACCCGCATCGAACTGCACTCCGGCGCCGCTACGGCCGTCTGCAGTGAGGTATTGCCGCCCGCAGAGCGCAAGGGGGCGGTATTCCGCTTCTCCGGATCCCGTGGAGTGATCGAATTCTCCGCCTGGGCGGGCAGCTACTGGATACGGCGGGCCGGTGTGCCGGGCGAACTGATACACCGACCGCTGACAGGCGCGGTCAATTATCACCAGCTCATACTGGAGGATCTTGCCGTCCAGGCCGGAAAGGCCAAACCCGACTACCGCACGGCGGACCTTTCACTGGCGGCATTGCAGCTGATCGAGTCGGCGTATGGATACTCCAAAGACACAATCTGGCAGCCCGGCTTGGAAGCGAGCCTGTGACCAGCGCAGCGCACAGCGCGCACAGCGCCTTCGAATTCGCGGTGGTCGGAGCTGGTTGGCGTACAGAGTTCTTCCTGCGTATCGCGCAGGCCATCCCCGGGATGAGCATCTGCGGTATCGTCGCACGGCGTGACAGCCGACGTGCCGAAATAGAGACTACATGGCAGGTGCCCAGTTTCGCCACGATCGACGCGCTGCTCGACTCGGTCCGTCCGGCTTACGCGGTAGCGAGCGTCAGCCAGCAGGCCATTCCGGAAGTCTGTATCGACCTCGCCCGGCGCGGCGTGCCGATACTGGCCGAGACACCGCCCGCGACGACGCGGGACGGCCTCGTCAGACTCTACGAGACTCTGGTGCAGCTCGGCGCGCGCATCCAGATCGCCGAACAATTCTGGGCGCAACCGCTGCACGCGGCGCGTCAGGCCGTCGTTGATTCAGGCGTTCTCGGACCAGTCAATCAGATTCACCTGTCCGTTTGCCACGACTACCATGGAATGAGTCTGATACGCCGCCTGCTCGGCGTCGGATACGCAGAGGCGGTGATACGGGGCACGCGCTACAGCGCTCCGGTCATCGCCGGTCCGGACCGCAGCGGCCCGCCGGCCGAGGAACGCCTCGTCGAGGCGCAGACCGACTATGCCTGGCTCGATTTCGGCGGCGGGCTCGGGCTGTACGAATTCTGCCAACCCCAGTACCGAAGCTGGATCCGCGGGCAGCGGGTTTGCGTTCGCGGCGAGCGCGGCGAGATCGTAGATGACACGGTCACCTGGCTCAGGGACATCGTGACACCGGTCAGTGCCCGGCTGGTCCGTCACGAGGCCGGGCGCAACGGCAACCATGAGGGTCATCACCTGAAGGGGATACAGTTCCGCGACTCATGGGTCTGGCATAACCCGTTCATGCCGGCCCGGCTGAATGACGAGGAAATCGCCGTCGCGCAGTGTCTGCTGGCGATGTGCCGCTACGTAGAGAAGGGAGAGTCGTTCTACAGTCTCGCCGAGGCGAGCCAGGACCAGTACCTCGCGCTCTGCTGTCAGGAGGCTATTCGCAGCGGCGAAACCGTCCGCACCCGCCCTCAGGTCTGGCAGCCGGAGAACTGACGGGTCTCACACACCGAAATCCGGATAGTGATGGCGGAAACGCTCATCCGCCGGCTGCAGCCGCGGCCCTTCAGGCCCGTAGCACGCGTGCCGATGCCAGGGCACGGCCCGCTCGTCCGTGAGAGCGTTCAGATTTTCCATGTAGGCGACGGCCGGCCCCTGCAGACCTTCGCGAATTGCCTCCCGGTCCGGGAACGCAGCGAACGCTTCGAGCCAGATCGCACGTCCGGCCAGGTACCCGGAGGCGCCGGCCGCGTATGCATGCGTGAGTATGCGGCGGAATTCATCCATGCCGGCGCCGGCGGACAACATGACCCACGGTCGCCCTGCCGCCTCGCCCAGCGCATCGAACCAGCCCTGGGCCTCGCCCGCCTTTTCCGTCTCTGCTCCCGGCACATCGGCGGCGGCCAGCGGACTTTCCAGCTTGAAGATGTCCACGCCGAATTCAGGTCTGGCGAACGTCTGCACGCTCTGCAGAACCAGGTCGGGTTTCTTGCTCCGCATCTCCACGTAGTCCCGGGTCTGCTCAACATCGGATGCCAGAGGATAAACCAGCAGCTCGAACACATAAGGCAGGTCGAACCTGGCGCAGGCCTCGCCGACACGCCGCGCGAAATCCTGCTGCGCCCGACAAACCCGGGCCGGCGCGTCGGGACGGTACCAGACCAGAACCTTGACCGCGTCACCGCCGACACGCTTGATCTTCTCCACGGACCAGTCGTCGATCTCCCTCGACAAGCGGCCCTCTGGCGTCTCGTCGAACACGCTGTCTTCAAGTGTGAGTATCAGGCCTTTCGCCGCATCCAGGAAAAAGATCCCTCCGGGATAGGCGAAATGGGGATCGAGCAGCATGGCCGACGAGGAGGACTGCAACTCCCGGATCAGCAGCGCCTTGAACCCCGCCACGTCTTCCCAGGACGCCTGTACAACGCCACGTTTCTCAGCGATGGCATTCTTGATGGGCGGCCGCTGATCCACGGCCGTCATCTTGAACCGGCCATTCGGGTCCGCCAGGCGCCGCATGCCCCAAAGTTTCCCGGCAGTCGGTGTCATCGATACCCCGTCATCCCCTGCTGTGTCTGAGAATGCCGCGCCGTTGTGGTCAACCCGGCGGCAGCTAATACTTGTATAAGACATATTATATACTATTATGCAGAAGCACTGACGACAACAAAGTCTCCGGGTCCGCGCACATCGCCGGACGCGCGCAGTCGGTAAGCGCAGGACGGTTCGCTTGAACATTTCCACGTGGCAACGGAGACTTCCCGTCAGTGCGGTGTCGATGACGGGGAGCGACGTGAACTCACAGTGCAGGCTGTACCGATCCAGGCGGGACTTTGCATGAGACCGGCCGCGGCGACGCTGCCGAGCCGCATACTGCGCCGCGCGTTGGCCGCGGTCAGCGCACTTAACGCGCGTATCTGTCCGGCGCTGCTGGGCCTGGCCGGCCTGCTTCTGTTCGCGATGACGATGATCGTGATGCTGCAGGTCGTCAGCCGCTACGGGTTCAACAATTCCCTGATATGGACCGAATCGGTCTCCAAGACGATGATGGTGTGGTCTGCCTTCCTGGTGGCGCCCTGGGCCTATCGTCTCGGAGCCAATGTCAGCATCGACATGCTTGCTGATCAGTTGCCAGTGCTCGCGCGCCGCGTACTCGTTCTCATACTCGATGCGCTGGTGATCTGGATTCTGCTCGTGTTGGCTGCCGAGAGCGTGGGACTCGTGCTGCGCGGCATGCAGATCAGGGATGCCAGCCTGCCGATCACCGTCGGCTGGTTCTACACGATCCTGCCCCTGTCGTTGACTATCATGCTGCTGGTAGGCTGCGAACGCCTGATGCGCGGCGTACTGAACCTCATGCACCCGGATGAGGATTTCGCGCTGTCACCGCCCGTTGGCGCGGTAGAGGGCGAGTAGGCGGCTGCCGTGTCCCTCGCCTATTTCTGGATTCTGATAATTCTTCTCGCGCTGGGGATGCCGGTGGTGTTCGCACTGCTGATCGGCCCGGGCCTCAGCCTGGTGCTGGACGGTGAGTCCGAGTTTCATTCCGTCCTGCTGGCCCGACTCTATAATGGCATGGATTCGTTCCCGCTGATGGCCCTGCCGTTCTTCATCCTCGCCGGACAGATCATGAACGCAGGCGGGATTACCCGCTCCATCGTGGATTTCAGTCAGTCGATGATCGGCCATGTGCGCGGCGGACTCGCCCAGGTGAACATCCTCTCCTCGGTGCTGTTCGCAGGGCTGTCCGGCTCCGCGGTAGCTGACACTTCGGCGCTCGGCAAGATTTTCGTGCCGGCCATGCGGAGTAATGGCTATTCGACGTCTTTCGCCGCTGCAGTTACAGCCGCCTCGTCGGTGATAGGGCCCATTATCCCGCCGTCAGGCATTATGATTCTCTACGCGTTCGTCATGAACGTGTCTGTCGCCGGGATGTTCGCAGCGGGCCTCATCCCCGGCCTGCTGGTGTCTGCCGGCCTTATGCTGATGACGAGCCGCATCGCCAGACGCCGTAACTATCCGGTCGCGCGCGAGCGCGCCAGCTGGCGTGAGCGGGGTACGCAGCTGCGGCGCACGGCCCTTGCTCTCGCCTCCCCGGTTATATTGCTCGGCGGCATACTGAGCGGCGTATTCACGCCCACCGAGGCCGCGGCCGTCGCCGCCGTCTACGCACTCGTCGTCACTCTGTTCGTCATGCGCAGCCTGCGCGTTGCGGACTTGCCGGGAGTCTTTGTCGAGGCCGCCGTGCAGTCCGGCGTGATCCTGCTTCTCGTCGGTGCCGCTGTCTCCTTCGCCTGGATGGTAACGGTATCCGGCATGGCGGAGAGTACCGTCGCCTCGATGACCGGTCTCAGCGACAACGTATATTTACTGCTGTTCATCGCCAATGTGTTGCTGCTGATCATCGGTATGTTCCTCGACGCAGGTCCGGCAATCCTCATCATCGGACCGGTGCTCGCGCCGGTATTCATAGGGCTCGGTGTGGATCCGCTGCATTTCGCCGTGGTTATGTGTGTCAATCTGACCGTGGGACTCGCTACGCCGCCAATGGGGCTGGTGTTGTTCGTTGCGGCATCCGTTGCGCGGGAAAAACTGGAAACCATCGCCCGGGAGATGCTGCCTTTTCTGGCTGTCGAGATCGCCGTGATTTTTCTGATCACCTATTTCCCCGCGCTGACCCTGTTCCTGCCGCGACTGCTCGGTTTCGCCTGAATGGGCACCATGGACAAGGGTTGGATCCTGCCGGCACTGCTCGTCGCGACGATGCTTGTCTGCGGCACGGGCATCGTATCCTCCCTCCCTGGCGACAAGCATGAGCACCACATCCGCATCGCTCTTCTCGGCTCGCCCCAGGACGAGGATTACGCCGGCGCGCTCGCCTTCAAGCACCACCTGGAGAGCAGGGCGAACGAGGATATTCATGTAGAGATTTTCCCGTCGAGTCAGTTCTGCACCAGCGTAGCGGAATGCGTCGACGCCCTGCGAACCGGCACGCTGCAGGTGTTCCAGTTCACCACCGGGTCGCTGGGCTCGATCTATCCGCCCGGCGAGGTCCTGGATCTTCCGTATCTCTTCAGCGACGACGATATTGCGGAATGTGTGCTCGATGGTCCAATCCGGGAGCACTTGCGCGCAGCGATACTGCAGTCAGGCCTCGGCATTCGCCTGATCACGGCATCGAATACCGGCGGTTGGCGGAATTTCGCCACCACTAGCCGTCCGATCACGGCGCCGGACGATCTGCGCGGGCTGAAGATACGCACAATCGCCTCGCCAATCCAGCAACAACTCGTGCGCCAGCTCGGCGCCAATCCGACACCGGTCGCCTGGTCCGAGGTCTATACGGCGCTGGCCACCGGCGTGGTGGAAGGCTCAAAGAACAGCATCCAGGATATTCTCAGCATGAATCTGCACGAGCAAATTCACTATATCACGCTGGACGGCCATGCCTACATGGCCGGTCTGTGGTGGTATTCGGAGAAATCCTGGCAGCAACTCCCGCCGGATCTGCAGAAACTGGTCACCGCCGCATTCAAAGAGCTCTCGGCCGTCACCCGTGCACAAGTGAAGGACCGCGACGCCGACGCTTATCGGCGTTTCTCAGCCGCCGGCGGCAGCGTCATCGACATCTCGGCCGAGTCACAGACCGCCTTCCGCGACGCAGCCAGCGGCGTACGTAACTGGTATGCGCAGCGATTCGGTACAGAATGGCTGGCACGGGTCGATCAGGCGATCGCCGGCTGCAGCCGGTAACCCCGCGCGGCACTCAGGCCTGCACGCCCATTCCGGCCAGCCAGGACGGTACCTTGATGGCCTCGCCACTGCGCACGGATTCCTCTGCCGCCGCACCGACGACGACGGACCAGAATGCCTCCTCTGCGCTCGCCGCACTGCTCGGCTGGCCCTCGATGCGGTCCATAAAAGCCGCATGCTCGTAGAAGGTGGCACCCTGATGACCGGATGACTGAATAACCGAGGGATAGAGCGGCCGGCAGCGGCGGCTGGGCCCATGCTCCCCGCGATGGATCTCCATCTCGGAAAGGAATGCCTCGCCGTGCAGAAATTGATCGTTCTCCCACGCGCGCAACCGACCGCCGTCGCCGCAGACAACGATCTCCTCATACAGCATCGGCGCGAACATGACCAACTGGAAGCTGGCGCGGACATCGTTCTCATAGGTGATCGAGACCTGCGCATTATCGAGAATATCCGACGGACCTTCAGCATGTGTGTATTCGCGAAAATTGACCGCGGCGCTGCCCTGGGCATAGACGCTCGCGGGTCTCGCCCCCGCGAACAGATTGATGAGATCGAAGTAATGACAGCACTTCTCCACCAGCGTGCCACCGGAATAGCGTGAGTACTTATTCCACTGTCCCACCTTGTCCAGGAAGGGGATGCGGTGCTCCATCATACTGATGGTCTTGATATCGCCGAGGCTGTGCCGCTCCAACGCCTCGTGGATCGCCTCGACATAAATACTCTTGTACCGGTACTGCAGTCCCACCTGAAACACGGCGGGATGACGCCCGGCAATATCCATAATCTCGCGCGCATCTGCGACGGTGGTTGCGACGGGTTTCTCGAGCAGAATGTGCTTGCCGCTCGCGGCCGCCTCCCGTAGCACGTCGAGGTGAGTGTAGTTGGGTGTGCAGATGATAAGTCCGTCCACAGCCGGATCATGGCAGGCAGCCTCGAGCGTTTCGTAAACTTCCAGACTCTGTCCCGGCGCGAGCCGCGTAAATTCCTCTTGCGCCCGGGCAACGCTGAGCCCATGAGGGTCGTACACCCCGTTTACGGTAGCGCGACCCTCCAGCAATGTGACACGCAGATGTTCCTGGCCCATCGTGCCGCAGCCGATCACATTGAAGCGGCAGTCCGCTTCGGGCGCACGGAAGAAATAGCGGTCCTCGTCGGCGATCAGCCGTGCGTGGCCAGCCAGGCTGTCCAGCGACCGGCTTCCGATCTCCTTGTGCTTGATCATCGGTTTCTTCCGCGCCATTTTCCGTATTTATTGTAACTCAGTTAACTGATGAGAACAGGCCATGGCATGAGGAAGAGTCTGAAGGCCTACGGCACGGTCATCAAACGGGGTCGCCGGCGCGCTTCAAGTCGCCCGGCAGGGAACGGCCTGCCAGGTAGTAGTGCACCGCCACCCACAGGTTCAGCAGCGCAAAGATGGCGAGCGCCCAGCGCAGCGAGTCCTCGCCGAACAGCGGCACCAGCAGGTCGCTGACCGCGCCGAGGGCCCAGGGCCCGGCGCCGAGGCCGATGATGTTGATGATGAACAGCAGGATGGCCGCGGCGACACCGCGCATACGCAGGCCTACCAGGCTCTGGGTCTGCGCGAAGGTGGTTGCCTGGTAGAAGTTCCCAAGGACGACAGGCACGCAGAAGACCAGCAACGCCCAGCCGGGGGTTTCGAAGAAGTACACGCCCACGGCAAACGGCAGGGCGACGAGGGCGGCAAGACCGGCGATCCACAGGCTCCAGCTCGGATTGGAGGCGCCCAGACGGTCGGCGAGGTAACCGCCCAGGAAGATACCGATGCCACCCGGGATGCCCAGGATGAGCCCGAGCCAGGTGCCGATCTCGCCCGTACTCATGCCGTGGGTGCGCGCCAGGAAGGCGGGGAACCAGGTCGCCACGCCGTAGCCGCTGAAGGCCGCCAGCGCCGCGCCAAACGCGAGATGGATGAACGACCGCCGCCGGGAGAGGAAGCGGAATGTCTGTTGAATCCCTGGCCGATTCTCGTCGGCGATACGGTTCTCCGACAGGCCTCGCTCCGGCTCCACCAGTGTGAAACGCACGACCAGTGCCAGCACGAGGCCCGGGATGCCCACGACGAAGAATGCCATGCGCCAGCCGAAGAATTCGTTGACCCAGCCGCCGGCCAGCAGACCGAACATGATGCCGAAGGGGATGCCCAGCGAGTAGATGCCGAGCGCCGTGGCGCGTTGCTGGGGCCGGTAGTAGTCGGAGATGAGCGAATGAGCCGGCGGACTGCAGCCGGCCTCGCCGATGCCGACGCCGATGCGTGCCAGCGCCAGGTGCCAATAGTTCTGGGCCAGCCCCGAGACCGCCGTCATACCGCTCCAGATGGTGAGCGCCCAGGCGATCAGGTTGCGTCGGTTGCCGCGATCGGCCCACAGCGCAATCGGTATCCCCATCGTTGCGTAGAACGCCGCGAACGCGGCTCCCGCCAGGAAACCCATGGCCTGGTCCGAGACGCCCAGCTCCGTCTTGATCGGCTCGATCAGGATCGAGAGGATCTGCCGATCGATGAAATTGAAGGTATAGACGAATACCAGCACGAACAGGGCGTAGTGCCTGGCCCCCGGGCTCATGGACTGGCGCTCGGCCGTCGCGGACTGCTCCACTGATACTCTCCCCCTGATGAAAGCCCCGCCGGAGCTGGCCGCTACATTCTAGCCTATCAGCACGCGCCGGCGCGCGCGTGACCAACGCGTGGGGAGCGGCCTCAGTAGCTGTGGGTTTCGGTCACCTTGCCGCGGAATACGTAGTAGGAGTAAGCGGTGTAGCCGAATACCGCAGGCAGCGCGATCAGCGAGCCGATCAGCAGGAACTGCTGGCTCTCCGGCGCCGCGGCGGCCTCCCAGAAGGGGATCTGGTGGGGGATGATGTTCGGCCACAGGCTGATGGCGAGTCCTGCATAGCCCAGCGTGAACAGGCCGATGGCGAGCAGGAACGGCGAGGCGTGGCCGTCGCCGGTGGTCTTGCGGAACAGCAGATAACCCGCCACGGCCGTCAGCAACGGCACCGGCGAGAGGTAGAACAGGTTCGGCAGCGTGAACCAGCGCTCGGCGATCTGATTCTCCAGGAATGGCACCCACATACTGATCACGGCGAGGAACACCGCCACCGAGGCGAGCAGCGGGATGGTCACCCGCCGCGCCCACTGCTCCAGCTCGCCCGGCGCCTTCATGATGAGCCAGGTGCTGCCGAGCAAGGCGTAGCCCGCCACCATGGCCAGGCCAACGATCAGCCCGAAGGGCGTCAGCCAGTCGAATGTGCCGCCGACATAGCGGGTGCCCTCGAGGGCGAACCCGCTCACGAAGGTCCCGAGGATGACGCCCTGGAAGAAGGTCGCCACCACGGAACCTCCGGTGAACGCCAGATCCCAGAGGTGGCGGTTCTTGCCGGACTTGAAGCGGAACTCGAAGGCCACACCGCGGAAGACCAGCGCCAGCAACATGAAGATGAACGGCAGATACAGGGCCGGCAGCACAATGGAATAGGCCAGCGGGAAGACGGCGAACAGCCCGCCGCCGCCCAGTACCAGCCAGGTCTCGTTGCCGTCCCAGATGGGCGCCACCGAGGTCATCATGGTGTCGCGCGCCTCGTCATCCGGGGCGAACGGGAACAGGATGCCCGTGCCGAGGACAAAACCGTCCAGCAGCACGTACATGAAGATGGCCACGGCGATCAGGACGATCCAGATCAGTGGCAGCCAGCCGCCGTCCATCACGCACCCTCCTCTGCCGGCTTCCCGGCCGCCGACAACGGCCGTCCGGGCGTGCCTCGCTCAGGCGCGCCCTCGACCTCGCCCGGTCCGCTGCGGATCAGGGTCAGCAGGTAGTAGATGCCCGCGCCGAACACCACGCCGTAGACCACGAAGAACAGCAGCAACGACGTGGCGACGCTCGCGCCCGGCACGGCAGATACCGCGTCCGCCGTGCGCATCAGTTTCCACACCACCCAGGGCTGGCGACCGATCTCGGTGGTGAACCAGCCGGCCAGGACGGCGATGAAGCCGCTGGGCCATAGCCAGGTATAGAGCCTCAGCAGCCAGCGCGTCTCGTAGAGCCGGCCGCGAATGAGCTGAATCACACCGGCGCCGGCGGCGAACAGCATCAGGACGCCCAGGCCCACCATGATGCGGAAAGCCCAGAACACCGGCGCAACAGGCGGCCGCTCGTCCCGGGGGAATGCCTTCAGGCCCGTGACCGGCGCATCAATGTCGTGTTCGAGAATCAGGCTGCCGAGACCGGGGATACCCAACTGAAAGTGATTGGTCTCGTTCTCCTCATCCGGTATCGCAAACAGGATCAGTGGCGCCCGGGACTCGGACTCCCAGTGGGCCTCCATCGCCGCCACCTTCTGCGGCTGGTACTCCTTGGTGTTCAGGCCGTGCAGATCGCCCATGAGGATCTGTACCGGCACGACGATCGCCCCGAAGACCACGGACATGAAGAACATGTGGCGCGCCCTCCGCAGGAAGCGGCCCTGCAGCAGGTAGCGCGCCGAGACCGCGCCGATCACAAAGCAGGTGGTGAGATAGGCCGCCAGCACCATGTGCATGAAGCGGTACGGGAAGGACGGGTTGAAGATGATCGCCCACCAGTCCTCGGCGTAGAAGATGCCGTCCTCCACGCGGAAGCCGGCGGGCGTGTGCATCCAGCTGTTCGCAGAAAGGATCCAAAAAGCCGAGATCAGCGTGCCGATGGCCACCATGCAAGTGGAAAAGAAGTGCAGCCGCTTGCCCACCCGGTTGGCGCCGAACAGCATGATGCCGAGGAACGTAGCCTCGAGGAAGAACGCCGTCAGCACCTCGTAGCCGATGACCGGTCCGAGTACGTTGCCGGTGGCCTCCGAGAAGCGGCTCCAGTTCGAGCCGAACTGGAAGCTCATGACGATACCGGAAACAACGCCCATGCCGAAGGACACGGCGAAAATCTTCAGCCAGAACTTGTACAGGCTCATGTAGGCCGGCTTGCCCGTCTTCAGCCACAGTGCCTCCAGCATGACCAGCCAGCTGGCGAGGCCGATGGTGAAAGCCGGGAAAAGGATGTGGAAAGAGACGGTGAAGGCGAACTGGATTCGCGCCAGCATCAATGCTTCCATGGGGTCTTCGCTCCTCCTGAGACGCTGTCTGCCGCGCGCAGGCGTGCGTTTAGAACGAGTCTAAGGGCTTGCCTCGACATCGGAATCCGTGGATACCCGTATCCCGACCCGGAAAGTGCCGAACCGCGGCTTCGACAAGGCTCAGACAGCGGCTTTATGGCGCGAGTCCCGCTTCCGGCCGCTCTCGGTCAGCAGCTTCTTCCTGAGCCGGACGCTCGCCGGCGTGACCTCCACCAGTTCGTCGTCGTCGATGAACTCCAGCGCCTGTTCCAGCGAGAAGCGGATGGGGGTAGTCAGCAGGATGTTCTCGTCGGAGCCGGCCGCACGGATATTGGTGAGCTGCTTGGCCTTGGTCGGGTTCACCACCAGGTCATTGCCCCGACTGTGGATGCCGATGATCATGCCCTCGTACACCTCGGCGCCGTGGCCGATGAACAGCCTGCCGCGCTCCTGCAGGTTGAACAGCGCATAGGCGAGCGCCTTGCCCTGCACGTTGCAGATCAGCACCCCGTTGATGCGCTGGCCGATGCCGCCCTCCACCGCCGGCCCGTACTCGTCGAAGACGTGATGGATGAGGCCGGTACCAGCCGTCGCGGTCAGATACTCGGTGCGGAAGCCGATCAGGCCGCGGGAGGGGATGCGGTAGTCGAGGCGCATGCGGCCCTTGCCGTCCGGCTGCATGCCCAGCAATTCGCCCTTGCGCTCCGCCAGCCGGCTCATCACCGCACCTTGATAGTCCTCGGCGAAATCGACGGTAAGCAGCTCCCAGGGCTCGAGCCACTTGCCGTCCTTCTCGATGCGGATCACCTCGGGCCGGGAGACGGCCAGCTCGTAACCTTCGCGGCGCATATTCTCGATCAGCACGGAGAGGTGCAGCTCGCCGCGGCCGGAGACCCGGAACTTGTCCGGGTCGTCGGTGCGCTCCACCCGCAGCGCCACATTATGCTTGAGTTCCTGGTCCAGCCGCTCGCCGATCTGGCGGCTGGTGAGGAACTTGCCCTCCTTGCCCGCGAACGGCGACTTGTTGACCTGGAAGGTCATGCTGATGGTCGGCTCGTCCACCGACAGCGCGGGCAGTGCTTCGGGATGCTCCCGGTCGCATAGCGTGTCGGAGATGTGCAGGGTCTCGATGCCCGAGAAGGCAACGATGTCCCCCGCCGAGGCGGACTCGATCTTCTGCCGTTCCAGGCCGTGGAAGCCGTACAGCTCCAGCAGCCGGCCGGACCGGTGCGAGCCGTGGGCGCCGACGATCGTGACCGAACTCGCGGCCCGCGCCGTGCCCCGCGTGATCCGGCCGATGCCGATCACGCCGACGTAGGGGTCGTAGTCCAGACTCGAGACCTGCAGCTGCAGCCGACCGTCCGGATCCACATCCGGCGCAGGCACGCGCTCGACGATGGTCTGCAGCAAGGGCGTCATGTCGCCGTCGGCGACATCCGGCTGCAGGCCGGCGTAACCGCCTAGCGCCGAGGCGTACACCACCGGGAAGTCCAGCTGCGCGTCGGTGGCGCCGAGACGGTCGAACAGGTCGAAGGTCTGATCGAGCACCCAGCCCGGGCGCGCGCCGTCCCGGTCGATCTTGTTGATGACGACGATGGGTGTAAAGCCCCGGGCGAAGGCCTTCTGGGTGACGAAGCGGGTCTGGGGCATGGGCCCGTCCACGGCGTCGACCAGCAGCAGCACGCTGTCCACCATGCTGAGCACCCGCTCCACCTCGCCGCCGAAGTCGGCGTGGCCCGGCGTGTCGACGATGTTCACCCGCCACTCGCCCCAGCGGATGGCGGTGTTCTTCGACAGGATGGTGATGCCACGCTCCCGCTCGAGATCGTTCGAGTCCATGATGCGCTCGCCGAGGTCGGCGCGCGCATCCAGCGTGCCGGACTGCTGCAGCAGCCGGTCCACCAGTGTGGTCTTGCCATGATCGACGTGGGCGATGATGGCGATGTTGCGCAGGCGATTGACGTTACTCATTTCAGTGCACGCAGGCCTGGCCGGCGGCAAGGCAGCGCACCAGGGCCGGGCCCATGCTGGCCGCGTCGGGCCGACGCGGATCGGAGACGCCGTAGAAGTAGCCGTCCCGGTACATCACCGACTGCAGGCTGCCCATGGACCAGCGGGCATCTGCCAGCTCGTGGCCGCGGCCGCGCAGCAGCGCCAGCGTGTCCGGGCTGAAGCCGGGCTCGATGCCCAGCACGTCCGGCATCCACTGGTGATGCACCCGGGGGGCGTGGGTCGCATCGGCAATCCCCATGCCGTGGTCGATCACGTTCACCAGCTGCTGCAGCACGGTGGTGATGATGCGGCTGCCGCCGGGCGTGCCGGTGGCGAGCAGCGGCTCGCCGTCCCTGAAGACCAGGGTCGGTGTCATGGACGACAGCGGCCGCTTGCCCGGCTCGATGGCGTTCGCCTCGCCGCCCAGCAGGCCGAAAGCGTTCGGCACGCCGGGTTTGGCCGAGAAATCGTCCATCTCGTTGTTCATCAGGATGCCAGTGCCGGGAATGGTGATGCCGGAGCCGTAGGAGAAATTCAGCGTGTAGGTGTTGGCCACCGCATTACCGTCGGCGTCCATGACCGAGTAGTGGGTGGTGTCCCGGCTCTCCGGCGGCGGCGCAGTACCCGGGCGGATCTCGGTGGAGGGCGTCGCCTTCGTCATGTCTATGGCGCCCGCCAGCTGCTTCGCGTAGGCCTTCCCGGTGAGCCAGTCGAGCGGCACGTCGTAAAAGTCCGGGTCGCCAAGGTGCTTCGCGCGGTCGGCGTAGGCCCGGCGCATGACCTCGGCCAACAGGTGCAGGCCGTCGGCGCTGCCGTAGCCCAGGTCCGCGACCGGGAAGCGCTCGAGCACGTTCAGCATCTGCACGACGTGCACGCCCCCGGAGCTCGGCGGCGGCATCAGTGCTACCCGGTGTCCCCGGTATTCACCGACCACCGGTGCGCGCTCGATCACCCGGTACCCGGCCAGGTCCTCGAGGCCGATCAGCCCGCCGTTCGCCTGCATCTCGGCGGCGATCTTCTCCGCGATCGCGCCCTCGTAGAACGCGGCCGGCCCCTCGCGGGCGATCAGTGCCAGCGAGGCGGCCAGATCCGGCTGGCGAAATCGCTCGCCGCGCTGCCAGGCGCTGCCGTCGGCTTTGAAGTAGGTCGCCGCCGTCGCCGGATGGCGCACGAGCCGCTCGCCCCAGCGCTGCAGGCTCCAGGCCATGTCGTGACTGACCAGGAAACCGTCGCGCGCGAGTTCGATGGCGGGCGCGATCACCTCCGGCCAGGACATCGTGCCGTAGCGCGTCAGGGCGTGGTGCATCCCCGCCACCGTCCCCGGCACGCCCGAGGCGCGATGGCTGAACCGCGACGCCTCCTTGTCCACGTTGCCCTCGGCATCCAGGTACATGTCCCGGCCTGCCGCGGCGGGTGCCATCTCCCGATAGTCGATGGCCACCGTGCGCTCCTCCCCGGCGAGATGCACCAGCATGAAACCGCCGCCGCCGAGATTGCCGGCGCGAGGCAGCGTCACCGCCAGGGTGAATCCCACCGCCACGGCCGCGTCCACGGCATTGCCGCCGGCGGCGAGGATGCGCGCGCCCACCTCGGTGGCGATGGCGTTCTGGGTGCCCACCATGCCCTCGGCATCAATCACCGGGTGATGGATGGCGTCGTAGCGGATGATGGGTTCCCCCGCCGACTCCCGGGCGTCGATGGCCGGAGCCGCGGCGAGAACCGCAGCGGCGAGGGTAAGAGCGAGGCGTGCGAGCGGGCGTGGGAACATGTAAGGCGATCTCCTGGCGCCGTCGGGCGGCCATGCGGGTCGGTGCAGCCTCTCAGTATAACGCGGCAGGATGCTGTAGCATCCCCGACCGACGATAACGATGCGCCGGGGAGAGAGCATGGATCTGGACGAATGGCAGCACCGCGGCCGCCGCGTGAAGGCCGGCGGCTACGAGCTGTTCCTGATGGATACCGACCCGGCCGGGGACAGGGCGCGCACCATCTTCTTCATCCACGGTTTCCCCACGGCAGGCTGGGATTTCCACCGTCTCTTCTCCGGCCTCGAGGCCGACTGCCGGCTCCTGGCGCCGGACATGCTCGGCTTCGGTTTCTCCGACAAGCCCAGGCGGCACGATTACTCCATCCACGAGCAGGCCGACCTGCTGGAAGACGTGATCGCCGAACTCGGCATACGGCGCTTCCACGTCATGGCCCACGACTACGGCGACTCTGTGGCCCAGGAGATGCTGGCCCGCGACAACGCGAAGCCCCGCGAGGAACGCCAATGGCTTTCGCTCTGCCTGCTGAACGGCGGCCTGTTCCCGGAGACCCACCGCGCTCGGCTCTCCCAGAAGCTGCTGCACGGCCCGCTGGGCGCGGTGATCGGCCGGCTGATGAGCCGCGGCACGCTGGAACGCAACCTGCGCGCCGTTTTCGGGCCGCAGACGCCGCCGTCGCCGGAGCAGCTGGACGCCTTCTGGACCCTGATCACCGAAAACCGCGGCGACCATATCGCCCATCGCCTCATCCGCTACATCCGCGATCGCCGCCGCCATCGGGAGCGCTGGGTACAGGCGTTGCGGACGGCCGCGATCCCCATCCAGCTCATCAACGGCTCCATGGATCCGGTCTCCGGCGCGCACATGGTGGCCCGCTACCGGGAACTCGTGAGCCAGCAGAACATCGTGGAGCTGCCGCGGATCGGCCACTACCCCCAGGTGGAGGCGCCGGAAGAGGTTCTGGCCGACTACCGGGCGTTTCTTGATGCGCACTTCGGTAGCGGTGAGAATGCATGACCGGCAAGCATGGCGTCCGCTACCGACATTGCCTGTACAGGGGAGGAATCACCGGTGACCGATGAGTTCTGGGACCTGCTGATCCGGGGCGCCAAGGTGTTCGACGGCTCGGGAGAGCCGCCGCGGGTGGAGGACGTCGCCGTGCGCGACGGCCGCATCGCGGCTCGAGGGGTGGGTCTGCCGACCACCGGCGCAGCCGAGGTGATCGATGCCGAAGGCAAGTGGCTGATGCCCGGCCTGCTCGACATCCACACCCACTTCGATCTGGAAGTGGAGATCGCCCCCGGCCTGCCGGAGGCCGTGCGCCACGGTACAACCACCGTGGTGGTTGCGAACTGCAGTCTGGGTCTCGCCTTCGGCAACCAGCGCGGCGACGGTACGGACCCGCTGGTGGACTGTTTCGCACGGGTGGAGAACGTGCCGAAGCACGTGCTCTGCAAGGTCGCGGACCAGGCCGACTGGCACGACAGCGGCGCCTACCTGGAGCATCTGGATTCGCTGCCCCTCGGTGCAAACATCGTGACGATGATTCCGCACTCCATGCTGCGCATCGAGGTGATGGGCCTCGAGCAGAGCATCAGCCGCGATCCCACTGGCGCCGAACTCGACGAGATGGCCGCGTTGCTGGACAAGGGCATGCGCCAGGGCTACGCGGGCTTTTCCACCGATGCCCTGCCGTTCCACTATCTCGCCAATGATCCGCACCGCGACCGCAAGATACCCACCCAGTACGGCAGCTATGGCGAGCTGAAGCGGCTCACGGCGATCGTGCGCCGCCACGACCGGGTGTGGCAGGCCACGCCGCCGAAGGACAGCGTGGGGCAGACGATCAGGAACCTGATGCTCACCAGCGGCCGGCTGCACGGCAAGCCGCTGAAGACGACCGTGGTGGCGGCGCTGGACGTAGCCACAAACCGGGGCATCGCCAAGCTGGGCATGCTGCTCGCGCGACTGCTGAACTCCCGCGCGGTCAAAGGGCGCTTCGCCCTGCAGGCGTTGGCCGGCCGGTTCAAGATTTGGTCCGAGGGTCCTATCAACCCGATCTTCGAGGAGATACCCGTGCTGCGACAGCTGAACATGACGGATCTCGAGGATCGGGAGGCCCGCCGCGCGCTGCTGGCAGACCCTCTGTTCGTGCGTGACTTCCGCGACATGTGGCACAAAGGCAAGACCGGTTTCGGCCTGGACGCCATCAAGCGGCGGCTGAAGCGCGAGGACCTGGCGTTCAGCCGCTCGCTGGAGGATATGGTGGTGGAGAACTGCCCGGTGCCGCAGTGGTCCGGTGAGCCGATGTCCGAAATCCACGAGCGGCTCGTGAGCTGGCAGACAGGCGATCGCTCGGCGGCCCGATCGGAGGACGAGAGCGAAGCGTTCGCCGCGTTCCCGGACCCGATCCGGGACGACGCGGATTTCTTCCTGCATCTGTTGAAGAGCTACGACACGGACCTTTACTGGCACATGGTGACAGCCAACCGGGATGCGGAGACGACCCGCAAGCTCATCATGCATCCGAAGCTGCTGCCCGGGTTCAACGATTCAGGCGCCCATCTCACCAACATGGCGTTCTACGACTGCAACCTGCGGGCGCTGCAGCTGGCCTCTGCCGAGGGTGACGAGGGCGTGGCTTATATGGTGCGGCGGCTCACCCGGGACCCGGCAGCGTTCTTCGGCATCGCGGCCGGGCGCATCGACGCGGGCTCGGCGGCCGACATCACCGTCGTCGATCCGCAGGCTCTGACGGGCTACGACGCGGAGGCCAATATCCGCAGCGTCTACCGGGAGGACTTCGAGCACAGCCAGCTCGTGAACCGCTCCGACGGCGTGGTGCCGTGGGTGATCATCGGCGGACGTGTGCTATGGCAGGACGATGAGTACACGCCGGTATTCGGCAGGGAGAAGTGCGGCCGCGTCCTCCGCGCAGCCTGAATCATGGAAATTCGGGAACGGTCACCCTAACTGAATCGGTGTCCGTCCCCTAATTGCCGGAATACCGTCAGTCGCCGATCGCGAGCGGCAGGCGTGCGCGGCCGAAGTTGGCCCTGGACGGCTGCTCGCCCAGCACCTCCAGTACGTAGGCACCCGCCTCGGGTGGCGTAACCGCACCCGCGAAGCGGCTGGGCTCGCCGGCGTAGGCGAGTTTCCCCTCGGCGACCACGTCGCCGTCGCGCAGCAGACGAGCGGTGAGGGTGACGCTGTCGGCATCCCACAGGCCGCCCGGCGTCAGCGGACAGCCGCACATCATGCCCACGTTGGCCAGGACCCGGACGGGCTCGCCGGCACTGGCGGCGGCCGACTCCAGCACCTCGATATTCAGGCCGTGCAGCGTGAGCATGACGCCGTCGCCGGTGACCGCGGCGCCTGGCGTGACCAGCATTTCGGTCGTGGCACGCATGCTCGCATCCGGGTTGCCGAGGGGTCCGGTCGCGCTGATGCGCACGACCGTCGGCTCATCGATTTCGAATTCCGCCATGAAGAGCGCAGCGCCCTCGGTGTCGAACAGCACCGTATTCCGCTTCTGCGGATCCAGCCGCATGATCTTGCGTGTGTCGCCGGTGGCACCCTGGTGCACGCCCTGGGCGAGCACCTCGCCGGTCGCCGTGTCGGTGACCGTCACCCAGACACCGCCGACGCCGCTGCCGATCAGCTTGGCGTCCTGGGACAGGATGTGCACTGGGATGCGGGTAGTCTCGGCCGCAGTCGTCGCGGGTACTGCCATCGTCGCGGCCATCAGCAATGCCGCGGTGACGATCAGCGCTTTCCCTGCAGGCATGTGATTCTCCTGTTTGTTCAGTTGTCTGTTTATGGGTTTGTCTGTTTGTGTGTCATTGCGGCCCGGCGTTGCGGGTTTGAAGTGGTTCCCTGCCTTACGCTCAGCGCACGACAAAGGCACCGCGGAGGTCACCGGCACTGTAACCGGTGGCGCGGTCCTGTGGGTAGCGCTCCGCGATCGCGTCGGCGACGGCCTCCGGAACGTCACTGCCGTGGCACATCAGGCACGGCGGCTCGACGACGATGGGCTTCATCCAGAGGAAATCACCGCCGTCACTCGCGAAGGGCTCCAGCGCGCCAGCCGGCGTGCCGGCCTCGACCTTGTTGTGCCACAGCTCGAGCACGGCTCGCTCACGGGCATCCGGCGCGTTGGCCGGGTTGCGCGTCTTCAGGCTGGTGCGCGACACCGTGAGACCGGCACCCGCCGAGACCTCGCGCGCGATCTCCGACGCTTCCTCCGAACACACGCGGATGGCCGCGACGGGGCCCTCGCTGCCGATGGCCTCGGTCAGCCGGGACTTGAGTCGCTTGCCGAGTTCGGCGGCGGCCGCCTGGGCTTTCTCCACCTTCTGCGGCGACACCTCGGTTGCTGATGGCTCCGCCGGCGGTTCAGCGCCGCAAGCGGTGACCAGAGCCGCAACCGCCAGGGCGCCGGTCAGACGGCCGGCGCGCCGGGCAAACAAGTTGGAAAAGTTGCAAAAGTTCGGTCCGGCACCTTTCATGTTGTTGCCAGTTCCTTCTCGGTGCGCATGCCGAGCTTGTGCATCACCATCGCGGCCGGGCAGAAGCCGGTGAAGGCGCTCTGCAGCAGGTTCGCGCCCACGAAGACGGTGAGCCAGACGAACCAGGGATGGACGAAGTAGGTCAGAAAGACCGACAGCAGGACCATGAAGCCTGCAAATGCGAAGATGCCTTTTTCCACGGACATGATTTCTCCTCCTGTAGTGATTCAATGGTAAATCAGTAGTTGTAGCGGATACGCACGTAAAGATTGCTGTTGTCTTCGAGCTGACCGAAGAACGTGTGATCGTCCCGGCCGCCGAACCAGTTGCCCCCGGCGCTGAGCTGCCATTCGTCGCTCTGGCGGAAGGTCACCGACGGGCGCAGGTAGAAGTCCTCGTCCGAGGGCGAGAGAAACGTGAACAGGGACAGCGTCCAGCGATCCTGGGCGATGCGGTAAGTCAGCCGGTTCGTGAGCACCTGCCGGTATTCCTCGGGCTCGAACTGCGGCGCCGGCGAGCTCGCGATCAGCGCGTCGTGGTCACGGGTGTATTCCACGTAGTACTGGAAGCCGGCGGTGAAACTGGCCACGAGCTCCCGTTCGAATCCGGCCAGGAAGCGCACCTGGCTGTTGGGAACCGTCGGATCGTCACCGGCGCCGTCGTCACGCGAGTCATACCAGGCGAACTCCGCGTTGAAGAGCCCTGACCACAGCGGCAACCGCAGGCTGGCGCCGAGCGACGTCAGCGGGGCGAAGGTGAGCCGGCCGTCGGCGTCCACCGCCGTCGGCTGCTTGAAGTAGCCGTGATAGCCGTAGGCAGCGTATTCGACGCCGCGCGCCATCCTGTACAGACGGAGCGCCAACTCGTAACGGCTCGGCTCCACCGCCCCGATCGGCGGGTCCGGCGCCACCACCTGGCGGGCCCGGGGCGAGAAGAACGAGAAGCGCTGACCGGTCAGGTACTCGTCGGGCTGATAGCGGGGCGTCCAGGCGACGTCCACGTTGGCGAGATCATTGTAGAAGCCCACCCGCACCGTGTCCGACGGCGCCTTCAGGTACTCGTCGTCCCGGCCGGCGAAGAATGACACGAAATCCTTCGGAAACAGGTCGTTCAGGAACAGGAGGTCGCCGGTGCCCCAGGTAAGTACCTGGCGGCCTGCGGTGACATCGATGTCCTCCTTGGGCGAGAAGGCGACGGTCAGGTCCCGCACCTCCACCTCGTGGTCACTCGTCACCCCGTCGTACCAGACGTCGCCGACGGCATTCGCCTCGAGCGCTTCCCCTATCCATTCGGCCTCGGCACGCAGCCGGGCATCGCCCAGCGTCATGCGCCGGCCCACCGGACCGTCGCTGTCGGCCCGCATTCCCGCGGCGAGCTCCGCAAAACCGGTGACGACGATGCCGCCGCCCTCGTCTTCCCAGCCGTCGCCCCAGTCCTCGGTCCACTCATCGCCGCTCTCGCCGGCCCACGGGTCCTCGCCGCCCTCATCCGCCGCCTGGTCCACCCACCGGTCGTCCTCCTGGGCCGCAAGGCCGCCCGCGACGAGCGTCAGCGCCGCCAGCAGGGTGATGGCGAGGACTCGCCGCATCAGCTGCCGCCCTCCGTGCGCTCCAGCCACTCACGGGGCGGGCGGCGCAGCGAACGTTCGGTAAAGATATCCGCCGGCAGGCCGATGTCGTAGTCGATGTAGCGGAACTGCATGAGCGTATAGCCGCCCAGCGATTTGTCCTCTACCCGGCTCTTCGTCACGGTCGGGAAACCCTCGATGGTCTCGACAGCGGCCGCCTCGATCCTGCGGTAGGTCTCCCCGGCAGCATTTCTGTACTCGATGCGCATCGACAGCCAGGTCTCCTTGTCGATCCAGGTCGTGTAGTCCCTGAACTCGACGACATCCGGATCCTTCGGGATATGACGCAGCACGTAGTAGTCCTCCGTCTCCTCCACGAACTCGTGTTCATCCTCCTGCGGCGTGCGGCCTGAGACGTCCTCGTAGAAATAGTGGGCGCCGACGAAGCTCGTACGCTTGTCGCCCGCGGAGATGCGCTTCACGAGATCCAGACCCGGCAGGTACAGCCAGCGGTCGTCGTCGCGGCCCACGTGCTTGTTCACCAGGAAGGTGGTGCCACGCACGTCGGACGGCCTGCTGAACACCACCAGGAATTCCTGGTCGCCGCCGTCCTCGATGTCCCGGCGCAGCACGGTGAACTGGCGCCGCTGCTCGCGGCCCTGCTCGTCGTAGATGACCATGCGCACCTCGGAGCGGCCGTCGTCGCCGCCGTAATAGGCCGCCAGGTTGGCCTTCTCCACAATGGTGTCGACATCCGGCCTGCCCGCATCCGCCGGCTGGGCTGCCGCCGGGCGGGCCGGCATCGCCAGGGGCAGCAGCACCACCCCGAGCAGCGCTGCGAATCTCGCGTTGAATATCCTCATGAGTCTTGTTTCTCCTTACCTCAGCCGTTCGCGCCGGCCTCGGTATTGTGCGTGTCCTGCGGGAAGAAGAAGCCTCGCGCCACGCCCAGCACGCCCGGCAGCAAGATCAGCGTCGCTACGCCGGAGATGGCCATGATGGAGGCCATGAAGGCGCCCACCGTGATGTAGGGCACCAGCGGCGCGAGGAACAGCGGCGTGAAGCCGAGCGCGATGACGACGGCGTTGCGCGAGATTGCCCGCGCGGGCTCCTCGAACACCGCCTGCGCCGCCCGGGCGAAGCTGCCGAGTTCCGCGTGCAGCGTGCGGATGCGCTGGATGAAGTGGATGGCGAAGTCGATCGACAGGCCCAGCGTGAGCGAGGACAGCACGGCGATCGGCATGTCGTAGTACTTGCCGACCCAGCCGATGAGGCCGTAGACGCCCAGGATCGTCGCCGTCAGCGGCAGCATCGCCACCGCCCCGAATCGTAACGAGCGGAACAGCAAGACCATCATCAGGAAGACGACCACGAAGGCGGAAAGCAGGCTCTTCAGCATGCCTTCCACCATCTCCTGCTGCCAGACCCGGTTGATGTAGGTCTTGCCGGCCCAGCGCGCGCTGACGGCCTCGGGCAGCGGGTTGTCGGCCAGATACGCGCGGGTCTCATCGATGACCCGCTCCATGTCCTGGTTATCGCCGCTGGTGAGCTGCAGCCAGAGCACCGTCTGTTGATAGTCCGGCGTCACCATGTGCCAGAGGTCCTGGGGCCGGTGTGAGGACTGGAACTGCAGCAGCGTCTGGGCGACGCCGCGCTGGGAGTCCGGGATGCGGTAATCCGCGGGCTGGCCGCTCCTGAGTTCCCGGTTCACCGTCTTCACCACGTCCGGCAGGGCGTTCACCTTGCCCACCTTGCCGGTATCGACCAGCGCCCGCTGGAGATCTTCTGTCATCGCCAGCGCCTGCGGGCGCTGGAAGTAGTTCGAGCGCGACGCGGCCTGCTCGGCCGTGGAGAGGATCTCCTCCAGCGTCTCGATGTCGTCGTCGCCGCTTACCTCGAACAGTGCGTCGTCCGCGGCGCCGATCACCCTATCGAGCCAGGCGCCGCTCTCGTCCTCCGCAGCGTTGACGGCCTTGCCCACGGCGTCCAGCGCCGGGCCGGAACCGAGTTCGCCCGCCAGCTCCTCGAGCTTGCGGCGGGTCTCGGCCCGGTTCAGCGCATTGTCGTAAGTCAGCACCAGATAGGCGTCATAGGTGCCGGCGAAGTGCTCGTTCAGAATCCGGTCGGCGATGCGGATCTCGTGGGTCGACTTGAACCAGCGCACCGGGTTGTCGTTGATCTGGATGCGCATCACCCCGGCCACGCTGAGCGCGACCACGACACCGGTCACGGCGAGGATGAGCTTGCCGTTGGCGAAGGCGAACGAGCCGGTCCGACGCAGCACCCGGGCCATGGGAGTGTCGCTCTCCCGATCCTCGGTGCCGAGGCGCGCGAGCACCTTCAGACGGTCGGGCTTCATCCTGACGACGTAGGCGGGGATGAAGACGATGGTCACCAGGAAGGCGAGCAGGATGCCGAAACCGACGAAGGCGCCGAATACGCGCACGGGCGGGATCGGCGTCAGCAGCAGGGAGAAGAAACCCACACCGGAGGTGAGCGAGGTGAAAAGCATCGGACGGAACAGGTGCCCGACCACCGCACGGATGGACTTCTCCGCCGATTCCCGGCCGCCATAGCGGTCGGCGAACTCCGACATGATGTGCACTGAGTCGACCACTGCGATCGGCATCAGGAATATCGGGATCATCGAACTCATGATGTGCACGGTGAAGCCGAGCCCGATCAGCAGCCCCATGGTGGCGATCACGGTCACCATGGCGACGATCATCGGCGCGATGATCAGCGTGATGCTGCGGAAAAAGTACCACATCAGGAGGAAAATCATGACGCCCGCCAGCGGCGCCGATATCGCCATCTGCACGAACATCTCGTGGCCGAAGGTATCCTCCGCAACTGGCAGGCCGGTGATGTAGATCTCCTGCGCGGGCGCGTGCTCGGCGGCCAGGGCGCGGATCTGCTGCGACAGCGTGTAACTGAGATCCTTGCTCTCGATGGGCACGTAGATGGCCGCGGCCCTGCCGTCGCCGGAGACCAGCGTATCGCGCAGCATCGGCAGGTCCTGCACGTGTTCCCGCAGGGCCTGCGCTTCTTCGGGCGTGTCGGGCGGCTGCTTCATCATCCACTCGAAGCGCAGCTGCCCCTGCTCGCCCTGGGTGATGTTGTCGGCCACGGGCAGCGACATCAGGTCTGGCTCGATGACGCCGTCCAGCTGCAGGATTTCCTCGGTGAGCCTGTGCAGCGCCGTCATCGTCTGCACGTTGTAGACGCCCTCGGGATGGCTCGTGTTGACGAGGCCGACCACCAGCGCGTCGTGCAGCCGGAAAGTCTCCTCCACCTGGTTGTGGAACACCCGGTCCGTCTGATCGTCCGGCAGCATGTTCTCCGGATCTGTGTCGATCTGGATACGCGGAATCTGGGCACCGAGCAGCACCGTCACCAGGATGGTGAGCACGTAGACGAGGCGCGGCTTGCCCGTTGCCAGCCGCATCAGGGTCTCGCTCATGAGGGCTGCCTCAGCTTGTCGACGCCGAGCAAACCCATCACGAGCGGTTCATAGACGGGCTCGGTCTGGCCGCGGCGTACCTTGCGCAGGAAATATTTCTCGAAAGCCACCCTGGCGAGATGCACCCACTTGCCGTCGCCGGACCAGTTGCTGTTGCGCAGCGGGATCCGGGGCAGCGCCACGAAGGCCACGCCGCGGTCGCCGGAATCCGCCAGACAGACCGCATTCCAGGTGGCCCGGTGGCTCGGCTCCCGGCCGGTAACGGCGTCGGCGGTGTTGTGGGTGGCAGCCGTCGCCATGGACTCGATCATGTAGCCGGTCTTCGGCGCGCCCAGCGGCACGGTGGTGGGCCCCACCGGCGGGATGGCGACGCAGACGCCGATGGCGTAGACGTTGGGATAAGCGGGGTTTCGCTGATAGTCGTCGATGACCACGACGGAGCCCGGGTCCGCCACCAGCTTCTCGAAGTCGTCCATGGCCTGGCGGGCGTGATCAGTCTTGCACACCGACCGGGTGCAGCCGCCGTGGGGTCCGAGGCCGGGTATCTCGTCGGAGGCCGGCGCCGACCCGGTGGCGATCACCAGATAGTCGTAGTCGACGTTCTCGCCGTCGGCCAGCTCGATCCGGTTCTGCTCGGGACGGACCTTCGCCGCCGCCTTGCCGATGAAGTTCAGGCCATTGCGGCCCAGCGCGGCGGCCAGGTCCATGCGCATGTCCGACGGCTCCCGCCAGCCCACGGCCACCCGCGGATTCGAGACGGTGAACTCGAAGTAAGGCAGGTCGCTCACCACCGTGATGCGGGCCTTGTCGGACAGGGCCTGTCTGAGTTCGTAGGCCTGGGTGATGCCGCCGAGACCGGCACCGAGTACGATGATATGAGTCATTTCCCACCCCCTGGGAAAGCATCGACGGGAATCTTGAGATAGGAGACGCCATTGCCTTCCGCCAGCGGCAGGCGGCCGGCCCGGATATTGATCTGGATGGCCGGGATGATCAGGCGCGGCAGGCCCAGCCCCGCGTCGCGCTCCTCCCGCATGCGTACGAATTCCTCCCGCGACACTCCATCGCGCAGGTGGCGGTTATGCTCGCGTTGCTCGGCCACGGTGGTCACCGAGCGCGGCTCGGCGGCCTCGGCCGGATAGTCGTGGCAGAGATACAGGCGGCTCTCGGGTGGCAGTCCGAACAGCCGCCGGACGGAATCGTAGAGCCGACCGGCATCCCCGCCCGGGAAGTCGCAGCGGGCACTACCGTAGTCAGGCCGGAACAGCGTGTCGCCGACAAACACGGTGTTCTCGCCGACCCGGTAGGCGATGCTGTCATCGGTGTGGCCCGGCACGGCCAGCACGCACACGGGCAGCTCGCCGATGGCGAAGGCGTCGCCGTCGGCGAACAGGCGGTCGAACTGGGAACCGTCACAGGGGAAGTCGGACCCCAGGTTGAAAGTAGCGCGGAAGGTCTCCTGCACCTCGCGGATGCCGGCGCCGATGCCGATCGGGGCACCGGTTCGCTCCTGCAGATATTCCGCCGCCGTCACGTGATCGGCGTGGGCGTGAGTCTCCAGGATCCAGGCGATCCGGAGGCCTTCCTGCTCGACGAGGGCCAGCAGCGCATCCGCCGACTCCCTCGACATGCGCCCGGCATGCGGGCAGTAATCCAGCACCGGGTCGATGACCGCCGCCTGCCGCGTGCTCGGATCGGACACCACATAGGAGAACGTATGGGTGTCTTCGTGGTAAAAAGTATCGACTGTCGGGGTGCTCACGGGACCAGCTCCGCTATTCATACCGGACATTATATTTGTATATTATAATTTTTCAATATAAAATCCTGGTTATCACGGAATCGCAGGGGACCAGGCTATGCCGTCGAAATCCGTAGACGTGCCCGCGCGGGCCGCTGCCGAGCGCGATTTCTCGGAAATCCACGAGCACGCGGGAGAGGCCGCCCAGCTCATGAAGGCGCTGTCGAACGAGAATCGGCTGATGATCCTCTGCACCCTCGCCGCCGGCGAGATGACCGTCGGTCAGCTGAACGACCGCATCCCGATGAGCCAGTCCGGGCTGTCGCAGCAACTGGGCATACTGCGCCGCGAGGGCCTGGTGAACACCCGCCGGGACGCCCAGAGCATCTACTATTCGCTGGTCCCGGGCCCGGCCACGGAGATGATCAATCTGCTGCACGACATCTACTGCGTCACCGACACCTCACCCAGGTAGGGCCTTCAGGCCCGATCGGTATCGCGCCTGAAGGCGCTCCTACCTGGGTGTCTGTAGGAGGGGCTTTAGCCCCGATTCATTATTCAATCGGGCCTGAAGGCCCTTACATTGATAAGGCCCTACATTGATCAGGTGGACTTTCGGGCGTGGGTGGTGATCAGGTCCGTGAGCTGGTCGTAGAGGCCTTCGGGCAGGTTGTGGCCCATGCCCGGGATCAGTTCCAGGCGCGCCCCCGGGATATGCTCCGCGGTGTCCATGCCGCCCTCCACCGGCACCAGCGGGTCGTCGGTGCCGTGGATCACCAGGCTGGGCCGGCGGATGGCCCGCAGTCGCCCGCGCCGATTGCCGTCGGCGATGATCGCGCCCACGTGGCGCAGGATGCCGTCGGGATAGTACGCACGATCATAGGCCTCCTCGGCATGGGTCCGTATGGTATCCGGCTCCACCGGATAGCGGGGGCTGCCGATCAGCTGGATGGTGCGCACGGCATGGGCCACCACTTCCTCGCGGCTGGCCTCCGCCGGCCGGGCCTGGAAGATGTGCTGTCGCACTTCCCTGCGCGGCCGCGGCAGCGAGCGGTGGCCGCTGGTGGACATGATGGAGGTCAGCGACTGCACCCGCTCGGCATGCTTGGCTGCGAGAATCTGGCCGATCATGCCGCCCATGGATACACCCACCACGTGGGAGCGCTCGATATCCAGCGCGTCCATGAGGCCGACGGCGTCCTGCGCCATGTCGGCGAGCGTGTAGGGCACTTTCTGACGCATCCCCAGCAGTCCGCGGAATACCACCGTCGGAATGGCCGGGGTGCGCAGGTGGCCGAAACGGGTCGAGAGCCCGGTGTCGCGGTTGTCGTAGCGGATGACCCGGTAGCCCGCATCGGCGAGCATCCGGCAGAAAGGTTCGCGCCAGGCCAGCAGCTGCATGCCGAGCCCCATGACGAGCAGTATGGCCGGGGCATCGGGCGACCCGAACTCGTCGTACTCGATCTCGACTCCGTTGGCGCTGGCTCTCGGCATGGGCGGCTCTCTCCGTTACAGACGGCGATGAAGAGTAACCAATGGCCGGAGGGGCTGCCAGCCCACAGCGTGGTGCTACACTGCCGCATGGCCATGCCGGCAGACGATGCAGACGACACGCTGGCTTTCCGCCAGCTCGGACCCGCCGACATCCTCGACTCCATCGAGGCACTCGGCTTCCTGACCGACGGCCGCCTGCTGGCGCTGAACAGCTACGAAAACCGGGTCTATCAGGTGGGCATCGACGACAGCCCGCCGCTGGTTGCCAAGTACTACCGTCCGGGGCGCTGGAGCGACGAGGCCATCCTCGAGGAGCATTCGTTCGCACAGGAGCTGGCGGATGCCGAGATCCCGGTGGTGGCACCGATCTCGATCGAGGGCCGGACCCTGCACCACATCGGCGGATTCCGGCTCGCCGTCTACCGGCGCCACGGCGGTCACGCGGCGGAGCTGGACGATGCGCGCCTGTTGCGCCAGATCGGCCGGTTTACAGCGCGGCTGCACAACTGCGGCGCGCGGCAGGCCTTTGCGCACCGACCCACGCTGGATATCCAGAGCTTCGGCGACACATCGCGGGAGTTCCTCCTCGACGAGAACTTCATCCCGGACGAACTCGCCACCTCCTACGAGACGCTGAGCGCCGACCTCCTGATCCGCGCCGAGCACTGCTTCGAGGCCGCTGGCGACGTGCGCCATCTGCGGCTGCACGGCGACCTGCATCCGAGCAACCTGCTGGTGCGGGGGGATCAGGTACACATCGTCGACCTGGACGACGCGCGCATGGGTCCCGCCGTGCAGGATCTCTGGATGTTCCTTTCCGGTGACCGGGACGAGCAGACGCCCCAGCTCGCCGAGCTGCTGGCCGGCTACACGGAGTTCCGGCCGTTCGAGGCGCGGGAGCTGCGCCTGATCGAGGCACTCAGGACACTGCGCATCATGCACTATGCCGCGTGGCTCGCCCGCCGCTGGGAAGACCCGGCTTTCCGCGTCGCCTTCCCCTGGTTCAACACCCAGCGCTACTGGGGCGAACACATCCTCGCGCTCCGCGAGCAGGCCGCCCTCATGGACGAGGAGCCTCTGCGGTGGACCGAGCCCTGGTAGTCCGGCTTACCACGCGCTGCGACGAAATCTTTCGCTTGTTAGCATGGGACTTTGGCCCTATTCTCCGCGTCCCGGCGGACCCCTGGTGGGGCCAGGGGCGCCGGACGCCCACGCCATCCGGAGGTCCCCGCAATGACTGCCATCACGGACTTCGTCCATCATCATTTCCGCCACTTCAACAGCGCCGCACTCGTAGACGCCGCCGACGGCTATCGCCGCCATCTCGATACCGGCGGCAAGATGTTCATGACGCTCGCGGGCGCGATGAGCACCGGCGAGCTCGGCCTGTCGCTCGCCGAGATGATCCGCAAGGACAAGGTCCACGCCATCTGTTGCACCGGCGCCAACCTGGAGGAGGATCTCTTCAATCTGGTGGCTCACCACCACTACGTGCGCATCCCCGGCTACCGGGACCTGACCCCGGACGACGAGGAGCGGCTGCTCGCGCGCCATTTGAACCGGGTGACGGATACCTGCATCCCCGAGGACGAGGCCATCCGGCGCATCGAGCACGCGGTGCTGCAGCAATGGCAGACGGCCGACAAGGCCGCCGAGTCGCACTTCCCCCACGAGTTCCTGTACCGGCTGATCCTGTCCGGCGAACTGGAAGAGCACTACCAGATCGACCCGGCGGACAGCTGGCTGGTGGAGGCGGCGAAGCGGGACCTGCCCGTGTTCGTGCCCGGCTGGGAGGATTCGACGCTCGGCAACATCTTCGCCTCCCACTGCATCAACGGCGACGTCGGCAACGTGCACACGGTGCGGGGCGGCATCGAGTACATGATCGCGCTGGCCGGCTGGTATCAGCAGACCTGCACGGACGCCTCCATCGGCTTCTTCCAGATCGGCGGCGGTATCGCCGGCGACTTCCCGATCTGCGTCGTGCCGATGATCGAACAGGATCTCGGCAAGGCCGAGATCCCGCGCTGGGGCTACTTCTGCCAGATCAGCGACTCCACCACGAGCTACGGCTCCTACTCAGGCGCGGTCCCGAACGAGAAGATCACCTGGGGCAAGCTCTCGGCCGACACGCCGAAGTACATCATCGAGTCGGATGCCACCATCGTCGCGCCCCTCGTCTTCGCCTGCGTCCTCGGTATCTGAGAACCGCCGATGAGCGAGCAGAGCGACGCGCGCCAGCTACCCGGGAGCGCCGAGGCCTGGACCACCGAAGACACCGCCGAGTTCTACCGGGTGGAGGTCTGGGGCGACGGGTTTTTCCTGATCGACGACTCGGGCCATGCCGCCGTGCGCCCGGACGAGAAGAGCGGCATCGCCATCCGCATCGCGGACGTTGTAGCCGACCTCGCCAAACGGGGTATCCAGCCGCCGGTGTTGCTGCGCTTCCAGGATGTGCTTCGCTCCCGCGTGCGCCGCATCAACGAAGCGTTCCGCCGCGCCATCGAGCGCTACGACTATGAGGGCGAGTACCGCAGCGTCTACCCGATAAAGGTCAACCAGCTGCATGAGGTGGTCGAGGAGGTCCTGGACGCCGGCGAACCCTACGGCCTGGGCCTCGAATGCGGCTCCAAGCCGGAGCTGGTCGCCACCCTGCCCCACCTGACCCGTGACGAGACACTGCTGATCTGCAACGGCGTGAAGGACGAGAGCATGCTGTCGCTGATCCACGCGGGCCAGCGCCTCGGCAAGAATGTCATCCCGGTGATCGAAAAGTTCGGCGAGTTCGAGCAGTGGATGGCGCTCACCGCAGCCAGCGACACCGTGCCCGCGTTCGGCGTCCGTGTTCGCCTGACCACCGCCGGCGCAGGCCGCTGGGCGGAGTCCGGCGGCGACCGCTCGAAGTTCGGCGTCTCCATCCCGGAGCTGGTGACGCTGCTCGAGCGGCTGCGCGAGAGCGGCCGCGAGGAGGCATTCGCCCTGCTGCACTTCCACGTGGGCAGCCAGGTCTCCGACGTGCAGGTGCTGCGCAGTGCGGTGAAGGAGATCACCCAGGTCTACGCCAAGTTAATTCGCCGCGGGATCGATATCCGCTACATTGACGTGGGCGGCGGCCTCGGCGTGCGCTACGACGAAGGCGAGGAGAGCGGCATCACCTACAGCCTGCAGGAATACGCCAACGCCGTCATCTCCGCGGTGCACGACGTCTGCGAGGAACAGTCGCTGCCCCATCCCACCCTCATATCGGAGAGTGGGCGCGCCATCACGGCGCATCATTCTGTATTGGTGGTGGAGACCCTCGGTAGCTACGGCAAGGACATGATCGCCGATGATTTCCGGCCCGGTGAGGAGGATCACACGCTGGTGCAGAAACTCTGGCGCGTATTGCAGCGGCTACGCCGGCGCACCGCGCAGGGCAAGGCCGGCCCGGCCTTGCTGACCGAGGCTTACCACGAGTGCCGGGACGTGCGCCGGGACGCCGATGCCAGCTTTCGCCTGGGCTACATGCCGCTGGAGCAGCAGGCACTGATCGAACGGCTGTTCTGGAGCGCCTGCGCCCTCATCGCCGAGGGGCTGCGCGCCGCCGAGCCGGACCCGCCGCCGGCGGAGCTCGGCATGATAGAGGAAGCGCTGGTGGACCAGCACCTGTGCGACTTCTCGGTATTCCAGTCCATCCTGGACCACTGGGCCATAGGCCAGACGTTCCCGCTGATGCCGCTGGCGCGGCTGGACGAGCGGCCGGAGCGCCGTGCCGTGCTGGTGGACCTCACCTGCGACTCCGACGGCAAGATCCACCACTATGTCACGGCCAACGCGGACAAGACCTACGTGGCCCTGCACGATGTCCGCCCGGGCGAGCGCTATTACATCGGTCTGTTCCTGATGGGTGCCTATCAGGACATCATGGGCGACGCCCACAACCTGTTCGGCCGGGTCGCCGAAGCGCACGTCTACGCGGACGACGAGGAGCCCGGCAATTACTGGGTGGAGAAGATGATCCCCGGCACACGGGTACAGGAAATCCTGGGCCAGGTGCAGTATTTCGCCAACGACCTGGAACGGCGCATGAGCGCGCTCGTGCGCGAGAAGATCAATGCCGGCGTGCTGCGCCCGAAGCAGGGCATGGAAATCCTGGACGAGTACATCCGGACCTTTTCGCGCTCCACCTATGTGGAACGCGAATAACCAGGCAGGAGGGCCTTCAGGCCCGACCGTACGGCGGATCGGGCCTGAAGGCCCTACATCGGCGCCGATAAAGAAGGCCGCCCTGCGGGGCGGCCTTTCGCGTCACGGCACCGCTTGAGCGACAGCCCTCGCTCAGTAGCGGTTGCGCCGCTGCTGGGGTCGGTCCTCGCGCGGGCGTGCCTCATTCACACGCATGTTCCGGCCCTGCAGGTCCTGCTCGTTAAGCGCCTCGATAGCTGTGGAAGCAGCGCTCGAATCCGGCATCTCGACGAAACCGAACCCTTTGGAACGGCCCGAGAACTTGTCCATGATCACGTTTGCACTGGAGACTTCGCCGAACTCGGAGAAGACTTCGCGAAGGTCGTCGGAGGTCACGCTGTAGGCCAGGTTACCGACATAGATATTCGTCATCTTTCAATCACTCTGCGGTCCGTAGGACAACACCGTCAGGGCAGCCAGACCGCCGAGCTTCTGACGGAAACCGGGCCGGGGGGCCGGCCCATTTACGCTACGCAGGCCGGCCCGTGCAGGACACGGGATTCCGTCATACGCCGGCGCAGTGTACTCCCGGCGCTGTCGCCGCACCAAATTTATTTATCGCTGCCCCGACGGGCAATGGCGAGCCGCCGGCTATTTCTTCTTCGTCGTCCGCCGTGCCGGCGACGTCTCCTCTTCTTCCTCCGTCTCCACCGTCGCATCCGGCGCCTGGCGTCCGCGCAGCGCGGAGCCTACGGCCTTGCCGAGGAAGCGCTGCACCTGTGCCGAGGTTTCCAGTCCCTGGCTGACCCAGGCATTGAAGAGCTTCGACGCATCGAAATTTGCGATGTCGTTCTCCACCCTTTTCTGCAGGGCGTCCACCGCCTTCTTCTGCAGTCCGCTTACATCCGGCAGGCCGAGGCTGTCGCGGAACTCCTTCGGCGTCAGGTCGAATTCGATCTTGATCTTCATGCTGTCTTCCTCTGCGTTGCCGGCCGCTCAGTCCGCCAGGCGATAATTGCGCGCGTCGAAGTGGCGGGTCCGCCACCAGTACTCCGGCGTGTTGCCGGCCCAGTTGTTGGTGATGCGGCCGTGGTCCATGTACCAGCTACGGCCTGCCAGCGCCCACGCCTTGTGCTCGAGTCGCCGCTGCAGCTTCTCGTTATACCGGCGCTGCACGTCCTCCAGCACCTCAACACGCGCGGCACCCCGCTCGCGCATCAGCTCAAGGCATTCCACGATATAGCGCACCTGACACTCGATCATGATGACGATGGAGGAATGGCCGAGATTGGTGTTCGGGCCATAGGTCATGAACAGGTTGGGGAAGCCGGCGACCGTGATGCCCAGGTAGGCCTGGGCGCCTTCGCTCCAGCGGTCACGCAGCGCACGGCCGTTAGCCCCGGTGATCTTCATCGGCGCGAGGAACGGATTGGTGCGGAAACCGGTGGCCAGAATCAGGACGTCGGCCGGGATCTCGCGCCCGTCACGGGTGCGCATGCCCTGCGACGTCACCCGCTCGACGAATTCTGTCACCAGCTCCACATTGTCCCGGTCGAGCGCCTCGTAATAGTCGTCCGAGAACAGGATACGCTTCGCACCGAACGGATAGTCCGGGATCAGCTTCTCGCGAAGCTCCGGGTCGCGGATGCTCTCCTCGAGGTAGTGCCGCGTCTGGCGCCTGCCCCACCATTTGTACAGCCGGTTCAGTCCCATCATCGGATAGAGGACCAGCTCGCTCATCAGCCAGATACGCAGGCGATAAAGGCGCTGCAGGAACGGCACGCGCTGGCCCAGCCATTTCTCGAACCCGGTGTACTCGCGGCCGTTCTTCGGCAGCATCCAGTTCGCCGTGCGCTGGAACACCGTGAGCGAACGCACCTGCGGCGCGATCTGCGGCACGAACTGTACCGCACTGGCGGCATTGCCGATCACTGCCACGTCGCGGCCGGCCAGGTCGACGTCGTGATCCCAGCGGGCCGAATGGAACGCGGGGCCGGCGAAATCGTCGAGGCCCGGGATCTCGGGCACGAATGGCCGGCTGAGCTGGCCGACGCCGGTGATGAGGACGTCGAAGACATCCTCCGTGCTGTCTGCCAGAGTCAGATGCCAGCGCATCTCCTCGTCGTCCCAGCGCGCCTTTACCACCTCGGCATTGAAGCGGATATGGGGATAGAGTCCGTACTTCGCTGCACAGTGTTCCATGTAGCGCAGAATCTCCGGCTGGTGCGACCACTTGTGGGTCCAGCGCGGGTTTGGCTCGAACGAATAGGAGTACAGGGCCGAGGGGATATCGCACTCGGCACCCGGATAGGTATTGTCCCGCCAGGTGCCGCCGATCGCATCGGCTTTCTCGAACAGGGTGAAGTCGTCTAAGCCGGCCTCCCGCAGCTTGATACCAGTGCACAGACCGGAGAATCCGGTACCGACTACGGCGATGCGCATGGCACCCTTTCGCTTGCAGTCTGTTCGCTCTCCATACACGTTAAGTCTACCGAATTCAGGGCCTCGCGATAATGCGCCATTGCAGCGCTGCCGCGTCTTGCGGATGCCCTGACGAGCGACATTTCAGCGCTGCGACTCCTCGTTGCGGATCTGCAGCAGCGCGCGCATGCGCCCGGCATACCGTTGCGTGGTCTCGACGAAGAGCCGGCGCCCGAGGCCCCAGGCTTCGGCGCGCAGCTCCGCGCTGCGCCGCCGGCTCAGGGCGATCAGCGCGGCCCGCTCGGCGGCATCGCCTCCGCCCTCCTCCTCCAGCATCGCGCGCAGCACCGCCAGATCGTGATCGTCGCCGAGCAGGTCGCTCAGGTGTTTCGTCTCCTTGTAGCGCGCCTTCAGCACCCGCGGCCAGATCGGCGTCAGCAGGCGCAGATGGTAGCGATGATATTTCACCCGCTTGCGCCACTCGTGAAAGTCCCGGGACGTCCCGTCGTCGACGGCCACGGCCATCGCCCTGCGGGCCCGTTTATAGGTCTTCGTCAAGCCTGCCTCCAGCGCATCCGCTCCGGAGGAATCGAGCTGCCAGCGCTCGATGCGTGCCAGCGCTTCCGGCAGCTCGGCGCGGATGACCTCCACCTTGTCCCGTGCCTCACGCTCCTCGGTCATGGTCTCGCGTCGCTTACCGAGCCATAGATTGATGATCGCGAAGGCGTCCTCATCCAGATCATCCGCGTAGCGTTCTGCCAGGGAGGCAACCGATTCCTGCACCGAGGTCGCATCGCGGATCGCCGAGAGTTCGCCGGCCAGGTCCCGGAACCAGGCATTCTCGGCGGAATAATCAGGGAAACCCGGCCGCACCAGCCGGATGAGCCCGCGGATCTTCTTGCAGCGCTTGCGAAATTCGTGCACCGCCTCGTGCAGGTCGCAGTCCGCGCCTTCCAGGTCCCTGATCACCCTGGCGACCTGTTCGCTGGCCACGCGCTTCAGGAACTCCTCTGCGTTTTCGTTTCCGAGCAGCCGGTAGGCCATCAGCGGGTTCTCCACTATTAACGAGCACCCGACTGTGGCATATCGTTATCACGTCGATAAATACGGAGAAGCCCGCCTCCCGGCGGCAGGGCCTCTGCGTCCCCGCTATCATTAGCCGCCATCGATACGGATCCCAGACCCTGAACTCACGCGTACCGGATACCCGACCGTGACGGCACCCGAGACCATTGCCCCCGAAGCCATGACCCCCGAGCGCAGCGGCTTCCGCTGGGTGATGCTGGCCGGCGTCTCCCTGCTGTACGGCTGCTTCGGTCTGCTGATGGCCGCCACGGCGGCGCTGGTGACACCCATACGCACGGATCTGGGGCTGTCCGGCGCGGCGATGGGCACCATCCTCGGCACCTGGCAGTTCGTGTATCTCTTCACGGCCCTCCCGGCAGGGTCGCTGCTCGACCGTTTCGGGCTGCGGCCCTGCCTGCTGGCCGCCGCGCTGATACTCGCCGCCTCGGCGGCGTTGCGGGCAACGGCCGACGGCTACTGGACCCTGCTGTTCGCGATGATGGTCTACGGGGTCGGCGGGCCGCTCATTTCCATCGGCGCGCCGAAACTCGTGCGCCGTTGGTTCGACGACCACTCCCGCGGGCTCGCGATGGGCATCTACACCTCCAGCACCGCGATCGGCAGCATCTTCGGTCTCACCCTCAGCAACGCCGTGCTGATGCCCCTGGTGGATTACCGCTGGCGGACGGTCTTCCTCGTCTATGCCGCGGTCCTGCTGGCGGCCGCCCTGATCTGGTTCGCGATCATGAGCCGGCCGACCAGCCGGCTCGGTCAGCGCCGTGGCTCTGCTGGCGAGGGCATGATCGACTTCGGCCTCGTGGCCGAACTCGTGCGCTACCCCTCCGTGCGCAACGTGCTGCTGCTGGCCGCCGGCGTCTTTCTGTTCGCCCATTCCATGGGGGCCTGGCTGCCGGAGACCCTCCATTCGATGGGTTACAGCCTCGCGGCGGCCGGTACCTGGGCGTCCGTACCGGTGGCGGTGGGCATCGTCGCCACGCTCGTCATCCCGCGGCTGGCGGTCGGCCCGCGCCGCGTCACCCTGTTCGCGCTGCTCTGCATCATCGGTGGGATGTCGCTGCTCACCCTCTACAGCGAATCCCGGGCGCTGATGACGATGAGCCTCGTCCTGCAGGGCATCTCCCGCAGCTGCATCTTCCCCATCGCCATGCTGCTGCTGATGGAGAGCCGACGCATCAACAGCGACAACATGGGCGCCGCCGGCGGCCTGTTCTTCACGGCGGCACAGGTCGGCGGCGTGCTGGGACCGGTGCTCTTCGGCGTGCTGGTGGATGCCACCGGTGATTACCGCTATCCGCTGTGGTCGCTCGCCGCCGTGTGCCTCGTCATGGCGGTGTGGGTGCGGCGTCTGCGCTGACGCATCGATGCCCAGAGAGCCCGGAACGTGTGCCGGCCCGGGCCGCGCTATGATACATTCTTGACCGACCGCTTCATGCCAATAAATACAACAAGGGGAGCAGCCATGGCACGTGTCCGCCCGGAGAAATTCGCGCATATCGTCTACAGGACCCGCCGCTTCGACGAGATGCTGGCGTGGTACCAGAGGGTGTTCGACGCCAGGGTCCACTACCAGAACCCGGCCCTCGCCTTCCTGAGCTATGACGACGAACATCACCGCTTCGCCCTGGCCAACCTGGACGTGCTGGAACCGGACGGCACCGAGGTCGAGAGGAACGGCCTGATCGGCGTCGATCACGTCGCCTACACGTACGGCTCTCTCGACGAGCTGTTCGAGAACTACGAATACCTGAGGGAGACGGGCATTCGACCCTACTGGTGCGTCCACCACGGCCTCACCATCTCGATGTACTACGCCGACCCGGACGGCAACCAGATGGAATTCCAGGTGGAGGCATTCGACTCCGGCGAGGAGGCGATTGCCTTCATGGCCGGGCCGGTCAACGACGCCAATCCCGTCGGCGTCGAATACGACCCCGAGGACTGGCTCGCGCAGGTGCGCGCCGGCAAATCGCTGGCGGACTTCCGGGCGCGCAGGGTACATGAACCGGTGTCGCCGATACGCGGTGCATTGAGTTCCGGTTCGTCTGCTCCGGCAGCGGAGGGAGCGGACGGCATCGAGGCATAGCTAAAATAGCTGAAGGCGGCCGGTATCCTCGCCGTATGGGAACTGACCCGGCTGGCCGATCGGCGCAGCGCAGGTCCGCAGGCACACTGGCAACGGGCATACCCGGAGGTCGACAGCTAAGTCGTCCAGCCATCCGGCAGGAACACATACTCCGAGGCCGTGCCCACACTCGCGGTCAGCACCAGCCATCCGATCGGTACAGGTATCCCGGGCGCTCTGTTGATCCCCACGTGCACGACATATCGTTGAGACAATTCCGTTATCACATCTTCGCTGAGGTGCTTCATCCTTTTCCTCAGGGTCTCGGTCGTCGTCTCGGGATCGAACCGCCACAGACCGTTGACGACGCCGCGAACGATTTCCTCGTCGCCCTTCGGCTCGTACGACCCGACGAACGGCGAGGCGCATTGCCTGCTACTTCATGCTGCCGGGCGCAGGCGCCCCGTACTCCGCCGAAAACTCTGCGAAGGCGCGATCCAGCGCCTTGCCGTCGACGACGGTATCCAGGTTCTCCAGCAGGATCGTAAGCAGATAGTTATTACCGTAGTGGTACTGCTCGTGCAGCGCACGCAGCCTGGCATAGGCCTTATCGGACAGCGCTGCACTGAAGCGCTTCGGCAACGGATAGCGTTTCCCAGGCATCGGTTCTCCCCCACTCTGTGCCGCTGATACGGGATTCTGCAGCGTATCCGTCGGGCTGTCGAGCCGCGGCTCAGAACGATCCCGCGGGACCCGGCGGTTCAGCCTGCGCGGAGCGCATTCAGCACGACGGTGACGGATGACAGCGCCATCGCGACCGCGGCGACGGCCGGATGGACCCAGCCAGCCATCGCCGCCGGGATCGCCACGGTGTTGTAGGCGATCGCCCAGGCCAGATTCTCGCGGACGATCCGGCGCGCACGGCGAGTCAGATCGAACAGCTCCGGCAGCGCCGTCGCATCGGCCTCGACCAGGGAGACCGCTGCCGCCGAGCGCGCCGCGTCGGTGGCCTGGCCGACGGCAACACCCAGGTCGGCCGCGGCCAGCGCCGGGCCGTCGTTGATGCCGTCGCCGACGAACGCCGTCTTTGCGCCCGACTTGCGGCATTCCTCGATGCGCCGGACCTTGTCTTCCGGCGCCAGGCCCGCGTGCGCCTCGCAGCCGAGCCGGGCGCCGAGGCGTGCGACCGGGCCCGGGCCGTCGCCGCTCAGAATAACCGGCGCCAGTCCACGGGACCGCAGCGACCGGATCGTCTCTTCGATACCGGGGCGCAGTGCATCTTCCAGTTCGACGACGCCGATGAGACAGCGATCCCGGGCGACAGCCGAGCGCGTCGCGGATGTCCGGGGCATTGCCGGGATATCGACGCCGGCGTCGCGCAGCCAATCGATGCTGCCAACCTCGATGCTCTCACCGGCCCGTGACCAGCGTACGCCGCGGCCCGGGGACTCGTGGAGTTCGCCCTCTGCCGCCGCTGCGGCGAGCGTCGCGACGGACACGCCGGCTCTCTGCGCGGCGGCTGCCAGCGCCCGTGCGATGGGGTGCGGCGAGGCATAGTCCGCGGTGGCTGCCGCGCGCAGGACTTCCCGCTCATCGGCCCCGGCAAAAGCGTGCACGGCGATCACGACCGGGCGACCGAGGGTCAGCGTACCCGTCTTGTCGAGGAAAAGACGATCGGGTACGGCCGCGCCGGCCACCGCATTCAGGTCGCGCAGGATGATGCCGCGGCGCGCAGCAGCCGCCGACGCGGTGAGGCCGGCGACGGGGGCCGCCAGCGACAGGGCGCAGGGGCAGGCGATCACGAAGACCGCCAGCGCACGAACCGCGGCCTCCGATGGCGCGCCGCCGGCCGTCAGCACGAGGCCGGCACCGGCCGCTGCTGCCAGCGCAGACAGCCACAGGAAGTGGCGTGCGACGGTGTCCGCGGCACGCTGCCAGGCGGGACGCGCGGCCAGCATCTCCCGCACCTGGCGCGCGAGGCCATCGATGCGCCGCTTGCCGGCGGCAGCGGTCACGCTGAGGTCGCAGGCGCCGTCGATCACGCGTTCACCCGCATGCAAACTGTCGTCCGGACCCAGCGCGACCGGGTCGGACTCGCCGGTCAGCAGGCTGCGATCGATGCGGGCGCGACCGGCGACGATGCACCCGTCCACGGCCACCCGTTCGCCCGGTCCGACGCGCACCGTATCGCCCGTCCCTACCTCTTTCAGGACCGTCCGGCGGGTGGTGCCGCCGTCATCTACGACGGTGAGCATCGTCGGAGCGAGTTCGAGCAGACCGAGGACGGCATCCCGGGCCTTGCGCCGCACCCGCAGATCCAGCAGGCGGGCGATCAGCTGCAGGGTGATCAGTGCAACCGCCACTTCGAAATACACGTCCGCACCGCCGGACAGCAGCGCTGTGCCGGACAGGACGAGGCTGCCGGCCACACCCACGGTGACCAGCGCGTCGACGCCCGCGATACCGTGTCGCAGGGTCGCGATTCCCATCCGGTAGAACGGCAAGCCGGCGTAGAGAACGACGGGCAGGGAGAAAAGACCGGCCGCGAGCGCTAGCCCGTAGCGGGATCCGGGATCCGTCACCACGTCGAGATACAGCACGATCGACGGGACCATGGCCCACATGCCGAAGAACAGCGCCAGGATAAGGCGCAGACCGAGATCACGCACCGGATCGCCCCCTCGCGTCTCGGTGCCGGCCTCATCGCCGATCAGCCGTGTGTCGTATCCCAGTCTGCGCACCGCATCGACCAGCGGCGCCGCGTCATACACGCCCGGCTGCCACTCCACGACGGCGGCATCGGCCGCGAAATTGACGGAGGCGCTGGCGACGCCCGGCTGACGTGTGAGCACCGCCTCGACGCTGGCCGCGCAGGCGGCGCAGAACATACCGTCGACCGTGAGTACGTCGCGACGCGGTGCGCCCACCTATGGCTCCCCGCCAGGCGGGAACACCTCGTCGAGTTCCGCGCCGCCCCGCCAGACGCCGCGATCAGGGAATCGCTCGCGGCCGGCCGCGACCTGATCGGCCGCAATGGGCGCGCCGGCATTGCCCCAGGTGGTGCGGATGTAGGTCATTACGGCGGCAAGCTCCGCGTCGCTCAGCTGGGTGAAGGCGGGCATCACGCCGTTATAGGTCTCGTCATTCACGACAAGCTCGCCCTGGATGCCGTGCAACATGATCTGCACCAGACGCGCATCGTTCTCGAGCACCCACCGCGAGTCGACAAGGGGCGGAAATACCCCGGACAGTCCCATCCCGTTGGCCTGGTGGCAGGCGACGCAGTTGCCGGCGTAGACCACGCTACCGTCGACGCCGCCCGCGGCGGCGGCCACCACCGCGGTGCGCCGGTCGCCGGCGGCCACCGGATAGCCGGTGTTCTGGAAGTAGTACCAGGCGCCCCACGCCAGCAGCAGGATGGAGATGATGGCCAACTCGCGGGGTACAGGGGCCTGTAGCTCCTCCGGTTCGTCCCGCTCGCGCCGTCTGACCTTGTCGTCCCGCTCACTCATCGGCTTCCTCGCTGACGGGCAGCACGTCCACCGCATAGGTCCGGTCCAGTTCCTTGAGGTACTGGACCAGGGCCAGCGCATCGCGCCTCGCGATGACCACGCCGTTCTCCGGCACATAATCCGGCGGCAGCGGCACGGTGACGTCGTCTGCGGCGGGCTGGTCGACGACCTGGAACAGGAACGGATAGGACGGCATGATGCTGCCTGGCGAGACCGCGCGCGGGTTGTACAGGTGCGCCAGATGCCAATCGCTGCTCGGCTGCCGCGCGCCGATATTCAGCAGATCCGGTCCGGTGCGCATTGTGCCCAGCAGATGCGGTGAGTCGTAGATGAAATCCGCCGGCACCGCAGTGCGGCCCCAGCCTCGCTCGGCGTCGGGTGCGACGGACGGATCCCGCGGCTGCTGGCTGTGGCAATAGACGCAGCCCAGACTCACGTACACCTCCCGACCGCGGGCGGCGCGCTCGGAGTAAGGCTCCAGCCCCTCCGGCGCCCGTACACTGCCCTGTAGCTGAATCGCCGGCATGACCACGATCATGAGCGCAGCGAAGAGCAGGATCATCGCGGCCGCGGCGACGATACCGAGTGCGCGGGTCATGACCCGGTCTTCCCGACAGGCTCGGCGGGCAGGGGTCTGAACAGCGTCGGCTCGTCACGGACCGGACGGCCACGCAGCAGCGCCACCACCGCATGTACGACGAACACCACGTGGCCGAGGGTCATGAGTCCGCCGCCGACCGAGCGCCAGAACAAATAGGGCCTGCTGACCTCCACGGACTCCATGAACGGCCGCGTTGCATCCAGCATCGCGATCCCCTGCAGCCAGCCTCCGATGCTGAGCGGGATGAAGTAGACCCCGAAGCCGACGAATACGAGCCAGAAGTGCGCGGCGATCGCCCGCGGATAGGGCCACTCGCGCCCGGTCAGTCGCGGCAGGATAAAATAGATGCTGCCGAACATGATCAGCGAGAAGAAGCCGTACAGGCCAAGATGCGCGTGGGCCACCGTGTAGTGGGTGAAGTGGGTGATGGTGTTCACCTCACGCAGGGACTGCAGCGAGCCCTGCACCGACGACAGCGTGTAGGCGACGGCCCCGAGGGTCACGAAGCGCAGCGTCGGCGAGTACAGCAGCAGTCGCCAGTGCCGCGCCACCGTCATGTGATGGTTGATGGCCACGGCCAGCACCGGTATCGCCATCATCACGCTGTGCACGATGGAGATCGTCACCGCCCAGGTGGGCACCGGACCACCGATCAGGTGGTGCAGACCCACCTGGGAGTAGAACAGCGCCAGCGCCCAGAAGCCGATAAGCGACAGGCTGTAGGAGTAGATGGGCGAGCCCACGATCTTCGGGATGAAGTAATAGGCCGCGGCCAGGCCCAGCGGCGTCATCCAGAGGCCGAGCACGTTGTGGGCGTACCACCAGTTCAGCATGGACTGCTCGACGCCGCCGAACAGGTCCGGGATGTTCGCGGTAACGAACAGCATGGGAAACCAGATCAGCGCGGCCAGAAGATACCAGGTGCTGACGTAGAGGTGCTGCACGCGCCGCTGCAGCAGGGAGAGGATGAGCGGCACCGCAGCCAGGGCACCGCCGATCACCAGCGCGATATCGATGGGCCAGGGAAATTCCAGCCATTCCATCCCGTCGCTGTAGCCGGCCAGCAGCGCGACCGTGCCGGCCAGCACACCGAGATTCCAGATAACCGCCCCCCGCGTCGCGTACACGCCGCCCTGCAACCGGACCTTGAACAGCCGAGGAATCAGCCAGATACCGACGCCGACGCCGGCCATCGACGCCCAGCCGTAGGCGACCACGTTCAGGTGGGCCGGGCGGACGCGGCCGAAAGTCAACGCCGCGTCGTCGACGAGCCACTCCGGGATATGCAGCTTCAGCGACGCGATCAGACCGAGCGCGGAGCCGACCAGCAGCCAAAGCAGGGATGACGACAGCCACCAGACCACGGGAACGCGGGTCGAGAGATCCGCCTGTCTGCGCGCCTCCAGGTCCTCCTGCTCATCTTCCCGTTGGGGCTCTTCAACTGCGCCTCGTTCCCGCTGCATCTCGCGCCGCGCCGCCTGCGGCGTCGCCGGGTCTTCCACCCGACCGACCTCTCCCCGCCCGAAGATGGTCCGTGCGGCACGCGGACCCATCGTGAATTGGTCATTTGCCAGAGCCCAGATCAGGAGCGCGAGCCCGCCGACAGAGATCAGGAAGGTGGCGGCCAGTAGAAAAGCAATAGCGGTGGTCATGAAACCCCTTCATTCGCGCGCAGCCCATGCAACCTTTAGCACGGGCAATCGCCGCTTACAGATTCTATTTCCATTTCGGCGGACAGCCGCCGTCCGATGACCATTTGCAGCGCAATGCATCGGTGGACAGATTTTGTCGAAAAAATTAATCGACTGGCGCGATTCAGAGCGGTTCGGCGCGACCCTCGGCCCCGTGTTCGCCCAGGCTGCCGTAACGGTGGTAGTTATCGCTGATGCTCTGCTCGCGCAGGTACCAGATCAGCTCTACGCGGCCTTCGGCCAGCACCGGTGCGCGCACGACGTAGACGCCGGTCTCGGCCGAAGCGCGCAACAACGCCTCGGGCACGCGATCGGGCCGGGCATAGCGCAGCCGGCCTACGGTGGCCGCGCGCATCATCCGCACCAGATCCTCGTCGGACTCGCGCACGAACTCGATGCCACCGGCCCAGGATTCCGTCAGGGTCTCGAGCCGCTCCACCGCGGTACTGTGCATGCCTGGAGGCACGCTGATCACCGCTCTCGCACCAACGACATGACTCGCGACCGCTCGCGCATAGATATCGAAGACACTGTCCTCCGGGTGCACTCGGACGCGCAGGATCGGCACGGGCAGGTAGCGGCGCATGTTGTCCTGGCCGCGCAGGCGGAAGTGGTCGTGCTCGCGGCCGAATTCCTCGCGGAAGTTCCGCTGGTAGCTGGCGCAGGCGTGGATCAGCCGGTCGATTTCGTGATCGGTGCCGGCCGAGCCCCCCCGGATGTCGGCGAGCGCCTGCTGGAATTCAGCCACGGGGCCTTCAGTCACCGCGGTCTCCTCCAGCTCACGGTCGGTGAAATCCAGGAGCTGGGCCACGTAGTTCGGCCCGCCGGTCTTGATGCCGGGACCGAAGGCGGATTTACCGAAGCCGCCGAAGGGCTGGCGCAGCACCACCGCGCCGGTGGTCACCCGGTTGACGTACAGGTTGCCCGCAGCAATCGCGTCCTTCCACTCCGCCTGTTCCCGGTCGTCCAGGCTCTCGATACCCGAGGTCAGACCGTAGCCCGTCTGGTTCACGAACTCGATGGCCTGGTCGAGATCATGGGCCATCATGACCGCCAGTACGGGACCGAAGAACTCGGTCATGTGCGTGTAGTTACCCGCTGTCGCGCCGTACTTCACGCCCGGCGACCAGAGCTGAGGATTGTCGGGATCAACTTGCGGCTCCACCGCCCATTCCTCGCCGGGCTCCAGCGCGGTGAGCGCACGGGCGAGGTCATCGCCCGGCGGCGTCACCAGCGGACCCACCCGCGTGCGACGATCCCAGGCGGGTCCCACCGGCAGGCTCTCCACGGCGTCGCTCAGCATGCGCCGGAACTGCTCGTCGGCGTAGACCTCCTCGTCCAGGATCAGCAGGCTGGTGGCCGAGCACTTCTGGCCGCTGTGGCTGAAGGCCGAATGCAGGATGTTCGCGACCGCCTGGTCCCGGTCGGCCATGGCGGTGACGATCGTCGCGTCCTTGCCGCCGGTCTCGGCCATGAGGTTCATGTCGGGGCGCGCATCCAGCATGGTGAGCGCGGTATCCGTGCCGCCGGTGAGGATGACGGCATCGACCCGGGGATCGGCGACGAGTTTCGCGCCCACGCCCGAGCCCCGGCAGGGCATGAACTGCAGCGCTTCCTTCGGCACGCCGGCGGCCCAGAAGGCCTGCGCGAGTTCCCAGGCCACCAGTACCGTGGCCGAGGCGGGCTTCAGGATGACGCAGTTGCCCGCGGCGAGCGCGGAGGCCATGCCGCCGCAGGGGATGGCGATGGGGAAATTCCACGGCGGCACCACCGCCACCGCGCCCTTCGGCTTCGCCTCCACCCCCGGCAGGCGATGAAAGTACAGCGCGCTGCGGCGGTAGAACTCCACGAAGTCGATGGCCTCGCTGACCTCCGGGTCCGACTCGGGGATGGTCTTGCCGCCATCCGCCATGGCGGCACCGATCAGGCGTGAGCGGGCGAGACGCAGGTTCTCGGCCGCCTCGCCGAGGATCGCCGAGCGCGCCTCCGGCGAGCGCGAACGCCAGCCGGCCGGATCCGCCTCTGCGCAGGCGAGCGCGTCCTCCAGGTCGTCGTCCATGGCGTCCGGATAACGGGCCACCACCACGCCGGGACGGGACGGGTCGCGGCATTCCTTCGCGGCGCGATCGCCGCGCCGCTCCTCGCCGGCGATCACCAGCGGGACATCCATGGCGGCATCGCCGCAGACCTGCGACCACGCCTCGATCAGCGTCTTCGCCCACTCCACGTTCTGGGGCAGGGAGAAGTCGGTGTCGGGCTCGTTGCTGAAGGTAGCGAGTTCCGGCGCCGGGGTCACCGGCCCCCGCTCCTCGACGCGTCGGTCCTGGGTGCGGCGGGGCCCATCGGACAGGGTGTCGATCAGCAGGAAGGAGGCGAGAAACTGCTGCTCGAGCTCCTGCCAGTCGTCGCTGCCGACCTCGATGCGGAAGGAATGGGCCAGGAAGTTGTCCGGGCCGGTGTTCTCGTCGAGCCGGCGCACCAGATAGCCGATGGCGTGGATGAAGTTCTCGCGCTTCGTGGCCGGCGCATACAGGAGCAGGTTCCCGGTGAGCTCGTTCAGGGCCCGGCGCTGGTGGTTGGCCATGCCCTCCAGCATCTCGAACTGCACCCGGCTGAGTGCGCCCTCCCGGGCGGCGAGTATCAACGCATAGGCCACGTCGAACAGGTTGTGGGAGGCGACACCGAGATGCACAGCCACCAGGTTCTCCGGGACCATGCCCTCGTGCAGCATGCGCTTGAAATTGGCATCCACCTCGGCCTTGGTCTTGAACGGCGCCTGAGGCCAGCCGCGGATGGAGGCCTCCACCCGCTCCATCTCCAGATTCGCGCCTTTCACCAGCCGGATGGTCACCGGCGCGCCGCCGGCGGCCACCCGCCGCCGCGCCCAGGTATTGATCCGTTTCTGTACCTCGCAGGAATCCGGGATGTAGGCCTGCAGCGCGATACCGGCGCCCGTCTTCTCCAGCCCGGGGCGCTCCAGCGCACGCATGAACGCCTCCGCAGTGACGCGCATGTCCCGGTACTCTTCCATGTCGAGGTAAACGAACTTTGCCACCGCGGTGCCGTCGCTGCGCGTGAAACGCCGCGCCGCGGCTTCCCGGTAGAGCTTTTCGAGCCGCTCGCTCAGGACCTCGACGGTGTGCTCGAAGGCGAGCGAGGACACCTGAGAGTAGATGGTGGAGGCCTTCACCGAGATGCACTCGATCTCCGGCCGGGCCAGCGCCGCCAGGTAGCCCGCCAGCCGGGCCTTCGCCGCCTCCTCTCCCAGCAGCGCCTCGCCGAGGAAATTCACGTTCATGCGCAGGCCGGTCTTCTGCCGCGCCTCGAGATGCTCCGGCAGCACGTGCGCCTCGGCCGGCAGGATCACGTTGGCCGTCTCCTGGCGCATCTTGTCCTGTACCAGCGGCACGGCGACGCCCGGCAGCCAGCCGCCGAAAGACTGGAAACCGCGCAGCATCGCCCGGTCGAGGGGCGAGAAGAAGCGGGGCACCCCCTGCACGTCGAGGATGTGGGTCAGCTGATCCACGGCGCGGCGCGCGCGGTGCGAGCGCATCGACTGGTCGGTCATCTGCATCAGCGTCGCCTTGTCGTGGGGCGACGCCATCATGCGCGCGAGTTCGTGCTGCTGCTTGCGCTCGGCGGGGGTCTGCAGCGCCGTCGCGCGGCGCTGCAGCAGACGTGCGAGCGCCACCGCGCGCTGGGCGAGCGCTGGCGCTTCCGCGTTCTCGTCAAATGGCAGATCCGCCAGCAGGGTCGAGAGGTCGCCCGTCAGTGGCTGCGCGGATTTGCCGGCCATGTCATACCCCCGTGCAGGCTCCTAGTCGCCCCCGATCTCCAGTTCACCAATGTGGTAGCGGAAGCCGAGACCGAACAGGAGGACGTTATAGTCGTACGGGTCGGCGCCGAAGGTCAGGACCGTCGGCAGGGTAGTGGGATCCAGCCCGTCGATGGACCAGTCCTCGGTGGAGAAACTCTCGTAGCGCACCTCGGCGCTCCACTCCATCCGCTCGGACGAGCGCCAGGCCAGCTCCAGACGCACGGAGTCCAGCGTAGACTCGAGATCCGGGAAGAAGCTCTCGTCCACGCTGATGATCGTGGTGCCGAGCGCGCGGCTGTAGTCGAATGTCAGCTCAATATTCTCGGCCAGCTCCGCGGCCCTGAGGCCGAAACCGAAAGTGGTGAACTCGTCCTGATGCAGCGCCTGCCAGTCGGGGATGCCGAAGGCCTCGCTGCCCGCCTGGTCGGACTCGATCTCCTGATAGCCCGCATGCAGATACAGCGACGCTTTCTCGGTGGCCGACCAGCTCATGTCGCCCGCGACGCGCATGTCGGTGCTCTCGCGCAGGCCCAGGAGGGACTTCGTGTAGCTGTCCTCGGCATAGAAGGCCGTGCCCGCGAACGAGATCGGCTTCTCCGGCACCGTGGCGATGGCGGTCACCTCGCCGAACTCGCGGTAACGATACGCCAGGTGATACTTCCTGAGCAGCGGGTTCTGCCCGAAGCTGGCGGCGACACTGGTATCGTAGCCGTCGGCCTCGCGCTCGGCGACGCCGCCCTTGGCACTCAGTTCAAACCAGCCGCCCGGCCGCCAGGCGAGCCTGCCCCAGCCCGTGTCCTCGTCCTGGGACTCGACCTCCTGGAAGGTGCGGTCGATGGTGTAGCGCTCCACGCCCGCGCCCACGGTCAGGGTATCCAGCAGATCGTAGTCGCCGCTCAGCGAGAAGCGGGAACGCTCGAAACTGTAGGGCGTGTTCACCTCGGCGTCGTTGGTCGGAAACAGATCCGTGATCACCCGGGTCCAGGTGAACTGCGGCGTCTGGTTATCCCGCTCGTCGTAATGCCAGGCGAAGCGCACGCTCGCCTTCGGCAGCGGCCGGGAGGTGACCGTGAGTCCGAGCTTGGTGGTGTCGACCTCCGCGCCCAGCGAGCGGGTCGGCAGCGCCGGCGCCTGCACATTCGTGTTGACGGTGTACGGCAGCAGGAAATCGTCCTGCTCGCCCCGCCCCAGCGCAGCGACGAAGCTCGCCGTGGTCGCGTAGTCCACCCAGGCGTAGCTGGCGGACAGGCTCACCTGCTGGAACTTGCTGTCGGCGGGCTCGCCGTTCCTGCCCTGATCCACGCCGGTGAAGGGATTGTCCCAGGTGAGGCCAACCCCCTGATTCTGGAAAAACGAACCGTAGTACGCCAGTGTCACCTGGCCGGCACCGAGGCTGTAGCGCGCGCCCAGGTCCACTTCGTCGGTGGAATAATCGAACGGTCGCGGCAGATACACCGCATTGGTGAACAGCGAACCGGCCGAGATGGCGGTGCCGTCGTGCTCCTGGCGCCGGTAGTCGGCGAACAGGCGCAGGCGCGGCGACGGCAGATACTCGCCGCCCACCGTCAGGATCTGGCGGTCGCTCTCGATGTTTTGCCCGCGCAGCGCGCCGGGCAGCGCCGTCATGCCGTCCGTGCTTAACCCGTCCACCCAGCCGGAGGGCAGCGTGAGCAGGCTGTCGCCGCTCCGCACGTAGGGAGTCACCGTCGTGTCGAACACCCGCTCCGGGATCTCCTGGTAGCCGAGGTCGAAGCCGAAGCTACCCTGGCGGCCGCCTTCCAGGCCGAAGACCCGGGAGTCGAGACCCAGATCCTCCGCCATCCACTTGAGCTGATAGGCGTCACTGGCGTAGCGGCCCTGGCCGTCCAGGTTCGGATAGACGCCGGACTCGTCGTAGCCGGTGAAGTTACCGTGGCGGAACGCGTCGTCGCCCACGGTCGTGGCGCCCACCTCGGTGTCGGCCGTATAACCCTTCTCGAACGGACAGCGTTCGCATTTCCACGAACTGGTGTCCGGTGCGGCGAGCGCCGATCCGCCAGGGACCGAGAGCGCCAGCATCGCCGGCAACAGGGTCGCCAGGACCGGTGCGAGGGATTGTGTCTTGGAGAGCTTGCTCATCACGTCACCGCATCAACTTGGAACCCGAAGGATGATTGGAACCGTGCACCTGGGTGTGGCAGTTCAGACAGTTCTGGCCCAGCAGCAGGCGTGAAGGTGTGCCGCCGCCCGCCAGACCGTCCGGCGTGCTCGCCACGCTGGGGTGACCCGCCTGGGAGTGGCAGCTCTGGCAGAGCATCGGCCCGCGCAGGCTGAGCATGCCCGGGTGGCTCGAGCCGTGCGGCTCGTGGCAGCTGGTGCAGTCCTCGGCTACCGGAGCATGCTCCCAGATGAACGGACCGCGGGTCTCCGCATGGCACTGCCAGCAGGTGTCGTTCACCGTCCGGCGCGCCATCTGCAGCTCGGCGGTGGTGCCGTGCGGGCTGTGGCAGGAACTGCAGTCCATCTTGCCCTCGTCCAGCGGGTGAGCGTAGGGCTTCATCGCCGCGATCTCCTGGGTACGGTGGCAGTCGTAGCACACCTGTGCCTGGGAGGATGTGGCGAGCACCGGATCGTCCGGCTTGTGCGAGCTGTGGCAGTCCGCGCAGGCCACCTCGTTGGCGTCATGAGGCGTGCCGTGCCAGGTGACGGGCACCGTGGACTCGTGGCAGCTCAGGCACATGGCGTTCTGCTTCTCCACCGGCGCGGCCTTCTCGTCCGAGCCGAAGTAGACCACCGGCGGGCGCGGATCGCCGCGGCGCACGCGCCCGGTGTGCTCGCCGCCCGGCCCGTGACAGGCTTCGCACTGGAGTTGATTGTGGCCGAACGGGCTGCGTTCGTCGGTAGGCACGCCGTGCGGGGTGCGGAAAACGCCCAGCGTCACCTGGTCACGGTGACACCTGAGGCAGGTATCGGCTCCGTCCCGGCTGTATTCCGGCTCGGCGGCAGATTCTTCCTGCGCATACGAAGAGAATGGAAACGCCAGTACCGTGCCGAGGACGACCAGGCGGATCAGAGTGGATGCTTTCATTGCGTTACGTCTCTGCGGCTGCGGGTTGCGAGGGCAGCGGGCATCGGGAGAAAGGGGCGCCCGTCACCGGACGCCCCCGCTCCGTCAGTTGAACTGGAACTCGCCGACGCCGTGGACCTCGGCCACGTCAGCCGAGCGGCCGGGGCCGTGGCAGACGTTGCAGGTCTCGACGCCGGAGGAGATCAGCGTGGAATCCGCCGCCTTCGTCGCATTGAAGTCGCCGCCGTTCTGCACCATGTGCTCGCGGGCCAGATCGCCCGTGTGGCAGCTGGAGCAGACCGCGCTGTTTGGCGAAATCACCCGGTCATCGACCGGCGTCGTCGGATCGTTGGAATCCACCGTCGTACCCAGGATCTCGCCGGGATCCACCGGATAGTAACCGCCCGGCTGGTGGCATCCCTCGCAGTTGTTCAGCCTGCCCGGATAGACCACATCGAAGTACGGATGGGCCGAGCTGCGGAAACCGCAGATGCCCGTGTTGCCCGCGTGGATGGCATGGACCATGTACTTCATATCAATGGTCTCGTCGTCGAGGCCGAGTACGCTGTCGCATTCCGTCCCCGCAATCCGCACCGGTATGTCGGTGGCGTTCGGGTTGTGGCAGACGGCGCACACTTCCGGCTGGTCGGTGCGGTTATTGCCGTGCAGCGAGAGCTGCTTGTGACATTCGTCGCACTTCTCGATGGCAACCGCGTTGCGCCGCGGCACCGCATCGGCACCATCGATACCGAAGTACTCGATGGCGTTGGTTACTGCGATGCGATCGGTAAACACACCGTCACCGTCGAGATCTCCGGCCGGATGGCCCTCCAGCGCCACTGCAATGGTCTCCGAACCGCCGAGGCCGACCGGTATCGCCGTCGGTGAAGCGACCGTATACACACCGTCGCCGTCCGGATCGGTGGCGGCACCGCCGCAGGCAACCAGGGCGTTGATGGAGATGGGCCCGGCATTCTCGACGCCGTTGTCCTGGTTGTCGAAGTCGTCGGTCGTCCAGCCGATGGCGACGGCGAGGCGGCTCGCGCCGCCGGCGCAGGTCGTAAAGGCCGGGTCGTTGGCCAGATCGTAGGGCGCGCCGCTCGGATCGGTAACCGAGAAGTCCACCTCGACCAGACCGCCGGTCACCACGTTGCGCGCGTCGACGACGTTGAAGACGAAATCTTCGCTCGCCTCCAGCGCCGGAATCCTGTGAATCTCGGCGGTGCGCACGAGTTCGCCATCCGGGTTCGTGGTGTTCGAGTTCGGACCGTGGCAATCCAGGCACTGGGAATCATCGGTGAAGTTGATGCCCGGCGGATGCTCGCCGACCTCGATGGCGTATTGCTCGTCGCCGTCGCCGGCGCCGTCCACGTCGTAGTGGCAGGTACCGCAGGCGGCGCGGTTCGCGACCTGGCGCCAGTTGCTGGCCTGCGGCGTGTTCGCGTCGCTCTCCTCGTGGCAGGTCTGGCAATTGCGCACGTCCTGGGTGAACGCCACGTCCGAATAATCGTGTACGGTGCCGCCGAATCCGATCACCACGTAGCCGTCGCGGCCGACGTGGATGTTGTGGATCATGGCCTTCATGTCGACGGTGTTGCCCGTATTGCCGTCCAGGGACGACGGATTGTGGCAGGTCACGCAGTAGGCCACGTCGGTGCGGGGACCGCCGTGGAATGCCAGCACGTCGTGGCAGGCGTTACAGGTGTCGTTATCCACCACGTCGTAGGTAAAGGTGGGCGCGCCGCCTGCCGGCACGAAATTGAAAATACCGTTCGAGGAGATAGGGGCCTGTCCGCGGATCTCGATGCCGAGACGATGGCTCTTGGTGGCGTCGAAGGCCGGTCCCGCCGGGTAACTCGTCAGGGCCTGAGCGAACGTATAGGAGTACGTGCCGTCGCTGTTGTCCGTGAAAGTGCCCGCCGTGGCCGTCTCGGTCGTGGCCTGCACGTCGGTGACGCCGCCGTCGTTACGCGTGACATAGCTCTGCCACTCAGCGGACTGCCCGCTGCCGGCCGGCGGCGGTGACAGCTGCGCCAGCACGAAGCGGATGTCGCCCGCCGGCAGTCCGGTGAGGCCCCGGGTCAGGTCGTCGGTAAGGCGCAGCTCCACGGCGGGCGCGCCGCCGCCCGCGGGGACGGTGACCTCGGTAACCTCGATATTGATCCGTTCGGCACTGTCGACCGGCACCGTATTGGAGGACGGCGGCGCCGGCGGCCCCGGCGGGCCCGGTATGCCCGGCTCGCCCTCCGGTCCCTGCGGACCGGGTGCGCCGTCGTCGCCCTCGCATCCCCACATCAGGAATGCCGAGAACAGGATGACTGCAAGGCGGCTCGCCGTGCTGTTGATGCCTTTCATCGCTACCGTCCCCTATGCTGCATTGAGTGGCACACGAATGCGTGCCAACTACGAGTTTGGCGCATTCTTTCTAACAGATGACCAGTGGCGCTTTGATACCGGGATATACCTATAGCTGTTGCCGCCATGACACGGTGCACAGGGTCCGGAATCGCGCACCACGGGATGCGCCTGTGGCAGAATCGCGACACGCAGCCTGCCGCCGCCACGGTCATGGCGCAAAACAGGAGGAATCCGCCCACCATGAGATACGCAGACGACCTCGCCGACTGGCTGGAGCAACTGTTCCGCACCATAGACGACACCGACGCGGACGCCTTCGTGCAGTTCATGACATCGGACTGCGTCTACCGTTTCGCTTCGGCGGCGCCGCTCAAGGGCCACGCCGCCATTCGTGAGGCGACGGCCGGGTTCTTCACCACGATCGCCGGGCTCAGCCACCGCCTGCATCGCAGCTGGCAGGACGAGGACAGCGTCGTCTGCGAGGGCTCGGTCACCTATCGCCGGTTCGACGGCAGCGAGATCACCCTGCCTTTCTGCAACGTCTTCGTGCTGAGCGACGGCCTGATCCAGCGCTACAGTATCTACGCCGACCTGAATCCGCTGTACGCTGACTGAACCCCTGGCGGAGCGACCGCCGCAAGCCGACGGACGATATCGACATGGATGGCGCCCAGGTCAGAGAACTCCTGCACCCCGGAGCCTTCCCGCACCCGGTCGGGCATTTGCGGCTGATCGAGACTCACATCTCCTGGGTCGTGCTGACCGGCGATTACGCCTACAAGATCAAGAAACCGGTGGCGATGGGCTTCCTGGACTTCTCCAGCCTGGAATCCCGTGGGCATTTCTGCCGCGAGGAGCTGCGCCTGAATCGCCGTCTGGCCCCGGAACTCTACCTGGAGGTGGTCGAGATCACCCGCGACGACGGCGGGCCGACGATCGACGGCGCCGGCGAGGTGATCGACTACGCCGTGCGCATGCGCCAGTTCGATCAGCGGCGACTGGCCAGCCGCACGGCCGCCGAGGGCCGCCTCACGCCGGCCCGGTGCCGCGACATCGGCCGCACCATCGCCGGGTTCCACAATGGTCTCGAGCCCGTTCGGCCGGACCAGCCGGACGGTGCCGGCACGCCGGCCGCCATCTTCGCCGCCGCCCGGCAGAACTTCCGCCAGATCGACGACGCCCTGCCGCCGCCGGCAGACCGGCAGGTGCTGCGCGAACTCGAGGAAGCGGCCCTGGCGGACTTCAGCCGGCTCGAGCCGCTCATGCAGCGTCGCCTGGCGGACGGCTTCGTGCGCGAGTGCCACGGCGATCTGCATCTCGACAACATCGTGCTCCTGGACGACCGGGTGCTCCCCTTCGACTGCATCGAATTCAACCCGGACTTCCGCCTGATCGACATCCAGTGCGAGATCGGCTTCGTGGTCATGGACCTCGACGGCCGCGAACTGCCCGGCCTGGCCAACCGGGTGCTGAACACCTGGCTCGAGTACACCGGCGACTACGCCGGCCTCGCCCTGCACACTTTCTATGATGTCTACCTGGCCATGGTGCGGGCCAAGATCAGCCTCATCTCCGCGCTGGCCGCCGCCGACGGTGAGCCCGACCTCGCGGCCTACCGGCGCTACCTCGCTCTGGCGGCGGCGGGCCGGCGCCGCTTGCCCGGCTTCCTGTGCCTGATGATGGGCGTCTCCGGCAGCGGCAAATCGACGGTCGCCGAGACGCTGGCGGCGCGCTTCTCGGCCATCAGGCTGCGCTCCGACGTGGAGCGCAAGCGGCTGTTCGGGCTGGCACCGGACGCCGACAGCGCCGCCGAGGGCCTGCAGGAGCGGCTCTACCGGAGCGGGACCAGCGACCGGGTATTCACGCGGCTGGCGGAAATCGCTGAGGATCTGCTGACCGCCGGCCAGCCGGTAGTGGTCGACGCTACCTTCATCGAGCAGCAGCGCCGTGAGCCTTTCCGGCAGCTCGCCGCAAGGCTCGGCGTGCCGCTGCTGATCGTCCACTGCACGGCGGACGAGGCCGAACTGGAGCGCCGCCTGACCGCGCGCCGCCGGGATAGCCGGGAAGCCTCCGAGGCCGGCGTCGCCGTCATGCGCGGCCAGCTCGGCGCCCTGGAGCCGCCGACGGCCGCAGAGATCGTGCACGTGTTGCGCGTCGACACACAGTCGCCGGAGCACGAACAGCGCCTCGCCAGCGCGGTTGAACGGCGCATCACGAGGCGCCGGGAGCGCTAGTGTCCCGTCCGGGTAATTCGTTAACCTACTGCGAATTACCCGCACGGGACACTAGACTGCGCAGCATGGAACTCGAAACGAAGCAGCCGCGGCCGGCCTCCGGACGCAGGGCCGTGGTCATCGGCGCCAGCGGCTATATCGGCACGAACCTCGTCCCCCGCCTGATCGAGGAGGGCTGGAGCGTGCGCGCAACCTCCCGCAATACGGACGTGCTGGCCGCGCGCGGCTGGCGGGGCGTCGAACTGATGGCGGCGGAGGTACTCGACCCGGCGTCGCTGCGCCGTGCCGTCGAGGGCGCGGATGTGGTGTTCTATCTGGTCCACCTGATGGCGGCCGGCGGCGATTTCGCGGAGCTGGAGCGACGCGGCGCGCACAATATGGTGGCCGCGGCCGACGCCGCCGGCGTCGAACGCATCGTATACCTCGGAGGGCTCGCCCCGGAGGAGCCGAAGTCCCAGCACCTTCAGGCACGGCTTGATACCGGCGAGATCCTGCGCAGCGCCGGCTGCCAGGTGGTGGAGATCCGCGCGGCGATGATCGTGGGGCCCGGCTCGGCGGCCTGGGAGGTCATGCGCGACCTGGTGAATCATCTTCCGGTGATGGTGACGCCGCGCTGGGTGAACTCCCGCTCGACGCCTATCGCGCTGGATAACCTGCTCACATACCTCATCGGCGTGGCGGAGGCGGAGGTGGACCACCATCCGGTGTACGAGGTGGGCGGCCCGGAGATCTACACTTACGAGGACATGATGCGCACCTATGCGGACATCCGCGGCAAGCGCATACGCATCCTCACGCTGCCGGTGCTGACCACCCGGCTCTCCAGCTACTGGCTGCGCCTGATCACCGCGGTCCCCACGAAGATCGCCGCGGCACTGATCGAGGGCCTGTCCCACGATTATATCGCCGAAGACGCGGCCATCCGCGAGTTGATCCCCCAGCGCCTGCTCACCTTCCGCGAGGCGGCGCAGGCCGCGCTGGAAGCCGAGCAGACCCACACGGTGGAAGGCCGCTGGGTGGAGGGATCGCTCGCCTGCCGTGAGTGGAATCCGGATTACGCGTACTACGCCAAGCGCGCCACGGGCGTCGCCGACTCCACGGCCCCGGTGGAGGCCCTGTGGCAGCAGGTGCTGCTGATCGGGCGGCGCGGCGACTTCTTCTACGCCAACTGGCTGTGGTGGCTGCGGCGCCTCCTCGACTGGATGGTGGGCGGCACCTCGATGCGTCGTCGACGGCGTCATCCCACACAGCTCAGGGTAGGCGACGTGTTCGACGGCTGGCGCGTGATCGGCCTGATCCCGCGCGAGCGCCTCACGCTGTTGATGGAGATGCGTGCCCCCGGCGGCGGCGTGCTGGAATTCGAGATCGGGGCCGCAGAGACGGGCAGCCGGGTGCGTATGACCGCCTACTGGCATCCGGCCGGCGTATGGGGCCTGATGTACTGGTATGCGCTGCTGCCGGCCCACCTGTTCCTGTTCCGCGGCACCACCCGGGAACTCGCGCGCCGCGCGGAGGCCGCGGAGCAGCGGGCGCGCCTGCGTACCGGCTGACGGACGCCGGAACCTACGTATTGACCCCCACGGGGCGTACCCGGATAAACGGCGCGAGAGAGGCACTCCATTTGAAACCGAACACACTGACAACCGGCATCCAGGATCCGGCACGGACAGCCCGTTCCCAGGTCCGTTACGAGATGGCGAGCGGTGCGACAGGTCTCGCGCTGGCGCTATTTATGTGGGGTCACATGGTCCTGGTCGGCTCGATCCTGCTCGGCGCCCGTGGTTTCAACGGACTGGCAGGCTGGCTGGAACACACGTGGATCGCCCAGCCCACCGTCGTGGCCGTACTGATACTGTTCGTGGTTCACGCCGCGATGGCGAGCCGCAAGATTCCCGCGCAGCTTCGGGAACGGAAGCGGATGATCCGGCTCGCAAAAGGATTGAGGGGTTCCCGCGGGCGGCCCGGCTCCGTATTCCAGCCTCATCTCGAGTCGATGCTGTGGATCTGGCAGGTGCGCACGGGAATGATCATCCTCGTGCTGGGCAGCTTCCATGTCATCCTGCTGGGACTCGATGTGCTGACCCCCCTGTTCGGCGACATCCGCGGCATAGAGGCGGCGACAACCATGGAGCGGGTCCGGGGCGGTCTCTGGCCGCTCTACGCCGTGCTCCTGCTGTGCGTGGAATTCCATGCCAGCGTGGGTCTGTACCGACTGTTCGTGAAATGGGGCGCCGGACGCTGGCTTTCGCGTGCAACGCTGCACCGTCTGGAACAAGTGATCTTCTGGGGGATACTGGGATTGGGTATCCTCACTCTCCTCGTCCTCGCCGGCGTGGTCGAGCCGCCGCTCGCATTCCTGCTGGAAGGCTCATGAGCGCCGAGCGCATCGTTACCACCGATGTACTGGTAATCGGCGGCGGCCTCGCCGGCGAGCGCGCCGCCATCGAGGCGGCGGCGGCCGGCCACGATGTCATCGTGCTCTCTCTCGTCCCGCCCCGGCGCAGCCACAGCTGCGCGGCCCAGGGCGGCATGCAGGCAGCGCTCGGCAACTGCGTCAAGGCCGAGGGCGACAACCCGGACTGGCACTTTCTGGACACCGTGCGCGGCTCCGACTGGGGCGCCGATCAGGAGGTGGCGCGCATCTTCGCCGAGGAGGCGCCCGTCGCCGTGCGCGAACTCGCCCACTTCGGCGTGCCCTGGACCCGCGTGCGCCCGGGCCGCAATACTTATTTCATCAAAGGCGAACGGGTGGAGATCGACGAGTCGGCCGAGAAGGCCGGGCTGATCATGCACCGGGACTTCGGCGGCACCGCCAAGTGGCGGGCCTGCTACGCCGCCGCCGGCACCGGCCACGCGGTGCTCTACGCCGTGGACAGCGAGGTGGTGCGTCTCGGCATCACGGTGCGCGACCGCATGGAAGCCGTCTCCCTGCTTCACGACGGCGACCGCTGCTGGGGCGCCGTGGCCCGCTGCCTGCGCACCGGCCGGCACCTCTCCTTCCTGGCCAAGGCCACGGTGATCGCCACTGGCGGCTTCGGCCGCGTGTATGGCCAACACACCACCAACGCCACCATCAACGAGGGCACCGGCGCGGCCATCGCACTGGCCACGGGCCGCGTACCCCTCGGCAATATGGAGGCGATCCAGTTCCATCCCACGGGCCTCGCGCCGAGCGGCATTCTGATCACCGAGGGCTGCCGGGGCGACGGTGGCTATCTGCTGGACAAGGACGGCAGACGCTTCATGGTGGAGGCGGAGCCGGAGAAGCAGGAGCTGGCCAGCCGGGACGTCGTCTCCCGCCACATGATGCAGCAGATGCGCGACGGCAAGGGCGTAGACACGCCCTATGGTCAGCATTTGTGGCTGGATCTGCGCCACCTGGGCGAGCAGCACCTGCGCACGAAGCTGCGCGAGGTCTGGGACATCTGCAGGGACTTCGTCGGCGTCAACCCGGCCGCGGAGCTGATCCCGGTCAAGCCGACCCAGCACTACTCCATGGGTGGCATCCGCACCAACAAGGACGGCGAGGCCTACGGCATGCGCGGGCTGTTCGCCGCCGGCGAGGCCGCCTGCTGGGACATGCACGGTTTCAACCGGCTGGGCGGCAACAGCCTGGCCGAGACCATCGTGGCCGGGCGCATCGTCGGGCGCCGTGTCGCCGAGTACGCGACGGCGGAGTCGCTGGACGCGACCAACCGGCTCGCCCTCGACGGTGTGGCGGCGGCCGAGGCCACGGCAAAGGAATGGCTCGAGCGCAGCGGCGACGGCCCCGGCGTGTTCGCCATCCGCGACGAGATGGGCGAGACCATGATGCAAAAGGTCGGCATATTCCGTAACGGTGATGAGCTGGAGCAGGCCGTGGCGACCCTCCGCCGGCTGCTGGACGACTGTCGCCGCGCCGTCCTGCGCACGAAGACGCCCGGCATGAATCCGGAACTCACCTTTGCGCTGAAGCTGGAGGGCATGCTGCGGCTGAGCCTGATCGCCGCCCAGGGCGCGCTGACGCGCACCGAGAGCCGCGGCGCTCACTATCGCACCGACTATCCCCGCCGCAACGACGCCGACTGGCTGAACCGCACGCTGGCGCGCTGGCCCGGGGGCGCGGACGAACCGGCCCTGAGCTACGAGCCGGTCGGGCTCATCGACCTGCCGCCGGGCCACCGCGGCTACGGCAGCGACGACCGCGTGGCGATGAGCGAATCCATAGACACCTATAACGATACCGTGGCCGCCACCCAGAGCGCGGAGGGCCGCCTGCCCACCCGCGAGGAGCCGGGCAGCCGCATGAACTGGGGCCACTGGAAGCAGACCGGAGTCAGCGCATGAGCGAGCGGGCCGAACAAGCCGTCTCCGGACAAAATGTCACCGCGGACCGGCGGCTCACCTTCGAGATCTTCCGCTACAACCCTGAAGATCCTGCATCCGAGCCGCATATGGACACCTTCCAGCTGGAGGAGGCGCCCTACATGTCGCTGTTCCTCGCGCTGAACGAGATCCGCGAGAAACAGGACCCGAGCCTGCAGTTCGACTTCGTCTGCCGTTCCGCCGTGTGCGGCTCCTGCGCCATGATGGTGAACGGCCGCCCGGCGCTCGGTTGCCGCACGCTCACCCGGGACCTGCCCGATACCATCCGCCTCTATCCCCTGCCCGTCTTCAAGCTGGTCGGCGACCTTTCGGTGGACACCGGCACCTGGTTCCGGCAGATGGCCGAGCGGGTGGAGAGCTGGGTGCACGAGCGCCTGCCCTTCGACGAGAACGCCGTCGAGGAGCGCATGGAAGACGACATCGCCCAGGCCATCTACGAGGCGGACCGCTGCATCGAATGCGGCTGCTGCATCGCCGCCTGCGGCGTGGCCAACGTCAACAACAACTTCGCCGGACCGGCCGGCTTGAACCGCGTGGCCCGCTTCATGCTGGACCCGCGCGATACCCGCAAGGATGCCGACTGGTTCGAGGTGGTCGCGAACGAGGACGGCGTGTTCGGCTGCCTCGGCTTGATGGCCTGCCAGGACGTCTGCCCGAAGGAGCTCTCCCTGCTGGAGGTCTACAGCTTCCTGCGGCGCAAGATGCTCGCCGTCGGCCTCGCGCGCGACTGAAAGATCGGCTGAAAGACCGGCCGAAGAATCAGGCCCGGCGCGGCCCGTCGGCGATGGACATCAGCGCCCGCAGCACGTCCCTGCGGCTGATCTGACCCACCAGCCGGTTATCGTCCACCACCGGGAAGCGGCGCACGCGCGACTCCTGAAAGCGCCGCGCCAAATCGATGATGCTCATGTCCGCGGGCACGGTCATGACGTCCTTCGTCATGAACTCGCTGACCCGGCCGCCCCACTCGCCGTGATAGCTCGAGTCCAGCGCCACCTTCATACAGTCGAACTCGGAGAGCAGGCCGACAAGATTGCCGTGGTGATCCACCACCGGCGCTCCGGCGATGCGCGCCTCGACCAGCGCCGCGACGGCGTCCATCACGTCCATGTCCGGCTTCAGGGTGACCAGGTTGGCGGCCATCCAGTCCTTCACCAGCACCGATCTCAATGGCATGTTCATCGCCCCCTCTCCCGCCTTCAGGCGCCGGTTTCATTCTTCTTGCGCCGGCACTCGCCCCGGTTGGAGCAGAGTTCGCAGCCGCCGCTGCTGTTCAGTCCGCCGCAGCTGCCGCTGATCGGCTTGCGGCCGGCCATCACGCCTACCGCCATCGCGAGCATCGCGACCAGGATCACCAGGAAGCTCACGATCGTCACCAGTATCGTCGACATCACATCACCTCTCTCTCGGCGAAGGCTGAGGTCCATCGGGCCATCACGCCGTCGCCGCTGCGCACGACGAAATACGCAGCGATATCGGTCCGTTCGGCCAGTTCGCCGCCGGCTTCCGGCCCAAGCACCAGCAGGGCCGTGGACAGCGCGTCCGCCAGGGCCGCGCTCTCGTCCAGCACTGTCACGGATACCAGATCATGTGATACAGGCAAGCCGGTGCGCGGGTCAATAGTATGGGAATAGCGTTTGCGTTCATATTCGAAGAAATTGCGGTAGTCCCCCGACGTTGCAATAGCCGTGTCGGTGACATTGAGCACCCGGTGCACTTGCCGTCCAGCCGCCAGCGGGTCCTCCACGGCCACGGTCCAGGGCTCGCCCCGCCGGTTCAGGCCGGCCACTCGCAGCTCGCCGCCCACCTCAATCAGGTAGTTGGCGGCCTCCGCCTGCTCGAGCACCGCGGCGACCCGGTCCACGGCGTGACCCTTGGCGATGCCGGACAGGTCGACGGCGAGGTCGGGCGCGGTCTTGCGCAGGGCCGGCGGCGTCGCACGGCTTTCCAGCGCCAGGTAGCCCACCCTCGCCAGGGCCGCCGCGATCTCGTCTTGCGCCGGCGGCGTCACCCGCACCGGATCTGGACCGAAGCCCCAGAGGTCGACTACCGGGCCCACCGTGATGTCGAAGGCGCCGTCACTCATGCGGCTGACCGCCCGGGCCATCGCGACCAGGGCCGTCGTGTCCTGCGAAACGGGGAACCACTCGCCGGGCGGCGCCGCGTTGAACAGCGACACCTCGGAATCGTCCCGCCAGGTGGACATGCGCCGGTTGACGTCCTCCAGGGCGAGCTGGATGCGCCGGGTGATCTCGCCGACGGCCATGCCGTCCGGCGGGTCGACGATACGTACGCTGTAGCTGGTGCCCATGGTGGCGCCGGTGATATGCGCTTCGGGCGTGCCGTCCTCGCGGCCGCAGCCGGTGAGGGCCAGACCTGCCAGCAAAAGGGTGAGTACGCGCGGGTACAGCCTGGCGGCCACGGAATCAGCCGCCGAAATCATCGAGCATGATGTTCTCGCGCTCGACGCCGAGGTCCTCCAGCATCTTGATCACGGCCGCGTTCATCATGGGCGGCCCGCACAGATAGTACTCGCAGTCCTCAGGGGCCGGGTGGTCCTTCAGATACTGCTCGTAGAGTACCTCGTGGATGAAGCCGGTGGGTCCGTCCCAGTCGTCCCCGGGCAGCGGGTCGGACAGCGCCACGTACCAGTCGAAGTTGTCGTTGTCCGCCGCCAGACGGTCGAAGTCCTCCACGTAGAACATCTCCCGCCTGCTGCGGGCGCCGTACCAGAAGGTCATCTTGCGGTCGCTGCGGATGCGCTCCAGTTGATCGAAGATATGGGCGCGCATGGGCGCCATGCCGGCGCCGCCGCCGACGAAGACCATCTCCGCTTTCGTGTCCCTGGCGAAGAAGTCGCCGAACGGACCCGAGATGGTGACCGGGTCGCCGGGCTTCAGGGAGAAAATCCAGGACGAGACCACGCCGGGCGGCACGTCCTTGTCGGCACCCGGCGGCGGGGTCGCGATGCGCACGTTCAGCATCACGATGCCCTTCTCCAGCGGGAAGCTGGCCATCGAGTAGGCCCGCTCCACCTTCTCCTTCGTGTGCGACTCGTAACGCCAGAGGTCGTAGCGGTCCCAGTCATCCCGGAAACGCTCCTCCACGTCGAAGTCGCTGAACTTCACATCGTGGGGCGGGCACTCGATCTGGATGTAGCCGCCGGCACGGAAGTCGAGCTCCTCGTCCTCGGGCAGGGCCAGCTTCAGCTCCTTGATGAAGGTGGCCACGTTGTGGTTCGAGATCACCTTGCAGTCGAGCTTGCGCACGCCGAACACCTCGTCCGGCACCCGCACCTTCAGGTCCTGTTTCACCGTAACCTGGCAGGACAGGCGGCAGTCCTCGTCTACCTCGCGCCGGGTCAGGATGGAGTCCTCGGTTGGCAGCACGGCACCGCCGCCGGAAAGCACCTGCACCCGGCACTGGCCGCAGGTCCCCTTGCCGCCGCAGGCCGAGGCGATGAACAGGCCGGAGTCGGCCAGCCCGCCGAGGAGTTTCACGCCCACCGGCAACGCCAGGTGGCGCTCGCCGTTGACCAGGACGTCCACCTCGCCCGACGCCACCAGCTTGCGGCGGGCGAGCAGGATAACCGTCACCAGCACCAGGATGATGGCCGTGAACAGGGCCACCCCGAGCGAAATCTGCAGTGTCGCGCTGGAAGCCGTCATCAGAGCTGTATCCCGGAAAAGCCCATGAAGCCGAGCGACATCAGCCCGGTAATGATGAAAGTGATGCCGAGGCCCTGCAGGCCTTCGGGCACGTCGCTGTATTTCAGTTTCTCGCGGATGCCGGCCAGGGCGACGATGGCGAGCGCCCAGCCCACGCCGCTGCCGAAGCCGTACACGGCCGACTCGGAGAAGGTGTAGTCGCGCTCCACCATGAACAGCGTGCCGCCGAGGATGGCGCAGTTCACCGTGATCAGCGGCAGGAAGATCCCGAGGGCGTTGTAGAGGGCGGGCACGTAGCGGTCGAGCGTCATCTCCAGGATCTGCACCAGCGCCGCGATCACGCCGATGTAGCTGACCAGACCGAGGAACGACAGGTCGACCTCCGGCAGGCCGGCCCACGCCAGCGCGCCCTCGGCGAGGAAGACGTTGTAGATCAGGTTGTTGACCGGCACCGTGATGCTCTGCACGGCGACCACGGCCAGGCCGAGCCCGAGTGCCGTCTCGATCTTCTTCGAGACGGCCAGGAAGGTGCACATGCCGAGGAAGAAGGCGAGCGCCAGGTTCTCGACGAAGATGGCTTTGACGAGGAGGTTCAGATGGGCTTCCATCACATCACCTCCGTCCGATGCACTTCATGGATCTGGAACTCCGGCTCCTCCTTCTGCTCCGGCTTCCAGCTGCGGATGGCCCAGATCAGCATGCCGATGATGAAGAACGCGCTCGGCGGCAGCAGCATCATGCCGTTGCGCTCGTACCAGCCGCCTTCGCTGATCAACGGCAGTATCTGCACGCCGAGCAGCGTGCCGGCGCCGAACAGCTCGCGTATCACGGCCACCGCGATCAGGATGATGCTGTAGCCAAGCCCGTTGCCGAGCCCGTCCAGGAAGCTCATGCCGACGCCGTTCTTCATGGCGAACGCCTCGGCGCGGCCCAGCACGATGCAATTGGTGATGATCAGCCCGACGAACACCGAGAGCTGGCGGCTCGCCTCGAAGGCATAGGCCCTGAGCGCCTCGTCCACCATGATCACCAGCGAGGCGATGATGGTCATCTGCACGATGATGCGGATGTTCGAGGGGATCCGGTTGCGGATAAGACTCACCCCCGCATTGGCGAACGCAGCCACGCTGGTGAGCGCCAGGCACATCAGCAGCGTCGGTGCCAGCGAGGTGGTGACGGCGAGCGCCGAGCAGATGCCGAGCACCTGCAGGGTGATCGGGTTGTTGTCGACCAGCGGATCCAGGATGACCTTCTTCGCTTCTCCGTTCATGACTGCTCCACGCTGCGTCTCCAGACCTTCTCCAGGTACGGCCGGTAGGCGTCATCGCTCATCCAGTAGTGCAGCAGGTTGGTGACGCCCCGGGACGTCAGCGTCGACCCGGAGATGCCGTCCACCTGGAATATGGCCGAACCGCCCCTCGCGGTGGCGCCCGTCCAGCCGGCGGCGGCACCCACCGTGCCCTTGGCGACACGGATGCGGATGTCGCCCTCCTCGTCGTAGATGCGTTTGCCGGGCCAGTTGGCGAGCCATTGCTCGTTGTCCACCTCGCCGCCGAGGCCCGGCGTCTCGGCGTGCTTGTAGAACTTCAGCGCCTGCACGGTACTGCCGTCCGGGCCCAGCGCGATGAAGCCGTACATGGTGGACCACAGCCCCATGCCATAGACCGGCAGGATCACCGTTTCCACTCCGCCCGACTCGTCGCGCAGGACGTAGACCTCGGCATACTTGGCCCGGCGGCCGATGCCGGCGATGTCCTCCCCGGCCGGGATATCGACGGACATCGCGGGGTCGCTGGCCGCCTCGATCATGTCGTATTCGGCCGGATCGATCTCGTCGTGGTACTCGCCGGTGGCCAGATCCACGATATGGGTCTCGACCATCCCGAAGCGCTCCTCGACGTCGATACCCGGCTCCAGCAGGCCGGCCACCAGGAGCACATTCTTCTTCATGTTCAGGGCTTCATTGCGCTCCTGCATCGGTTTCAGAATCACCGCCGTCGCGGAGACCAGCACCGAGCAGACCAGCGACAGGCTCACCGCGACGATGAGCACGTTCTTGATGCTCTCCCGATTGAACCCCTTGCGGGCGCCGCGGCCGGCGTCCTGGGCCTTGCGCTCCTCAGACACTGCGTTTCAACCTCCGTTTAATATTGGCCTGCACCACAAAATAGTCGATGACAGGGGCGAATATATTGCCGAACAGGATGGCCAGCATGATTCCTTCCGGGTAGGCCGGGTTGACCACCCGGATCAACGCCGTCAGCACGCCGATGAGGATGGCGTAGATCCATCGCCCCGTATCGGTCTGCGCGGCGCTTACCGGATCGGTGGCCATGAATACGGCGCCGAACAGGAAGCCGCCGGTGACCAGGTGCCAGTGCCAGGGCATGGCGAGCATCGGGTTCGAACTCGCGTCCATTTGGTTGAACAGCAGCACCGGCACGATCAGGCCGACGATGCAGCCGACGATGATGCGCCAGGAGGCGATGCCGGTGTAGATCAGTATCGCGGCGCCGATCAGGCAGGCCAGCGCCGAGGTCTCGCCGATGGAGCCCTGGATGGAACCGACGAAGGCCTGGGTCCAGGTGACGCCAGCCTCGGCGATGCCGGCCATGCCATCGATGGCGGCCAGACCGAGCGCCGTCGCGCCGGTGAAACCCTCCGCCGCGGTCCACACGGCGTCGCCGGACATCTGCACCGGATAGGCGAAGTACAGGAATGCACGACCGGTCAGTGCCGGGTTCAGGAAATTCTTGCCGGTACCGCCGAACACCTCCTTGCCGATCACCACCCCGAAGCTGATGCCGAGCGCGGCCTGCCACAGCGGCGTGGTGGGTGCGAGGATCAGCGCATAGAGCAGCGAGGTAACCAGGAAACCCTCGTTGATCTCGTGATTGCGGATGCCGGCGAAGATCACCTCCCAGAGGCCGCCGGCGGCGAGGGTCACCACATACAGCGGCACGAAGAAAGCCGCACCGTACATGACGTTGTCGTAGAAGCTCGCCGGATCGTAGCCGACGCCGAGCAGCGCGAGCGCGGCGCCGCGCCAACCGTCCAGCCCGGCCACGCCCATGTCCGCCATGGCCGTGTTGGCCTGCAGTCCCATGTTCCACATGCCCACCAGCGCGCACGGCGTCACGGCGAACACCACCATGATCATCACCCGCTTCAGGTCCAGTGCATCGCGCACGTGGGGCGCGCTGCGGGTGACGTCCGAAGGGGTGTAGAGCAGCGTGTCCGCCATCTCGTAGAGGGCGTAGTACTTCTCGTAGCGCCCGCCCCTGGCGAACAGGGGATGCAGCCGGTCCAGGAATCGCCGCAATGGTTTCATCAGCCGTTCTTCTCGATGTCGGTCAGGTTCTCGCGCAGTGCGGGGCCGTAGTCGTACTTGCCGGAGCAGACGAACGAGAGCAGCGCCACGTCGTCCTCGTCCAGTTCCAGGCAACCGAGTTTGCGTGCGCTCTCGGTGTCTCCCACCACCAGCGCCTTCAACAGCGGCGCCGGCAGGATATCCAGCGGCATCACCTTCTCGAAATTGCCAATGGGCACCATGGCTCGCGGGCTGCCGTTCTGTGAGGTGGTGAGACGGAACCCGGACTTGTGCAGCACGGTACCGGCGTAGGCGCGGATGCCCGAGAATTTCTTCGTGCCCGGCAGTGCCCAACCCAGGAATTCCCGGTCACGGCCTTCCGGCAGCGCTGTCAGCTGGTTGTGATAGCGCCCCATCCACGCGCCCCAGTCGCTGGCGCGCCGGCCGCTCAGCACGGAACCGGAGATCACCCGCGTATCGGTGTCGTCGTCCAGTTCTCCGCTGATGAGGTCCTCGGTGCTGGCGCCCACGCGTGTGCGCAGCAGCCGCGGACGCCGCACCATCGGACCGGCGATGGAGACGATGCGCTCGGTCGGCAGACGCCCGGTCGCGAAAAGGCGGGCCACGGCGATCACGTCCTGGCAGCCGATGGTCCACACGGTCTTGTTTTCGCTGACCGGGTCCAGGAAATGGATGTGGGTACCCGGCAGCCCGGCGGGATGAGGCCCGGAGAACTCGGCATGCACGAACGGCTTCTCGTCCGGCACCCGGATGCGGGAATCCGGCCCGGTGCAGACGTAGACGGCCCCGTCGGTCAGCTTCGCCAGCAGACGCAGGCCCGCAGCAAACCGGTCCGCCGCATCCGCCACCATGACCTCGGCGTCCGGCGCCAGCGGATGGCTATCCGTCGCCTTGACGAAGATGGCATGGGGTCGGGAACCCGGCACCGGCACCTTGCTGAAGGGGCGCGTGCGCAAGGCGGGCCAGAGACCGGCGGCCAGCAGTTTCTCCTCCACCGCCTTGCCGTCGAGGCCGTCCAGGTCGCCGCCCGCGACGCTGCCGAAATCCACCGCGTCATCGCCGTCCAGGTCGATCACCACCGACTGCAGGACCCGGCGCATCCCCCGATTGACGTCCCGCACCACGCCGGCGCCCGGTGCCGTGTAGGTCACGCCGGGCGTCTGTTTGTCGCTGAACAGCGGGTCGCCGAGCCGCACCCGGTCGCCGGGCTCTACCTCCATGCGCGGTTTGAGACCGATGTAGTCGAGCCCGAGCAGCGCGACGCTGCCGACGGCGCGGGCGGTGTCGATCACCTGTTCCGGCTTACCGGCGAGGGGGATGTCGAGGCCCTTGCGAACCTGGAATGAGAGACGTTCTGTCACGGGATCATGACCACCAGATTGTGAACAAAACACAGACGGTCGCCCACAGGCAACCGATCGTATGACTCGCCAGCGTGAATTCGATGGCGCCGCGCACGCCGGCCGGGTCGGAGCCGGAACGGCGTACCGCACCCGCCACCCGCAGCGACAGCGCCAGCAGCACGAACGGCACGGCGGGCGCCAGCAGCGGCAGGTGACCCGCCACGGTGAGCCACAGGGTCGAGGCCGCCGCGATCAGGTGCAGGCCCACGTAGATCCCCGCCGTCGAGCTACGGCCCAGACGCACGGGCAGGGTCGCCTTGCCCACGGCCGCGTCCGCATCGAGGTCCGGCACCTCATTGATAAGCACGATCGCCGCCACCCAGGCGCTGACCGGCAGGGCGAAGACGATCAGGGGCAGGTCGATCACCCCCGTCTGCAGCCAAGCGGCACCGCTCACCGGCAGTACACCGAAAGCGATGCCGATCGCCAGCTCCCCGAGGCCCATCGAGGACAGCCGCACCGGCCCGAGGGAATAGACGATGCCGAGAGCGACGCCGGCAAGACCGAACCACAGGACACCGATGCCGCGCAGCCAGATCAGCACCAGGCCGATCAGCGCCGCGATCGCCAGCAACTGGATACCCCAGCGGGCCATCTCGCCCGTGGACATGATCCGGTTCTGGATGAAGCGCGAGCCGCCCGTGTAAGGATAGATTCGACTGGTATTGAGCCGATCGCTACCGCCGGTCTCGTCGCCGACGTCGTTCAACACGTTGCCGGCGCCGTGTACCAGCATGGTCGCGACCAGACCGAGCAGCGCCACGACGACATCGATGCCGTCGGCCTGCACGGCGCCCCAGCCCGTGCCCGCGAGCACCGGCAGGACCGACGCCGGGAAGAACTTCGGGCGGGTCGCATGGAACAGGCGTTTCAGCCGGCTGTCGCCGAAATCACCGGCGCGCGGCTCCATCACCGCCGTCTTGTCCGCGCTCATCGCCATACCCCCGAAAACCACATCCTGCCCATGTCCATCGTCCGGTCCTCCGCAAAAACGGGCCACCGAGCCTGCCGCCCGGCGGCGCGCAGCACAGTGTAATGGATTCTGCGTACGTACCGATCCGGCATCACCCCACCGGCAGCCTGTAACCACGGATTAAAACCACGGATTTACCCCTCCGCCGCCTAACTTACCGACCGCTGGGCGTATGAGAATAGGCGTAATTACTTACGGTTAGCGACGCTCAGGGTCGTTATCCTCGGCAATCGGCGCAGTGTTGCGTCATTGATGGTCCAGTACCGCGCGAGGGGGATTTACGCATGTGTCTCGCAGTCCCGATGCAGATCAAGGCGATGGACGAGTTCAGCGCTCGCTGCGAGGCGAAGGGCGTCGAGCGCGAGGTCAGCCTGTTCATGCTCCGGGACGAGAGCGTCGAGCCCGGCGATTACGTTCTCGTGCACGTGGGTTACGCCATCCAGAAAGTCACGGAAGAAGAGGCGGCTTCCAGTTGGGAGCTCTTCGACCAGGTCCTCGCGGCAGCCGATGCATGAGCTGTCCGTCTGCCAGGCGCTCATCGGGCAGGTCGAGACCATCGCCCGGCGTGAATCCGCGGCCCGCGTAACCGCCATACACCTCGCCATCGGCCCGCTCTCGGGCGTCGAGCCCGAACTGCTGCGCCGAGCCTGGCCTCTGGCCGCCGGCGCCACCATCGCCGAGGAGGCGGAGCTGCTCATCGAAGCCGCAGATATCCGGGTAGAATGCTCGGTCTGCGGCGCCGAGTCGGCGGCGAAGGCAAATCGGCTCTTGTGCGGCGAATGCGGCGACTGGCGCACCCGGCTGGTGAGCGGCGACGAGATGCTGCTGATCCGCCTCGAACTCGAACGCAACGGCGTCCAACAGTGCGACACCGGCGCCACCACGGAGGACTCCAGACATGTGTGACACCTGCGGCTGCAACATCACGGCCGGCAATCAGCACCTCATCCGTCCCGGCGGCAAGTTCGAGCGTACGGCGAGCGGCGCCGAGTCCGTAGACGTGCTGAGGGGATTGCTGAGCGAAAACGACCACCAGGCGGCCCATAACCGGGAGCATTTCGACGGCCACAGCGTGCTGGCGGTCAACCTGATGTCCTCGCCGGGCGCCGGCAAAACCGCGCTGCTGGAGGCGACCATCCAGGCGCTGGCCGGGGAGCTTCGCATCGGTGTCATTGAGGGTGACCTCGAGACCGAGAATGACGCCGAGCGAATCCGCCGCCATGGCGTGCCCGCCATCCAGATCGCCACGGGTACCGCCTGCCACCTGGACGCGCACATGGTGCATGACGCCGTGCACGGCCTGTCGCTGGACGAGCTCGACGTCGTCTTTATCGAGAATGTCGGCAACCTGGTGTGCCCCGCCAGCTTCGACCTCGGCCAGCACCGGAACATCACGCTGCTGTCGGTGCCCGAGGGCGACGACAAGCCGGCCAAGTACCCGGTGATGTTCCGCGCGGCCGATCGCATCCTGCTCACCAAGAGCGACTTGCTGCCGGTGCTGGACGACTTCGACCCGGAGCGGGCCCGGGCCTGCGTGCGGAACCTCGCCACGCCGGCCGTCATGCAGGTGGTCTCCGCGAAGAGCGGCGAGGGGATGGACGAGTGGCTGGAGTGGCTCCGCGCCGAGCGCAGCGCCCAGGCAGAACGGGTGGCACGGGGCGAGTCGGCGCGTCCGGCGGTGCAGCCTGAGGGCGCCCATCTGCACGCGGACGCCGGGGCTGCGGCCCGATAACTCTTTCCCGGAAACGCAACAAGCAGGGGGATAGCGACATGGCCCACGACGCACGCTACTGGCTGGACCGGCTGAAGGCTCTGCCGCTGCCCGACCGGGTCCGCATCATGAACGTGTGCGGCGGACACGAGCGCTCCATCACCGGCGCGGGCCTGCGCACAGCCATCCCGTCCCGGATCGAGCTCATCCCGGGGCCCGGCTGTCCCGTGTGCATCTGTCCCGAGGAAGATGTCTACGAGGCCATGCAGCTCGCCCTGAACGAGGACGTGATCCTGGTGGCCTTCGGCGACATGCTGCGGGTGCCGGTGAACGCACCGAAGCGCGAACCGCGCTCGCTGGAACAGGCCAAGGCCGCGGGAGCGGACATCCGCCCGGTCGCCAGCCCCACCGAAGCGGCCGGCGTCGCGCGGGACAACCCGGGCCGCCAGGTGGTGTTCTTCGCCGCCGGCTTCGAGACCACCACCGCGCCGGTGGCCGCCATGCTCGCCGAGGGCGCGCCGGATAACCTGAGCGTATTGCTCTCCGGCCGGCTCACGTGGCCTGCGGTGGCCATGCTGCTGGAGTCCGGCGAGCCCGGCTTCGACGCCCTGATCGCGCCCGGCCACGTCTCCACGGTGATGGGCCCGGAGGAATGGGCCTTCGTGCCGGAGCAACACGGCATCCCGGCGGCGGTCGCCGGCTTCCGCGCCGACACCCTGCTGGCCGCCATGTACTCGGTGCTGCGCCAGCTCATCGAGGACAAGCGCTTCCTCGACAACTGCTACCCCGAGGTCGTGCGCCCGGGCGGGAATGCGGTCGCCCGCGAGTGCCTGGACCGGGTCATGCAGGTGCAGGATGCCACCTGGCGAGGCATCGGCGTGATACCGAAATCGGGCTATGGCCTGCGCCCGGAGTACGCGCACTGCGACGCGCGCCGGCAGTTCCCCTCCTACGCGGACGAATCGCGCAAGCGGGTGGGCGAGATGCCGCCCGGCTGCGACTGCGCCAAGGTGGTGCTCGGCAAGATCTATCCCAACGAGTGCAGACTGTTCGGCGCCGCCTGCACACCGCGCAAACCCATCGGGCCATGCATGGTCTCCGACGAGGGTGCGTGCCGCATCTGGTGGTCCGCCGGCATGCGCGAGAATGTCTGGGAAGGCCGCAACAAAGCCGGCACTGCCGCCGGCTGAGCGGGCGGCGTCCGCCGCCGCCCGCGAGACGCGCCGGATCTGCCTCACGGGCCACGTCCAGGGCGTGGGCTTCCGGCCGTTCGTCTTCCGACTCGCCCATGAACACGGCATCGCCGGCTGGGTGCGCAATCAGCTGGGCGAAGTGGAGCTCATGGCGCAGGGCGTCCCCGATGCGGTCGCCCGCTTCCGCGACGCGCTGATGGCTCATGCCCCGCCACTCTCCCGGCCGGAGCTCACCGCCGACGAGGCCGTGGACGAAGGCGACTTCGACGGCTTCCGCATCCTTGCGAGCGCTGTCTCTGAATCTCCGCGCATCTTCGTCCCGCCGGACTACTTCATGTGCGAGGACTGCCGGCGGGAAATGGCCGAACCCGGCGACCGGCGACACCGCTATCCGTTCATCAACTGCACCCAGTGCGGGCCGCGCTACACGCTCATTGAGACCCTGCCCTACGACCGGCCGAATACCAGCATGGCGGCGTTTCCGCTGTGCCCGGACTGCGAACGGGAATACCTGGATCCGACGAACCGCCGCTTCCACGCCGAACCCGTCGCCTGCCCGGTCTGCGGCCCCTCGGTGACGCTGCGGGCCGGTGACAAGACACTGGCGGCGCGCGAGGACGCCATCACCGCCGCCGTCGATCGCCTGCGCGCCGGCGAGATTCTCGCGGTGAAGGGCATCGGCGGTTATCACCTGATGTGCACCGCCGGCGACGCTGGCGCGGTGGCGCGGCTGCGCGAGCGCAAGCCCCGGCCGCACAAGCCGCTGGCGGTGATGTTCCCGCTGGCCGGCGATGACGGGCTCGATGCAGTGCGCCGCTCGGTGGAACTGGGCGCGGAGGAAGCCGCCGAACTACTGGGCCCCGTGCGGCCCATCGTGCTCGCCGCGCGCCGTCCCGACTGCCCGCTGGCGGACAATCTGGCGCCCGGACTGGGCGAACTCGGCGTCTTCCTGCCCTACAGCCCCCTGCATCAGTTGCTCACCGGGGACTTCGGCGCGCCACTGGTTGCCACCTCCGGCAACGTCAGCGGCGAGCCCGTGCTGACCAACCCGGACGAGGCGGAACAACGGCTCGCCCGCATCGCAGATGCCTTCCTGCACCACGACCGGCCCATCGTCCGGCCCGCCGACGACCCGGTCTTCCGCCGCGTGGGCGGGCGCGTGCGGCCGATCCGCATCGGCCGCGGCTGCGCGCCGCGGGAGCTCACCCTGCCCTGGCGCCAGCCGGAGCCGGTGCTGGCTGTCGGCGGCCACATGAAGAATACCCTGGCGCTGGCCTGGGACGACCGGGTGGTGGTCTCGCCCCATATCGGCGACATGGGAACGCCGCGCAGCATGCAGGTCTTCGAGCAGGTGGCCGGCGACCTGCAATCCCTGTACGGCGTGGAGGCCCGCCGGGTGCTGGCGGACGCCCATCCCGGCTATGACACCCACCGCTGGGCGCAGCGCTCCGGCCTGCCCGTGGAGACCGTCTGGCACCACCATGCCCACGCCTCGGCGGTGGCGGCGGAGCGCGGCGGTGACGGGACCTGGCTGGTGTTCGCCTGGGACGGCGTGGGCTACGGCGAGGACGGCAGCCTGTGGGGTGGCGAGGCGCTCATCGGCCGGCCCGGCGCCTGGCGCCGCGTCGCCAGCATGCGCACCATCGCGCTGCCCGGCGGCGACAAGGCGGGACGCGAACCCTGGCGCAGCGCCGCCGCCATGCACTGGGCCTGCGGCCTCGACTACACCGACGGACCGGAGCACATGGATCTCGCCCGCATCGCCTGGAAACAGGGCCTGAACTGCCCCGTCTCGAGCGCGGTGGGCCGGCTCTTCGACGGCGCCGCCGCCATGGTCTGCGGCATCGGCGCTGCAAGTTTCGAGGCCCAGGGGCCGATGATACTGGAGTCCATCGCCGCCGGCGCTGCCCGCCCGGGCAGCGCCCTGGAGCTACCCCTGATCGCGGACGAGGCCGGCGTCCTGCGCACCGACTGGGCGCCCCTGCTGCCGATGCTCTGCGACTCGGACCGTCCCGCTACCGAACGCGCGGCCGACTTGCACGCCTCGATGGCCGCGGCGCTGGCCGTCCAGGCAGGTATGATCGCGGAGCGGGAGGGCTTCGACCGCATCGGCCTCACCGGCGGCGTGTTCCAGAACCGGGTCCTCGCCGATACCGTGCTGGAGCGCCTCGCGGACGCGGGCCACACCGCCAACATGGGCACGGCGCTGCCGGCGAACGATGCGGCCATCTCCTTCGGTCAGGCCGCGGAGTACGCCGCCCGGTCCGCGACCGGAGGCAAGCGATAATCACGGGCACCAGCCCGATGGGAGAATAATGGAAGACGATCGCATCAGTCTCGCCCACGGCAACGGCGGACGCTTCATGCGCGAACTCATCGACGAGATCTTCGCGCGGCATCTCGCCAACGAGGACCTGGACGTGCGCGCCGACGCCGTGCCGCTGAAGCTCGACGAGGGCGAGGTGCTGTTCACCACCGACGGTTTCACCGTGCAGCCGCTGGAATTCCCCGGCGGGGATATCGGCGCGCTGGCGGTGCACGGCACCTGCAACGATCTCGCCGTGGCCGGCGCCCGCCCCTGCTACCTGAGCCTGAACGCCTTCATCGAAGAGGGCCTCGAGATCGCGGTGCTCGACCGGATCATCGCCAGTCTGGCGCGGGCTGCGGCGGAGGCCGGCGTGCGGGTCGCCGCCGGCGATACCAAGGTGCTGCGCCGCGGCGAGGGCGGCGGGCTGTATCTGGCCACCACCGGCGTCGGCCTGCGTCTGCCGGGCGTGAAACCGTCCTTCGACAATATCCGGGCCGGCGACGCGCTTATCGTCAGCGGCCCCATCGGCGATCACGGTACGGCGGTGATGCTCGCGCGGGAGGATTTCGGCCTGCGCGGGGATCTCAAGTCCGACGCCGCCAGCATCGCGCCCCTGTGCGCGCGGCTGCTGGAGTTCGAAGGGCTGCGCTTCATGCGCGACCCTACCCGCGGCGGTCTGGCGACCGTCACACACGAGATTGCATCCATCACCGGACTCGGTGTCCGCCTCATGGCGCCCGACGTCCCCGTGCGTGAGCCGGTGCAGGCGGTGTGCGAGATGCTGGGCTACGACCCCTATTACCTGGCCTGCGAGGGTCGTGTCGTCGCCGTGGTGGATCCGGCGCAGGCGGACGAGGCGGTGGCGGCGCTCAGAAAACTGCCCGGCGGCGACATGGCCGCGCGCATCGGCCACGTCACCGACGCCGCCAGGCGCGTGGTACTGGAGACCGAGCTGGGCGGTGAACGCTATCTGGAAGAACTGGAAGACGATCCCCTGCCGCGCATCTGCTAGGCCCTGTCCACGGGCCCGGCCCGGCAGCGGGGCGGCGTCGCAGTAGCCGTCATCGGAGTCGCCGTCATGGGCAGCGAACAGCACTGGTCACCGAAGCCGGACATCGAGATCGCCCGACAGGCCGAACTGCGACCGATCATCGAGGTGGCCGGCGAGCTCGGCATCGGCGAGGAGAATCTCCTGCCCTACGGCCACGACAAGGCCAAGGTGTCGCTGGACTACATCCGCACGCTCGGTGACCGCCCCGACGGCAAGCTGATCCTGGTGGCCGGCATCACGCCCACCAGGGCGGGCGAGGGCAAGACCACGGCCACCGTGGGCCTCGGCGACGCGCTCCGGCGCATCGGCAAGCAAGCTTCCATCTGCCTGCGCGAGCCTTCGCTGGGCCCCTGCTTCGGCATGAAGGGCGGCGCGGCCGGCGGCGGCTACGCCCAGGTGGTGCCGATGGAGGACATCAACCTTCACTTCACCGGCGACATGCACGCCATCGGCGCGGCCCACAACCTGCTGGCCGCGCTGGTGGACAATCACATCTACTGGGACAACGAGTGCGGCATCGACAGCCGCCGGGTGGTCTGGCGCCGGGTCATGGACATGAACGACCGGGCGCTCAGGGAGATCACCGCCGGCCTCGGCGGCGTCGCCAACGGTTATCCGCGCAGCGACGGTTTCGACATCACCGTGGCCTCGGAAGTGATGGCCATTCTCTGCCTTGCGGAAGGTCTCACCGACCTGCGCGAACGCATCGGGCGCATCATCGTGGGCTACGACCGCGCCATGAATCCGGTCCATGCCGCCGAACTGGAGGCCGACGGCGCCATGACTGTGCTGCTGAAAGACGCCATCCAGCCGAACCTCGTGCAGACCCTGGAGCACACGCCCACCTTCGTCCACGGCGGGCCGTTCGCGAATATCGCCCACGGCTGCAACTCGGTACTGGCGACGCGCACGGCGCTGAAGCTCTCCGATTACGTGGTGACCGAAGCCGGCTTCGGCGCGGATCTCGGCGCCGAGAAGTTCTTCGACATCAAGTGCCGCAGCGCCGGCCTGAAGCCGGACTGCGCCGTGATCGTCGCCACCATCCGCGCACTGAAGATGCATGGCGGGGTGACCGAGGACAAGCTCGACCACGAGAACCTGATGGCGGTGGCGAAAGGCTTCGACAACCTGGCCCGGCACGTGGAGAACACCCGCAGTTTCGGCGTACCGGTGGTGGTGGCGCTGAACCGGTTCTCGACCGATACGAAGGCGGAGTTCGATAGGGTGCGCCAGGCCTGCGCCGGACTCGACATCCTCTGCGTGGCTTGCGATCACTGGGCGGAGGGCGGTGCGGGCGCTACTGAACTCGCCGAGGCGGTGGTCGAACTGATCGAGCAGGACGGCGCGGACTTCCGCTATCTGTACCCGCAGGAGATGCCCCTGTGGGACAAAATCCGCACCGTGGCCCAGAACATCTACTGCGCCCAGGGCATCATCGCCGACCAGAAGGTGCGCGACCAGATCGCCCACCACCAGGAGACCGGCTACGGCCACTTCCCGGTGTGCATCGCCAAGACACCGCTGAGCTTCACCACCGACCCCAACGTCAAGGGCATCCCGAAGAACCACGTGGTGCCCGTCCGAGAGGTGCGGCTCGCCAACGGCGCCGGCTTCCTGGTGGCCATCTGCGGCAACATCATGACCATGCCGGGCCTGCCCCGCCGGCCTGCCGCACGCAACATGCGCATCGACGCCGACGGCAAAGTCGACGGTCTGGCATAAAAAATGTAGGAGGGGCTTTAGCCCCGATTCATCACGAGAGATCGGGCCTGAAGGCCCTCCTACATCGGTTCAACCGGGCGATCCTTCAGCCCGCCGACCGCGATTTTGCTATCCTTCACGGCATTAATTCGGGAGAGTAAGCATGACTGACCGGCAGACGATTTTCGTCATCCTCGACCCCACCACCATGAACCAGCCGTCGCTGGTGATGGCCGAGACCATCGCCGCTGACGAGCAGGCTTCGGGCGCGGCCGACGTCGCGCTGCACCTCTATTGCTGCATAGGGGAGGACCAGGTGCGGCGGCCACCGAATGTGGACGATGCGACGGCCATCGCCGAGGAGTCATCCCGCATCGAAAGCTGGGCGGAACGCCTGGCGGAGCATGGCCGCGCAAAGGGCATGCGGGTCGACACAGAGGTGGAGATCAAGCCGGACTGGCGCCAGGCGATCGTGGATGCCATCGCGCGCGGCTCCAGCACGCTGGCGGTCAAGAACATGACCAATCAGTCGCGCCTCCGGCGCTGGTTGAAGGAGACTTCGGACTGGCGGCTGCTACGTGACGCCAAGTGTCCGGTGCTGCTCGTGAAGTCCTATGCCCGCCGGCACATCAATAAGGTCCTCGTCGCCATCAAGCACCGGCCGGAGACAGACACCTATCGCGCCGCGAACGATCGGCTGCTCGACGCCGGGCGCAGGATCGCCAACAACGTGGGCGCGGAACTCAATGTCGTCACCGTCTACCCGGACACCAGTGATTACCCGGACCGACAGCGCTTTGCGGACCGCTGCGGGCTGCCGCGCAACCAGGTCCGCGCGGAGATGGGGAAGCCGGAAGAGGCGATCGCGACCGCAGCCAGGGAACTGGAGGCGGACCTGGTCGTGATCGCGCGCGTATCGCAGCCGGATGCCGCAGCGAAACTGGGACACACCGCCGAGAGGGTCATCGACGGCCTGTACTGCAATATCCTGGTGCTGCCGATGACGGAGGCATCGAAAGCCTGAGCGGCAGGGCCGGCCCGGCACATCAGCTCTCGAGCCGTTCGGCCCGGCGCACGATCTCCCGCACGGCGCCGCCGACGAGCGGCCCGTAGAACGGCAGGTGCGCATACCAGTACAGCAGCCCCCAGATACCGGCGGGGTGCCAGTAGCAGCAGAGCTCGACGACCCGTTTGCCGGACGATTCGTCGTCCCGTTCCCGGATGGCGAATTCCTGCAGGCCGGAACCCGGCGCGCGCATCAGCATCGACCACGTGATCCGCTGATTCGGCTCGATCCCGAGTACGCGCCAGCCGTCGACCACATCGCCCATGCGTAGCGCGTCGGGGTCGCGCCGTCCCGTGCGGAAGCTGGGCCCGCCGATCAGCCAGTCGAACGCACGCCGCAGCCACCAGAGGAAGCGGTAAGCGTAGAAGTCGCCCTCGGCGCCGAACTCCTGCAGCACGCGGAAGATCGACGCCCGGCTCGCCGTGGTCTCCGTTTTTCCGCAATAGCGTTTGGCGTAGAACGAGTATTCCGGGTTCCAGTCGCGGCAGGCTATGGAGCCTTCCACCCAGCGCGCCGGCACGTCGTGGTTCTTCTCCGCCGCCAGCGTGGCGGCGACGGATTCGCGAAACGTAAGCAGCCGCTGGGGCACGAGCGCGCGCATCTCCTCGTCGTCGCCCACGTAGTCATGGGCCAGACCCTCCACCAGCGACATCGCCGTGGTCGGAGGCACCGAAGTCACGAAGTAGAGCCAGTAGCTCGATAGCTTTGGCGTCAGCACCGGCACCGGGAAGACGAGGGGCTTCTTGCCGACGAATCCGGCGTAGATGTCCATGATCTCCTGGTAGGTCAGCACGTCGGGCCCCGCCAGTTCCAGCGTACGATCACCCTTCAGCGGCAGATCCGCGGCGGCGATCGTGTAAGTCAGGACGTTCTCCAGCGCGATCGGGGTCGAGCGCCGCCTCACCCACTTCGGCGTGATCATCACCGGCAGATAGTTCACGAGATCGCGGATCACCTCGAAGGCCGCCGAGCCCGGACCGACGATCATTGCCGCCTGCAGCTCGATGACCTGGATGGAGCCGTCCCGCAGCGCATCGCCCACCACGGCGCGGCCCTCCATGTGCCGGGACCGCTCATCCTTCGGCATGATACCGCCGAGATAGACGATCCGGCGCACGCCGGCGGCCTCGCAGGCCCGGCGGGCGTTCTCGGCGGCGCGCCGCTCGACCGGCACGAAGTCGCCGCCGCTCCACATCATGTGCACGAGGTAGTAGACGACGTCCGCGCCGTCGAGCACCGGAGCCAGGGTCTCCGGCTTCAGCACGTCGGCGGAGACACACTCGACGCCCTCCCATTCGCGGGCCTCCAGCACGGCGGCGTTGCGCGCGACTGCACGCACGTGCCAGCCCGCCTGCGCCAGCGCCGGCGTCAGGTTGGAACCCATGTAGCCGCTGGCGCCCAGCACCACCGCGATGCGTCCGGCACCGTCGGGAGGTTCGCGGGAGGCGAGGCTTGGGTCGAAGGTGGGCGCGTCCGTGCTCATGGGGTCATTCTACGGAATTCTGCCTCCGGGTAACCCGTCGGAATTGCTTGAGGACGCACCACAGGCAGACTGCGCCCGCATCCGATCGGCAACCCCGCTGGCGACCGGCCTGCGATTCACCCGCCGGTCTTCCGGGCGATGTAGTAACCGTAGCTGACGAAGGCCTTGTGGCGTTCGTACAGCGCGATTTCCGCCTCTTCGGCTGCCACCACTGCCCGCGCCGCCTCCGAGTTGCCGTGCCGCGCCAGGAAGGCGGGGAACCTCGCCTGCATCGGCCGGTAGTAGTTGTCGAGCCAGCAGCGTTCGGCCAGCGGGAAGTAGCCCAGCGGCGAAAAGCCGAGGCGCTCCAGCACGGCCATCTTGGCGGAGGCCGTGTCCACCTCCGGATACTCGCCGTCCCAGTGGGCCTGGAGCTCCGCGGGCCGCGTGGCGGTCAGCCAGGTGAGTTCGGAGACCGCGATGATGCCGCCCGGTTTCAGGAATCGGCGCCAGGCCTCCGTCCCCGCGGCGAAGCCCATGTTGTAGATCGCCCCCTCCGCCCAGATGGCGTCATACCACTCCTCGTCGAAGGGCAGCGCTTCCATGGGGGCCGCCAGCGTCGTGATCCGGTCGGCCACCCCGGCACGGGTGGCGGCCTCCTCGAGTCCGGCCAGGAACTCCGGCAGGAAGTCGACGGCCGTGATCTGCGCATCCAGCTCCGCGGCAAGCACCAGCGTCGAGGCGCCGGTGCCGGAGCCGATGTCGGCGATTTTCAAATCCGCCGCCCCCTGCAGACCCGAGAGCGTCACGGCCAGGCGGGTCTCGTCGTCGCCGCCCGGGCCCTGACGCCGGCCGTCCCTGTGCAGATCGATCAGGAGTTGGAGGTCGTTCACGGTTGTCGCTCTCGGTAACGGGAGTTGTGTAATCTAAGCAGCGATCCTGTTCGCGCGCCACTCCAGGCCACCTGCGGGATTCGAATCTGGGTACACTTGATCGCCAAACCGCTGCCGATCCGTGGCGGGCGTGGCATCGAGTGGTGGCGGAGAACAACAATGACAACGAGCATCATCGGCGCCGGCGTCGGCCGGACCGGTACCTATTCCCTCAAGCTGGCGCTGAACAGGCTCGGTCTGGGCCCGTGCCATCACATGGAGGAGGTCCTGCACAACATGCCCGCGCAGGTACCGCTCTGGTCGGCAGCGACCGCCGGCGAACCGGACTGGGAGCGCATCTACGACGGCTATGCCAGCGCGGTGGACTGGCCCACCGCCGGCTTTTTCCGCGAGCTGGCCCGGGACTACCCTTCCGCCCGATTCGTGCTCACGCTGCGCGATCCGGAGAGATGGGCGGACAGCTTCGGCGCAACCATCTACACGCTGCTGGCCGGCCGGGACGAGGCGCCGCCGGAGATGCGGGACTGGCTCGACATGGCCGCCGGCGTCATCGCCAGGACCGGCTTCCCTCCCGGGCTCGATCGCGACGGCCTAGCAGCAGCCTTCACCGCACACAACGACGCGGTCAGGAAGACCATCCCCGCCAGCCGGCTGCTCGTCTTCGAGGTGAAGGACGGATGGGAACCGCTGTGTGCGTTCCTGGACGTACCGGTACCTGACGAGGAGTTCCCGCGCACCAATCACCGCGAGGAGTTCTGGGACCGGGTCAACGGCAATCTATGAGCAGCGTGGCGATTAACGGCGTGACGATCGACCGCACGAGATCGATATGCCCGGGCCCCGCGCCTGATCCTGAATCGACGGTGTGATCGCGTCCGGCACGGACCTGCGGCAGAATCAACGAAAGGCTATTTCTCACAGGTATATAGGAACCGCAACAAACGCCTCTCGGAAGTCAGGCTGTGAACGCACCCCAGAAATCGCTGCACTCCCAGAAAATTATCCTCACTTTCGCATGCGATCAGCGACTCTTTTCTCTGTTCGCGGGCATCATGCCAACGCTTTGACAACAGAGCGGAATTCTCCGTGGTATCACGAGCTTCAATCAGCTTGAGGCCGGCTTCTTCTATCAATTGCTCATTCACCCCCGGGGGACTGAAGAAATACATCCCCACCGAGCTTCGAGTCGCAATCTCTTCGTGGGAAACCACGCCCCCGATAACCAGGGCATCACTGAAAACGAAGCGTCCGCCGGCTTTCAGCAAACTTCGTACATTGGCGAGGACGTCTTTTCGAAAGGGCACGTGACACAGCACGTCAGTCGAAAAAATGGCGTCGAATGAGCTGTCCTCATAAGGCAGTTCCCTGGAGGCGTCGTGTTGTTCGAATTTCACGATGTCGCTGACGCCTTCTTCCTCCGCCAGAGCGGTCGCCGTTTTCACTCCCGACGCATTGATCTCGAACCCTGTGATTCGACAGCCTATACGTTTCGCCAGACCCACGGCGTACCCCCCGGATCCGCACCCGATCTCCAGCACCGATGAGGTGGGTGACAACTGAAGTAACTCGGGTATTTCATGAGACTCTGCAGTGGAGACCCAGCTGGTTTGCCCATAGTCCTCCCCGTAGGTCTCGCGCCGGATCTCGCCATAGGTTTCGAGCGCATAATTACTGTAAGAGCTATCGTAAAGGTCAACATTCGTGCTCATTGGGCCTGCCCGTTGTGTACTGATCGAGTTCGCAGGGGAGACGATAGCAAACAGAACCGGTCAACACACTCCGACGGCCTGTTTCCGCGCGCTGCCGCGGATCGATAACGGCGGCTCCCGCCGGCCAGGCGGCCGGGCCGCTGCCCCGAGATATGATCCCGGGACTCGATCCCTTTCGCACATCCACGAGGAGAGTTCCATGAAAAGGCTGCTGTTGCTTGCCGTGTTCGCACTGGCGGGCTGTACCGGCATTCCCGAAGGCATCGAGCCGGTCGAAGACTTCGAGCTGGAACCGTACCTCGGCACCTGGTACGAGATAGCGCGTCTCGATCATCGTTTCGAGCGCGGGTTGTCGAATGTCACTGCCCACTACTCGCTGCGCGAGGACGGCGGCGTCCGCGTACTGAATCGCGGTTATCGCGACGAGAGCGGCCAGTGGGACCAGGCCGAAGGCAAGGCCTACTTCATCGGCGACCCCAGCGTCGGGCGGCTGAAGGTTTCGTTTTTCGGCCCTTTCTACGGCGCTTACAACATCTTCGAGCTCGGCGAAAACTACGGCTACTCGATGGTTGCCGGCCCGAACCGCTCCTATCTCTGGATTCTGGCGAGGGCACCGGAGCTTCCCCGACCCGTGCTCGACGAACTGCTCTCCGAAGCCGAGGATGCAGGGTTCGACACCTCCGAACTGATCTTTGTCGAAAACAACAGGGCTCCCTGACGGGCGCGTACAGGCTCGCTTAACGGTCGGCCCCTTCGCACTGGATTCCGGACGTCGCGGCAGACCGCCGCTCGACGAGCTGACGACACTGCCGAGAAATCAAGGTGCCTCGCCCGGAGCCATCACTGTCGTGGTTTTTTGCTGGACATTGACCAAGTGTTCAACTAGGGTCACTGATTCGCCCTGTTACCGCACATCGGGGGTCGGGGGGAGCATGAAAACCGACCGCCTGTAGCGGTCACAACAACAACGCCGAACAGGCACAGGGGGAGAGTCATGAACAGTCCAAAAACCGTAATTTGCTTGGCCGTTGCCAGTATGGTGCTGAGCGCCACACCGGGTTTCGCGCAGGTCAGCGCCGATGGCATGGGCAAGGTCTTACCGGTCGAGCTGTATGCGTGCGATTTCGAGGAAGGCAAGGACGGTGCGGATCTGTCCAAGGTAGTCGAACAGTGGAACAAGTACGCCGACGACAACGACATGGACGATTATTCTGCCTGGCTACTCAGGCCGTTCTTCTACACGCCGGCGCAGGACTTCGACATCCTCTGGCTGGGCGCCTACGCGGATGGCAATGCCATGGGGACGGGCCTGCAAAACTGGATCGCGGACGGCAGGGAAATGAATGCCGCATTCCAGGAAGTGCTGGATTGTGGTGCGCACGTCGCCTTCTCGTCCGCCATGTACAAAGCGCCCCCGGCCGGTGGAGCGCCCGGGTCGGGAGTCATCAGCATCATGGATTGCGAGCTCAATGAAGGCTACCGATACACGGACGTCAGGGCGGCCGAGCTGAAATGGATGGACCACCTCGAAAAGTCCGGCTCCAAGGCTGCCTACTATCACTGGATGCCGATGTTCGGCGGCGGCGATGCCGAATTCGACTACAAGGTCGTCTCGGCCTACAGCAGTTTCGAGGAGGTCGGGTCCGACGTAGAGAACTTCGCCAATGGAGGCGGGCGCGCCGTATCTCAGGAGATCTTCGCCAGGATCGACGAGTGCGACGATGCCCGAGTGTATGTGGTAGAGAGCATACGGTCGGGGAAGATCCGTGACTGACGAGCGATAGATGCACAGAGGCGGCGGGCAACGCCCGCCGCCGTTCTATCCGGAGCGGCATCAACGCGGACGCAACGGCCGCACCAGGACCCGGGCCTCCACTGATGTACGATCGGGACGTCACCCGGTGCGTCCCTGGCCGGATAGCGACCGCTTCATCCCTTACAGCACGAATCCCGCGGTCGCCTCAAACCGGACGTGGGCTGGCGGTTGATAAGTGTATGGGTGTGGTGCGCTGGAATCAGTATAGCTAGTCAGCATTAGCTTCGGCGGCAAGCGGAGCGCATCCGGATATTGCGCAAGGAATTCAGACGGGGGCGCACTTTCCGGATTGTTGCGCTTGTCGCTATTCCCCGTCAGAGAGCTGGAATACGTCCTCGACGGGAACCCCGAAATGGCGTGCGATCTTCAGCGCTATCACGGTCGATGGCACGAATCGT
>CAYRUH010000001.1:236603-249775 GCA_964427415.1 uncultured Woeseiaceae bacterium | reverse complement strand
AAAACTTACTGAAATTCCGGCCGGTGGACGTACTGACGCTGACGTCATGAATAAACCAAGTTAGAACTTCGCTTTCTAACTACGAACCAGGCGGCCGGGAGGTAGGATCTGTTTATAAGTGGTGAGCTTCGCCAGGCTGGCTCTTGAGATGAAGCGATTTGAGCCAGTCGAGATGGTCAGCCCACTCCTGCATCATGCGCGTCCTCTCCTCAAGATGCTCTGAGCGATGATACGCCGCACGAACCTCGTCACGAGGCGCGTGGGCCAATTGACGCTCGATGGCATCGCGATTCCAACCCTGTTCGTTCAGTAAGGTGCTCGCCACGGCTCTGAAGCCGTGAGCGGTCATATCTTCTTTGGAATAACCCAGGCGTCGCAAGGCTGCGTTCAGGGTGTTATCGGAAATGGGTCGTGCGGTCGATCGGATCCCCGGAAACAGCAGCCCGTCCGGACCCGTCAGAGGCTTCAGCTCTTCGATAATCTCCAGCGCTTGCCTCGACAGTGGAACGAGATGCTCACGCCTCAGCTTCGTGCGATGGGCCGGGATACGCCACATTGCGGCCGTGAGATCGAAATCGCGCCACTCGGCGAAGCGCAGCTCACCGGGGCGAACGAACACCAAGGGCAGGAGCCTGAGCGCGTACATGACACTGGGTTGCCCCTCGTATCCGTCGATGGCACGGAGCAGGGCGCCGACCGACTTAGGCTCGGTAATGGCCGCTCGACGATTGCCCTTTACTGGCCTAAGCGCGCCCTTCAGATCCTGCGTGACATCACGTTCGGCTCGGCCTGTCGCGACGGCATAGCGAAAGACCTCCCCGCATTTCTGACGAGCCCGATGAGCCGTTTCTATGGCGCCTCGGTCTTCAATGCGCCGGAGGGCGGCCAGAACGTCCATCGGGCTGAGACTGGAGATCGGGATGTTCCCAATGAACGGGAAAAGGTCGTTTCTCAATTGTGCCTTTACGCGCTTCGAATGGGACTCCGCCCAGTGGTCCTCCTGCTTCCCGAGCCATTCCAGGGCGATGGCCTCGAAAGTCAGTCCGGCAGGGTTCTTCTGCGCTTTCCGGTGGGCGCTGGGATCCATGCCGGACTTCAGCTGGTTTCGGATTTCCTTGGCGCTTGCCCGAGCCTCCGCCAGGGAGGTATCGGGATACGTCCCCAACGAGAGTCGCTTTTCCTTGCCGCGGTAGCGGTACTTCTGGCGCCAATATTTCGCACCATTAGGATGCACCTCGATATAGAGGCCCCGCCCGTCCGCGCGTTTGTAGATTCGCGGCCCTGCTTTTAGATTCCTGACGCCGGTCGCGGTCAACTTCATTTGGGGGCAACCAAATTCAGTGTGAGGGGCTTGCCCCCTGATTTGCCCCCAGCTGACGTGAAAAGTCGGGAGATCAGGAGAGCAGTGCAGGGAATATAATAGCACAAAAAATCCCGCAGTTACGCGGGCTCTGGAGCATCCTGAGATCCGGATGGACGGTTGTTTGGTGGAGGCGGCGGGAATCGAACCCGCGTCCGCAAGCCCTCTGCCCTGAGCTCTACATGCTTATTCCACCTTTGATCTCACTACAGGCAACCCGGTGGAAAGGGCAAACCCGCAGCCAGCCCGGAATTGGGTTTTAACGGTTGGAGCCCGGACGACTCCTCGCGCGATCCTGTGTGGATGACTCCCGGAACCGGACGCACAGGCACGTGCCGGGCGGAAGGCTTCGAGCCGGTTTTTAAGCGGCTAAAGCGTAGTTGTCGTCGTTGGCAACTATAAGGTTTGCAGATGGTTTAACGAGGTACTCTGCACCTCGGCATGCACCCAGGGGTTCGCGACCCACGTCGAAGCCATGTCGCCCCCAAGTTGTGTCTATGATAGCCGATGTGAGGCGGAAGTTCCGTGATTCAATGCCCGGCGGACTTGAGGATGCGGCTTTTCTGCCGCTGCCAGTCCCGTTCCTTCACGGCCGCACGCTTGTCGTGCTTCTTCTTGCCCTTGGCCAGACCTACCGTGAGCTTGGCCTTTCCCCGTGACCAGTGCAGGTCGAGGGGCACCAGCGTATAGCCTTGCCGCTCCACGGCGCCCACCAGTCGGTCGATCTCGTTCCGGTGCAGCAGCAGTTTGCGGGTGCGGGTGGGGTCGGCCTTGACGTGGGTGGAGGCCGAGAGGAGCGGGTGGAAGTGGGAGCCGAACAGCCACGCCTCGCCGTCGCGGAGCTGGACGTAGGCTTCCGTGACCTGCGCCTTGCCGGCCCTGAGGCTCTTCACCTCCCAGCCCTCGAGGGCCAGCCCCGCCTCCAGCGTCTCCTCGATGAAGTAGTCGTGGCGGGCTTTCTTGTTCACCGCGATGGTGCGCGAAGGCTTGTCGCTGCCCGCGGTTTTCTGCTTCCCGGCCATGATGGAAGTGTAACGGATTCGGCCAGTGCCGGGCCGCGATCCCGCCAGGCTTTTGTTGTCACTCTCCCGGGATTCGGCCACAATTCCGGCCTTAAGCCGGTGGGTGGGGAGTCCCGATGAGCGAAGAAGCTGCAGTCAATGCGCCACGCAAGTCCCTGCACGGCCACTGGTCGTCGCGCATGGCGTTTGTGCTGGCGGTCACCGGTTCGGCCGTTGGCCTCGGCAACGTCTGGAAATTCCCCTACGTGGCCGGCGAGAACGGCGGTGGCGCCTTCGTACTGGTCTATCTGATCTGTGTGTTCGTGGTCGGGCTGCCCATCATGATGTCGGAGATCCTGATTGGCCGCCGGGGGCGGCGCAATCCGGCCGCCACCATGGCACTGCTGGGCGAGGAGGAGGGCGGCACCAGCCGCTGGCGGCTGGTCGGCGTGGCCGGCGTGTTCGGCGGCATGCTGATCCTTTCCTATTACAGCGTGATCGCCGGCTGGTCGCTGTCGTATATCGGACGCAGTCTGAGCGGGTCGTTCACCGGCCAGGATGCCGCCGGAATTTCGTCGATATTCGGCAACATGGTCGGCAACTGGTGGACGGTGGCCGGCTGGCACACCTTATTCATGCTGCTCACCGTATTCGTGGTAGCCAGAGGCGTGGAGGGCGGCCTCGAACGGGCCGTGCGGTTCATGGTGCCGGGCCTGCTGGTGCTGATGTTCGTACTGCTGGGCTACTCGATGACCACCGGCCATTTCCAGCAGGGACTGGCGTTCCTGTTTACGCCGGACTTCTCTGCGCTCACGCCCAACGCGGTGCTGGCGGCGATGGGGCAGGCATTCTTCAGCCTGAGCGTCGGCATGGGCTCGGTGATGGCCTACGGTGCGTACTTGCCGGAAGACACGTCCATCACCAAGGCCTCGATTACCGTGGTGTCGGCGGATACGTTCATCGCCATGCTGGCGGGGCTGGCCATCTTCCCGATCGTCTTCGCGAATGGCCTAAGCCCGGGTTCCGGACCGGGGCTGGTGTTCGAGACCCTGCCGCTCGCCTTTGGCAACATGACCGGCGGGGTCGTATTCGCCGCGATCTTCTTCCTGCTGCTGTCGTTCGCGGCCTGGACCTCGGCCATCGGCCTCATGGAGCCGGCGACGGCCTGGCTGGTGGAGAGTTTCCGGCTCTCCCGGGTGGCGGCGGCCGGCGTCATGGGCGGTGTGATCTGGGCCGTGGGGCTCGGCACCGTGCTGTCCTTCAACGTACTCTCCGACGTCACTTTCCTCGCCGGCACACTGTTCGATAATCTCGACTTCCTCACCAGTAATATCATGCTGCCCCTGGGCGGGCTGCTGATCACCGTTTTCGCCGGCTGGGTGATGTGCGTGAATTCCACGGCCGAGGAACTGGGGGGCGCCGACGGGCTGTATCGGGCGTGGCGTTTCCTGGCCCGCTGGGTGGCTCCGGTGGCGGTGATCCTGGTATTCCTGAACGCGGTCGGTGTCCTCTCCTTCAACTGACAAAGCGGCGCCGGACGTTGAACTGGACGTCGAAGTGGTCTGCGCCCTGCCAGATCGACAGTGGTGCGTGCCCCTGCGCCTGCAGCCCGGCGCAACGGTGGCCGATGCGCTGACCCGGGCGGCAACCGCTTCCGGCCCCGGCCTGGCACAGGAAGCGGGCGTACCGGATCTGGCGCGCTGCGCGGTCGGTGTGTGGGGCGAGGTGGCGGAGCGGGACCGGCCGCTGCGCTCAGGCGACCGGGTCGAGGTTTATCGGCCGTTGATCGTCGATCCCCGGGAAGCGCGCCGCCGGGTGGCGGAAGCGGGCCGGACGCTGGGCCGGGCGGGCCGTCATCAGGATAAGGATCGGGACCCGTCTTCGGGTGATCGCGGGCGGGGCGGCTAGCCGCTTCTGTCGGGCTCCGGCAGTCCCCGGGGCTCTATGGTCTCGTCCTCGACCTGCTCGTGACGCTCGATGCGTGAGACGAGGTCACCTTCGAAGTAGACCGTCAGCATGTGGGACATGATCGGCTCGCGGCGGCCGAGGGCGAGATAATACACATAGTCCCAGCGCTCGGCGTGGAACGGGTCGTTGACCATGGGCGTGCCCAGCAGGAAGCGCACCTGCTTGCGGGTCATGCCCACTTCCAGCTGCTCGATCTGCTGCTCGTCGAGCAGGTTGCCCTGCTGGATGTTGATGCGGTAGACGCAGCCGCCGAGCATCAGCCCCGCCAGGGCCGCCAGCGCAAGGCCGCGCAGTGCGTGCCCCGGCATCGATTCTTGTTCAAAGCCTATTGCAGTCATTCCCGTCCAGTCACCCGCGCAAACCTCGGCCGTGCTGGTGGAGCGCGGCTGCCATCTGCGTCATACTTGCACACGGATCATACATGAACGCACTCGGTTACGGCAGGGCGAGGGCCAGGGAATTGCCAGGAAGCAGAACACGATGATGCAGAAGAAAGACTTGAGGAATGCGGGCCTGAAGGTCACGCTGCCGCGCCTGAAGATACTGGAAATCCTCGAGGCAAACAGGCAGGCGCATCTCAGCGCGGAGGACATCTACCGAGAGCTGCTCGATTCGGGCGAGGACATCGGTCTGGCCACCGTTTACCGGGTGCTCACCCAGTTCGAGGGCGCGGGGCTCGTGACGCGTCATAATTTCGAAGGCGGACATTCGGTGTTCGAGCTGGACGACGGCGAACACCACGATCACATGGTCTGCATCGAGACGGGCGACGTGATCGAGTTCGTCGACGACGAGATCGAGCGCCTGCAGCATGAAATCGCGGCCAAGCACGGCTACGAGATCGCAGACCACAGCCTGGTACTCTACGTGCGCCCCAAGAAGAAGTAGCCAGGAAACAGCAAAGAAACAGCGCTTCCGGTGCTTTCACCGGCTATCGTTCAGGCCGTCTGCTCGCGGCCGCCGGTGGCTTCCTCCAGCATTTCCCGGGCGTGCTCGCGGGTGCGCTCGGTGATCTCCACGCCGCCCAGCATGCGGGCGATCTCCTCCACCCGCTGCTGGTCGCCCAGCGGCGCGATGCCCGTCCGGGTGCTCTTGCCGTCGGTGATCTTCGCCACCCGCAGGTGCCGGTGAGCCTGACTCGCCACCTGGGGCAGGTGGGTCACACACAGCACCTGTCGCTGCTCGCCGAGTTGGTGCAACCGGCGGCCGACGATCTCGGCCACACCGCCGCCGATGCCGCTGTCGACCTCGTCGAACACCATGCTGGGGATGCTGTTGGCGCCGGCGGCGACCACCTGGATGGCCAGGCTGATGCGGGAGAGTTCGCCGCCGGAGGCGACTCTGGCGAGGCTCATAGGCTCCTGGCCCGGATTGGCGCTGACCAGGAATTCGATGCGGTCGGCGCCGTGCTCCCGCGGCTCGGCATCCGGCGGCGTCTCGACGGTCACGACGAAGCGCCCGCCGGACATGCTGAGCGTCTGCATGGCGGTGGTGATCTGCTCGGAGAAGTCTTTCGCCGTGCGCTGACGGGCCGCCGTGAGTTCGGCCGCCAGGCCGTCGTATTTATCCCGGGCGGCGGCGGTGTCGCGTTGCAGGGATTCCAGACGCACGTCGGCCTCCTCCAGCTCGGTGAATTCGGCCTGCAGCCGCGCCAGCTGTGCCGGCAGTTCCCCGGCCTCGATGCGGTGCTTGCGGGCGACCTCCCGGATGGCGCCGAGACGGGCCTCTACCTCGTCGTGGCGGCCGGGATCGGATTCGAGAGAGCCGGTGTAGCGGCGGATCTCCTCGGCTGTCTCACTGATGGCGGCCTCGGCTTCCACCGCGAGGCGCGCCGCGCCCTCCAGTGCCGGGTCCAGTTCGGCGAGTTCTTGCAGCCGGCGGACAGACTCCGCCACCAGGGACTGGGCGCTGACCTCGTCATTCTCGTAGAGCGTGCCGAGCGCTGCGGCCGAGCCCTCGGCGAGGCGGCTCATGTTGGCGAGCCGCCGACGCTCGGCCTCCAGTTCGGCCAGTTCCTCGGGGCCCGGCGCCAGCGCCTCCAGCTCATCCACCTGGAAACGGAGAAACTCCAGCCGGCTGTCGCGTTCGCTGCGGCGGGTGCGCAGGTCTTCCAGTTCGTCGGCCAGGCGCTGCCAGCGCCGCCAGGCGTCGCCGACTTCCTCCCGCAAGCCGTGGTGTCCGCCGTGCTGGTCAACGAGGTCACGCTGGGCCTCCCGGCGGGCCAGTGACTGGTGCTGGTGCTGACCGTGGATATCCACCAGGTGTTCGCCCAGGGTGCGCAGGTTCTGTACCGGCACCGCGTTGCCGTTGATATAGGCACGGGAGCGCCCGTCGCTGCCGATCACGCGGCGCAACAGGCATTCGCCGTCGAGTTCGAGGCTCTGCTCCTCGAGCCAGGACTCCACCCCGGCCATGCCGTCAATCTCGAACTCGGCGCTGATCTCGGCCCGCTTCGCGCCCTGGCGCACCACCTCGGCGCTGCCCCGGTCGCCCAGGATCAGGCCGAGGGCGTCGATCAGGATGGACTTGCCCGCGCCGGTCTCCCCGGTCAGCGCGGTCATGCCGGCGCCCAGATCGAGCTCGATCTCGTCGATGATGGCGAAATTGCGGATGTGGATGCGCTTCAGCATGCTGTCGCTCAGGCGCGGATCGTGCGGCGCACGCGCGCGTCCCGGCCCCAGTTCAGCTTCGAGCGCAGAATCTCGTAGTAGTCGTGGCCCGGCGGGTGGATCAGGGTAATGCGGTCGTCGGCAGCGCGCACCAGCAGTTTGTCGCCGTCCTCGAGCGCGCCGAGGGGATAGCCGTCGCAGGTGATCTCGCCCTTGGTCTGCGGCCGCTCGAACAGCCGGATCTGCACCTCGGAGGCGGCGGGGATCACGATGGGCCGGTCGCTGAGCGTATGCGGACAGACCGGCACCAGGATCATCGCGTTCAGGTCCGGCTGGACGATGGGTCCGCCGCAGGACAGCGCATAGGCGGTGGAGCCCGTCGGCGTGGCAACGATGAGGCCGTCGCCTGAATGAGTATTGACGTAGCGGTTATCCACCCAGGTCTCGAAGTCGACCATGCGGCCGGTCTCCCGCCGGGCCAGCACCACGTCGTTCAGTGCCATGCCGGTGACGCGGGTGCCGTCTGGGCGCTGCAGTTCGGCCTCGAGCAGCAGGCGGGTCTCGCGGCTGTAGTCGCCCTCCATCACTGCCTCCACGCTGGAGAGCATTGCGTCGGGAGTCACGTCGGTCAGGAAGCCGAGACGGCCGCGGTTCACGCCCAACAACGGTACCGAATGCCCGACAGCGAGTCGGGTTGCGTATAGCATGGTGCCGTCGCCGCCGACCGCGATCACCAGTTCGGCGGACGTTGCCAGCTTGTCTTCCGGCATCCGCCGGCCGGCGATGTCCAGGTCCACGTTGGCGGCCACCAGCACGTCGACGCCCCGGTCGGCGAGGAATTCGGCGATGGCAGTCATGGGCTCGGCCACGCGCGGGTCGGAGTGGCGGCCGAAGACGGCGACGGTCTCGAATGTTCTGGTCATGTGGTGGCGGAGGTTGCTGTTGTCGCTAAGAGGGCTCACGGCGCTGGCAGTGCGTCGAGCTTACGCCAATTCAGTCGCAGGGCCGACCCCCGCCGCGGTCTCCTTGACGGGGTCACGGGCCGTTGCTAGCTTTTGGTAGCACACTGGCGGGTGGAGTGCCAGCGGGCGAAAATCGAGGATGTAGTCCGTTATGCCAGCTGAAATCGACAGATCGGTCCCGAATGCGCGAGCCCGGCACCTCCTGAGGGTGCTGATTGAGCGGTATGTCCGCGACGGACAGCCGGTGGGTTCGCGCACTCTGTCGCGGGACTCGCGGCTCGACCTCAGCCCGGCCACCATCCGCAACGTGATGTCCGACCTGGAGGAGATGGGCTTCGTCTCGGCGCCCCATACCTCGGCGGGACGGGTGCCGACGGCGCTCGGCTACCGTTTCTTCGTGGACACGCTGCTGAAACTTCGGCCGCTGAAGGAGTCCGAAGTGGTCCGGTTGCGTCAGGAGCTCGAGACGCTGCGCGACGATCCGGACTCGCTGATTTCCTCCACCTCCAGCCTTCTGTCCCACATCACGCGCATGGCCGGCGTGGTTTCGGTGCCCCGGGCGGAGCGCGTGACGCTGCGCCAGATCGAGTTCCTGCCGCTCTCCGAAAACCGGGTACTGGCGATCCTGGTGGTCAACGAGCGGGAGGTCCAGAACCGCATCCTGCACACCTCCCGGACCTATACGGACTCCGAACTGCGCCGGGCCGCCAATTTCCTGAACGACCGCTATGCCGGCAGCGATCTCGAAACCATCCGCCGGCAGCTGGTGGACGAACTGGAACAGACCCGGGACTCGATGAATCAGACCATGCTGGACATGGTGGCCATGGCCCACCACGCTTTCGAGGGCGCGGGCGAGCACCGCAGCGACTACGTGCTGGCCGGCGAGACCAATCTCATGGATTTCGCGGAGCTCTCGGATCTGGAGAAGCTGCGCCGGCTTTTCGAGGCCTTCAACGAGCGCCGCTTCATGCTCGATCTTCTCGATCGCAGCATCCGGGCTGAGGGCGTGCAGATCTTCATCGGCGAGGAGTCGGGCTACAACATCCTGGACGACTGCAGCGTCGTCGCGGCCCCCTACGTAGTGGACGAAGAGGTCATCGGCGTGCTGGGCGTCATCGGGCCTTCCCGCATGGCCTACGATCGGGTCATCCCCATCGTCGATATCACGGCGAAGTTGCTGGGATCGGCCTTGAATTCCCGGACCTAGGCCTCACAAATAATCTTATAAAATACAGGCGCTGCCCCGCGGCGGCGCCGGCATTTGCAGCGGAGTAGTGATTTATGAGTAACGATCCCGAACGCAGCGACGACCCGGTGCCGGAAGAGGAGGCCGGTCAGCCGGCGGATGAATTCGCCGAGACCCAGGCACTGGAGGGCGAGAGCAACCCCGGCGGTGACGAGGATCCGCTCGAGGCGGAGCGGCGCCGGGCGGACGAGAACTGGGAGAAATACCTGCGTGCCGTGGCCGAACTGGAAAACTTCCGCAAGCGGGCCGCGCGGGACGTCGACAACACCCGCAAATACGCCATCGAACGCTTCGCCGGCGAGCTGCTCGGCGTGGCGGATAGCCTCGAGATGGGCATCGCCGCCGGCGAGGCGGCCGACGCTGCGAGCCTGCTGGAAGGCAAACAGGCCACGCTGAAGCAGCTGCGCAAGGTGCTGGCGGACTTCGATGTCCAGGAGATCGACCCCAGGGGCGAGCGCTTCGATCCGGAGTATCACGAGGCCATGACCATGCAGCCCTCCGCCGAGGCGGAGGCGGGCAGCGTACTCACGGTGATCCAGAAGGGCTACCGCATCAACGGGCGGCTGCTGCGCCCGGCGCGGGTCATCGTCGCCTCGGAACCGCAGACTGGCGAGGCTTGAAAGGCCGCGGGGCGGGCCCCATCTAGACGGCAGCAAAGTTTTTGACACCATATGGGGAGATTTTCATGGGTAAGGTAATCGGCATAGATCTCGGCACGACCAATTCCTGTGTCGCCGTGATGGAGGGCGACAAGGCGAAGGTCATCGAGAACAGCGAGGGCGACCGGACGACGCCGTCCATCGTCGCCTTCACCAAGGACGACGAGGTGCTGGTCGGCCAGTCGGCCAAACGCCAGGCCGTCACCAATCCGGCCAACACCCTGTTCGCCGTCAAGCGGCTCATCGGCCGGCGCTTCAAGGACGACGTCGTGCAGCGCGACATCGACATGGTCTCCTACGAGATCGTAGAGGCGGACAACGGCGACGCCTGGGTGAGGGTCGGCGACAAGAAGATGGCACCGCCGGAGGTTTCGGCGCGGGTGCTGATGAAGATGAAGAAGACCGCCGAGGACTATCTCGGTGAAGAGGTGACCGAGGCGGTGATCACCGTCCCGGCCTACTTCAACGACTCTCAGCGCCAGGCCACCAAGGACGCCGGCAAGATCGCCGGGCTGGAAGTGCGCCGCATCATCAACGAGCCGACCGCGGCCGCGCTGGCCTACGGCATGGACAAGAAGCGCGGCGACCGCAAGATCGCCGTCTACGACCTGGGCGGCGGCACCTTCGACATCTCCATCATCGAGATTGCCGAGGTGGACGGCGAGCATCAGTTCGAGGTGCTGGCCACCAACGGCGACACCTTCCTCGGCGGTGAGGACTTCGACCTCAGGATCATCGAGTATCTCGCCTCGCAGTTCGAGAAGGAGAGCGGCGTCGACATCCGCAAGGACCCGCTCGCCATGCAGCGCCTGAAGGAGGCCGGCGAGAAGGCCAAGATCGAGCTGTCCGCCGGGCAGCAGACCGAAGTGAACCTGCCCTACATCACGGCGGATGCCAGCGGTCCCAAGCACCTCAACATCAAGCTGACCCGGGCCAAGCTCGAGTCGCTGGTGGAGGAACTGATCGGTCGTACCATCGGGCCGTGCAAGACCGCGCTGTCCGATGCGGGCCTGAAGGTCTCGGAGGTCGACGACGTCATCCTGGTGGGCGGCCAGACCCGCATGCCCAAGGTGCAGGAGGAGGTGAAGAATTTCTTCGGCAAGGAGCCGCGCAAGGACGTGAACCCGGACGAGGCGGTAGCCCTCGGTGCGGCCATCCAGGGCGGCGTGCTCTCCGGCGATGTCAAGGACGTGCTGCTGCTGGACGTAACGCCGCTGTCGCTCGGCATCGAGACCCTGGGCGGCGTCATGACCAAGCTGATCGAGAAGAACACCACCATCCCGGCGAATGCCCAGCAGACGTTCTCCACCGCGGACGACAACCAGACCGCAGTGACCATCCACGTGCTGCAGGGCGAGCGCGAGCGGGCGGCGGACAACAAGTCCCTCGGCCGCTTCGACCTGGCGGATATCCCGCCGGCACCTCGCGGCATGCCGCAGATCGAGGTCACCTTCGACATCGACGCCAATGGCATCCTGAACGTCTCGGCCAAGGACAAGGCCACCGGCAAGAGCCAGAACATCGTCATCAAGGCCTCAAGCGGCCTGACCGACGAGGAGATCGACCGCATGGTCGGCGAAGCCGAGGCACACGCCGAGGAGGACAAGAAGTTCCGCGAGCTCGTTGACGTACGCAACCAGGCTGACGCCCTGATCCACGGCGCCGAGAAGGCGCTGGAGGACCTGGGCGAGAAGGCCGGCGGCGAGGAGCGGCATAACGTCGAGTCCGCCATCAGCGACCTGAAGAAGGCACTCGAAGGCGACGACAAAGAGGCCATCGAGGCGCGCTCCAGGGCGCTGGCCGAGGCTTCTGCCGCCATCGCCCAGCGTGCCTACGAGCAGTCGCAGGGCGGCGAGGAAGCCGGCGGCGAAGGCCAGCAGGGTGGCCAGGCCGGTGAGTCGGGCGGCTCAGACGACGTGGTCGACGCTGAGTTCGAGGAAGTGGACGACGACGAGAACAAGAAGTCCGCCTGAACGGCGGGACGACGATCTTCTGCTTGATGGGGGTGCCCGCGACACGCGGCGGGCACCGGAATGAGTACGGCTCCCGGCTGCCGGCCGGGAGCCGTTTCCGCGACGGACCTGTGCATGTCGAAACGTGACTACTACGAGGTACTGAACGTCGGCCGGGATGCCTCGGCGATCGAGATCAAGAAGGCCTACCGGCGTCTGGCGATGAAGTACCACCCCGACCGCAACAGGGACGACGCGGATGCGGAGATCAGGTTCAAGGAGGCCAAGGAGGCCTATGAGGTCCTGTCGGACCCGCGCAAGAAGACCGCCTACGACCAGTTCGGCCACGCCGGCGTCAGCGGCGCCGGCGGCGTGGACGGTAGGGGCGGCTTCAATCCGGCGGATGCTTTCGGCGATATCTTCGGCGACGTCTTCGGCGATATCTTCGGTGGCGGGCGCCGGAGCGGGCGCAGCCAGGCGTTTCGCGGCGCGGACCTGCGCTACGACCTGGAACTCGAACTCGAGCGCGCCGTGGCCGGCGACACGGTGGAGATCGAAGTGGCCTCGCTGGTCGGCTGCGAGACGTGCAGCGGTAGCGGCTCCGCGCCGGGTTCCACACCGGAGACCTGCGATACCTGCGGCGGCATCGGCCAGGTGCGCATGCAGCAGGGCTTCTTCTCGGTGCAGCAGACCTGTCCGTCCTGCCGCGGCGAGGGCACCAGGATCACCGATCCCTGCGAGGACTGCCAGGGCCGGGGCCGGGTGATGGCCGAGCGCAGTCTCTCGGTGAAGATCCCGCCAGGCGTAGACGAGGGCGACCGCATCCGGCTCTCCGGCGAAGGCGAGGCCGGGCGCAACGGCGGTCCGCCGGGCGATCTCTATGTGGAGATCCATATAAAGCCCCACAAGCTGTTCGAGCGCGACGGCGCCGACCTGCACTGCGACGTGCCCATCAGCTTCGCCAGGGCGGCGCTGGGCGGCTCGGTCGATCTGCCCACGCTGGATGGCCAGGTCTCGCTCAAGATCCCGCCCGGCACCCAGTCCGGCAAGGTGTTCCGGCTGCGCGGCAAGGGTGTCATCACGGTGCGCAGCCCGCGCCATGGCGATCTCTTCTGCCGTACGGTCGTTGAGACGCCGGTGAACCTCACGGCCGAGCAGGAGCAGCTCCTGCGCGACTTTGAGGCCTCGGTGGAAGCGGGCGGCGAGACCCACAACCCCCACTCGGGGAGCTGGAAGGACACCGTCAAGCGCTTTTTCGAGCGCATCACCTGAGCGGCTCCCGCTCCTGCTGACAGCCCGCCGGGCCGCGGGGTAAGCTTGTCCGTCCAGGGCCACCAGGGCCACCAGGGCCACCAGAGCCACCAGGGCCACCGGAGGAGGCAGCGTCATCGACACTACCCGCATCGCCGTAC
>CAYRUH010000001.1:187258-236503 GCA_964427415.1 uncultured Woeseiaceae bacterium | reverse complement strand
GCCACCAGGGCCACCGGAGGAGGCAGCGTCATCGACACTACCCGCATCGCCGTACTGGGCGCTGCCGGTCGCATGGGCCGGGCGGTCATCGATATTGTCGCCCGGGAGCCGGATCTGGAACTCACTGCTGCCTGGGTGCGCGAGGGCGACGTCCGTTCGGGGGAGCCGGTCGCGAGCTGGCATCCGGCTGCGGCGGACACCGCGGCGGTGACCTCCGCGGACCTGGATGACGTGCTGGGCGGCGCCGATGCGGTGGTGGATTTTTCGCTGCCGGTGGCAACCGCGGCCGTGCTGGAGGCCGTCGAGCGCAACCGGGTGCCGCTGGTCTGCGGCGTCACGGGGGTCGCCCGGACGGAACTCGAGCATATGGCCCGGGTGGCCGCAGTCGTGCCGGTGGTCTACGACCGCAACATGAGCGTCGGCGTCCAGTTGCTGAACTTCCTCGTGCGCGAGGCCGCTTCCCGACTGGGTGCGGAGTACGACGCGGAGATCACCGAGGTCCATCACCGGGCGAAACGCGACGCACCGTCGGGCACCGCCCTGATGCTGGGGGAGACGCTGGCGGCGGCCCGCGGAGAGAGCCTCGCGGACCGGGCGGTGTACGCCCGCGAGGGCGAGAGCGGACCGCGGCAACGGGGCGCTATCGGCTTTTCCGTGATCCGCGCCGGGGCCATCGTGGGCGAGCATACGGTGATGTTCGGCGGGGACTACGATCGCCTGAGTCTGGTGCATCAGGCCCAGGACCGGGCGGCCTTCGCCTCCGGCGCGCTGGCGGCGGCGCGATGGCTCGCCGGGCGCCCGCCCGGCCTGTACGCCATGGCCGACGTGCTCGGCATCCGCTGAACCTCGCCGCGCCGGATGCGATCGATCTGGCGTCACCTGGAAGCGTGCTTTACACTAACGCGGGTCGCCGTGCAGATTGGCGGCCCGGGCGGAAGGGTATCCACCAGACAGGGTTCCTTCCGCTTTTGCACATCTGAAAACCGCAAAAGATACGCAAGAGGGGCCGCCATACGATGACACCTGCGGTACTGGCACTGGAAGACGGCTCGGTTTTCCACGGTATCTCCGTGGGCGCCGAGGGCCGGACCATCGGCGAGGTGGTCTTCAACACCGCGATGACCGGTTACCAGGAAATCCTCACGGACCCTTCCTATTGCCGCCAGATCGTCACGCTGACCTATCCCCACATCGGCAACACCGGCTGCAACAGCGATGACCTCGAATCGCGCAAGATTTTCGCCGCCGGCCTCGTGATCCGTGATCGAGCCCTGATCGCCAGCAATTACCGCTCGGAGCAGTCCCTCGGGGAGTTTTTGCGCCGGGGCAACGTGGTGGCTATCGCCGATATAGACACCCGGAGGCTCACGCGTCTGCTGCGGGAGAAGGGCGCGCTGGCCGGCTGTATCATGACCGGCGAGGAGATGGCCGAGACGGCCCTGCGCGATGCGCGGAAATTCCCCGGTATCGCGGGCATGGATCTTGCGAAATTCGTCACCACGGACGCCGCCTATCAGTGGGCGCTCGGCAGCATCTGGCCCGACCGAGATCCGGTGGTGACCCGACGCATCGCGCCCAACCACGTGGTGGCCTACGACTACGGCATCAAGCGCAACATCCTGCGCCGGCTTGCCGAGCACGACTGCCGGATCACGGTGGTGCCCGCCACCATGCCGGTCGACGAAGTGCTGGCCCTGGAGCCGGACGGCGTGTTTCTCTCCAACGGTCCGGGCGACCCGGAGCCCTGTGACTACGCCATCGAGGCGACCCGGCAGTTGCTCGAGGCGGGCATGCCGCTGTTCGGCATCTGCCTGGGACACCAGATCCTAGCGCTGGCCGCCGGCGCCCGCACCGGGAAGATGAAATTCGGTCATCACGGTGCGAACCACCCGGTGCAGGAACTGGCCACGGGCCGGGTCTTCATCACCAGCCAGAATCACGGCTTCGCCGTGGCGGAGGACAGCCTGCCGGACAACGTCCGCACCACCCACCGCTCGCTGTTCGACGATTCCCTGCAGGGCATCGAACTCGTCGACCGGCCGGCATTCAGTTTCCAGGGCCATCCGGAAGCGAGTCCGGGACCCCACGACATCGATTCCCTGTTCGAGTACTTCGTGGAGCTGATCGAAACCACGAGAGCCCAGCGGCGAGAGTTCGAATCTTCCGCATCAGGCCATTTATAACAGTACTTTAGGTATGATTCGTAAGGTGACTTGGCGCCACTCGGGCGGCGCCGGTCAGGAGCCGCCATGCCAAGACGCGACGACATCGAGAGCATCCTGATCATCGGTGCGGGGCCGATCGTGATCGGCCAGGCCTGCGAGTTCGACTACTCCGGCGCGCAGGCCTGCAAGGCGCTCAGGGAGGAGGGCTACCGGGTGATCCTGGTGAACTCCAACCCGGCCACGATCATGACCGATCCGGAGACGGCGGATGCCGTTTACATCGAACCGGTGCACTGGCGCGCGGTGGCGAAGGTGATCGAGCGCGAGCAGCCGGATGCGCTGCTGCCGACCATGGGGGGGCAGACCGCGCTGAACTGCGCGCTCGACCTGGTCCGGGAAGGCGTGCTGGAAAGGCACGGCGTGGAGCTCATCGCCGCCTCCCGCGAGGCCATCGACATGGCCGAGGACCGGGAACAGTTCCGCGAGGCCATGACCGAGATCGGCCTCGAGTCGCCTCGCTCGATCATCGCCCACACGCTGGAGGAGGCCATCGAGGTTCAGGCCGGGATTGGCTTCCCAACCATCATCCGGCCGTCTTTCACGCTGGGCGGCAGCGGCGGCGGTATCGCCTATAACAAGGAGGAGTTCGAGCGCATCGTCGCCAACGGCCTCGATCTTTCGCCGACCAACGAGGTGCTGCTCGAGGAATCCGTGCTCGGCTGGAAGGAATACGAGATGGAGGTGGTGCGGGACCGTAACGACAACTGCATCATCATCTGCTCCATCGAGAACTTCGATCCGATGGGAGTACACACCGGCGACTCCATCACCGTGGCCCCGGCGCAGACGCTGACCGACAAGGAATACCAGCGCATGCGCGATGCCTCCATCGCCGTGCTGCGCAAAATCGGCGTGGAGACCGGCGGCTCCAACGTGCAGTTCGCGGTAAATCCAGAGAACGGCCGCCTGCTGGTCATCGAGATGAACCCGCGGGTGTCGCGATCCTCGGCGCTGGCCTCCAAGGCCACCGGCTTCCCCATTGCCAAGGTGGCGGCGAAACTCGCCGTCGGCTACACCCTGGACGAGCTGAGGAACGAGATCACGGGCGGCGCGACCCCGGCCTCGTTCGAGCCCACCATCGACTACGTGGTCACCAAGATCCCGCGCTTTACCTTCGAGAAGTTCGTCGGCAGCAACGACCGGCTCACCACCCAGATGAAGTCGGTGGGCGAGGTGATGTCCATCGGCCGCACGTTCCAGGAATCGCTGCAGAAAGCGCTCAGGGGTCTGGAGACAAATATCGACGGTCTGGTGGAGCGTATCCGGCCGCACCCGGACGAGGAGGAGATGGAGCGGCTGCGCCACGAGCTGCGAGCCGCGGGCGGCGAACGCATCCTCTACGTCGCCGACGCCTTCCGCCTCGGCATGAAGCTGGACGAGGTGGCGCGGACCAGCCGCATCGACCCCTGGTTCCTGGCCCAGCTCCGGGACCTGGTGCGCGAGGAGGAGAGTGTGCGCAGCGAGGGCAGGGACATCCTGACGGCCGCGCGCCTGCGGGCGCTGAAGCGCAAGGGTTTCTCGGACTCCCGTCTGGCCGGCCTGATCGGCGCCGAGGAAGCGGAACTGCGCTCGGCGCGCCACGAGCATGGCGTGGTGCCGGTATTCAAGCGGGTGGACACCTGCGCCGCGGAGTTCGCAACCGACACGGCCTACATGTACTCCACCTACGAGGAGGAGTGCGAGTCTGAGCCCACCGACCGGCGCAAGATCATGATCCTCGGCGGCGGTCCCAATCGCATCGGCCAGGGTATCGAGTTCGACTACTGCTGCGTGCACGCGGCGCTGGCACTGCGGGAGTCCGGTTTCGAGACCATCATGGTGAACTGCAATCCCGAGACGGTCTCCACCGACTACGACACCTCCGACCGACTGTATTTCGAGTCGCTGACCCTGGAGGACGTGCTCGCGATCATCGACATCGAGCGCCCCGAGGGCGTCATCGTCCAGTACGGCGGGCAGACGCCGCTGAAACTGGCCCGGGATCTGGAGGCGGCCGGCGCGCCCATCATCGGCACCACGCCGGACTCGATCGACCTGGCCGAGGATCGGGAACGCTTCCAGACCCTGATCAACGGCCTCGGTCTGCGCCAGCCTCCCAACCGCACGGCCCGCGACGAGGCATCCGCACCCGCGCTGGCCGCCGAGGTCGGTTATCCGCTGGTGGTGCGCCCGTCTTATGTACTCGGCGGCCGCGCCATGGAGATCGTCTACAGCGAGGAGGATCTGGTCTCCTACATGGAGGCCGCGGTGAGTGTCTCCAACAAGAGCCCGGTACTGCTCGACCGCTTTCTGGATCTGGCTATCGAGGTGGACGTGGATGCCATCTGTGACGGCGAGGACGTGCTTATCGGCGGCATCATGGAGCACGTCGAACAGGCGGGTGTGCATTCCGGCGATTCCGGCTGTTCGCTGCCGCCTTTCAGCCTGAACGAGGAACTCCAGGCCGAGATCCGCGAACAGATGGTGAAGCTCGCCCGCGGCCTGAACGTGATCGGTCTCATGAATACCCAGTTCGCCATCCAGAACGGCATCGTCTATCTGCTGGAGGTCAACCCGCGTGCCTCGCGCACGGTGCCCTTCGTATCCAAGGCCACGGGCGTCCCGCTGGCCAAGGTTGCGGCCCGGGTGATGGTGGGCGAGTCACTGGCGGTACAGGGCTACACCGGTCAGGTCACGCCCCGCTTCTATTCGGTGAAGGAGTCCGTGTTCCCATTCGCCAAGTTCCCGGAGGCCGATCCTATCCTCGGTCCGGAGATGAAGTCGACGGGTGAGGTGATGGGCACCGGCCGGACCTTTGGCGAGGCCTATGCCAAGGCGCAGCTCGCCTCGGGCGTCATCCTGCCGCGCCGCGGCACCGCACTGCTGTCAGTGCGGGACCGGGACAAGGACGCCGCCGTCGCTCTGGCGGAGCTGCTAGTGGCGAGAGGATTTGATATCGTGGCCACCGACGGCACCGCGAGAGCGCTAAAGGCGGCCGGTGTGCCGTGCCGGCGCATCAACAAGGTCAGGGAGGGGCGCCCGCACATCGTCGACGTTATCAAGAACGGAGAAATCTCGTTCATCGTCAACACGACGGAGGGCAAGCAGGCCATTCGTGATTCGCACTCCATCCGGGGTGAGGCGGTGCATAAGAAGGTGACCTATTACACGACGCTGGCGGCAGCCGTGGCGACGTGCAAGGCGCTTGCGCATCTGGACGATGACGAGGTCAACCGACTGCAGGATCTGCACAAGGAGCTGGCAGCTTGACGAAAGTACCGATTACATTGCGAGGCGCGGAGAAGCTCCGCGAGGAACTGAAGCGTCTCAAGAGTCAGGAGCGGCCGCGCGTGATCCAGGCGATCGCGGAGGCGCGCGCCCATGGCGATCTCAAGGAGAACGCCGAGTACCACGCCGCCAAGGAGCAGCAGGGCTTCATCGAGGCGCGCATCAAGGACATCGAGGGCAAACTCTCCCACGCCCAGATCATCGACGTCACCCGGCTCGGCGAGAGCGGCAGGGTGGTCTTCGGCGCCACCGTGCAGCTCATCGAGGAGGCGAGCGGCGAGGAGATCAGCTACCGTATCGTCGGTGAGGACGAGGCGGACATCAAGACGGGTCTCGTCTCGGTGACCTCGCCGATCGCCCGCGCGCTGATTGGCAAGGAAGAGGGCGAACAGGTCACCGTGGTCGCGCCCGGCGGCGAAAAGCACTATGAGATCGTGGAGGTGCGCTACGTCTGACGGGGCGGTCCGCACAAACCCCGGAACGGGCTCAGACGACGATGCGTGGGTTTTCCGGGTGGCGGCGGTAGAGCAGAGCGATGTTGCCGATGCGCTGAACCACCTCGGCGCCGGTGGCGCCGGCGAGGGTGTCGATGACGGCGTCGCGGCCCGCCCGATCGGCCCCGTGCACCTTGGCCTTGATCAGTTCGTGGTGCTGCAGGGCGAGGCCGCACTCGCGGATGACCCCTTCGGACGCCCCGGCGTCACCCACCAGTATCACCGGTTTGAGGTCGTGACCGAGGCGGCGGAGGTGCTTTCTCTGTTTCTCGCTGAGTGCCATGGCCCCGCAGTCTACCAGCGGCCGGGGGCCCGGTGAGCGGTCCATGAGCAACCCGAAAGGCAGTCCGGCGGGCTGGCGCCAGCGCCAGCAGCGCGATCCCTACGTCCAGCGCGCGCGCGACGAGGGCTACCGTTCGCGGGCCGTCTACAAGCTGGAGCAACTGCTGGAGAAGGCCCGGCTGCCCGGCCGCCCCGGCCTGGTCATCGACCTGGGGGCGGCGCCCGGCGCCTGGAGCCAGTTGGTGGCGCGGCGGTGGGCCGGGAAGACCCGGGTGCTGGCCCTGGACATCCTGCCGATGGACGAGATCGCCGGCGTCGAGTTCCTGCAGGGCGACTTCACCGAGTCAGAAGTTCTACAGCAGCTGACGAAGAAGCTCGGCGGAGAGCGGGCCGACCTTGTGTTGAGCGACATGGCCCCCAATATCTCGGGGAACCGCTCGGTGGATCAGCCGCGGGCGATGTATCTCGCTGAATTGGCTATGGAACTCGCCTGCGACACGCTGAGCCCCGGCGGCACGTTTGTGTGCAAGGTGTTCCAGGGCGAGGGGTTCGACGATTTCCTGCGCACCGCGCGGCAGCGATTCCGCCAGGTCAGGGTGGTCAAGCCGAAGGCATCCCGGTCCTCCAGCCGGGAGATCTATCTGCTGGCGAGAAACTATCAACTGTAGTACGGTCTAACGCTTAGACTGCGTCTAATCAGGGCCAAGGAAGAGGGGCCAGAGTGAACGATCTTACCAAGAACATTATTGTCTTTGTCGTCATCATCGTTGTCCTGCTGTCCGTGGCACAGGGTTTCGGTCCCGTCGGCAGCCAGTCGCAGGAAGTGCCGTACTCGGACTTCCTGCAACAGGTGCGTAGCGGCAACGTCGAAGAAGTGGTCTTCGAGGGCCGCAATATCCATTTCACCCGTGACGACAACGGGCGCTACATGACCTACAGCCCCGAGAGCGACAACACCGTCCTCATCGGCGAGCTCATAGACAGCAATGTGGACTTCCGCGCGAAGCAGCAGGATGGCCAGGGTTTCTGGACCCAGTTGTTCATCAACTCTTTCCCGATCCTGCTGCTGATCGGCGTCTGGGTGTATTTCATGCGCCAGATGCAGGGCGGCGGGGCCGGCCGCGGCGCCATGTCCTTCGGCAAGAGCAAGGCGAGGCTGCTCGGCGAGGACCAGGTCAGCGTGACTTTCGCCGACGTCGCGGGCGTCGAAGAGGCCAAGGAAGAGGTGGTGGAGGTCGTCGACTTCCTGAAGGACCCGAGCAAATTCCAGCGCCTCGGCGGCAAGATCCCGAAGGGCGTGCTCATGGTTGGTTCCCCGGGTACCGGCAAGACCCTGCTGGCGAGGGCCATCGCCGGCGAGGCCAAGGTGCCGTTCTTCACCATCTCCGGTTCCGATTTCGTCGAGATGTTCGTTGGCGTCGGCGCCTCCCGCGTGCGCGACATGTTCGAGCAGGCGAAGAAGCACGCGCCGTGCATCATTTTCATCGACGAGATTGATGCGGTCGGTCGGCATCGGGGCGCCGGTCTCGGCGGCGGCCACGACGAGCGTGAGCAGACGCTGAACCAGCTGCTGGTCGAGATGGACGGCTTCGAGGGCAACGAGGGCATTATCGTCATCGCCGCCACCAACCGTCCGGACGTGCTCGACCCCGCGCTGCTGCGCCCGGGCCGCTTCGACCGCCAGGTCGTGGTTCCCCTGCCGGACGTGCGCGGCCGGGAGCAGATCCTGAAGGTGCACATGCGCAAAGTGCCGATCGGCGACGACGTTCAGCCGAACATCATCGCCCGCGGGACGCCCGGTTTCTCGGGCGCCGACCTCGCCAACCTGGTGAACGAGGCCGCACTGTTCGCCGCCCGTGCCAATCGGCGGGTTGTGGGCATGGAGGAGTTCGAGAAGGCCAAGGACAAGATAATGATGGGCGCGGAGCGCCGCTCCATGGTCATGAGCGAGGACGAGAAGAAGCTGACCGCCTATCACGAGGCCGGCCATGCCATCGTGGGCCTGCTGGTGCCGGACCACGATCCGGTCTACAAGGTCACCATCATCCCGCGCGGGCGGGCGCTGGGCGTCACCATGTTCCTGCCGGAGCAGGACCGCTACAGCCTCTCCAAGCAGCGTCTGCAGAGCCAGATCTCCAGCCTGTTCGGCGGGCGCCTGGCCGAGGAGCTGATCTTCGGTGCCGACAAGGTGACCACCGGTGCCTCCAACGACATCGAGCGGGCCACCGAGATCGCCCGCAGCATGGTCACCAAGTGGGGCCTGTCCGATAAACTCGGCCCGCTGACCTACAGTGAGGATGAGGGCGAGGTTTTCCTCGGCCGCTCCGTCACCGAGCACAAGAACGTCTCCGACCAGACAGCGCATGCCATCGACGAAGAGATTCGGGCGATCATCGACGCCAACTACCAGCGCGCCAAGCAGATACTGGTCGACAACGAGAAGAAGCTGCACCTGATGGCCGACGCACTCATCAAGTACGAGACCATCGACGAGGGGCAGATCAGGGATATCATGGAGGGCCGCACGCCGCGTCCGCCGGTCGACTGGGACGACACCGGCCGGCCGCCAGGTCTGCAGGGCGGTGAGGACGAGAAGGCGGCGAAGGAAGGTGATGGCAAGATCGGCGGTCCGGCAAGCCAGCACTGAGCGGCAGCCCGCCAGTACCACACACCGGCAGCCCCAGGGCTGCCGGTTTCGTTTGGGTGACCCGAAAGGCCGTCGCGAACATCCGGCCCTGAGCCTGACACCATGAGTCCGGCACCATGAGCATGGCAGCATGAATCATTCATTGAAGCTGGTTGGGATGACCCTGGATCTTTCCAACCCGGTGGTGATGGGTGTGCTGAACGTCACCCCGGACTCTTTCTCCGACGGCGGACGGTTCGTCCGCCGCGGCACGGCGCTGGAACAGGCGCGGGCCATGATCGGCGCCGGCGCAGCCATCGTGGACGTGGGTGGCGAGTCCACCCGGCCCGGTGCGGAGCCGGTCTCGGTCGAGCAGGAACTCGACCGCGTGCTGCCCGTGATCGAGGCGATTCGCAGCGAGTTCGACGTGGCCATCTCCGTGGATACCTCGAAGCCCGAGGTCATGCGCGAGGCGGTCGTCGGTGGCGCCTCTATGATCAACGACGTCTGCGCCCTGCGCCGTCCGGGCGCGCTGCAGGCCGCGGCCGCCCTGGATGCCGGGATCTGTCTCATGCACATGCAGGGCGAGCCGCGCACCATGCAGGCCGACCCCCACTATGACGATGTCGTGGCGGAAGTGACGGAGTTCCTGGTATCGAGGGCGCAGGCCTGTGAAGCTGCCGGAATCGGCCGGGAGCGGATCGTGATCGATCCCGGCTTCGGTTTCGGCAAGACGGTGGCGCATAACCTGGCGCTGCTGTCCGGCCTGGAGACGCTGCGTGCCACGGGCTACCCCGTGCTCGCCGGGCTGTCGCGCAAATCGCTGCTGGCCGCGCTTACGGGGCGGCCGGTGGGGGAACGCACGGCTGGCAGCGTAGTGCTGGCGGCATTGGCGGCGGAGCGTGGCGCCCATATCATACGGGCTCACGACGTGGCCGAGACGCGGGACGCGCTGGCTGTTGTCACGGCTGTTGCGGCCATTGCCGCGATGCCGGGGCCTGAAAAGCAAGGGGAAGGGATTTGAGCAGACGATTTTTCGGTACCGACGGCATCCGGGGGCGAGTCGGCGATCACCCCATGACAGCGGAATTCGCCATGCGGCTGGCCTCGTCCGCGGCGCAGGTGCTCGTGCCGGACGGCGGCAAGGTCCTGATCGGCAAGGACACGCGGGTCTCGGGTTACATGTTCGAGTCGGCTCTGGAGGCGGGCTTCGTCGCTGCCGGTGCCGACGTGCTGCTGCTGGGGCCGCTGCCGACGCCCGGCATCGCGCACCTGACGCAGAAGTTCGAAGCGGATCTGGGCGTGGTGATCAGCGCGTCCCACAACCCTTACTACGACAACGGCATCAAGTTCTTCGACCGCCAGGGCGGCAAGCTCTCCGACCAGATCGAACTCGCCATCGAGGAGGGGCTGGAGAAGCCGGCGCGCACCAAGGACTCGGCCCACCTCGGCCAGGCGCAGCGCATCGACAGCGCCCGGCGCCAGTATATGGAGTTCTGCCAGTCCACGCTGTCCGCTGATCTGAGCCTGGCGGGTCTGAAGGTGGTGATCGACGGCGCGAACGGCGCCGGCTACAAGGTGGCGCCGCGGGTGCTCGGCGCGCTGGGCGCAGAGGTCATCCCCATCGGCTGCTCGCCCAACGGTCGCAATATCAATGACGGCTGCGGCTCGCTGCACCCGGAGCTCCTGCAGCTGACCGTCCCGGGCGTACGCGCCGACGTGGGCATCGCGCTGGATGGCGACGGCGACCGGGTGGTGATGGTCGATCACGAGGGCAGCACCATCGACGGTGATCAGCTGCTCTACGTGGTGGCACTGGCGCGCCAGCGTTCCGGCGAGTTGCGCGGGCCCGTGGTGGGTACGGTCATGAGCAACCTGGGACTGGAACTCGCGCTGCGGGACGCCGGCATCGATTTCCGGCGAGCGAAGGTCGGCGACCGCCACGTGATGCAGCTGCTGCGCGAGACGGGTGGCACCCTGGGCGGCGAGACCTCGGGCCACATCATCTGCCTGGATCGCACCACTACCGGCGACGGACTGGTGAGCGCGCTGCAGATGCTGGCCATCATGAAAGGCTCCGGCGAGTCGCTGAAGACGCTGACGTCGGGCATGCCGCGGATGCCCCAGCACATGGTCAATGTGCGGGTGGCGAGCCGCATCGACCTGGATGGTTCAGTCACCGTGCAGAAGGCCGTGGCCGAGGTCCAGGAGCACCTGGGTGGGCGCGGGCGGGTCGTGCTGCGGCCGTCGGGCACCGAGCCCGTTATCCGCGTGATGGTGGAAGGCGAGGACGCCGGCGAGGTGGCGGAGCTCGCCCGCCGCATCGCCTCGGTGGTGGAACGCAGCGCGGCCTGACGCGGCGCTGCGGCCATCGGCAACGGGGCCGGTGCCACGGGCCTTTACCGGTCCTGGCGCGCCTTATCCGACATTGATTTGCGCGGGTACGGCCGGTATCCTTCGCGCCCTTTCACGGCCCCCGGCATGGGGCTCGGAGACGCACTGTGAGACAATATCTGGTCGCCGGCAACTGGAAAATGCACGGGAGCCTGGCGGATAACCGGGCGCTCGTCGGCGGCATCCTGGAGGGTGCGGGGGAGGCGCCGGGGGTCGAGTTGCTGGTGTGCCCCGCGGCGCCGTACCTGGCCTCGGTGGGCGAGCAGCTCGCCGGCACCGGCGTCGGACTGGGCGCGCAGGACGTCTCCGAGCACAAGGCTGGCGCTTACACCGGCGAAGTGTCCGCCTCCATGCTGAGCGATGTCGGCTGTCGCTACGTAATCGTGGGTCATTCGGAACGGCGCACCCTGTACGGCGACACCGACGACCGGGTCGCGGCCAAGTTCGCCGCCGCGCACCGGCAGGGTCTGGTGCCCATCCTTTGCATCGGCGAGACGCTGGAGGAACGGGAGGCCGCGGAGACGGAAGCGGTGATCCGCCGGCAGCTGCTGGCGGTGATCGACGAGGTCGGCATAGCGGCCCTGGCCGACGCCGTGGTGGCCTACGAGCCAGTCTGGGCCATCGGCACGGGCCGTACGGCGAGCCCCGAGCAGGCGGGGGAGGTGCACACCTTCATCCGCGCAATGGTCGGCGACCGGGACGGAGGCGTGGCCGAGCGGCTGCGCATCCTGTACGGCGGAAGCGTGAAGGGCGACAATGCGCCGGGCCTGTTCGCCCGGGAAGACATCGACGGCGGCCTGATCGGCGGTGCGTCGCTGAAGGCCGCGGAGTTCCTCGCCATCGGGCGTGCGGCTGCCGCGGCAGCGTAAGAGACAAATTATGAGCACACTTTACGTCATTCTGACGGTGGCGCTGGTCTTCATGGCCCTTGGCATCATTGCGCTGGTCCTGCTGCAGAAGGGCAAGGGCGCCGATGCCGGTGCCGCTTTCGGTTCCGGCGCGTCCGGGACGGTGTTCGGCGCCCGCGGCACGGGCAGTTTCCTGTCCCGTGCCACGGCCGTGCTCGCCACCCTGTTCTTTGCCAATTGCCTGGCGCTCGCCTACCTGAGCGGCCAGCAGGGCGGTAGCGAAAGCCTGCTCGAGCAGGAGGCGGGTCAAACCGAAGAGGGGCCGGCACGGGCACTGCCCGCCGGTGAAACCGAGGACCCGCTGCCGTTACCGGAGTCGGAGCCCGCGGGCGACGCCGGAGACGAGAGCCTGGATCAGTTGCCCGCGGTCGACCAGCCCGCGGCAGGCGGCGAGGGCGACGGTCAGGGTCAGTAACCGGATGCCAGAGGAAATCCGTTCGATCGATGCCGACGTGGTGGAATTGGTAGACACGCTGTCTTGAGGGGGCAGTGGCGCAAGCCGTGCCGGTTCGAGTCCGGCCGTCGGCACCACACACAGGAAAATAGCGGCGGTCCCGGCCGGGGCCGCCGTTTTCTTCATTGCTGGACAAGTCCGGCGTCCGCCGCGGTGAGCGTCGCGTGAGCGTTACACCATGCCGCCGGGCTGATACAATGGCGAGCCATCCGGGGCCTTTCGGTTGCCGGGGTTTCCATTTGTCGAGATTCAGGCTGCACCTATCGTGCTGGAAAACTATTTGCCCATCCTGATCTTTCTCGCGTTGTCGGCGGGCATCGGTGTCTTGTTGCTGATCCTCGGTTTCGTGTTCGGCCACGGCAGCAAGGACCCGGAGAAGCTCGCGCCCTACGAGTGCGGCTTCGAGCCCTTCGAGGATTCGCGCATGCGCTTCGACGTGCGCTACTACCTGGTGGCCATCCTGTTCATCATCTTCGATCTGGAGATTGCATTCCTTTTCCCCTGGGCGGTGTCGCTGGATACGGTCGGCGGTTTCGGCCTGCTGGCCATGGCGCTGTTCCTGGCCATCCTGGTGGTCGGCTTCATCTACGAGTGGAAGAAGGGGGCTCTCGAATGGGACTGAACGAGGCGGACAGGCAGGAATTTGGCCTGGACGAGGCCCGTGCGCCGCTGCCGGAAGGCAGTATCGAGAAGAAGGGGTTCGTCGTCACCGCAGTCGACAACGTGGTCAACTGGGCGCGCACCGGTTCGATGTGGCCGATGACCTTCGGCCTGGCCTGCTGCGCGGTGGAAATGATGCACGCGGGCGCCGCCCGCTACGATCTGGATCGTTTCGGCGTGGTCTTCCGGCCGAGCCCACGGCAGTCCGACGTGATGATCGTGGCCGGTACGCTGGTAAACAAGATGGCGCCTGCCCTGCGCAAGGTCTACGATCAGATGCCCGAGCCGCGCTGGGTGATCTCCATGGGTTCCTGCGCCAACGGCGGCGGCTATTATCACTACAGTTATTCGGTAGTGCGCGGCTGCGACCGCATTGTCCCGGTGGACGTCTACGTTCCCGGCTGCCCGCCCACCGCGGAGGCGCTCCTCTACGGCATCATCCAGCTGCAGAAGAAAATCCGCCGCACCAGCACAATCGCGCGTTGAGGCATCGGCATGAGTGAACGCACAGAGGCTCTGGCGGCGGCCATCGGCGAGCGCTTCGGCGCGGCGGTCACCCGCGTGCCGTCGACCTGTAGCGAGGTGACCTTCGAGGTTCAGAAGGAGCACCTGTCCGAGGTGGCGGCGGCGCTGCGCGACGAGCACGAGTTCGCCTTCGACATGCTGATGGACGTGTGCGGTGTCGATTACCTGGATTACGGCCGCGCCGAATGGAAGACACGGGATGCCACCGACACCGGGTTTTCCCGTGGCGTGGAACAGGAGCCGGTGATCCTCGACGATGCGGAGTGCTTCGACCCGAGGCGCTTCGCCGTGGCCTACCACCTGCTGTCCGTCGCGAAGAACCGGCGGCTGCGGCTTCGCGTCTATTGCGGCTCGGACAACCCGCCGCGCATGCCGTCCGTCGCGAACATCTGGGCATCGGCGGACTGGTTCGAGCGCGAGGCCTTCGATCTGTTCGGCATCCTCTTCGACGGCCATCCGGATCTGCGCCGTCTCCTCACCGACTACGGCTTCATCGGCCATCCCTTCCGCAAGGATTTCCCGCTGTCCGGCAACGTGGAGGTGCGCTATGACCCGGACAAGCGCCGCGTCGCCTATCAGCCGGTGACCATCGAGCCGCGCACGCTGGTGCCGAAGGTCATCCGCGACGACCATCGCTACGAAGAACAGTTGAGAGGGACTTCCCGCGATGGCTGAGATTCAGAACTTCACCATGAACTTCGGGCCCCAGCACCCGGCGGCCCATGGCGTCCTGCGGCTCGTGCTGGAGATGGATGGCGAGGTGATCCAGAAGGCCGACCCCCACGTGGGCCTCCTGCACCGGGCCACCGAGAAGCTCGCCGAGTCCAAGCCCTACAATCAGAGCATCGGCTACATGGACCGCCTCGACTACGTGTCCATGATGTGCAACGAGCATGGCTACGTGCTGGCCATCGAGAAGCTGCTCGGTATCACGCCGCCGCTCCGCGCCCAGTACATCCGGGTCATGTTCGACGAGATCACCCGTATCCTGAACCATCTGATGTGGCTCGGCGCCCATGGCCTCGATATCGGCGCCATGACGGTGTTCCTGTACTGCTTCCGCGAGCGCGAGGACCTGATGGACTGCTACGAGGCCGTCTCGGGCACGCGGATGCACGCCACCTACTACCGCCCCGGCGGCGTCTACCGGGACCTGCCGGAGGAGATGCCGAAGTACCAGCCGTCGAAGTGGCACAGCCAGAGGGAGGTCGACGACATGAATCGGGCGCGGGAGGGTTCGCTGCTCGACTTCATCCGCGATTTCACGGACCGCTTCCCGGACTGCGTCGATGACTACGAGACCCTGCTAACCGATAACCGCATATGGAAGCAGCGCACCGTCAACATCGGTGTGGTGGCGCCGGAGCGGGCTCTTCAGCTCGGCTTCAGCGGCCCGATGCTGCGCGGCTCCGGCATCGAGTGGGATCTCAGGAAGAAGCAGCCTTATGAGGTCTACGACCGGCTGGACTTCGACATCCCGGTGGGCGTCAGCGGCGACTGCTACGACCGCTACCTGGTACGGATCGAGGAGCTGCGCCAGTCGAACCGCATTATCCGCCAGTGCGTGGACTGGCTGCAGCAGAACCCCGGGCCCGTGATGCTCGACGACCGCAAGATCGCGCCGCCGAGCCGGGTCGAGATGAAAGATGACATGGAATCGCTGATCCACCATTTCAAGCTCTTCACCGAGGGCTATGTGGTGCCGGAAGGCGAGGCCTATGCCGCGGTGGAGGCTCCCAAGGGGGAGTTCGGCTGTTACCTGATCTCCGACGGGGCGAACAAGCCCTACCGGCTGAAGGTGCGGGCGCCGGGTTTTGCCCACCTGGCGGCGATGAACGAGATGGTCCAGGGTCACATGCTGGCCGACGTGGTGGCGGTGATCGGCACCCAGGACATCGTGTTCGGGGAGATTGACCGGTGAGCGAGCAGGCCGCAATGTTCGAACTGAGCGCCCACGTGCGCGAGGAGATCGAGAAGTGGACCGCGCGCTTCCCCGAGCACCGCAAGCGCTCGGCGGTGATCGGCGCCCTGCATGCCGCGCAGCACGAGAACGGCGGCTACCTCACGCCGGAGCTGATGGACGCCGTGGCGGCGTACCTGGAGCTGCCGCCGATCCAGGTCTATGAAGTCGCCACCTTCTACTCGATGTTCGAGACGAAGCCGGTGGGCCGGCACAGCGTCTCGATCTGCACCAACGTCTCCTGCATGCTGCGGGGGGCAGAGGAGCTGGTCGAGCACGTCGAGAGGAAATTCGGCGTCTCCCTGGGAGAGAGTACGCCGGACGGGCGGATCTACCTCAAACGGGAGGAGGAGTGCCTCGCCGCCTGTTGCGGGGCGCCGATGATGATGGTGGACCACGTCTACCACGAGAACCTCACCGCCGAGCGCATCGAAGAAATACTGGACGCACTGGACTGATGAGCACTGACGAAAACCTGGTCTGCTATGCCACCCTCGGCGCGGATGAGCCCTGGAGCCTCGAGGCCTATCGCAAGGTGGGCGGCTACGAGGCGTGGGAGCGAATCCTGAAAGGCGAACTCACTCCCGAGGCCGTCGTCGAGGAGGTGAAGGAGTCGGGACTGAAGGGACGCGGTGGCGCGGGTTTCCCGACGGGTCTGAAGTGGAGCTTCATGCCGCGCAGCGCGCCGGTGCAGAAATACATCGTCTGCAATTCCGACGAGAGCGAGCCGGGCACCTGTCACGACCGGGAGATCCTGCGCTACAACCCCCATTCGATTGTCGAGGGGATGGCGATCGCCGGCTACGCCATGGGCGCCACCGCGGGCTACAACTACATCCGCGGCGAATTCATGGAGGAACCGGTACCCCGTTTCGAGGCGGCGCTGGCCGAGGCCTACGAGGCCGGGCTGCTGGGCAGCGACATCCGCGGCTCCGGCATCGATTTCGACCTCTACACTTTCGTCGGCGCCGGCGCCTACATCTGCGGCGAGGAGACGGCGCTGCTGGAATCCCTCGAAGGCAAGCAGGGCAAGCCGCGTTTCAAGCCGCCGTTCCCCGCGAATTTCGGCGTCTACGGCAAACCCACCACGGTGAATAACACCCAGTCGCTCGCGAGCGTGCCGTCCATCATCAGGAACGGCGCGAAGTGGTTCTCCGATCTTGGTGTAGAGGGCTCGGCCGGCACCGCCATATTCTCCGTCTCCGGTCATGTGGAGCAGCCGCAGAACCTGGAGTTGCCGATGGGTATACCCTTCCCGGCGCTGCTGGAGCGCTGCGGCGGCATGCTCGGCGGGCGCCGGCTGAAGGCGGTGATCCCGGGCGGCTCCTCGGTACCCGTGCTGCCGGCTGAGATCATCATGGAATGCACGATGGACTACAACTCGCTGAAAGAGGCGGGTTCGTCCTTCGGCACCGGTGCGGTGATGGTGATGGACGAGACCACCTGCCTGGTGCGCGTCCTCCGGCGCATCTCCCGCTTCTACATGGCCGAGTCCTGCGGACAGTGCACGCCCTGCCGCGAGGGCACGGGCTGGCTGTACCGCATGCTGACCCGCATGATCGAGGGCGAGGCGACGGCGCAGGATCTGGACAAACTCCTCGATGTGGCCGGCAAGATCGAGGGCCATACCATCTGCGCGCTGGGCGATGCGGCGGCTTGGCCGGTGCAGAGCTTCCTGAAACACTTCCGCCACGAATTCGAATATATGGTCGAGCACAAGGGCCGGAGCGTCGTCGAGGACGACGACCGCCGGGCCGCGTGACCCGTACCGCGAAGCGATTCACATGAGCGACGATCTGGTCAACATAGAAGTCGACGGCAAGCCCCTGCAGGCGCGCAAGGGCCAGATGCTGATCGAGGTCACCGACGCGGCGAATATCTACGTGCCGCGCTTCTGCTACCACGAGAAGCTGTCCGTGGCCGCCAACTGCCGCATGTGCCTGGTAGAGGTGGAGAAGGCCCCCAAGCCGCTGCCCGCCTGTGCCACCCCGGTCAACGAGGGCATGCAGGTCTACACCCGCTCGGCCAGGGCGGTTTCGGCCCAGAAGGCCACCATGGAGTTCCTGCTCATCAACCACCCGCTGGACTGCCCGATCTGCGATCAGGGCGGCGAGTGCGAGCTGCAGGACCTCGCCATGGGCTTCGGCCGGGACGTCTCCCGTTACACCGAAGGCAAGCGGGTGGTGAAGGACCAGGACCTCGGCCCGCTGGTGTCCACGGACATGACCCGCTGCATCCACTGCACCCGCTGCGTGCGCTTTGGCCAGGAGATTGCCGGCATCCAGGAACTGGGCACCACGGATCGCGGCGAGCACATGAAGATCGGCACCTATATCGAGAAGAGCGTCGATCACGAATTGTCGGGCAATATCATCGACGTGTGCCCGGTGGGGGCGCTGAACAACAAGCCCTACCGCTACAGCGCCCGTGCCTGGGAGATGGTGCAGAGGCCGATGGTGTCACCCCACGACTGCGTGGGCAGCAACCTGCACGTGCACGTGCTCCGGGGCACGGTCAAGCGCATCGTCCCCCGACGCAACGAGGCGATCAACGAGACCTGGATCGCCGACCGGGACCGTTTCAGCTACGAGGGTATCTACAGCGAGGCACGGCTGCGTGAGCCCATGGTGAAGCGTGACGGGCGCTGGCAGACGGTGTCCTGGGAGGATGCGCTGTCGGTGACGGCCGAGCGCTTGCGTGAGACCGCCGCCGCCGACCCGGCAGACGTCGCCTTGCTGACGACGCCGGGAGCAACCCTGGAGGAATGCCATCTGCTGGCCCGCCTGGGCGAGCACCTGGGAACGGCGAATCTGGACCATCGCCTGCGCCGGCGGGACTTCCGCGATCAGGATGCCGACCCCGTATTCCCGGCGCTCGGCCGCTCGCTGGAGGGCTTGGAGCATCTCGACGCCTTGCTGGTCGTCGGATCGAACCTGCGCCAGGAAGTGCCGATGCTGGCCCACCGTGTCCGCAAGGCGGCCGTCGGCGGAGCGAAGATCTCCTTCGTGAACCCGCAGCGCTATCCCTATTTCTTCGCCGTGGAAGCCTATGCCGAGAGCGCGCTGCTGGCCGGGCTGGCCGGCGTAACGGCGGCTGCCGCAGAACTGCAGGAGAAAACGGTACCCGAATCGGTGAGTGCGCTCACGGCGGACCTCACGCCCGGCGACGAGCACCGTCGCGCTGCCGCCAGCCTTGCCGAGAGCGGGGACGGTCTGATACTGCTCGGCCAGATCGCCTCGCGCCATCCGCGTTATGCAGACCTGCGCGCGCTGGCCGCCGCGCTCGCGGCGCTGACCGGCAAGGGACTCGGCTATATCTCGGAGGGTGCCAATGCGGCCGGCGCCTCGCTTGCCGGGGTGCTGCCGCATCGCAGCGCCTGCGGTGTCCGGCGTGAGACGTGCGGCCGGAACGTGGCCAACCTGCTCGCAGAGCCGCCCCGGGCGGTACTGCTCATGGGCGCGGATCCGGACGAGGATTTCGGCACGGGTGCGCGACAGCCATTCGCCGGTAGTGAGTTCGTCGTTGCGCTGACGCCGTATCGCACGCCCGGCATCGAAGCCGCCGCGGATTTGATGCTGCCGCTCGGCACCGCGTTCGAGACGGCCGGCACCTTCGTGAACGGAGAGGGCCGGGTGCAGAGTTTCGCCGGCGCGGCCAGCCCGGTGGGCGAGGCACGCCCAGGCTGGAAGATCCTGCGCGTGATCGGCAACCTGCTCGATGCACCCGGTTTTGGTTACGTGTCTGCGGAGCAGGTGCGCGATGAGGTGCTCGGCAAGATCGGCACGCCGGAACCCGACAACGCCTACGCCGGCAAGCACGTGTGCGAGGCGGCGGACGAGCCCGAGGACGCGACCCTGAGCGCGGCCATGGACGTGCCCATCTATCGGGTGGACGCCCTGGTGCGCCACGCCCGTGCCCTGCAGCTGACGGCTGACGGTCGCGAGGGCCGTGACGGCCGCGAGGGCGGTGAGCAGGACGACCGGCTGGAGGCCGCCGGGTGAACGATTTCCTCAACCTCGTCAGCTTCGGGCTGCTGGGCCGTTTGCCGGACACGGCACAGATGGTCACGGTCCTTACCAGCCAGATCGTGGCCGTGATGATCTGCGTCATCCTCACCGTGGCCTTCCTGACGCTGGCCGAGCGCAAGGTGATCGGCTACATCCAGAATCGTATCGGGCCGAACCGGGTGGGATTCCGCGGCATCCTGCAACCGTTCGCCGACGTGCTGAAGCTGTTGCTAAAAGAGGTCGTGGTACCCACCAACTCCAGCCGCTTCCTGTTCGTGATCGCGCCGCTGCTCTCCATTACGCCGGCGCTGGCCACCTGGGCCGTGATACCGCTCACCGAGGACTTCGTCCTGGCGGATATCGACGCGGGACTACTCTATGTGCTGGCGCTAACCTCGGTGGGCGTCTATGGCGTCATTCTGGCCGGCTGGGCCACCAACTCGAAGTACGCCTTCCTCGGCGCCATGCGGTCCGCGGCGCAGATCGTCGCCTACGAGATCGCCATGGGCTTCGCTCTGGTCGGGGTGCTGATGGCGGCCGGCAGCCTGAACCTCGGCGAGATCATCCGCGCCCAGCAGGGCGGCATCACGAACTGGTTCTGGCTGTGGCTCGCACCGCTGTTTGCGGTCTATTTCATCTCCGGCGTTGCGGAGACCAACCGGGCGCCGTTCGACGTGGCCGAGGGGGAGTCGGAGATCGTCGCCGGTTTCCACGTGGAGTACTCCGGCATCGCCTTCGCCGTTTTCTTCCTGGCCGAATACGCCAACATGGTGCTGATCTCGGCGCTGGCGGCGTTGCTGTTCTGGGGCGGCTGGTTGTCGCCCTTCGAGGGGCTGGTCGGGTTCGCCGGCATCAGCGAGAATGCCTGGGTCGTCCAGCCGGGCTTTTTCTGGTTCGCGCTGAAGATTGCGTTCTTCCTGTTCTGTTTCCTCTGGCTGCGGGCCACCTTCCCGCGCTATCGCTACGACCAGATCATGCGGCTCGGCTGGAAAGTGTTCATCCCGGTGACTCTCTTCTGGATCGCCGTCGAGGGTCTGCTTGCCTGGCTGCAAGTGGGCCCATGGGCGCAGCTGGCGGCGAGCGCATAGGGGAGCGTGCGCTTGGTCAGGAATATCTTAAAGACGTTTCTGCTGCTCGAGCTCTGGCGCGGCCTGATGCTGACCGGGAGGAACCTGTTCCGGACCAAGGTCACGGTGCAGTACCCGGAGGAGAAGACGCCCCAATCGCCGCGTTTCCGCGGGCTGCACGCCCTGCGCCGCTACCCGAACGGGGAAGAGCGCTGCATCGCGTGCAAGCTCTGCGAAGCGGTGTGCCCCGCGCTGGCGATTACCATCGAGTCCGAGGTCGGGCCGGACGGCACGCGCCGCACGACCCGTTATGATATCGACCTGTTCAAATGCATCTACTGCGGGTTCTGCGAAGAGGCCTGCCCGGTTGACGCGGTCGTCGAGACCCGGATCCACGAGTACCACATGGAGAACCGGGGCGAGAACATCATGACCAAGGAGAAACTGCTGGCCGTCGGCGAGAAGTACGAGCCGATGATTGCCGCCGACAAGGCGTCGGATGCGCCCTACCGCTAGGCGGGGCGGCAGGCAGAGCCACAGGCAAAACAACGGGCAAAACGACGGGCGAGGGCGCCTGCATCGACTGTGAAAGAGGGCTTCCCGCGCGGGGAGCCATTGGGGACGGGGTTTGTTTGAGACGCTGCTGTTCTATGTCTTCAGCGCCGTGCTGATCGGTGCGGCGATCGGCGTGATCTTCTCGCGGAATCCGGTGTATTCCGTGATGTTTCTCGTGCTGGCTTTCTTCAACAGTGCGGTGCTGTGGTTGCTGGCCGAGGCGGAATTCCTGGCCATCGTGCTGGTACTGGTCTACGTCGGCGCCGTGATGGTGCTGTTCCTGTTCGTCGTCATGATGCTCGACGTCAATGTGGAGGCGGTGCGCGAGGGGCTCACCCGCTACGCCCCTCTCGGCCTGGTGGTTGCCGTCATCATGGTGGTCGAGCTGGTGCAGGTCATCTGGGCGAAGAGCCGCGGACTGACGACCATGGCGGATGCCCCCGCGCTGCCTGAGGGCTACAGCAATACCAAGGCGCTGGGGTCGGTGCTCTACACCGAACACGTCTATGCCTTCGAGCTGGCTGCCGTGATACTGCTGCTCGCCATCGTCGCGGCGATCACGCTGACCATGCGCCGGCGGCCGGGCCTGAAGGTGCAGAACATCTCCCGTCAGGTCAGCGCCCGCCGCGAGGAGCGGGTGCGTCTGGTCAGCATGGATTCGGAGGAGCGCCAGTGAGCGGCATCGGACTGCAGCACTATCTCACGCTGTCGGCGATCCTGTTCTCGCTGGCGGTCGCCGGTATCTTCATCAACCGGAAGAACGTCATCCTGCTGCTGATGTGCATCGAGCTCATGCTGCTGGCGGTCAACTTCAATTTCGTGGCCTTCTCCCGCTACGTGGGCAATGAACTCGGTCAGGTGTTCGTCTTCTTCATCCTGACGGTGGCAGCGGCCGAGGCGGCCATCGGGCTTGCCATTCTGGTGGTGCTGTTCCGCAGTCGGCGCAGCATCGACGTCGAGAACATGGACGCGATGAAGGGATAGCGCATGCAAGCGATGCATCTCACCATCGTTCTCGCGCCATTGATCGCGGCATGCGTCGCGGGCGTGTTCGGCCGGCAGATCGGCCGGGCCGGGGCGCACTGGATCACCATCCTCGGCGTCGGCCTGTCCGCCGTGCTCTCGGCGCTGGTGCTGAAGGACCTCCTGCTCGACGGCGGCGAGGTGCAGAACTACACCGTCTACACCTGGGCTGTTACCGACGGCCTGCGCATGGAAGTGGGTTTCCTCATCGACCGGCTAAGCGCGCTGATGATGATGGTGGTCACCCTCGTCTCCCTGATGGTGCACATCTACACCATCGGTTACATGCACGACGATCCCGGTTATCAGCGCTTCTTCAGCTACATCTCGTTGTTCACCTTTGCCATGCTGATGCTGGTGATGTCGAACAACTTCCTGCAGCTGTTTTTCGGCTGGGAGGCCGTGGGGCTGATGTCCTATCTCCTGATCGGCTTCTGGTACAAAAAGCCCACGGCCATCGCCGCCAGTCTCAAGGCGTTCCTGGTCAACCGGGTGGGCGACTTCGGCTTCATCCTCGGTATCGCCGCCGTGGCGATGTTCGCAGGCACCCTGGACTACGCCGAGACCTTCGCGCAGGCCGAGGCCATCGCCGGGCGCGAGATCGAGATCTTCGCCGGCAGTCCGTGGAACGCCATGACGGTGATCTGTATCCTCCTGTTCATCGGCGCCATGGGCAAGTCGGCCCAGGCGCCCCTGCATGTCTGGCTGCCGGATTCCATGGAGGGTCCCACGCCGATCTCCGCGCTGATCCACGCTGCCACCATGGTCACTGCGGGCATCTTCATGGTGGCGCGGATGTCACCCCTGTACGAACTCTCGGCCACTGCGCTCGCATTCGTGCTGATCATCGGTGCCGTGACGGCCTTCTTCATGGGCCTGCTCGGCATCGTGCAGAACGACATAAAGCGGGTGGTCGCCTACTCCACTCTGTCCCAGCTGGGCTACATGACCGTGGCGCTCGGGGCCTCGGCCTATGCGGCCGGCATCTTCCACCTGATGACCCATGCGTTCTTCAAGGCGCTGCTGTTCCTGGCGGCCGGCTCGGTCATCATCGCCATGCACCACGAGCAGGACATCCGTCGCATGGGCGGGCTCAGGAAATACATGCCCGTGACCTACTGGACGGCGCTGATCGGCTCACTGGCGCTGATCGGTTTTCCGGGCACCGCCGGCTTCTTCTCGAAAGACGCCCTGATCGAGGCTGTGCACGCGGCGTGGACGGAGCAGGGCGGCATGGCTCATGCCATCGCCTACTGGAGCGTGCTGCTCGGCGTCTTCGTTACCGCGCTGTACGCGTTCCGCATGTTCTTTCTGGTATTTCACGGCGACGAGCGTATGGATGCAGGAACGCGGTCGCATCTGCACGAGACGCCGGCCGTGGTTACCGTCCCGCTGATCCTGCTGGCGATCCCGTCGCTGCTGGTCGGCTGGTTCACCATCGGTCCGCTGCTGTTCGGCGGTTTCTTCGGTGACGCCATCCGGGTGGCGCCGGAGCATGGCGCGCTGGCGGCCGTGGGCGAGGAGTTTCACGGTTCAGCGGGCTTCATCCTGCATGCCTTCGCCGGGCCTGCGGTCTATCTGGCGCTGGCGGGTGTCGCCGTCGCCTGGTATGTCTGGCTGCGCAGGCCGGAACTCGCCGCACAGGTCAGCGATCGTCTGTCGGTCGTCTACCGACTGCTGATCAACAAGTACTACGCCGACGACCTGTATCAGCGGGTGTTCGCGGCGGGCGGCCGTGGTATCGGTACGGTGCTGTGGAAGGCGGGCGACCAGGCGGTCATCGACGGTGTCATCGTCAATGGCACGGCGCGGGCGGTGGGGCGCATCGCCGCCATGGCCCGGCGGGCCCAGTCCGGTTATCTGTACCACTACGCCTTCGCGATGGTGATCGGTCTCACCGCGCTGCTCGGCTGGCTGCTGTGGGCCGGCTGAGCGCCGGAGTCTGAACGGATCTGTCCATGGATTTCGATTATCTCCTGAGTCTGCTCATCTGGCTGCCGATCGCCGGCGGCGTGCTGGTGCTCGTCATCGGCGACGGCAATGGCGACGGCGAAGGCGCGGCTTCATCACGGGCGTCGGCCATGCGTCTGACCGCACTGGTCACCTCGCTCGCGACGCTCGCCGCCAGCATCCTGCTGTTCACCGGCTTCAACCGGTCCAGCGCCGCCATGCAGTTCGTCGAGCGGGTGTCCTGGATCGAGACCTTCAACGTGTTCTACCACCTCGGCGTGGACGGGCTGTCGGTGCCGCTGATCCTGCTGACTGCCTTCATCACGCCGCTGGTAGTCATCACCGGCTGGCGCGGCATTACCAGGCGCCCGGCCCAGTACTTCGCCGCTTTCCTGATTCTAGAGGGGCTGATGATCGGTGTGTTCTGCGCGCTGGATGCGGTGCTGTTTTACGTTTACTGGGAGGCGATGCTGGTGCCGATGTTCCTGATCATCGGTGTGTGGGGCGGCGAGCGGCGGATCTACGCCACCATCAAGTTCTTCCTCTACACCTTTCTCGGCTCGGTGTTCATGCTGGTCTCGCTGATCTGGCTCTACGTGCAGTCGGGGAGCTACGCCATCCTGGACTTCCATGCCCTGCCTATCGGCATGGAGGCGCAGATACTCATCTTCCTCGCCTTCCTGCTGGCCTTCGCCGTGAAGGTGCCGATGTGGCCGGTGCATACCTGGCTGCCGGACGCCCACGTGGAGGCACCGACCGGCGGCTCGGTGATCCTGGCTGCGATTATGCTGAAGATGGGCGGCTACGGCTTCGTCCGCCTGACCCTGCCGATCCTGCCGGACGCCAGCCAGGCGCTCGACTGGCTGATGATTTCGCTGTCGCTGATCGCGGTTGTCTACATCGGTTTCGTGGCGCTGGTCCAGCAGGACCTGAAGAAACTGATCGCCTACTCATCCATCGCCCACATGGGCTTCGTCACTCTCGGTTTCTTCGTGCTCTGGGATATCGAGCAGGCCACCGGTTCGCTCAGCGGGGCGGGGCTGGGCCTCACCGGCGGCATGGTGCAGATGGTCTCCCACGGCCTCGTCTCCGGTGCCCTGTTCCTCTGCGTGGGCGTCATGTACGACCGCCTGCATACGCGGCGTATCGCCGACTACGGCGGCGTGGTGAATGCCATGCCGGTGTTCGCCGCGTTCATGGTGCTGTTCGCCATGGCCAATGCGGGGCTGCCGGGCACCTCCGGTTTCGTCGGCGAGTTCATGGTCATTTTGTCGAGCTTCAAGGCCTCGTTCTGGTATGCACTGCTGGCCGGTACCACCCTCGTGCTCGGTGCCGCCTACACGCTGTGGATGGTGAAGCGCGTTGTCTTCGGCGAAGTGGTCAACGAGAAGGTCGCGGGCCTGTCGGACCTCAACGGCCGGGAGTTCCTGGTGCTGGGCGTTCTCGCCCTCGCCGTCCTCCTGCTGGGCGTCTGGCCGGCCCCGCTGGTGGATCTCATGTCGGCGAGCGTGGACCAACTGGTCGAACAGATGAGCCGGTCGAAACTGTGAGCGGCGCGGCAAACCGCAAGGTTCAACCGAAGGCGTAACCCATGGATTTCATCGTTCCCGATTTCAGTCCCGCACTCCCCGAGATCGTGCTGCTCGGGCTGATCTGCGTGGTGTTGATCGCCGATCTGTTCGTGAGCGAAGAACGCCGCATCGTGACCTGGTGGCTGGCGATGGGGGCGCTGGCGCTGACGCTGCTGGCCATGCTTGGCTCTGCACCGGACCTTCGCACCCTCACGTTCTCGGGCAGCTACGTGGCCGACCCGATGGGACAGATCCTGAAAATCGTCTCCGTGGGTCTCATGGCCATGGTATTCATCTATTCCCGCCAGTATCTGACGGTGAACGGCCTTACCCGGGGCGAGTTCTACACCCTGGGGTTGTTCGCGTTGCTGGGTGTGCTGGTGATGATCTCGGCCAACAGCCTGCTGACCATGTACCTGGGCCTTGAGATGCTCTCCCTGGCCCTTTATGCGCTGGTGGCCTTCGACCGGGATTCCGCCGTGGCCGCCGAGTCGGCCATGAAGTATTTCGTTCTCGGCGCCATCGCCTCGGGCATGCTGCTTTTCGGCATCTCCTATATCTACGGCGTGACCGGTGTGCTTGAGTTCGGCCCGTTGTCGCTGGCGATCCGCAGTGCAGGAGCGGACGACGTCGCCCTCTGGTTCGGGCTGGCGTTCCTGGTGGTCGGCATCGCCTTCAAGTTCGGCGCCGTCCCGTTCCACATGTGGCTGCCCGACGTCTACCAGGGCGCGCGTACCCCCGTGACCCTGCTGATCGCCTCGGCGCCGAAGGTAGCGGCGTTCGCACTCGCCATGCGCATACTGGTGGATGGCCTGCCGGAGCTGCACGGCGCCTGGCAGGGCATGCTCATGATCCTGGCCGTACTCTCGCTCGGCCTGGGCAACGTCGTCGCCATCGCCCAGTCCAACATCAAGCGGATGCTCGCCTATTCCACCATCGGCCACGTCGGCTTCATCCTGCTCGGCATATTCACCGGCACCCAGGTGGGCTATCAGGCCGCCATGTACTACACCATCACCTATGTGCTGATGGCCGCCGGCGCCTTCGGCATGGTCATCCTGCTGTCCCGGCAGGGTTTCGAGGCGGAGGAGATCAGCGACTTCAGGGGGCTCAACAGCCGCAGCCCGTGGTTCGCCGCGATGATGGCCTGCTTCATGTTCGGTATGGCGGGTATCCCGCCCTGGGTGGGCTTCTGGGCCAAGCTGAATGTGATTTCCGCCGTCCTGGACGCCGGACGATTGGCACCCGACGGCATCATCTACACCTGGCTGGCCGTGTTGATGGTGGTCTTTTCGGTGATCGGTGCCTTCTACTACCTGCGGGTGCTGAAATTCGTGTATTTCGACGCACCGCAAGACAGCGCGCCCCTGACGGCACCGCGTGAGATGCAGGTGGTGCTGAGCGTGAACGGGCTCGCCATCCTCGGCCTGGGCATCGTCCCGGGCACCTTGCTCGCGCTGTGCGCGAGCGTCATCGCCTGAGCGGGCTGCCCGGGTCCGGTAACGTTATTGCCGGGACGGTTGAAACCACCGGGACTTCTCTAGTAGTATTCCGGTCCTGCGGATGCGGGGTGGAGCAGTCTGGCAGCTCGTCGGGCTCATAACCCGAAGGTCGCAGGTTCGAATCCTGCCCCCGCTACCAAGGTTTTTGGTGACGAAAAGCCCCGCTCGGGGCTTTTTGTTTGCCCGGAAGGGTCTGCCGGAGCCAGGGCCGGCAGACCGGGGCACGAGCAGGATTGAAATGGGCCCTGGGGCCCATTTTTCGTTGGGATCTCCGGCGCGCCCGTGACAGAGGAAGAGTGACAGAGGACGAGATCAGACAGCTGCTGGAGCCGACGCTGGCGACCATGGGCTATGAACTCGTGGAGCTGGAGGCGCGGATCGGCGGCCAGGGCCTGCTGCGGCTTTATATCGACAAGCCCGAAGGCGTGAACCTCGAGGATTGCGAGCGGGTGAGCCACCAGGTGAGCGGCGTGCTGGACGTGGAGGATCCGATCCCCGGCGAGTACGTGCTGGAGGTGTCCTCGCCCGGTCTGGACCGGCCGCTGAAGCGCACCGAGCACTTCGAGCGGTTCATCGGTAGCGAGGCGAAGGTGGAGCTGAGGGTCCCGCTCGACGGCCGGCGGCGATTCCGCGGCACGCTGGACAGTGTGGAAGACGGTTACGTGGCGATGCGTGTGGACGGCGAACTCTACAGGCTGCGCATCGCAGACATCGACAAGGCGAGGTTGGTTCCCGAGCTTTAGCCGCCATTTCGGCCCGGGCGGAGAGACGACAGGTATGAGCAAGGAAATTCTGATGGTGGTCGACGCCGTCTCTAACGAGAAGGGCGTGGACAAGGATATTATCTTCGAGGCGATCGAGGCGGCGCTGGCGTCTGCCACCCGCAAGCGCCACGGCGAGGATATCGAGGTGCGCGTCGCCATCGACCGCCAGACCGGCGACTACGACACCTTCCGGCGCTGGCTGGTGTTCGAGGACGATTCCACCGAACTCGAGTTCCCGGAACGCGAGTTGAGGATGATCGATGCGCTCGATATCGACCCCGACGCCGAGCCGGGTGGCTACGTCGAGGTGCCGATGGAGTCCGTGGAGTTCGGCCGTATCGCCGCCCAGACCGCCAAGCAGGTGATCGTGCAGAAGGTGCGCGAGGCGGAGCGAGAGCAGGTCGTCGAGGAATTCCAGGACCGGGTGGGCGAGCTTCTCAGCGGCCTGGTCAAGCGGGTGGACCGAAATGGCGTCTACATCGATCTGGGCGGCAATGCCGAGGGTTTCGTGCCCCGCGAGCACATGATCCCGCGCGAGCCGGTGCGCCCGCAGGACCGTATCAAGGCACGCCTGGTGGAGGTCCGCTCGGAGGTGAGAGGCCCGCAGCTGTTCATGACCCGGACCTCTCCGGAGTTCCTGATCGACCTGTTCCGACTGGAGGTCCCGGAAGTGGGGCAGGGCCTGATCGATATCGTCGCCGCCGCCCGGGATCCGGGCCTGCGGGCGAAGATCGCGGCGAAGAGCAATGACCGGCGCATCGACCCGGTCGGTGCCTGCGTCGGCATGCGCGGCTCCCGGGTGCAGGCGGTTTCCAACGAGCTGGCGGGCGAGCGTGTCGACATCATCCTCTGGGACGACAATCCGGCCCAGTTCGTCGTCAACGCCATGTCGCCGGCGGATGTGGTCTCCATCGTCATGGACGAGGAGGCCCACAGCATGGATATCGCGGTGGAAGAGGAGAAGCTCTCCCAGGCCATCGGCCGCGGCGGCCAGAACATCCGCCTGGCGAGCGAGCTCACCGGCTGGGAACTGAACGTCATGACTGCCGCTGACGCCGAGGAGAAGAGCGAGTCGGAGATGCGCGAGCTCACCGAGATGTTCATGAAGAGCCTCGACGTGGACGAGGAAGTGGCCATGATCCTGGTCCAGGAAGGTTTCTCGACCGTGGAGGAAGTGGCCTACGTGCCGGCGGCCGAGCTGGCCGAGATCGAGGAGTTCGACGAGGATATCGTGGACGAGCTCCGCAGCCGCGCGCGGGACGTTCTGCTGACCCAGGCGATCGCGAGCGAGGAGAAGATCGACGAGGCGGAGCCTGCCGAGGACCTGCTGCAGCTGGACGGCATGACCCGGGAACTCGCCTACCTGCTGGCCAGCGAGGGCGTGGTGACGCGGGAAGATCTGGCGGAGCAGGCGGTGGACGATCTGCTGGAGATTCAGGAAGACATGGACCAGGAGCAGGCGGCTGCGCTGATCATGGCGGCGCGCGCGCACTGGTTCGAGCAGGAAGAAGAGCAGCAGCAGGAGCGGGCCTGATTAACGGGAGTTTGAGGTATGGCTGAAGTCACTGTCGCACAGTTCGCCGAGGTACTGAAGGTACCGGTCGACAAGCTGATCTCTCAGCTGGACGAGGCCGGGATCAAGGTCAGCGGCGAGGAAGATACCATCAGCGAGGATGCGAAGCTCGAGCTGCTCTCGCACCTGCGCCGCTCCCACGGCCGTGACGAGAATGCCGGCGGCGCCGGGCCCAGGAAGATCACGCTGAAGCGCAAGTCACAGTCGGAACTGCGGCTGGCGGGCGCCCAGGGTCGTTCCCGTACGGTCAACGTGGAGGTGCGCCGCAAGCGCACCTACGTGAAGCGGGACGTACTGGAGCAGCAGGCCAAGGCCCAGCAGGACGAACTCGACCGCCAGCGCCGTGAGGAGCAGGAGCGCGAGGACGCCGTGCGTCTGCAGCAGGAGCGCATCGAGGCCGAGCGCCAGGAGAAGCTCCGCCAGGAAGAGGCGGAGGCCGCCCGCCTCGAGCAGCAGGAGAAGGAAGAGCAGGAGCGCGAGGCTCGCGAGAAGGCCGAGAGCGAGGCTGCCGCAGCGCTGCAGGCGGCCGAGCGTGCCGAGCAGGAACGCAAGGAAGCCGCCGCCAAGGAACGCCGGGAGAAGGAGGCAAAGCAGGACCAGAGTACCCGCTACGGGCGCAAGGAACTGCACGTCGCCGGCGACAAGAGCGGCCGGCGCAGGCGCAAGCGACCCCAGCGCCGGCGTCCCGTTTCCGTCAGCGTGGATTCCCAGCACGGCTTCGAGCGGCCGACGGCCCCGGTCGTGCGCGAGGTGGAGATTCCGGAGACCATCACCGTTGCGGATCTGGCCCAGCGCATGGCAGTCAAGGCGCCGGAGGTCATCAAGGTGCTCATGGGCATGGGCGCTATGGTCACCATCAACCAGGTCATCGACCAGGATACCGCCGTGCTTGTCGTCGAGGAGATGGGCCACACTGCCAAGCTGCGGGCCGAGAGTTCCGTGGACGAGGACGTGCTCGCCGACGTCGAGGTGGAGGGCGAGCAAGTGTCGCGTTCGCCGGTGGTCACCATCATGGGCCATGTCGACCACGGCAAGACCTCGCTGCTGGACTACATCCGCCGCACCAAGGTGGCGGCGGGCGAGGTTGGCGGCATCACCCAGCACATCGGTGCCTATCAGGTCCCCACCGACAAGGGCCGCGTGACCTTCCTCGACACGCCCGGCCACGCCGCGTTCACGGCCATGCGCGCCCGTGGTGCGCAGGTGACGGACGTCGTCATCCTGGTGGTGGCTGCCGACGACGGCGTCATGCCCCAGACCATCGAGGCGGTACAGCATGCCAAGGCGGCCGGGGTGCCGATCGTCGTCGCTGTTAACAAGATCGACCGTGAGGAGGCGGATCCGGACCGGGTGCGGAACGAGCTGTCCCAGCACGAAGTGATCCCCGAGGAGTGGGGCGGCGACACGCTGTTCGTCAATGTCTCCGCCCATACGGGCGAGGGCGTGGACGCGTTGCTCGAGGCGCTCTCCCTGCAGGCCGAACTCATGGACCTGAAGGCCGTGGCCGAGGGCCCTGCAAAGGGCGTGGTGGTCGAGTCCAGCCTGGAGACGGGCCGCGGCGCCGTCGCAACCGTGCTGGTGCAGAGCGGCACCCTGAAAGTGGGCGACGCCATCCTCGCCGGCCAGGAGTACGGCCGCGTTCGCGCCATGTTCGACGAGAGCCACAAACCCGTGGACAGCGCCGGTCCCTCCACGCCGGTGGTGGTGCTCGGCCTCTCGGGCACCCCGGATTCGGGCGACGAGATGCTGGTCGTGAAGGACGACCGCAAGGCCCGCGAGGTCGCGGAGTTCCGCCAGGGCAAGTCCCGCGACGTGAAACTGGCCCAGCAGCAGGCGGCCAAGCTGGAAGACGTTTTCTCCCAGATGTCCGAGGGGCAGACGAGCAGCGTTCAGCTGCTGATCAAGGCCGATGTGCACGGCAGCTCCGAGGCGCTGCGGGATGCGCTCACGAAGCTCTCCGGCGACGAGGTGAAGGTGGACGTCATTGCTTCCGGCGTCGGCGGCATCACCGAGTCGGACATCAATCTCGCCTCGGCATCGAATGCCATCGTGATCGGTTTCAACGTGCGCGCGGACAGCGCTGCGCGCAGCGCGATCAAGGAGACCGGCGTGGATGTTCGCTACTACAGCATCATTTACGAGGCCATCGATGACGTGAAAGCCGCCATCAGCGGCATGCTGTCGCCGGAGGTGCGCGAGCAGATCGTCGGTCTGGCCGAGGTGCGCGAGGTATTCCGCTCGCCGAAGTTCGGGCAGGTGGCCGGCTGTATGGTGGTTGACGGCTTCGTGAAGCGCGCGAACCCCATCCGCGTGCTGCGCGACAACGTGGTCATCTACGAGGGCGAGCTGGAATCGCTGCGCCGCTACAAGGACGATGTCAACGAGGTGCGCGCCGGCACCGAATGCGGCATCGGCGTGCGCAACTACAATGACGTCAAGGCCGGCGACCAGATCGAGTGCTACGAGCGGGTCGAGGTGGCCCGTTCGCTCGACTGACCGCCCGCGCCGCCATGCCACGGGAATACCCCAGGAGCCGCAGGCTGGGCGGGCAGATCATGCGCGTTCTCAACGAACTGCTGCGCTTCGAGAGTAAGGATCCTGCGCTCACCAACGTGTCGGTCAGCGACGTCGAGCTGACGCGTGACCTGTCGGTGGCCAGGGTCTGGTTCAGCGTGCTGGATCCGGCGGCGGACGTGGCTGCGGCCGCGGACGGACTGCGCCGCGCCGCCGGTTTCCTGCGCAGCCGTCTGGGCAAGGAGCTGTCCGTGCGCCACGTGCCGCAGCTGCGCTTCGAGCACGACGACAGCGCAGAGCGGGGGCTGGCGCTGACCGATCTCATCGATCGCGCCGGCGGCGGTCGACAGTCGGAGGAGTGAAGTGCGAGCCGATGCCCAGCGGCGTGCACCCCGCCGTGACGTGCACGGCATCGTTCTGCTGGACAAGCCGGAGGGTCTGAGTTCCAACCAGGCACTGCAGCGGGTGCGCGGAATTTTTCGCGCCCGCAAGGCGGGCCATACGGGCAGCCTCGATCCGGCAGCGACCGGCTTGTTGCCGCTGTGTTTCGGCGAGGCCACCAAGGTCAGTGCCTGGCTGCTGGACGCTGAGAAGGAATACCTCGTGCGGGCATCTCTGGGCGAGCGCCGTGATACGGGCGATTCCGAGGGCCGGGTGATCGGAACGGCGGAGCCGCCGGCACTGGACCGAGCGGGGTGGCAGGCGCTGTTCGCCCGCTTCCGGGGTGAGATCGAGCAGGTGCCGCCGATGTATTCGGCGTTGAAGCAGGACGGACGGCGCCTGTATGAACTGGCCCGCGAGGGGCGGCAAGTGGAACGGGCGCCGCGCCGCGTGTGCATCCGCTCGCTGCAGCTGATCGCGCAGGAGAACGACGAACTCGTGTTCCGGGTGCGCTGCTCGAAAGGGACCTATGTCCGCACGCTGGTCGAAGATATTGCGGCGGCCGCTGGCACGGTGGGCTATACGCGGGCACTGCGCCGGGTGGCCGCGGGGCCGTTCGGAAGCGCTGCGATGGTGACGCTGGATACGCTGGAAAGGGCGCCCGCCGAGACGCTGGACGGCTACCTGCAGCCCGTGGACGCGGCACTGGCGGACTGGCCGGCGGCGCAGGTAGAGGCCGGCGCGGCCGAGCGCTTCCTGCAGGGACAGCAGGTGGCGGCGGAGTACTCGGCTCGAGACGGCCATCTTCGGGTCTACGATCGTGCCGGGCGCTTCCTCGGCGTGGGCGAGATACCCTTCCCGGGTGCCGTGCGGCCGCGGCGGGTATTCACGCACGGTGGAAAAACCGCCGAAGTTTAGATTGTTACGGGGCCCGGACCCGAGTTACAATTACGGGCTGCACAGAAGGGCAAAGAGCACTGAGACTGGAGTTTTCGAACAATGCCACTTTCGACCGAACGCAAGAGCAGCATCGTCCAAGAGTATAGCCGCGGCGATGCCGACACCGGGTCCCCGGAGGTCCAGGTCGCGCTGCTGTCCGCACGTATCACCGATCTCACCGAGCATTTCTCCGAGCACAAGCGCGACCATCATTCCCGCAAGGGACTCCTGATGCTGGTCAACAAGCGCCGGAAGCTGCTGGACTACCTCAAGAAGAAGGATCAGGACCGCTATCAGGACCTGATCAAGCGGCTCGGCCTGCGCCGCTGATCGGCGACTCCAGCGCAGCAACAGAAAATGGACTGGATTCAGGTGCACCGACCCCGCGGTCGGCGGACCTGCGTGCGGTTTCCGAATTAGCAGACAGAAGGATCAGGCGTGACAGTAATCAAGAAGACTCTTACATACGGCGATCATGAAGTGACGCTGGAGACGGGCGAGATCGCCCGACAGGCGGACGGAGCGGTCATGGTCAGCATGGGAGACACCGTGGTTCTTGCCACTGCGGTGGGACGGAAAGAGGCGGATCCCGGCCGGCCGTTTTTCCCGCTGACGGTGAACTACCAGGAGAAGACCTACGCTGCGGGCCGCATCCCTGGCGGCTTCTTCAAGCGCGAGGGTCGCCCGAGCGAGAAAGAAACGCTGACTTGTCGCCTGATCGACCGTCCCGTCCGGCCCCTGTTCCCGAAAGGTTTCATGAACGAGGTGCAGGTGATCACCACGGTGATTTCCCTGGATCCCGAGATCGACGCCGACATTCCGGCCCTGATCGGCGCCTCCGCTGCCCTGGCCCTTTCCGGCATGCCTTTCCGGGGCCCGATAGCCGCCGCTCGCGTTGGCTACAGGGACGGCGATTACCTGCTGAATCCGACGGCCACGCAGCTGGAGAAATCGGAGCTGGATCTCGTGGTGGCCGGCACCAGCCAGGCAGTCATCATGGTGGAGTCCGAAGCGAAGCTGCTGCCTGAGGACGTCATGCTGGGTGCGGTCCTGTTCGGCCACGAGAAAATGCAGCCGGTTATCGAAGCTGTCCGGGAACTCGCGCGCGAGGCAGGCAAGCCGGCCTGGGAATGGCAGCCGCCGGCGGCCGACCAGACGCTGGATGAGAAGGTCGCATCGATTGCCCGCGACGCGCTCAATCGGGCCTACCAGATCAGCGACAAGCAGGAGCGCCAGGAGGCGGTCGCCAGTGCCAGGAACGAGGTGATGGAGTCGCTCGCTGGCGGAGACGAGCCGGCATACGGCCGGGACGAAGCGGGCGGTGCTTTCGCCAAACTCGAGAAGTCCATCGTGCGCAACCGCGTGCTGGACGGTCAGCCCCGCATCGACGGCCGCGATCACGGCACGGTACGGCCGGTGACCGTGCGGGTCGGTACGCTGCCGCGCACCCACGGTTCTGCGCTGTTCACCCGCGGCGAGACCCAGGCGATCGTAACGGCGACTCTGGGCACCGGGCGCGACGCTCAGATCATCGATGCGCTGGAAGGTGAGTACAAGGAGCCGTTCATGCTCCACTACAACTTCCCGCCTTACTGCGTCGGCGAGACCGGTTTCATGGCCGGCCCGAAGCGCCGGGAGATCGGTCATGGCAAGCTGGCTCGTCGCGGCATCCAGGCGGTCATGCCGGACATGGATGAGTTTCCCTACGTGATCCGCGTGGTCTCCGAGATCACCGAGTCCAACGGGTCGAGTTCCATGGCTTCCGTTTGCGGCTCGAGCCTCGCGCTGATGGATGCCGGCGTGCCGCTGAAGGCCCCGGTGGCGGGCGTCGCGATGGGACTGGTGAAGGATGGCGACAAGTTTGCGGTCCTGACCGACATCCTGGGCGACGAGGACCACCTCGGCGACATGGACTTCAAGGTGGCAGGCTCCTCGGACGGCATTACAGCACTGCAGATGGACATCAAGATCGAGGGCATCACCCGGGAGATCATGGAGAAAGCCCTGGAGCAGGCCAAGGAGGCCCGCCTCCACATCCTTGGCGAGATGAACAAAGTGCTGGCTGAGCCTCGCGAGGAGATGTCCGACTGGGCACCCACCATCATGACCTTCAAGATCGACCCCGACAAGATCCGCGACGTCATCGGCAAGGGCGGTGCCGTCATCCGGGCCATCACCGAGGAGACCGGTGCCACCATCGACATCGAGAACGACGGTACGGTCAGAATCGCCTCGGTGGACGGTGCTTCCGGCAAGGAGGCGCTGAAGCGCATCGAGCTGATCACTGCGGATGTCGAGGTGGGCCGTATCTACGAGGGTCGCGTGGCGCGGCTGATGGACTTCGGTGCGTTCGTCACCATCCTGCCGGGCAAGGACGGCCTCGTGCATATCTCGCAAATATCCAATGAACGGGTGGAGAAGGTGAGCGACAAGCTCTCCGAGGGCGACATCGTGCGCGTGAAGGTGCTGGAAGTGGACCGCCAGGGCCGCGTGCGCCTCAGCATGAAGGAAGTGGACACGGCCTGACCGGATTCGCCTCCGTCGGCTGAGGTTGGCTACGGTCCGGACAGCGTTCGGTCGAACCAGGCCAGCAGGCGCGCTGGCATCCAGTACAACGGCTGCCAGGGCGCTGACCCATTCACGAAGCCGATGTGGCCGCCGGCGTCGGTGATCTCCAGCCGGATGGCGCCGGGCAGCTCCGCGGGATCGGGTATGACCGCAGGGCTCATGAACGGGTCGTCCCGCGCGTTCAGAATCAGGGTCGGCGTGCGTATGCGGCCGAGGTAGCGTGCGGAGGAACACTGCTCGTAGTAATGCGCGGCGCCGCGGAAGCCGTGCAGCGGTGCGGTGACGATGTCGTCGAAGGCCACGAAATCCCGTGCGTTCACTGCGGCCTGCCAGTCGAAAGGCGCGGTTTCGGGCGTGAATTTCCGCTTCATTGCAGCCTTCATCCGGCGCAGGAGGTACCAGCGGTAGAAGCGCGCGAAGCCCCGGTTCAGTGCCTCAGCCGAATCCCGCAGCTCGAACGGCACCGAGACCGCGGCCGCGGCCATGAACGGGCTTTCGGTGCCTTCCTCGCCGAGGTACTTCAGCAACACGTTGCCGCCCAGGGAGTAGCCTGCCGCGATGAACCGGCCGCCCGGCTGCTCCGAGACCAGGCCCTCCATAAAATGACGCAGATCGCCGGTCTCGCCGGCATGGTAACGGCGCGGGAGACGGTTTCGACGTACGCCGCAGTCCCGGGCGTGCAGGACTACCAGCTGCCAGCCTCGCTGCGCGGCCGCCGGCGCCATCATGCGTGCGTAGGTGGCGTCGCTGGAGCCTTCCAGGCCGTGCAGCAGTACGAGAGTGGCTGCCGGGCGAGAGACGGCAGGGTCAAGCCAGTGGGCTTCGACGAAGTCGCCGTCGGGCAGCTCCACGGTCTGTTGGCGCCAGCGCGGTGCCGGCGGGCGGCACAGCGGCGAGCTTGTAAACAGGGTCTGGGCGTGGCGGTTCGTCAGCCACCGGGGCGGCCGGAAGTTTGCTGGCGTATCCATGGCCATCTCGCGGGCAGGGCGATCGGGCATAAAAAAGGCCCCTCGCAAGCGCGAGGGGCCAGCCAATCGGAGTGTTGCACTCCTTCAGGCATGTGCAGCAGGTAGCGGGGGAGCATGAAGCCTGCTGCAGTGCACAAATTAGGCTATCGGGAGGCCGGTGTCAACCCCTCACGGGCAAGAAATTCAACGCTCGTTGTCCCGCTTGTCCTCCTGTTTTTCGTCTTCCTTCCGTGTGCCTGTCAGGGTGCGGAAAATCTCCTCCTGCACCGACTTCCAGCGCGCGTAATTGCGCTGCGTCACGCCGGCTACGGCGGCCACCGGGTCAACGCCGACCATCTTTTTGACCTGGCTGCGCACCTGCTTCTGCTGGTTCAGGAACAGCTTCAGGCTCTGTTCCAGGTAGGTGCTGACGAAATTCGGCATGGCGCTGGAATAGGCACGGATGATCTGGGACAGGAAATCCTGGCTCATGATCGGCTCACCCTGGGCCTCCTGCTCGCTGATAACCTGCAGCAGGATGCTCCGGGTGATGTCGTCACCGGATTTCTTGTCGATGACGGTGAAATCCGCCTTCTCCAGCACCAGGCGTTTGATATCGGCCAGCGTGATATAACGGCTCTCCTCGGTATCATAGAGCCGGCGATTCGGGTACTTCTTGATGATTCGGGTGTCACTCATTGCGGTAAGATAGCTGATTTTGCTGCATAGCGGAAAGACCCTCAGCTACCGGGGACACTGGTTAGCAATCGCATTCTTCGGGGCCGCCAGTTGGCGAGGGCCCATTCCCACACGGTCTCGATCGAGCTGTCCCTCAGACCAGCGGGCGGCTGCTGGCGCAGGCATGTGAGCGCGCGGTAAAGGGTGGGCGCGACCGCCTTCGGGTCGATGGCGATGGGCGGGGCTGCCGTCTGTTTGCTCAGTTTCTCGCCGTCGGCTCCCGCGGCTACGGGGATGTGCATGTAGGTCGGGGTAGGCAGTCCGAGCAGCCGCTGCAGATGGATCTGGCGTGGTGTCGAGTCCAGCAGATCGATGCCCCGGACCACCTCGGTGACGCCGTCCACCGCGTCGTCAATTACCACCGCGAGCTGGTAGGCGATGAGCCCGTCCCGGCGCAGGATCACGAAGTCCCCGAGTTCGCTTTCGAGCCGCTGTTCGATGCGGCCCTGCAGCCGGTCGACCACGGCGATCGGCTCGTCCGTCGTGCGTACCCGTATCGCGCGTGCCCCGCGGCCGCTGCCGTCGCGGCAGGTGCCCGGGTAGATCGGTCCCATCGCGCCGTGGCGCGCCGTGCGGGCGAGGACGCGCCGCGTACAGCGGCAGGGGTAGGCGAGGCCGTCGGCGAGCAGGCGCTCGATAACGGCCCGATGGCGCTGCTCGTTGCGGCTCTGCCGCCGCACCGGGCCGTGCCACTGGAATCCATACACCTCGAGGCAGCGGATGATCGCCTCTGCTGCGCCGGCCTCTTCCCGGGGCGGGTCGATATCCTCGATCCTGAGCAGCCAGCGTCCGCCGCGGACGCTGACCTCCAGATAACTGGCGACGGCGGCCAGCAGGGAACCGAAATGGAGCGGGCCGGTGGGCGAAGGGGCGAAACGGCCCACGCACGGTGCCGGGGCGGCGCCGGTGTCGTCATTCAACAAGGCGCCGTTCCCGCCGCTGAAGCTGCCGGGATCAGCGGTACCGGTCGTCCCGATCGCGGAACTGCCGCTCGGAGAGTTCGCGGCGCTCCTGCGCCTCCAGACAGAGCGTGGCTACTGGACGCGCCTCGAGCCGTTTCAGTCCGATCTCCTCACCGGTCTCCTCGCAGTAGCCGTAGGTGCCCTCGTCGATGCGGTTCAGAGCGGCGTCGATCTTGCGCAGCAGCTTGCGCTCCCGGTCGCGCGTACGCAGCTCCAGGCCGAACTCGGACTCCTGGGTGGCCCGGTCGCTGGGATCGGGGAAATTGGCCGCCTCATCCTGCATGTGGTGCACAGTACGGTCGACTTCTTCCATCAGCTCGCGCTTCCAGGCACTCAGGAGCTGGCGGAAGTGCTCCAGCTGATCGGGGTTCATGTATTCCTCGCCCCGCCGCGGCTTGTACGGCTCCAGGCCGTGCAGCGGACCCGACAGAACCTCGGAACGGCTCCGCTTACGCTTCTTCGCAGCCTTCTTGCTGCCGGCCTTCTTCGCCGGGGCCTTCTTGCCGGACTGCTTGACGGCACCGGTCTTCTTGCTCGCGGCCTTCTTTTCCACCGCCTTTTTGTTCGCCGCTGCCTTCTTTGCAGACTTTTTCTTGCCGGCCGTCTTTTTCTTCACGGCCTTTTTCTTGGCGACTTTTTTCGCCGGCGCTTTCCTGGTCACCTTCTTCTTGGCCGTGGCCTTCTTGCGCGTCGCGGCCTTCGACCTGGAAGTGGTCTTCTTGCGGCTCCTGGCCTTCGTTGCCTTCTTCTTCGCAGGCATCATCACCCTCCGGGAAAGGCACGTCAAAAGCGCGGGATTATACATCCAATCTGCGCTATGAAAAGCGGCAATTCAGGGTTTTTTTCGCGTGTAATTGCGGTCCGGACCGACCGCGCTGCAACGCCGTCAGTCGGCGCCCGCGGAAGGCGGGAGGAGCACCGGAATCTGCGGCTCCCAGTCGGCCTGGCGGTGCTCGACCACGACCTCGGTGTAGACGCCCCCCCGCACATTGAAATCGGCAGTCAGCCGCAGGAAGCGAGGGTCCATGGCGGCGACCAGATCCTGCAGGATACGGGTGGTGACCGCCTCGTGGAAGGCGCCTTCGTTGCGGAACGACCAGACGTAGAGTTTCAGCGATTTCAGCTCGACGCATCGCGCGTCCGGGACATACTCGAGGTACAGCGTGGCGAAGTCCGGCTGACCGGTCTTCGGGCACAGACAGGTGAACTCGGGCACCGTGATCCGGATGGTATAATCCCGATCGGGACCGGGATTCTCGAACGTCTCCAGTCGCTTGCTCGGGCCTGTGCCGGCGCCCGTCGGATCAATCTCGCCCATCGGTATTTCTGCTCCTCGATTGACTCGCCGGCGCGAATTTCCTCGCAATCGTCACCGTCCGGAAATTACTTTACACTACCGCGTTTGAGCGGGCTAATGCCGTAAGATCACGAGATGCGACTGAGCAAAATCAAGTTATCCGGCTTCAAGTCCTTCGTTGATCCCACCACCATCTCGTTTCCGAGCAACCTCGTCGGCGTCGTAGGCCCGAATGGTTGCGGCAAGTCGAACGTGATCGACGCGGTGCGCTGGGTGATGGGCGAGAGTTCGGCGAGCCGCCTGCGGGGGGACTCGATCACGGACGTCATCTTCAATGGTTCCAGCGCCCGCAAGCCGGTGGGCGCGGCCACCATCGAACTGCTGTTCGACAACTCCGATGCCACCATCGGCGGGCAATACGCCGGGTTCTCGGAAATCTCCATCAAGCGATCCGTCTCCCGCGACGGCATCTCTACTTACTACCTGAACGGCACGCGCTGCCGCCGGAAGGACATCACGCACGTATTCCTCGGCACCGGGCTGGGGCCGCGCAGCTACTCGATCATCGAGCAGGGCATGATCTCGCGGCTGATCGAGGCCAAGCCGGAAGAGCTGCGGGTGTATCTGGAAGAGGCCGCTGGCATCTCGAAGTACAAGGACCGGCGGCGGGAGACGGAGAACCGGATCCGGCATACCAAGGACAACCTGGAGCGGCTCGCCGACCTGGTGGACGAAGTCGAGAAGCAGCTGAAGCACCTCGACCGCCAGGCCAAGACCGCCGAACGCTACAAACGGTTGAAGGCCGAAGAGCGCCGTGCGCGGGCAGAGCTCCTGGCCCTGAAGCTGCGCGACCTCGACGCCCGCGCAGCGGGGCAGGAACGCCGCCAGGCGGAGAAGGAGAACGCGCTGCAGGCAGCGCTCGCCGAGCAGCGCCGCATCGAGGCCGCCATTGAGCAGGCCCGCGTGAGCCAGGGCGAGCGCAGCGAGATCTTCAACGAGGTCCAGGGCCGCTACTACCGCATCGGCGCCGAGATCGCCCGGCTGGAGCAGTCGATCGAGCACGGACGCGAGCTGCGCCAGCGTCAGGAGCAGGATCTGCAACAGGCCAGAGCCGCCGCACGCGAGATCGAGGACCATATCGAGCAGGATCGCAACGAGCTGGACCAGCTCGAGCTGGCACTGAACGAGCTTACGCCCGATCTGGAGCAGGCCCGGGGGCGGGAGGCCGCCTCGGCCGAATCGCTGCAGCGGGCCGAGGAAGCCATGTCGGCATGGCAGTCACGCTGGGACGAATTCGTGCGTCGTGCAAGCGACGTCGAACAGTCCGGCGAGGTCGAACGTGCCAGGATCGAACAGCTGGAGGGCCAGCTCGAGAAGCTCGCCCAGCGCCGCGAGCGCATCGGCGACGACTCCCGTGGCCTCTCTGTCGATGAGCAGAAAGAGGCCGTCTCCGGCCTCGTTGGTGAAGAAGGCGTTCTGCGACAGGCTGCGGAGGAAGCGGACGAGCGAGTGAACGAGCTGCGCCAGCAGATCGCCACGCTGCGCGAACAGGAGGTGCGCATCGGCCGCCACCTGGAGGCGCGCAAGGACGAGCTGCAAAAGGCCAGCGGTCGCTACACGTCGCTGGAAGCCCTGCAGAAGGCGGCGCTCGGCGAAGCCGACGGTACCGTCCGCGGCTGGCTCGAGGCCGCGGGTCTGGCGGACCGGCCGCGGCTCGCTCAGCGGCTGAAGGTTGAGGACGGCTGGGAGCGTGCGGTGGAGACCGTGCTGGGCGCCTATCTGCAGGCGGTCTGCGTCGACGACCTGGTCGCCGCGACCCGTTCACTGGAACAGCTGAACGAGGGATCCCTGACGCTCCTGCAGGGCCGGGAGAGCTCCCTGTCGGCCGGCGACGGCCGTCTTGGGGCGCGGGTGAGCGGTGCGCCCCAGGCGGTGCTCGAGCAGTTGCAGCATGTGCGCACGGCGGATTCGCTTGCGGCAGCTCTCGCGCTCCGCGACCGCCTGGAAGACAACGAATCCATGATCACCCGTGACGGCATCTGGCTCGGTCGCAGCTGGCTGCGGGTCAATCGGGAGAAGGATGCGCGCGGCGGCATATTAAAGCGTGAGCAGGAGATGCGCTCGCTGAAGGACGGGCTGCGCGAGCAGCGCGTGCGGGTGGAGACGCTGGAGAAGACCCTGCACGATACGCGGCGCCGGCTGGAGAGCCTGGAGGAGCAGCGCGAATCCGTGCAGCAGGCGGCTGCCGACAGGCACCGTCGCCAGGCCGATGCCCAGGCCCGGCTGGAGAGCGCGCGCTACCGGCTCTCCCAGATCAAGGAGCGCATCGAATCGTTCCGCAGCGAGACCGCCGATATCGACCGGGATCTCGAGGCCACCCGGCAGCGGCTGGAAGAAAGCCGCCGGCGCCTGGAGCAGTCCCGGGCCGAGGTAGGCTCGCTCGGGAAGCAACGTGCGGAGCTGGAAACCCAGCGCGAGCAGTTGCGCGGGGAACTCGCCCGCGTGCGCCAGCAGGCCGAGCAGGACCGGGCCGAGACCCAGGCGATCGCGCTGCGCTTCGAGTCGCGGCGTTCCTCACGGGAGTCCGCCAGCCAGAGTCTCGCGCGTATGAAATCCCAGCTCGGCCAGTTCCACCAGCGCGAGACGGCGCTCAGGGAGCAGCTCGCCACGGGCGAGCAGCCGATCCGGCGCCAGGAAGAGGCGCTCGAGGTGCAGCTGCGCGAGCGGGTGGAAGTGGAGGGCAGCCTGGCCGAGGCGCGCCGCACAGTGGAAGCCATCGAAGCGCAGCTGCGGGAATTCGACCAGCAGCGCCTGGCCAACGAGACCACGGTGGAGGCGGCGAGGCAGGCGGTGGATCAGGTGCGCATGGCGGCCCAGGAGATACGGGTACGGCGCGAAGGCGTGGCCGAGCAGTTCGCCGAGACGGGCTTCGAACTCGAGGCCGTGCTCGCGGAGATGCCCGAAGCGGGCACCGCCGAGGCCTGGGAAGAGAACCTGCACAAGCTCGGCGCACGCATAGAACGGCTCGGGCCCATCAACCTCGCCGCGATCGACGAATTCAAGGAGCAGTCGCAGCGCAAGGAATATCTCGACGCCCAGCTGGCCGATCTGAACGAGGCCCTGGCAACGCTGGAAGGTGCGATCCGCAAGATCGACAAGGAGACGCGGACGCGTTTCCGCGAGACCTATGATCAGGTGGACGCCGGTTTCAAGCGGCTGTTCCCGAAGCTATTCGCCGGCGGGCACGCCTACCTGGAACTCACCGGCGAGGATCTCCTGTCAGCGGGTGTGACGGTTATGGCGAGGCCGCCCGGCAAGCGCAACAGCACCATTCATCTGCTCTCCGGCGGTGAGAAGGCACTGACGGCGGTGGCGCTGGTATTCGCCATATTCGAATTGAACCCGGCGCCTTTTTGCATGCTCGACGAGGTCGACGCGCCGCTGGACGACGCCAACGTCGGCCGCTTCTGCGACATCGTCAAGGAAATGTCGTCTCAGGTGCAGTTCGTGTTCATCACGCATAACAAGGTCACCATGGAGATGGCGCGCCAGCTCACCGGCGTTACCATGCAGGAGCCCGGTGTCTCCCGCCTGGTGTCGGTGGACCTCGACGAGGCGGTGAAAATGGCTGCGAGCTGATCCGGCGCCGCTGGTCATTGCCATGGACGAATTGCGCCTCATACTCCTGCTGGTCGGTATCGGCGTCGTCGGGCTCGTGTACTGGCACAGCCGGCGGCAGGCACGGCGCCGTGAGTCCCAGCCGGACGTGCGGCTGGAGCCGGCTTTCGACGACAGCGACGGCAGCACCGACGACGACACGGCTTCACTTCCGGAGCTCGAAGCGGACGAAACTGCGCCGTCGATAAGCGACGACGACGAAGACCACGGCGATATCCCGGTCGGCGAGACCCGCGACCTGGTCGGCGACGCGGAGGAAACGGCGGAGACCGCGGAGCAGCCCCGGATCGAGGAGAAGATCATCACGCTGCGCCTGATTGCCCGCGGCGACGATCTCTTCAATGGCGAACAGGTCGTGCTCGCCCTGCGGGGCCTCGGTCTGCGCCATGGCAAATTCGGTATCTTCCACCGGGTCGAGGGCACCGACGACGAGAGCATCGTCTTCAGCGTCGCCAGCCTGGTGGAGCCGGGTACGTTTGACCTCAGCAATATCCGTCAGCAGGAGCTGCCCGGTGTCAGCATGTTCATGGTACTGCCTGGACCGAAGGACGGCGCCGAGGCCTTCGACGAAATGATGGAAACTGCCCGCGCACTGGCGGACTCGCTGAACGGCGAGCTACTCGACGAGGCCGGCAGCACCATGAGCATCCAGCGCGAGCGCTTCCTGCGCGAGGAGATCATCCGGTACCAGCACGGTCTGGCCGTGAACTGAAGGCGCTCCGTGAGCGTTCCGGCGGATAAAAGAAAACGCATCGAGGCACTCCGGGAGGAGATCCGCCAGCACAACTTCCGCTACTACGTACTCAACGAGCCGTCCGTCCCCGATGTCGAGTACGACCGGCTGATGCGTGCGCTGGAAGCGCTGGAGGAGGAGTACCCGGAACTTCGGCACCCCGACTCCCCGACCCAGCGGGTGGGTACCACGCCGGTCAGCGAATTCGGCGAGGTCCGGCACGGCGTGCCCATGCTGTCCCTCGCCAATGCGTTCTCCGAAGAGGAGTTGAGGGACTTCCATCGGCGGGTGATCGACCGCCTCGAACTCGACCAGGAGCAGGGCGAAGAACTGGTCTATCATGCCGAGCCCAAAATGGATGGCGTCGCCGTCAGCATGCGTTACGAGAAAGGTCGCCTCGTGCAGGCCGCCACGCGCGGCGACGGGACCACGGGCGAGGATATCACCCACAACGTGCGCACCATCCGCAGCGTCCCCCTGAGGCTGCGCGGCTCCGGCTACCCCCGCATCATCGAGATCCGCGGCGAGGTCTTCATGCCGAAAGCCGGATTCGAGGAGTTCAACCGGCGGGCTGGGAGAGCGGGTGAGAAGACTTTCGTCAATCCCCGCAACGCGGCCTCGGGCAGCCTGCGGCAGCTCGACCCGCGCATTACCGCCAGGCGGCCGCTCGAAATATTCGTCTACGGCATCGGCGAATACTCGGATGGCGATCTGCCGGATCGCCAGAGCGGCATGCTGGAACAACTGCGCCACTGGGGTCATCGGATCTGTCCGGAAACGTCGACCGTGAACGGTGTGGAGGGCTGCCTTCGCTATTATGGACAGATCGCCGAGAAAAGGGACTCGCTCCCCTATGAGATCGATGGTGTCGTCTACAAGGTGGACAGACTCGATCATCAGCGCGAACTCGGCTACGTCTCAAGGGCGCCGCGATGGGCCATCGCCCACAAATTCGCGGCCCAGGAAGAGCTTACGGTAGTGCGCGACGTGGAATTCCAGGTTGGTCGCACCGGCGCCGTCACGCCGGTGGCCCGGCTGGAGCCCGTATTCGTCGGCGGTGTCACCGTGAGCAACGTCACCCTGCACAACATGGACGAGATCGCCCGGAAAGACGTCAGGAAAGGCGATACCGTCATCGTGCGCAGGGCGGGAGACGTCATCCCCGAGATCGTCTCCGTGGTGACAGAGCGCCGTCCAGAGGATGCGACGCAGATAAGCCTGCCCGAACACTGCCCGGTCTGCGGTTCGGCGGTGGAGCGCCCGGAAGGCGAGGCCGTCGCACGCTGCTCCGGCGGCCTTATCTGCGCCGCCCAACGCAAGGAGTCGCTCCGTCACTTCGCCTCGCGCCGCGCCATGGACATCGATGGGCTCGGCGAGAAGCTCGTCGAGCAACTCGTCGAATCCGGCAAAGTGGAATCCCCCGATGATCTCTACCGGCTGACGGCGGACGCACTCGCAGAACTCGACAGGATGGGCGAGAAGTCCGCGGAAAACCTCGTGGCAGCGCTGGAGAGCAGCAAAAAGACCACCCTGGATCGCTTCCTTTACGCCCTCGGCATCCGGGAGGTAGGTGAGGCGACCGCCGCAAATCTCGCGCAGTACTTCGGCGACCTCGATGCGTTGATAAACGCGGATCAGGAGGCGCTGGAAGCATTACCCGATGTGGGCCCCGTGGTGGCATCTCACATAAAAGCCTTCTTTGCAGAAGACCGCAATCGTCGTGTTATCCGGTCCCTGCAGAATCTCGGTATCACCTGGCCCAAAGGCAAGGCGGCAGGCGCGGTCTCCGAAACCGGACCTTTCGCCGGCAAGACAGTCGTGATTACGGGAACGCTGCAGTCGATGACGCGAGATGAAGCGAGGGATCGCATCCGCGCTGCTGGCGGCAAAGTGACGGGCACTGTCTCAAAGAAGACTGATTTTATTGTTGTCGGTGAGAATGCGGGCAGCAAACTGGAGAAAGCACGGGCGCTCGGCATCGAGATGATTGATGAGGATAGGCTGGGAGAGATGATTAGCGAAGAGGATAGTCTCAAATGGATGTGATTCGATCTCGAGGACGGTCAAGCCTTAAGGTGAGCAATTTTGGAAGTGGGGAGAATTTCCCAGCCTCTGGATTTAATTGACCGTACCTCTTGGCAGTCCTATATTCCGCGCCATGCTAGGCGCCACGCAACAGAAAATTCTTGATGCTTTGTATAGCCTGATGAGACAGGTAGCTAGGATTTTATTGCGATCGGGTATTGGGTATAGAGAGTTTGCCGAGATAGCGAAAACAGCATTCGTTGATGTTGCAACGACTGATTACGGATTACGCGGACGACCCACTAATATTTCCCGAGTAGCTGTAATGACAGGCCTAACACGCAAAGAAATCAGACGTATTCGTTTGAAAATCGACGGCGCGGAAGCAAGCAAGGTTTACCGTACGGTACCTGCTTCGGATGTATTGCATTTTTGGCATACCGATCCGATTTTCCTTGACGAAGATGGGCGGCCGGCCGCTCTCGATTTCGATGATCGTGAGAGTTCGTTCGCGGCTCTCGTAAAGAAGTATGGAGGAGATATTCCTCCTGGAGCCATGCGGACTGAACTGAAGAGGGTTGGTGCTGTAAGCGAAGACGAACATGGACAGCTGAGAGCACTAAAACGTAGCTTCTCTCTTCCGACATCATCAGAAAAAATCGCAGAAGGTTTGGTCGGCTTAAGTGCGCTTGGACAGACGATTGCTCATAACGCTGATTCGTTGGATAGAGGTGTTGGCACCTATGTTCAGAGAACAGTCGAAACCAAACGAATAAGCGCTGAAGATGCCAAGCGTCTCCGGCGTATTGTCTCCAGTCGCTTGACTGAATTCTCCGAATCGATTGATGACCTTTTTGGAGCGTATGAAGCACTCCACGAGACTGAAGCCGATAGCTCTAATGAAGTAATCGGAGTTGGTCTCTACTATTTCCAAGGTGATTCATAACAGACGCCCGATCGGCTCTTACTTCCGCGCGGGTTTAATCATTGCGCAGATATAGTGCTATCACCGTTCAATCAGCACTAAATCCTCTTCCTCTGCTTTCTCACTGATTCGGGCTATTTATCCAACTGCGCAAATAAATTATTGCGCATCGTGCTCCCTTGGTTTTCTTGCTCCACGCCTCCCCACCCTAGGCGTCTGAATCTAACTAGAATAAAAACAACAGGTTATGTCAACTTGGTGCGGCGAGCGCCCAGCTGACTAAGCTGGACCATCAGTTTTTAGGCTCATGTCTGGGAAAAATTTGTCAATTTGCGCGTGAAGGAGCAGAATTATGTCGCAAAGCGCCGACTGCTTTTTACATCTTCTGCCTTGTTTTTGAAATAATTAAAAACTATGTTAAACGCTGGAAAACGAAGAAGTCCCATCAGATGAGCACGGACGACGTGGTCTCTGCTGGGTCGCCGGAGATTCGAGACAGCCTGCGAAAGGCTTTCCGGCGATTGCTCAATCCGCTGGTCAGAATTCTTCTGCGAAGTGGGATGGTGGCTAAGGATTTAGAGGAGATCGTCAGACAGGTTTTCGTGGATGTTGCCTCGTCGCAGGAGTTTGCAATCGAGGGGCGGACTCGAGTTAGTAACACACGTTTGGCGATTCTCACCGGACTGACTCGGAAAGAGATAGCGAGACTGAGAAGCGGGGATTCATTCCAAAGAGATTTTAGCAATATGTCCCGGGTCGCTCGGGTCTTGAACGAATGGCAGCGAAATGCGCGCTACACCGGAGCTTACGGCGTACCACTTGAGTTGCCATTTGATGCGGATGTCAACGAACCGAGTTTTACGGAGCTTGTAAAGCACTACAGCGGGGACATGTTGCCGAGGGCGATGTTGGATGAACTACTGCGAATCGATGCCGTAAAGCAGTTTGATGATGGAACGCTTAAATTGCAGAGTTCGACATATCTTCCCTCCCCAATGGATGAAGCGAGCATCGAGCATTTAGGCACGGTGATACAGAGGGTCGCAGATACGCTGAATCACAATAATGACGAGCGAAACGCGGCAACCAAAAGAGTAGAACGCTTGGTTTATTCGGATCAAGGATTTCCCGAATCAAGATATCCAGATTTTCAGAAATTGGTCAGAGATAAATCGGCAGATTTTTTGGAAGCGATCAATTCTTGGATAGTCGCCAATGAACTTTCGGAGGACGCTCCGGATACACCAGCGATAAGAGCGGCGCGACGAGGTATCAAGAGGGCGTATGCAGGAGTCGGCATTTATCAGTTTTTAGATGAAGCCGAGTCTGACGGCGAGAAAGACAAGTAGATAAAACAGTTTAAGGCTAGGAAGCCTTACTTTTTGGGTGTAGCGGCAACACGAGCGGGTTGCCGAGAGCGAAAAAACTTAGGAGAAATACAATGAGGACGAGTTGGAGCATTGCGGTTGCTGTCTTGCTGAGTGTTGCGGCCTCGCAAGTGACTGCCGAGCAGACCACGTCTTCGACGAACGCGATTAGTGTTGGAAGTGGTGCGAAGGCAATTGCTGTGGGTAGTGGGTCGAAAGCTATTCAGGTAGGAAGTGGCGTGGACGCCATTGCCGTTGGTAGTGGGGTTCATGCTATCGAGATCGGTAGCGGTGCGCATGCGATTCAAGTCGGCAGCGGCGTGGATGCCATTGCCGTTGGCAGTGGAATCCACGCGATCCAGGT
>CAYRUH010000001.1:0-187158 GCA_964427415.1 uncultured Woeseiaceae bacterium | reverse complement strand
TCGGCAGCGGCGTGGATGCCATTGCCGTTGGCAGTGGAATCCACGCGATCCAGGTAGGTAGCGGCGCTCACGCTATCCAGGTCGGTAGCGGCGCTCACGCTATCCAGGTCGGTAGCGGCGTGGACGCCATTGCTGTCGGTAGTGGAGTTCATGCGATCCAGGTAGGTAGCGGCGCTCACGCCATCCAGGTAGGAAGCGGCGCTCACGCCATCCAGGTAGGAAGTGGCGTGGACGCCATTGCCGTTGGTAGTGGGGTTCATGCTATCCAGGTCGGTAGCGGCGCTCACGCTATCCAGGTCGGCAGCGGCGTGGACGCCATCGCTGTCGGTAGTGGCGCAAATGCGATCCAGGTAGGTAGTGGAGCACACGCTATCCAGGTCGGCAGTGGCGTGTTCGCTATTCAAGTTGGTAGCGGCGTCAACGCGATCGCAGTTGGAAGCGGTGTCAATGGGGTTGATCCATCATCTCTCATTGAGCTTTTTGCGCCCGTAGACGGGGTGACGGGCGACCAGACCATTCAGTTGCTTGGCCGTACAGTGGATATAGGGGGCCTCCCAGCGAATACAGCAGGTCTCTTTTCCACAGGTAACATGACGTACTTCCAAGGAGTCGTTGATGATGACGGCACGTTTGTAGCACTGAACGCTCTCATCTATCCCCAAGTCCATATCCCGGGTTCGACGGGAGTCTTGGTCGCTGGCCCAGTTCAGTCTGTTGATCGGGCGACCGGAACCGCTGTAATCGGTGGATTCAGCGTGGATATGACACAGACGATGGGTGGTGCAGATATTCCGATCATTTCAGCGGGCGATCGGTTTGCAGCGTATGGGAGCGCTTTCCCTGCGACGAATGTGTCGGTCTACGCAAACGCTTTGAGTGAACTTGAATAAAAAAAAGCCGGCATCCCTGCCGGCTAATATCTCGCCTCAACTTAGGAGATTTGAGGGTTGGAGGAATCTTCTCTGAGCGATAAGAGAAGACTCGAGATAGAGGTTACCGCAGGGCTGAATGGGCTGGTGTGATACCAGTCACACTTCACGGACAAAAAAAGGGCGCCAGCGGCGCCCTTTTTTTGCCTTCGCGACGGCGTCAGTCGGCTGAGCCATTGTTTCCTGATCTCAGTCCATCCAGGTAAGCCTGTAGTTTCTTCTGTTCGACGACCGGTTCCAGCCTGTCCTTCACCTCTTCGAAGGAGGGAGCTTCCGCCTCCCGAGAATCCTCTCGCAGGATCACGTGCCAGCCGAACTGGGTCTGCACCGGTTCGTCGGTGTAATTGCCGTCCTCCAGGCCGACTACGGCGTCAGAGAAAGGCTTGACCATCGAGTCCGGCGGGAACCAGCCTAGATCACCGCCGTTTGGCCCGGACGGACCGGTGGATTTCTCCTGCGCCAACTCGGCGAAGTCGGCACCTTCATCCAACTGAGTGATCGCGGCCTTGGCCTCGTCCTCTGTCTCCAAAAGAATGTGGCGGGCCTTGTACTGTTGGGGCTGGTAGCCAGCCACCTGGGCGCTGTATTCGGCGCGAAGTTCCGTCTCGGTGGGAGGGTTTTCGTCCAGGTAGTTACCGGCCAGGGCCGAGGCGAGAGTCGACATGCGCTGCAGCTTGATTTGGGCCGCGACCTCGGGGTCTTCGTCGAGTGCCGCCGCTTCTGCCTCTTCGGCCAGCAGGTAGAGGTCGGCCACCTCCTCGCGGAATTGCTCTCGCTGTTCGGCAGAGACTTCGCCCTGTGCCCCCCGAATGCGGTTCTGCATGTAGAGTTCGAGCACCCTCGCATCCACCTCGGGATCGGCCCTCGTCTCGGTATCGGATTGTGCGCAGGCGGCCGTGCTGAGCAGCACCGTCGTAGCAAGGACGAGGGCCCTGCCGGCGCCTGGCTGGCGCAGATACATAGTCGTCATACTTAATCCTCTGTTTTCGTGGTCGAATCTTGCCCTCATCCCCGTCGCGATTCGTCGGGGGCGAGGGCGGAAATGCTGAGCGCATGGATATCGGTGTCCATCATGTCACCCGCGGCATCGTAGACGAGTCGGTGGCGCTGGATGCGTGGCAGTCCGGCGAAGGCCCTGGCCGTGAGGTGCACCGCGAAGTGGCTGCGGCCGTCCCTGGCACCGGCGTGACCGGCGTGCAGATGGCTCTGATCCTTGACCAGGAGGTCCTCGGGTTGCAGCGCTTCCCGGAGACGCTTTTCCAGTTCGGCCTGACGCTCGACGCTCACGGCAGGACCTTGTTGAATGGTTTTACGACGACTCGCTGGTAGACGCCGGCTTCCACGTATGGGTCGTCGTCGGCCCACGCTCTGGCGTCCTCGAGTGAGGCGAATTCGGCGATGACCAGGCTGCCCGTGAAGCCGGCTTCTGCGGGATCCTGGTTATCGATGGCGGGGTGCGGTCCGGCGACCAGAAGCCGGCCCTCGTCGCGGAGAACCCGCAGACGCTCGAGGTGTCTGGCTCTGGCGCCTGCGCGCAGGGGTGAGCTGTCCGGCACGTCTTCACTGATGATGGCATACCACATCGTTATTCGGCTCCGCTTGTCGATTTACGCTCGTTTCTGGATACCATGACGGCCAGCCAGACGCCCTGGATCACCATGAAGGCGAGGGTCATACCCAACAGCCCGAAGAGCTTGAAGCTGACCCAGGCGCTCTCGCCGAAACGATACGCAACGAAGATATTCGCCGCGCCCGCTACGGCGAAGAAAAGTCCCCAGATTACAGTCAGTTGACGCCATTGAGCTGCAGAAAGTTCCACCGCCGACTGCAGCAGCCGCTGGATGAGTGGTTTCTCGCCGATGTAGAGGCTGGCGAAGCATACTGCGGCCATCGCCCAGTTCAGCAGCGTCGGCTTCCAGATCAGGAACAGGCTGTTGCGGAGGGCGAGCGTGATGCCGCCGAGGACAAGTACCAGGGCGGTAGAGATCAGGTAGATGCGTCCGACCTGCCGGGTGAAAATCCAGTGGGCCAGCGGCACCAGGGGCATGGTCGCCATGAGGACGATGGTCGCCGTGTAGATGTCGGCCTGCTTGTAGGCTACGAAAAACGCGACCACCGGCAGATAGTCTAGTATCAATTGCATTGGCTGGGAGTCTGGTCTGCGGTGAGCACCGTGATTGGCGAATGATAACGCACACGCCCGTGTACCCCCAATGCGGCGTGTCACTACAGTCGGATTTGTGCCGGCGGACCGGTAGAATGCCGGGCGTGTCGCAGATCATCACCATCCACCCGCAGGACCCGCAGAAACGCTATGTCGACCAGGCGGTCGACATAATCCGCAACGGCGGTCTTGTGGTGTATCCCACTGATTCGAGCTATGCCTTCGGCTGCGAGATCGGCAACAAGAAGGCGCTGGACCGCATCCGTCTCCTGCGCCAGGCAGACAAGCTCCATGACTTCTCGCTGGTCGTGCGTGACCTCTCGGAGATCGCCACCTATGCCCGGGTGGACAACTGGGCCTACCGGCTGCTGAAGCATTTCACGCCAGGGTCTTACACGTTCATCCTGAAGGCTACCCGGGAAGTGCCGAATCGGCTGAGGAATCCCCGGAAAAAGACCATCGGCATCCGCGTGCCTGATCACCCGATCAGCCAGGCGCTGCTGGAGGCGCTGGGCGAACCGATGATGAGTTCCACACTACTGCTCCCCGGGGATGACGTACCCATGACCGATCCGGTGGAGATCGCCGGGCGCCTCGGCAATCAGGTGGATGCGGTGATCGATGGCGGTCCGGGCGGCATGGAGCCTTCCAGTGTGCTGGATCTCACTGAGGGCACGGTGCGCATCCTGCGCCGGGGCATCGGCGACGTCAGCACGTTCGAATGAGGGGCCGCGGTGCTGTCGGGATTACGTTAGAATCATCCTGTGCCCGAGTCAGAGAAAAAGCAGCCGATCCTCCGGGTGGTGAGTGACCAGGGAGCGCCGAAAGTGGTGCCACAGGATCTGCGGCCGTCCCAGACGGAGATGCCGTTCGCCATCGTCGACGGTGAGCCGGTCACCGAGCTGCCCCAGGACCTCTACATTCCGCCCTACGCGCTGCAGGTGTTCCTGGAGGCGTTCGAGGGTCCGCTGGATCTGCTGCTCTACCTGATCCGGCGGCAGAATCTTGACATTCTGGATATCCCCATCGCGGAGATTACCCGTCAGTACATCGAGTACATCGACTTGATGAAAGAGCTCCAGCTGGAGCTGGCCGGCGAGTATCTGGTGATGGCCGCCATGCTGGCGGAGATCAAATCGCGGATGCTGCTGCCGCGGCCGGTGGTCGAGGAGAACGAGGAGGACGACCCGCGGGCGGAGCTGGTCCGCAGGCTGCAGGAGTACGAGCGCTTCAAGAAGGCGGCCGAGAATCTCGAGGAGCTGCCGCGCCTGGAGCGCGACGTCCACGTAGTGCAGGCGGAGGCACCGGAGCGCCAGCTGGTCACCAAGCTGCCGGACGTGACGCTCAAGGAGCTGATGGTGGCACTGCAGCAGGTGCTGGCCCGGGCGGAGATGTTCAGTAATCTGCACGTCCAGCGCGAGCCTCTGTCGGTACGGCAGCGCATGTCCGAGATTCTTACGCGAATCCGCGGCAAGCAGTTCACCCAGTTCGACAGGCTGTTCGACGTGGAGGAAGGCCGCATGGGGGTCGCTGTGACTTTCATCGCCCTGCTGGAGCTGCTCCGCGAGTCGCTCATCGAGGTGGTGCAGTCCGAGGACTTCGCGCCCCTGCACGTGCGGGCCGCCTCGAATGTGCGCGTTGTGAACGACGAAGGGGACGCGGCTGCGTCGGACGAGAGCGCGACGTCCTGAGCGTTCCCGGTACGGTGATCTATGGATGAGACGAGTATCAAATATATTCTCGAGGCGGCGCTGCTTGCCTCGGCCGAGCCGCTGTCGAGCGAGCAGATGATGTCGCTGTTCGACGAGCAGTCGCGCCCGGAGCGCAAGGATATCCGGGCGGCCCTCGACGAACTGGAGGCCGACTATCAGGACCGGGGCATCATGCTGGCCGAGGTGGCATCGGGTTACCGCGTGCAGGTGCGCCCGTCGATGTCGGCGATGCTGCAGCCACTGTGGGAGGAGCGCCCGCCGCGCTATTCCCGCGCGCTATTCGAGACACTGGCGCTGATCGCCTACCGCCAGCCGATCACCCGCGGCGAGATCGAGGATGTGCGCGGCGTCACGGTCAGCCCCAACATCATCCGCACGCTGTTGGACCGGGAGTGGATCCGGGTGCTCGGTCACCGCGATGTACCGGGCAAGCCCGAGATGTTCGGAACGACGAAGGCATTCCTGGACTATTTTGGCCTGAAGCGGCTGGACGATCTGCCGCCGCTGGCCGAGTTGCAGGACATCGAGGGGCTGAATGCGCAACTGGAACTCGCTGCCGGCGAAGGTCGCGAAGTGGTCCCGGCCACCGTCACTGCACTGCGGACCGAGGACGCGGCAGGCGCGCCGTCCGGGGAGGCCGAGGAAGCCAGCTACGCCGCCGGGGAGGCCGAGGCCGACGACGGCGACAGCGCCTACGAGAGTGCGGAGCAACCCCCCGACGCTGACGAGGTCGAGGAGAGCGGGGAGGTCGGGGAGGAAGAACGCGCCAGCGCCGGCGTGCCGCCCTCGAGCTGATACGTGCCGCCATGGCTGAGCGCTTGCAGAAGGTGCTGGCGGCGGCCGGCCACGGTTCCCGCCGGGAGATCGAACGCTGGATCCGCGACGGGCGGCTCGCGATCGACGGGCGGATCGCGGTACTCGGCGATACGGTGGCCGGCGACGAGCGGATCACCCTCGACGGCCGTCCCCTGGGGGTGCGACGGCCGGAAGCCGGTTCACACCAGCACCTGATCTATCACAAACCCCAGGGCGAGGTCTGTTCACGGAGCAGCGAGTCCGGGCACGCCACGGTGTTCGATGCGCTGCCCCGGCTGCACCGGGGCCGTTGGGTGAGCGTCGGGCGCCTGGATGTCGCCACCAGCGGACTGCTGATCTTCACCACCGACGGTGCGTTGGCCCATGCGCTCATGCATCCCTCCAGCAGCATCGAGCGGCGCTATGCGGTGCGTGCGCGCGGCAAGCTCTCGCCAGAGGAACTGGCAAGACTGACCCAGGGTATCGAACTGGAGGACGGCCCCGCCGCCTTCGACAGCCTGACGGAGAAAGGCGGCGAGGGCGTCAATCAGTGGTACGAGGTCACGCTGCGGGAGGGTCGCAATCGGGAGGTGCGGCGGCTCTGGGAAGCCGTGGGTGTCGAGGTGAGCCGGCTGATACGCATCGGCTATGGCGCCATACGTCTCCCCCGCGGCTTGCCCCGGGGGCGCCACCGTCCTCTGACGGCGGCAGAGGCCCGTTCCCTGTATGCGGCAGCGGGGCTGGCGGTGAACGGAGGCGGTGCGGACGATGCCGGAGAGGATCGCAAGCCCCGCCGGCCGGCGGCGGGACGCAAGGGCGACCGGCCGACGGACCGATCGGCCGGAAAAGCTACTGGGCGTCGAAAGACCCGCCGGTGACGCCCCGGCTGTCCGGGCCGAGCAGGTAGATGTGGGGTGTCAGCACCTGCTCGGGAGTGGCCAGCTTGTCCCTGTCCTCGGCGGGATAGGCGTTCAGGCGCATATCGGTGCGGGTAGCGCCGGGATTGACGCAGTTGACCCTGATGCCCGCTTTCTCGGTCTCCTGGGCGAGTATCTGGGAGAGGGCCTCGACGCCGAACTTGGAGACCGCATAGGCACCCCAGTAGGCTCGGCCCTCGCGGCCCACGCCGCTGGAGGTGAAGACGACAGAGCCGTCTTCGGATTGGCGCAGCAGCGGCAGGCAGACCTTGGTCAGCACGAATTCGGCCGTCAGATTGACGTGGATGACGCGCTGCCACAGGCTGATGTCGTAGTGTTCGATGGGTGCGAGTTCACCCAGGATGCCGGCATTGTGCAGCAGGCCGTCCAGCCGGCCGAACTCGTCCGCGATGCTGTCTGCGAGGCTGCTGTAGGCCTCACCATCGGCCTTCTCGAAGTCCATGGGCGCGATGGAAGGGCGCAGGTGACCCGCCTCGATGATCGCGTCGTATACCGACTCCAGCTTGCTGACGGTGCGTCCCAGCAGGATCACCCGCGCGCCCAGTTCGGCGAAGCGTTTCGCCGCGGCCCGACCGATGCCGTCGCCGGCACCCGTGACGAGGATGACGCGCTCGGCCAGGAGGTTCGCGCGCGGGTTGTAGGTGCGGATATCGAAGGTCACGGCTGCTCCTGATCGACGGTGGACGGGGTGCGCGCCTGGCCTCTGGCGGCGCGCCAGGCGCGCCACAGCAATTGTAACGGATGGGCCGATCCGTGCGCTGCGCGACCGCCGCCGCGGCGCCGGGCAGCCAGGTGGGCCTCGCTGACCGCGGCGATCACGGCGGTGACTGCGCTGGCGCTGCGGATCTCGGTCCGGGCCCGCGCGAGCTCACCGAGACCTGCGTCGGCCAGCCGCTCGAGCGCCCGGCGGAATCCGTCCTGCTGCGGCCACCGGCCGGGGGGAATGTCGTCCAGCCCGGTATCGCTGGCGATATCACGGGGCAGCAGGAACAGTTGCCGCCCGCCAGCCAGCGCGGCCGTGGCCTTCGCCATGCCCCACGCGATGCCGGCATGCCGAGCGGCTATTCGGCGTGGTTCGTCGGGCGCCGCGTCGCTGCGTGGCGCGGCAGCGAGCGTCAGCGCGGCGCCTTCGCGGCGGAAGCAAAACAATCGCAGCTCCTGCACGGATTCCGGCGCCTCCCTGCGTCCCAGGGATTCTGCGCAGATGACGAGCTCTTCCAGCCAGGGGACGAAGGGGGAGTCCGCCGGCACCAGCCCCTGCAGGCCTGTGGTCAGCGGATGGCGGGGCTGGCCGGCGGCCAGCCGCGCGATCTCCTGTCGCCACCAATCCAGTTTGACGCCGCCCACTGCCGGCTCCCGGTTCTGTGCCGTGGCGTTGAGGATCGTATCGCGCAGCGCGCACAGCAGGCGGAAGCGCCGCTCTGCATCGCCGCGCAGGAAATTGGCCACCAGCTCCTCGTCGGAGCCCGCGGGGAGGCGCGTCCAGTTCTCGGGTGCTTCGCTCACGGCGTCAGGTGCGCGGCTGTCCGTCCGTGTCGTCGGTCGCGCCGTCGTCGCCGCCACCGGGCGTGGCGCCGCCGGGTCCGGCGCCCGACTCCGGGTTCGACTGAGGCTCCGGCTCGGCAACCGATCCGGCCACGCGAGTGATTTCCTCCACGGGTTCCAGGGTATCCAGGGTTTTCCGGCTGTGTACGCCGAGCTCCCTGAACTTGCGGGCGCCGGGCAGCACGCTGCGCTCCAGTGAGCCGACGGCGGCGTTGAACGCGTTGACGCTGCCGGAGAGCTGGCGCCCGACCCGGTTCAGGTGGCTGCCGAAAATGGCCAGCCGGTCGTAGAGTTCGACCGCCAGTGCGCGGATCTCCTCCGCGTTCTCCGCGAGCGCGAGCTGGCGCCAGCCGTAGGCGACCGCCTTCAGCAACGCGACGAAACTGGTGGGCGTGGCCAGGATGATTTTCTGCCTCAGGGCCTCGTCCAGCAGATCCGGATTCTGGTTCATCGCCGCGGAGAGGAACTGATCACCGGGGATGAACAGGATGACGAACTCGGGGCTGCGCGGGAACTGGGACCAGTAATGCTTGCTTGCCAGTTCCCGGATGCGCTCGCGGACCTTGCGCTCGTGGCGGGCGAGGGCGGCCGTGCGCTTCTGGTCGTCCGTGGCTTCCACCGCCTCCAGGTAGGCGTCCAGCGGGGTCTTTACGTCCACGACGAGTTCCCGATCGTCGGGCATCCGGATGATCATATCCGGGCGTATCCGCTCGCCGGCGCCGCCGCCCGTCTGCTGCTCGACGAAGTCACAGTGCTCGACCATGCCGGCCAGCTCGACCAGGCGGCGCAGCGTGATCTCGCCCCATTGCCCGCGTACCTCGGGGCGGCGCAGGGCCTTCACCAGGTTGCTGGTCTCGGCCTGCAAGGCCTGCTGACTCGCCTGCATGGCCTCGAGCTGGGCGGTGATGCTGCCGTAAGCCTCCGAGCGGGCCTTCTCCAGCGCGCCGATCTGGCGCTCGGTCTTCTCCAGTGCCTCGCGGATGGGTTTTACAAGATTCTCCACGGCTTTCTCCCGCTCGGACAGCGCATGCGTGGCCTGCTGCTGCTGGGCGCCGAGGTTCTGCTTCGCGAGGCGCAGGAAGGCCTCGCTGTTCACCCGCAGGCTGCGATGGGCCACGTCGCCGAAGGACTGCTGGAGACGGCTGGCGGCGAGCTCGAAGGCTGCTTCCCGCTCCGCCCGCAGTGTTTCCTGATCCTTCACCCGGCGTTCGGCGTCGTCGCGCTCCGCGGCCAGCCGCGCGATGCGGCCGCGGGCGAACAGCCAGAGCAGGAGCAGCCCGACGGCCAGCGATACTGCGCAAGCGGCGCCGGCCATCCACACGGGAACCGGGACCTGCAGCCAATCGCTCACCCGCGCGCTTCCTCCAGCATCGGCAGCAGTGCCACCGGATGCTCGATGACGAGGTCCGCCTGCCAGCCGTGGACATCGTCTTCCGGCAGCAGATAACCGTAAGCTGCCGCGATCGTGCGCATGCCGGCGGCGCGCGCTGCCTCCATGTCCCGCAGGTTGTCGCCCACGTACACGCAATCGGCCGCGTCCACGGCAAGTGCCTGTGCCGCGTGCAGCAGCGGCGCGGGATGAGGTTTGCGTTCCGGCAGAGTGTCGCCGCCGACGGTGACCCGGGATCGGGTGTTGAGCCCGATTCCTTCCAGCAGCGCGTCCGTGAGCGTCTGCGGTTTGTTGGTCACGATGCCCCAGGGCAGACCGGCCGCCTCGATGGCCGAGAGCACGTCCTCCATGCCCTCGAACAGGCGCGAGCTGCGGTGGATGCGGTCGGCGTAGCGCTGCAGGTACTCCTCGTAGAGTGCCCGGCGCGCCGCTTCGTCCCGATCCGGGAAGGCGAGGCGTATGAGACCGGCGGCGCCGTGGGTGATGTTCGCCCGCGCGAGACGGTATTCCGGCGGGCGGGTACCGTATGCCCGGCAGAGTTCCGCCAGGGTATCCGTCATGTCCGGCGCGGTATCGATGAGCGTGCCGTCCAGGTCGAACAGCCAGCCGGCGAAAGGTCGCGCGGCCCTCATCCGCCGGCGCCCCTCCTGCGGAAGTGGGCGATGTAGTTGACGTCGACGTCAGTGGCGAGGCTGAAATGGCGCGTCAGCGGGTTGTAGCGAACGCCGGTCAGTTCCTCCAGGCGCAGGTCCGCCTGCCGTGCCCACGCCTCCAGTTCAGAGGGTCGGATCAGCTTCTCATATTCGTGAGTGCCCCGCGGCAGCAGGCGCAGTACGTATTCGGCGCCGACGATGGCGAGCGCGAACGCTTTCGCGGTGCGATTGATAGTGGAGAAGAATACGTTGCCGCCGGGCCGCACCAGGCGGCTGCACGCCTCGATAACGCTTGCGGGCTCGGGCACATGCTCCAGCATCTCCAGGCAGGTGACGATGTCGTAGGCTTCCGGCCGCTGCGCTGCCAGGTCTTCCGCGCCGGTCTCCACGTAGTCGACTTCCACGCCGGTCTCGGCGGCATGGCGGCGCGCCACCTCGAGGGGACCGGCGGCCAGGTCGATGCCGGTCACCTCGGCCCCGGCGGCGGCCATGGCCTCGCTCAGAATGCCGCCGCCGCAACCGATATCGAGTACTTTGCGGCCGGACAGCGGTGCCCGTTCGTCGATGTAGCCCAGGCGCAGCGGGTTCATCTGGTGGATGGGGGCGAAATCGCCGTCCGGGTCCCACCACGTCTCCGCCATCGCCTCGAACTTGCGGATTTCACCCGGGTCGACGTTGCCGCCGGGCTTCGCTTGCGGGTCATTCATGATCGTAGTTCCAGATTTTCTCTCTCCATTCTGCGGCCCGGGCGCTGATGTCGTCCAGACGCAGGTGGCTGAGTCGCCGGCCCCTGACCAGTTGCCGTCCCGCCACCCAGACGTCGCTGACCTGTGATGCCTCGGCGGCATAGACGAGCTGGGAGACCGGCTCGTAGACGGGCTGGGTGCGCGGCGCTGACAGATCGACGGCGCAGAGGTCCGCCCACTTGCCCGGTTCCAGGCTGCCGATGCTGTCGGCGAGGCCCAGCGCGGCGGCTCCGTTCAGCGTGGCCATGCGCAGCACGGAGTGGGCGGAGAGCGCGCTCGCATCGCCGGCGGCCGCTTTACCGAGCAGGGCGGCGGTACGCATCTCGCCCAGCATGTCCAGGTCGTTGTTGCTGGCCGCGCCGTCGGTGCCGAGGGCCACGTTGACGCCGGCCTCGAGCAGGCGCGCGACGGGCGCGATCCCGCTGGCGAGCTTCAGGTTCGACTCCGGGCAATGGGCCACGGAGAGGCCCGCGACGGCGGCGAGAGCGATCTCCTCGTCGTTAAGGCAGGTCATGTGCACGGCCAGCAGCGAGCCGTTCACGAAACCGAGGCGCCGCAGCCGCTCCAGCGGGCGGATGCCGTTGGCCTCCTGCTCGGCGGCGACCTCGGCTGCGGTCTCGTGGACATGCATGTGTACCGGCACGTCCAGCTGGTCCGCCAGTGCCCGCAGCTTGCCGAGGCTCTCCTCGCTTACGGAGTAGGGCGCATGGGGTGCGAAGTGGGTGCTTACCAGCGGATGGGAGGCATAACGGTCATGCACTGCGACGCCCTTGGACAGGTATTCGCTCGCATCTTTCGCCCACGGCGTCGGCGAATCCACCAGGATCATGCCTACCGAGGCGCGCATCTGGGCCGCGGCCACGGTCTCGGCGACGATGTCCGGGAAAAAATACATGTCGTTGAAGCAGGTTGTGCCGCCCAGCAGCATCTCGGCGATGGCCAGCCGCGTGCCGTCGCGAACGAATTCCGCGTCAATCCAGCGGCCTTCGGCAGGCCAGATGTGCTCGCGGAGCCAGACCTCGAGAGGCAGGTCGTCGGCGAGCCCCCGGAACAGCGACATGGCGGCGTGGGTATGGGCATTCACCAGCCCGGGTATCACGAGATGATCGTCGAGATGGACGACGTCGGCGGCCGCAAAGCGGCTGCTGGCCTGCGCCGCGGGCACCAGCGCGACGATCACGCCGTCACGGATGACCAGGGAGTGGTGCTCCAGCACCGTGTCCGCGGGCGCTACGGGTGCCACCCAGCGGCACGAGATGATCAGGTCGCATTGCTCCATGTCTATGAAATTACTGTCTTTATTGAGGATGGATCGATGCCCGGGGCCGGGCCGGAAACCCAGTATACAGGCCTGTCCGTCGCGGCCCGGCCCGGGCCGCCGCAGCGGGCGCCGACCGGCCGCTGGCGGCTACGTACAAGTCCCGATTTATGCTAAAATTTTCATCTGATCAGGAGCCAGAAAAAGGCGCAGAAGTGGGCTATACCGGCTCCCGCCGCAAGCACTGGCCGAGACCTGATTCCTGCAGCACGGATCGTCCGCCGGAACCCGGCAAGGGGAGGGCGGTGGACCGGTTTTATGTGAGTAGCCATGAGTGACATCGCCCACGAAGTATTTTCGGTAAATCTCGAAGACGAGATGCGCCAATCCTATCTCGATTACGCCATGAGCGTGATCGTGGGGCGGGCCCTGCCCGACGTGCGCGACGGCCTGAAGCCGGTGCACCGGCGGGTCCTCTACGCGATGCGGGAGCTGGGCAACGACTACAACAAGCCGTACAAGAAGTCGGCCCGCGTCGTCGGCGACGTGATCGGTAAATACCACCCCCACGGCGACAGCGCGGTCTACGACACCATTGTGCGCATGGCGCAGCCGTTCTCGATGCGCTACATGCTGGTGGACGGGCAGGGCAACTTCGGCTCGGTGGACGGCGACGCCCCGGCGGCGATGCGTTACACCGAGGTGCGCATGGCCCGGATCGCCCACGAACTGCTGGCGGATATCGACAAGCAGACGGTCGATTTCGTGGAGAACTACGACGGCTCCGAGAGCGAGCCGTCGGTGCTGCCCACCCGCATCCCGAACCTGCTCGTTAACGGCTCCTCCGGTATCGCGGTGGGTATGGCCACCAACATCCCGCCCCACAACCTGGGCGAGATCATCGATGCGTGCGTGGCGGTCATTGACAACCCGGACATCGACGTGGCCGGGCTGATGCAATATGTGCCGGGGCCGGATTTCCCCACCGCCGGCATCATTAACGGCGCGCAGGGTATCTACAGCGCCTACAAGACGGGCCGGGGCCGCGTGCATATCCGCGCGCGCAGCCATGTCGAGGAGATCGGCAAGGGCAGCCGTGAGGCCATCGTGGTCACCGAGCTGCCCTACCAGGTCAACAAGGCACGGCTGATCGAGAAGATCGCCGAACTCGTGCGCGAGAAGAAGCTGGAGGGCATCAGCGAGCTGCGCGACGAGTCGGACAAGGACGGTATGCGGGTGGTGATCGAGCTAAAGCGGGGCGAGGTGCACGAGGTCGTCCTGAACAACCTCTACAAGCACACGCCGCTGCAGAGCGTCTTCGGCATCAACATGGTGGCCCTGCACGAGGGTCAGCCGAAGCTGATGACGTTGAAGGGCATCCTGGAGGCGTTCGTCGCTCACCGCCGTGAGGTGGTCACCCGGCGTACGATCTACGATCTGGGCAGGGCCCGGGACCGTGCCCACATCCTGGAAGGCCAGGCCGTGGCGCTGGCGAACATCGATGAGGTCATTGCGCTGATCAAGGCCTCGCCGTCACCGGCCGAAGCCAAGGCCGGACTGGTCGCAGGCCGCTGGGCGCCCGGTGCGGTTACCGGCATGCTGGAGCGGGCCGGCGACATCGATACCCGCCCGGATGCCGACCACGGAGTCTTCGGCATCGTCGAGGAAGACGGCCGGACCGTGTACCGTCTGTCGGAGACCCAGGCGCAGGCCATACTGGATCTGCGGCTGCATCGCCTGACCGGTCTCGAGCAGGAAAAGATAATAAATGAATACAAAGATATATTAGATAAAGTTAGACAGTATTCTTTGATCCTGGCCGATCCGGACCGGCTCCTGGGCGTGATCCGCGGGGAACTCCAGGCGGTGCGCGATCAGTTCGCCGACGAGCGGCGTACCGAGATCATGCAAGACCACTCCGACCTGACCATCGAGGACCTCATCCCCGAGGAGAATGTGGTGGTGACGCTGTCTCACGGCGGTTATGCCAAGGCGCAGCCGCTGGACTCGTATCAGGCGCAGCGCCGTGGCGGTAAGGGCCGGGCGGCCACGCGCATGAAGGACGAGGACTTCATCGATAACCTGTTCATCGCCAACACTCACGATACGCTGCTCTGCTTCTCGAGCCGGGGCAAGGCGTACTGGCTGAAGGTCTATCAGCTGCCCCAGGCCGGCCGCGGCGCCCGCGGCAAACCTATCGTCAATCTGTTGCCGCTGGAGCAGGAAGAACGCATCAACGCCGTGCTGCCGGTGCGCGACTTCGAGGCCGGCAAGTTCGTGTTCTTCGCCACCAGCCAGGGCACGGTGAAGAAGACGCCGCTGGACGCTTTTTCGCGGCCTCGCACCAACGGCATCATCGCCATCGACTTGCGCGAGGACGACCACCTGGTGGACGTGGCTCTCACCGGCGGCGACAGCGACATCATGCTGTTCGCGAGCAGCGGCAAGGCCATCCGGTTCCACGAGGCCGACGTGCGGGCCATGGGCCGCGGCGCGGCCGGTGTGCGGGGCATCCGCCTGGCCGCGGGCCACGAACTGATCGCCCTGATCATCCTCTCGGAGGGTCTTATCCTCACGGCGACCGAGCACGGCTACGGCAAGCGGAGCGAGGCGGACGAGTTCTCCGTGCAGGGCCGCGGCGGCCAGGGGCTCATCGCCATCCAGACATCCGAGCGCAACGGGCGCATGGTGGGTGCGCTGCAGGTCTCCGACGATGACGAGATCATGCTCATCAGCAACGCCGGCACGCTGGTGCGTACGCCGGTCGCCGATATCTCGATCCTGGGCCGCAACACCCAGGGCGTGCGCCTGATCCGTCTGGCCGACGAAGAGGCTCTGGTGGGCCTGGAGCGCATCGAGGCGCTGGTGGAGGACGAGCAGGAGTGACTGCGGTTCCGGAAGGGCGCCGGCTCCCCGGAGACGCACGGTCGCTATGGCAACGGTGACGACAGGGCAGAGGGTCCATAACTTCAGCGCCGGACCCGCCGCACTGCCGCTGGCAGTGCTGGAACGCGCCCGGGAGGAGCTGACCGAGTTCGCCGGCACCGGGATGTCGGTGATGGAACTCAGCCATCGCGGCGCCGCCTTTCGCGAGATCGCCGAGCGTTCGGAGGCGGCGCTGCGCCGGTTGCTCGGCATCCCCGATAACTACCGCGTGCTGTTCCTGCAGGGCGGGGCCACGCTGCAGTTCTCGATGGCGCCGTTGAATCTCGCCACGCCGGAGGCGACGGCGGACTACGTGGTAACCGGCAACTGGGGCCTGAAGGCCGTGGCCGAGGCACGACGGTTCTGCCACGTGAACGTGGCGGCGGACGCGGCCGATTCGAGCTATACCCGTGTGCCCGCCGCGTCGGAGTGGCAGGCGCGCGAGGACGCCGCCTATCTCCACTACACGCCCAACGAGACCATCGGCGGCGTCGAGTTCCAATGGATACCGGACACGGGCGACGTGCCGCTGGTGGCGGACATGTCCTCGAATATCCTCTCGCGTCCGCTGGACGTCAGCCGCTTCGGCCTCATTTATGCCGGCGCGCAGAAGAACATCGGCCCCGCGGGGCTGACCCTGGTCATCGTCGGCGACGACCTGCTGGAGACGGCGCGGGACGACGTCCCGAGCATGCTGCGCTACGGCGTGCACGCCGTAGCGGGTTCCATGAGCAACACGCCGCCGACGTTCGCCTGGTACATGGCAGGTCTGGTGTTCGACTGGCTGCTGGAGCAGGGCGGGCTCGAGGCCATCGGGGCCGTCAACGCGCGCAAGGCGGAGACTCTCTACCAGGCGATCGACGGCTCGGATTTCTACGCAAACCCGGTGGAGCCCGGCTCCCGCTCGCGCATGAATGTGCCTTTTACGCTGGCCGAGCCGGCCCTGGATGCGGCCTTCCTGGCCGAGGCGGAAGCTGCGGGGCTGGCCAATCTGAAAGGCCACCGTTCGGTCGGGGGCATGCGCGCGAGCCTCTATAATGCCATACCCCAGGCGGCGGTCGATGCGCTGGTGGGCTTCATGGCGGAGTTCGAGCGGACCCGCGCCTGAGGTGTCCTGTGCCGAGCCAGCCGTTAGACTTGCCGCCTACGGACAGGAAGCACCGATGAACGAACGCAATCCGGCGCCGGATCTCACCGAGATCCGGCAACGCATCGACGAGATCGACGAGCAGATCCAGGGGCTGATCAGCCGCCGTGCGGAGCAGGCGAAGCTGGTCGGTGAGAGCAAGGGCGAGCTCGCCCGCTCGATCGACTATTTCCGCCCCGAGCGTGAGGCGCAGGTGCTGCGCGGCGTACTCGCGCGGAACGAGGGGCCGCTCAGCGACGAGGAGATGGTGCGCCTGTTCCGGGAGATCATGTCGGCCTGCCTTGCCCAGCAGGAACCGCTGAAGATCGGCTTCCTCGGCCCCGAGGGCACTTTCACCCAATCGGCCGTCAGCAAGCACTTCGGGCATTCGGTGCGGGCCCTGCCGCTCGCCACCATCGAGGAGGTCTTCCACGAGGTGGAGGCCGGACACGCCGACTTCGGGGTCGTGCCCATCGAGAACTCGACCGAGGGTACAGTGAACCACACGCTGGACATGTTCCTGATGTCGCCGCTGAAGATCTGTGGCGAGATCGAGCTGCGCATCCGTCAGCATCTGCTCGGCAACCTGGCTTCGCTGGACAAGGTGGAGCGCATCTGTGCGCACCAGCAGTCCCTGGCCCAGTGCCGGGTCTGGCTGCGGGAGTACCTGCCTCAGGCGGAGCTGATCGCGGTGACGAGCAATGCGGCCGGGGCGCGCCGTGCCCGCGACGAGGCGGGCACGGCGGCCATCGCGGGTGAAGCGGCTGCCGAGGTGTACGGCCTGGACGTCATGGTTGCGGACATCGAGGACCGGCCCGACAACACCACGCGTTTCCTGGTGATCGGGCGGGACCTCCTCACGCCGAGCGGCGACGACAAGACCTCGGTGCTGGTGTCGGCCAGCGATACGGCGGGCGCCGGCGTGCTGCATACACTGCTCGCTCCCTTTTCCAGGCACGACATCAGCATGACCCGCATCGAATCCCGGCCTTCCCGACGCAAGAACTGGGACTACGTGTTCTTCATCGACCTGGAAGGCCACGCGGACGAACCGCCGCTCGCGGATGCGCTGGCCGAGCTGGAGCAGGGCACTTCCCTTTTCCGCGTGCTAGGGGCCTACCCGAAGGCGGTGCTGTGAGCCTCGCGAGCTTCCGCACGGTGCCCGGTGGCTCGCCCTCGGGCGAGCTCACGGTGCCGGGGGACAAGTCGATTTCCCATCGGGCCCTGATGCTCGGCGCCGTCGCGGAAGGCGACACCCGGGTGAGCGGCTTTCTCGAAGGGGAGGACTGCCTGGCCACCCTGGGAGCACTGGAGGCGATGGGAGTGACCGTGGAGCGCGAACCGGACGGCGCGCTGCGGGTGCGCGGCGTCGGCGTCGACGGCCTGGCCGCCCCCGCCGGGCCCCTCGACCTCGGCAATTCGGGCACGGCGATGCGGCTGTTCTGCGGCCTGCTGGGCGGCCAGCCATTCCGCTCGGTGCTGACCGGCGATACCTCGCTGCTGAAGCGGCCGATGGGCCGGGTCATCGATCCGCTGGCGCGGATGGGTGTGGACATCGACAACGAATCCGGCCGCCCGCCCCTGGTGATTCGGGGCAGGCGGCCTCTGGCCGCCATCGATTACCTGCTGCCGGTGGCGAGCGCCCAGGTGAAGTCGGCGATCCTGCTGGCAGGGCTTTATGCCGACGGCGCCACGCGGGTGACGGAGCCGGCGGTGACCCGCGACCACACCGAGCGGATGCTGAGCGCCATGGGCGCGAGGCTCCATCGCCGCGGCAACACGATTCTGCTGGAGGGGCCGGCCCGGCTGCAGGGCATCGAGATTCCGGTGCCCGGCGATCTGTCCTCGGCCGCGTTCTTCCTCGTGGCCGGCGCTCTCGCGGCCCGCGACGGCCTGCTCATCCGCAACGTGGGTGTGAACCCGACCCGCACCGGGGTAATCGGCATCCTCCGCGAGATGGGGGCGGACATGGAAATCGCGGGTGAACGGCTGGCCGGCGGCGAGCCCGTGGCCGATATCACGGTGCGCCGCTCGGTGCTGCGTGGCATCGAGGTGGACCCGGAATTCGTGCCGCTGGCCATCGACGAGTTCCCGGTGTTGTTCGTGGCGGCCGCCTGCGCCGAGGGCGAGACCCTGTTCCGCGGCATCGGCGAGCTGCGGGTGAAGGAGAGCGACCGGATCGCCGCCATGGCCGAAGGCCTGCGCCGGCTCGGCGTCGAAGTGGAGGAGACTGTCGACTCGGCGCACATCCGTGGCGTCGGACGGCTCGCGGGTGGCCAGGTCGACAGCCACGGCGATCACCGCATCGCCATGGCCTTCGCCGTGGCCGGGCTGGCGGCGGAGGAAGCCATCGAGATCAGCGACGTCGCCAACGTGGCCACCTCATTCCCGGGCTTCCCGGAGACCTGCCGAAAGGCGGGCTTCAAACTGGAGACGCCGGCGTGAGCGCTGTGCCGGTCATCGCCATCGACGGCCCGAGCGGTTCCGGCAAGGGGACGATCGCCCGGCGGGTCGCCGCGGCGCTGGGATTCCACCTGCTGGACAGCGGCGCGCTCTACCGCCTGACTGCGCTGGCCGCCGGGCGTCGCGGTATCGACGTCGACGACGTAGCCGGCGTGGTGCGGGCCGCGCGCGAGATGCAGGTGTCTTTCGGGGCCGGTGACGCGGCCGAAGCAGTGTGGCTGGACGGCGACGAGGTGGGTGGCGAGCTGCGCACCGAGGCGTGCGGCCGGCTGGCCTCCCGGATCGCCGCGGTGCCCGAGGTGCGCGAGGCGCTGAGGGCCCGGCAGCGGGATTTTCGCGAGCCCCCTGGACTGGTCGCGGACGGCCGTGACATGGGTACGGCCATCTTCCCCGCGGCCGAGCTGAAAATCTTCCTGACGGCCAGTGCCGAGGAAAGGGCGCGGAGGCGTTATAAGCAGTTGATAGACAAGGGTATTGGTGTTACGCTTTCCGGCCTTGCCCGCGACATCGCCGAGCGTGACCGCAGGGATACCGAGCGATCGGTGGCCCCGCTGGTCCCGGCCGGGGACGCCATCGTGATCGATTCAACCTCACTGGGCATCGAGCAGGTGACGCAGAAGGTGCTCGGTCTGGCAGCGGAAAGGCTCGGCGGCGAGCAGGCAGGTTAGTGCAGGTCGGACAGGGTAGTCCGGCTTTTATTTTGTGTGGACCGTCGGTCGCAGGACGCGGCGGGCGTGTGTTTTTCAACGAGGGCTGCCTGCGGGCGGCATGGTTTTCAAATCAATGTCTGAATCATTTGCTGAGCTCTTCGAAGAGAGCATTGCCAGTCAACAGATCAAACCTGGCTCCATCCTGAACGGCATGGTCGTTTCCGTTAACGACGACGTGGTCATCGTCAACGCCGGCCTGAAATCCGAAGCGGTCATCCCGGCCGAACAGTTCCAGAACGAGAACGGCGAAATCGACGTCGAAGTGGGCGACACCGTCGAGGTGGCGCTGGACGCCGTCGAAGACGGCTTCGGCGAGACGCGTCTGTCCCGCGAGAAGGCGATCCGTGCCCGGACCTGGACGCACCTGGAAAACGCGTTCGAGAAAAGCGAGATCGTCAACGGCGTCATCAACGGCCGCGTCAAGGGCGGCTTCACGGTCGAGATCGACAACGTGCGGGCGTTTCTGCCCGGCTCACTGGTCGACGTCAGGCCCGTGCGCGATCCGTCCTATCTCGAGGGCAAGGTCCTCGAATTCAAAGTCATCAAGCTCGACCAGCGCCGCAATAACGTGGTGGTCTCCCGCCGCGCGGTGGTCGAAGAAGAATACAGCGCCGAGCGCGAAGCGCTGCTGGAGAGCCTGCAGGAAGGCCACGTTATCAAGGGTATTGTCAAGAACCTGACCGATTACGGCGCCTTCGTGGATCTCGGCGGCATCGACGGTCTGTTGCACATCACAGACATGGCGTGGAAGCGGGTCAAGCACCCGTCGGAGATCGTCAACGTCGGCGACGAGATCGAGGTGAAGATCCTGAAGTTCGATCGCGAGCGTCAGCGCGTCTCCCTCGGCATCAAGCAGCTGGGCGCCGATCCGTGGCAGAACATCAGCCGGCGCTACCCGCCGACCACCCGCATCTTCGGCCGCGTCACGAACATCGCCGACTACGGCTGCTTCGTGGAGATCGAGGACGGCGTCGAGGGCCTGGTGCACGTCTCCGAGATGGACTGGACGAACAAGAACGTCAATCCGTCGCGGGTGGTGCAGGTCGGCGACGAGGTGGAGGTGATGGTACTCGACATCGACGAGGACCGCCGCCGCATCTCGCTCGGCATCAAGCAGTGCAAGCCGAACCCCTGGGCGGAGTTCGCCGCCAGCTACAACCGGGGCGACAAGGTGAGCGGCCAGATCAAGTCGATCACCGACTTCGGCATCTTCATCGGTCTCGAGGGCGATATCGACGGGCTCGTGCATCTGTCCGACATCTCCTGGGACGAGGCCGGGGAGGATATCGTGCGCAATTACCGCAAGGGTCAGGAAGTCGAAGCCATGGTGCTGGCCATCGATCCGGAGCGTGAGCGCATCTCTCTCGGCATCAAGCAGCTCGACCAGGATCCTTTCTCGTCCTGGTTGGCGCAGAACCCGAAGGGCAGCATCGTCAAGGGCACGGTCACGGAAGTGGATGCCCGGGGCGCCGAGGTGGATCTCGGCGGTGGCATCACCGGCTACCTGCGTGCCTCGGAGCTGGCGCGCGGTCGGGTAGAAGACGCTCGCACCGTGCTGAAGACCGGCGAAGAGGTGGAGGCCAAGTTCACGGCGGTGGACCGTAAGAACCGCAGCGTGCAGCTCTCCATCAAGGCCAAGGAGGCCCATGAGGAGCAGGAGGCCGTCGAGAGCTACAAGTCGGAGTCCGGCGGCAGCGCCTCCGGCACGACGCTGGGCGAGCTGCTGAAGGAGCAGATCTCCGGCAATTCCGACTGACAGGGGACCGCGGGCGCCCGGGCGGGAGGACCGTCCGGGCGCCCGCGGATAGCGGGGAGCCCCGCGGCCGCGCGGGCAGAAGAAAGCGAACGCACCTATGACGAAGTCTGAACTGATCGAGATAATCGCCAGGAAGCAGAAGCATCTGCCGGCGAAAGACGTCGAGCTCGCGGTCAAGCATCTGCTCGAGATCATGAGTGATGCGCTGGCCCGTGGCGATCGCATCGAGATCCGCGGCTTCGGTAGCTTCTCCCTGCATTACCGGCCCCCGCGCATGGGGCGTAATCCGAAGACCGGCGAGGCCGTCGCCCTTGCCGGCAAACACGTCCCCCATTTCAAGCCGGGCAAGGACCTGCGCGAACGAGTTAACGCGAGCCGCCACCTCCCCATCAAGAACTGACCGGCCTGCGGCGGGCTTACCAATCCGCAGCCATCTGCACTAGACTCGCGAGGGGGGTGTTCGCTGGGCCCCGCTGCTGATTCAGGTGCCGGTATGCTGCGCAAGATCGCGACCATCGTTCTCGTCATCGCCCTGCTCGTGGCGATCATCGTCTTTACCTGGCTGAACACCCAGGAGGTCAGCATCGACCTCGCGTTCACGACGGTGCAGACGCAGATCGCGGTGGCTTTCACCGTCACCTTCGCCCTGGGCTGGCTGTTCGGTCTGTTCTGTGCCGGTTACTTCGTCCTGAGATCGGTGGCCGAGCGCCGGCGGCTGCGCAAGAACCTGGCCGCTGCGGAACAGGAAGTGAGCAAGCTGCGCAGCCTGCCGCTGCAAGATGCTGCCGAGTAACCAGGCATTCCTACTCGCCGGTCTTTTCCTGCTGATCGCGGCGGCCGGATGGCTGTTCGGCCGCTTCGGCGAGAGCAGCCGTGGGCGCGAGGAGAACGGTGGCAATCTCAGCAGCGACTACCTGAAGGGCCTCAACTTCCTGCTCAACGAGCAGACGGATCAGGCCCTCGACCTGTTCCTGAAGGTCGTGCGCGTCGACGACGACACCCTGGAGACCCACTTCGCGCTGGGCAGCCTGTTCCGCCGACGCGGCGAAGTGGCCCGGGCGATCCGCATCCACCAGAACATCATCGCCCGGCCGAATCTCTCGCCGGAGCAGCGGGACGAGGCGATGAATGCGCTCGCCCGGGATTATCTGCGTGCCGGCCTGCTGGATCGGGCCGAGAAGATGTTCGAGACGCTGACCGACAAGCCCGTGTATCGGGAGGAAGCCCTGCTCGCGCTCTGCGGCATCTACGAGCAGGAACACGAGTGGGAGAAGGCAATCGAGGCCGGAGAGCGCCTGGAGAGCAGTCGCGGCTCCTTGAGCCGGCGGGTACCGCATTACTATTGCGAGCTGGCCGAGCAGGCCATGGAACGCGGGGAATGGCAGCGGGCCCGGAACCTGCTGAGGAAGGCCCGCAGCCGGCGCCGGCCCACCGTGCGCGGCGCCCTCGACCGGGCCCGCATCGCGCGCGAGCAGGGCGATACGCGCACGGCGCTGCGCCTCTGCCGGCGCACCCTGGAGGAGCATCCGGATTTCCTGGTGGAGGTCCTGCCCCGCATGGCGGATCTGCTGGCGAGCACCGGCAGGGCCGGCGAACTGCAGCAGGAGATAGAGGCACTGATCCGGCGCGACGGCAACTACCGTAACGCCATCGCCTATAGCGCCGTCCTGCACGACCTGCGCGGACCGGTGATCGACGATTGCGTGGAGCACTACATTCTCACAGAGCCGACGCTCGCGGCCTTCGTGGCCGGGCAGGAACTGGCGACCGCCGATAACGAGCCCCGCCGCGAGGCCATCGCGCGGATTCGGGAAGGCCTTGCTCTCCTGGCGCGGCGCTCTCCGCATTACCGCTGCAAGGAATGCGGCTTCTCCAGCATGCAGCTGCTCTGGCAGTGTCCCAGCTGCAAGGCCTGGGAGACCCAGCGGCCTGCCGAAAAGGTGCGCTTCGATTCCCTGCTGCGACAGGGCGAGATCTCCCGCACGCCCGCCTAATCTCTGCGCTCTGCCCAGTTTGAGCGCCGGCTGTCGCCGGCGCGGGCCGGCATGATCCTCCGGTAGGCGGGCGCCGGGTCGGTGCCCGTGGAACAGCAACCGGAGGAACAGTGCAATGACGAGGAGAACCCCATGGATCACGGCGTTGCTTGCGGGCCTGCTGGCGCCGCTGGCGGCCGTATCGGGCCCGGTGAACGTCAACACGGCTGACGCCGAGACGATTGCGGCGGAGCTGGACGGAATCGGCATCGCCCGCGCCCGGGCCATCGTGGCCTACCGGCAGGCGAACGGACCTTTCCGCAGCGTTGACGACCTGCTGGCGGTGAAGGGTGTCGGAGAGCGCACCCTGGCGGCCAATCGGGACAATATCCGGTTGGCGGCCGCGGAGCCGGCCGTCGATTAGGCGGCATGAGCCTGGCGCGGTCCCCGCCCGCTGCGGCGGGGACCGCATGGCCAAGCCGGGATGCTGTCGCTAAACTGGCGCTCTGATCGACCACAGGAGCGCGACTTTGAGTAAACCGGTAACGACCGCCGTATTCCCCGTCGCCGGACGGGGCACCCGTTTCCTGCCCGCTACCAAGGCCAGCCCGAAAGAGATGCTGCCGGTCGTCGACAAGCCGCTAATCCAATACGCGGTGGAAGAGGCGATTGCGGCGGGTGCGACAAAACTCGTGTTCATCACCGGTAGTACCAAGCGGGCGATCGAGGATCATTTCGACGTTGACCCGGAGCTCGAGCGCGTCCTCGCCGAATCCGGCAAGGAGCGCTTGCTGGAGTTGGTACGCAATACTCTGCCGGCCGGGGTGGACTGCGTCTTTATCCGTCAGGGCATCCCCCACGGCCTCGGCCATGCCGTACTCTGTGCCCGGCCGGCGGTCGGCGACGAGCCGTTTTTCGTGCACCTGGCCGATGACCTGATCGACGCCGAGGTGCCTTGCCTGAAGCAGATGGCGGCCGAGTACGACGCGCACGGGGGCAGCGTGCTCGCCGTGCAGGAGGTGGCGCGGGAGAAGACCTCGAGCTACGGCATCGTTGCCGTGGAGGAGGAGGCGCCGGGGCGCCAGCGCATCCGCCAGATGGTGGAAAAGCCGGCGCCGGAGGAGGCACCCTCCACGCTGGCGGTGGTCGGCCGTTACCTGCTGAAACCGGTGGTCTTCGACAAGCTGGAGACCACCGAGCGAGGCGCCGGGGGCGAGATCCAGCTCACGGACGCCATCGCCGCCATGCTCGATACCCATCCGGTCTACGCCTACACCTTCGAGGGCACCCGCTACGACTGCGGCAGCAAGCTCGGCTATCTGCAGGCCAACGTCGAGCTGGCCGTGAAGCATCCGACGCTGGGCGAGCCGTTCCGGAAGTACCTCCGGAGCCGCGGGGGATGAAGATACGGCGCAACGAGGCAGCGTGGCCGCGGCTTGCACTGGCCGGTGCCATATTGTGTCTGGTCTCCGCGCTGGCCGGTGCCCAGACCTGGACCACGGTCGAGCTCAGGCGCTGCGTGGCGCTCGAGGAAGACGATGAGCGGCTGGCCTGTTTCGACCGCCTTGCGATGGAGAAGCTGTCCGAGGCGGCGGCCGGGGAGGAGGGCACGCGCCGCTATTCGACTGTCATTGAAGGGCGCGGCGAGCGATATGGCGACTGGCCTGAGGACTACCGTGCCCGCTTCCGGGACATCCGCATCGTGGCCTTTGTCCACGAGCATCGTCGCGGCCGGGATTGGCGGCGCTACGTGAGCGACGACGGCCGCTACTGGCGGCTGCGGGACGAGCAGCCGAACGGGGAGCGGGAGCTGCCCTTCGAGGCGGAGGTGATCCCGGATCCGCAGGCGGAAGGCGGTTACCTGCTCCGGCCCGAAGCGGGCGGCGAGCCGATAAAAGTGCTGGTAGAACACGAAAATTGAATATTAATTCTTTTTTTTCATAGATTTATATTATAAACCTCGAAAAAATATTGAATTAGTCGGAACCGTTCATCTCGTTATCGAAGGGCGAGCGCGCCGTTCAGGCCAGGTCCGCCGCGATCAGGCCGTGGCTGCCAACCTGCCGTCGCTGGTCGCCGCCTTGCTGGTCGTCATCGCCGGCGGGTTCCTGGCCGGACTCGCTCGCCGGGGCGCACGCCGCTCGGCGAGATCATGGACCGGCACATCGCGCCGCTGTCTGCGAGAGCGCGCGTCGGGACCATCCGGCCGCTCGAGGGCTGGGACCGTTATCACAGCCTGCCGGTGGTCAGCCGACAGGACCACGTCATCGGCACCATCTCGCGCAGTGCGCTGCGCGAGGCCCTGGCGGCGAAATCCCCGGTGCCGCGGGGCGTCCTGACGATGCCCTGCCGGTCGCACTGGCCGATGCCTTCGTGGGGTTCCTCGGCGGGCTCCTGCAATTCGCCGATGGCCGGCCGGTGCCGACAATGGGGGACAGGTGTGACGAGCAACGATCTTGCGATTGCAGAGAATCTGATGACGCGGCGCTATCTGCGTGACTTCCCGGGAGAGGCGGCGCGGCGCATCGAGGAACTGGAACCGGCGGAAGTGCTCGACGCCGTCTCACGCCAGTCGGCCGCCACCCTGGCGCCGGTGTTCTTATTCCTGATGCCGGATTCCGCCGCCCGCCTGCTGACGGCGCTGCCGGACGGACTCGGCGACCGGATACTGGAAGAACTGCAACCGGCGCGGACCCTGCCCGCGGGATATGCCGGTTGGCCAACTGCTGCGGGCGCTCGGCGAATCCGGCATGCTGACCGCGTGGTCGCTATTCCTGGTCGACGGCACGGGTCGCCTGAGCGGCCGGGCGCCGCTGAAAGACGTAGCCCCGGCGAGCCGGGACCTGCCACTGTCGTCGCTCGAGCTGCCGGTCAGCACGACCGTGCATCCGATGGATCCCATGGAGACCGTCACGCAGGCGATCTAGGGTTACCGGATCCTCGATCTGCCGGTGGTCGACGGCGAAGGCATCTTCCTCGGTGCGGTGATGCACGATGACCTCGCCCGGGCGGTCCAGGAGGACGCGACGGTCGACATCCAGACCATGGTGGGTGCCGGTCGCGCGGAGAAGGCGCTGTCCACCCCCATGTTCACCGTGCGCCGGCGCCGAGGCTCTCGCGGTCACCATGCGCGGGCCGGCACTGAGGGAGATCAGCGAGCGTCAGTGGCTGCGGGTCGTGCGCAAGGAGGTCATCGTCGGACTGGTGAACGCCATCGGCATCGCCCTTCGCCGGGGCGCTGATCCCGATCATGCTCACCCGGCTCGGTCAGGACCCGGCGACCTCATCCTCCATCGTTCTCACCACGATTACCGACATCGCGGGCTTTTTCTCTTTCCTCGGTATCGCCACGCTGATGATGCAATTTCTGTAACGGGAGGCTGCCGGCGTTCCTCCGCCGCCAACTGCAACTGCCACACACGGGCACGAAAAACCTCGCTCGATGATTGTCACTGGTCCGGCAGGGGCGGGAGTTTATGATAGGGCATTCTTAGCGTGATGCTACCCATGCCCCGAATCGTTATCATGAATCTCGTAAGATTGACCATTGGGGGCATTCGAATGAAAAGAAGTGTATGGCGCACAGCCTACCTCATCGCGGCGGTGGCGGTTCTCGCTTCAGGCTGTGCATCCGCTAACAAAACCTACCTCCCAGACGGTAGTGAGGGTTACAGCATTAGCTGAGATGGTGCAGCGGTTGGGATCAATAAGTGCTTCGAGAAGGCGGGAGAGCTGTGCGGAGCGCAAGGCTACGCCTTAATCAACCGTGAAGGTCAAACCGTTCCATACGGCAGCGCGACCGCGAATGATAGAGAGGCGTTTGTCACCTACGGTTCGTTCAATACCAAGAGCATCATGATCAGGTGCGGCACCGAGTAGGCGCGTCGATTTCAACTTCTCTCACGCGCATCAAATGTAGCGTGGATATGCAGCTATTCATCGGGGAACTTTGGCCAATGGTTGTAGCCGGTGGTCGGATTATCGCAGCGCGATTGGCGGATGAACTCGACCTCTTTGGCGGCGAGTTCCGACTTGGTGCAGTTGGGAGATTCCCATAGGATTTCCTGGCGCAACCTGTAGTCGCGTCGGACATCCCCGGGCAGTGATGCGAAGTCGGTACTGATGAGTTCCATGTCGGGGCTGCCGAAGTACTGATGACTGCCGACGCTATCCTTCCCAACGTAGATCTTCCCAGTGGGATCGGTGATCTTGTAGACCTGTTAATCGGCGCAAGATCGCCCTGCCGCCTGGGGTGCCTAACGGCAATAACGCGGGCTGGTGACTCGCGACCAGTCCATGCAACAGCGGCGCGTCTGCGGTTTGTTGCCTCTTGCCGCAGGCAGCGGCGGCCGGCGTCGTCCCCCAGGTACGGGGCGGCGTCGGCTAGCCGATTTGAGGTAGGACATGGACCCATATTCAAGAATTCGGGCATTAAGTGAGCACGGGTTAATGGTGTGAGATTGCGCCGAGCTACTTCGTGTCGGTGAGTCGGAGTTATTGCGGCATGGATGCGCCGCGGGTTGCGGGCGATCCGGCTGGCTGAAGGGGTCTGCCGTTGACGGTGTGCCGCTAGACCCGGTGCACCGCTGGAATCGGTGATCCCTACGCCGTCTTCAAGTCGCAGAAATCAGACTGCGCCCCTTGACCTGTTCTGATCGTCGCCCGACCATCTTCCAAAGGAGAGCCGAATATTGACTGAAAAGCGCATAATCTCGCGAATCCCGGCGTCGGATAACCCAAACCGGGTGTTGGAACTCTATGAGATCGGGGCTCCCCCAGAGCTTTACGCGGATGGCGTTCAGAGCGTAATGCACAAAAGTGTAATCTCTATAGCGTCGATTTTCCCGAGGCCAGCCATAACCCGGATGAGATAGAGCGGCGCAGATTGGTTGCCCGTGTTGTTATGCCACCCGACACTTTTGTCTCGGTATCCGACTTTCTTGCGAAAATTGCAGATGACATTCGGGGGCAGGGATCGCAGCAACCGCCAGCCGAGCAGTCCGACGCGTCGGCCGCGGCCGATGAAGACGAACCAGAGGTATAGTGGCGATGACCATTTCATTGAATGCGACAAGTCATGCTACGGGGATTCCGCCGCACGTATTGGCTGGTGCGTCTCGGGAGCCAAGCCGGCATGTGCGACTTTTTGCTGCTGGTTCGCGAGGTGCTGTCTATGCGGTCGTTGCTGAAGGCAGGGAGCAACGGCGGACGGGGCTGTCTGCACTCCTCGACGAGTGGATTGTGAATCCCGACCCTGACGAAGCAGAAACGCTCGAATGGGTCATCCAGCACCTTGAGGAGGATCGCCAAGGGCCGGGAAGTCTATTTCGTAGACGGTGAAGATCTTTCTGGATACGGGAGTTCTATCCCTCGTTACCCATCCGAGTGGGGAGAGCACCGCCCGAGACTGCGCCCGCTGGCTGCAAGCCATGTCGGACGCCGGGCACGAAATATTCGTTCCGGAAATCTCCGATTACGAACTGCGACGTGAGCTTACCCGTGCTCGAAAGTTGCGCAGCGTAGCGCGGCTTGATCGATTACACAGCGAAGTCCACTATCTCCCGATCTCTACGGACGCTATGCGTAAGGCTGCAGAATATTCGGCGTTTTTGCGTAATTCTGGGCAGCCCGGCGCGTCGGATGATGATCTGGATGCCGATATGATCATCTGTGGCCAAGTTTCTGTTTGTTCTTCCGACCTGGACGATTGCGTGGTCGTAACCAATAACGCACGCCATTTCAGCGCCTTGGTAAACGCCATGGCATGGCATGAGATCCAGCCGTAGTATTGCTGCTCGCGGTCAAGAGAAGCGGCCGAGCAGATTGTGAGCCGACACGGTCGCCCTGAGTCATGCGCGGGAGCGCGTGACGGATGATCACTTATTGGTGATTACGCCAAATACGAAAAAGCCCGCATGGTGGCGGGCCTTCGTAAATCATTGAGATTATTTAGAATTTTGGCTCCCCGGGCCGGACTCGAACCAGCGACCAATTGATTAACAGTCAACCGCTCTACCAACTGAGCTACCGGGGAATGGCAGGATGCTGCGGTGTGCCGCAGCAGGCGCAGAATTCTGGGCGAGGCGGCAACTCAAGTCAAGTCACCACGTCCCGCCCGCCGAGGGCCGATTCCAGCCGCCCGAGTGCATCCTGCAGCGTCTGCAGGCCGCAGGCATACGACAGTCTGAAGTGTCCGGGCGTACCGAAAGCGGACCCCGGCACCACGGCGACGCCGACCTCGTGCAGCAGCACCTGGCACAGGTCGGTGTCGTCGGCCAGCCCCAGGCGTGCGATGGCCTCCCGGGCGTCGGCGAAGGCGTAGAAAGTGCCTTCGCCGGGCCGGCAGGCGACGCCTTCGATGGCATTCAGGGCGTCCACCACGAAGTCGTGGCGTTCCCGGAATGCCCGGTTCATCTCCGCGACGCAGGACTGGTCGCCGGTCAGGGCGGCCAGCGCGGCGTACTGGGAGACCGTGCAGGCGTTCGAGGTGCTCTGGCTCTGGATTTTCTTCATCGCCCCGATCAGCGTTGCCGGCCCGGCGGCGTAGCCTATCCGCCAACCGGTCATGGCATAGCATTTGGAGACGCCGTTGATGGTCACGGTGCGCTCGAACAGGTCCGGGCAGGCCTCGGCGAAGGAGGTGAAGGGTTCGTCTGCCCACCAGATGTGCTCGTAGATTTCGTCCGTGGCCACGACGATGTCCGGGTGCCCGGCGAGCACTTCGCCCAGTCCGGCCAGTTCGCCACGGCTGTAGCCGGCGCCGCTCGGGTTGCCGGGACTGTTCAGGATCAGGAGGCGGGTGCGCGGCGTGATGGCCGCCTCCAGCTGTTCCGGCCGCATGCGGAAGCCGCTCTGGAGATCGGTCTCCACGATGACCGGCTCGGCAGACGCGAGGCGCACCATGTCCGGATAGGAGACCCAGTAGGGCGCCGGAATAACGGCCTCGTCGCCCGGGTCCAGCAGTGCCTGGCAGACGTTGTAGCAGATCTGCTTGGCGCCGCCCGAGACGATGACGCGGTCGGCGGTGTACTCGAGGCCATTGTCGCGGCGGAACTTCCCGGCCACGGTCTCCCGCAGTTCCGCGATGCCGTCCACCGCGGTGTAGCGGGTGCGGGCGGCGCGGATCGCCGCGATCGCCGCCTCGCGTATGTGCTCCGGCGTGTCGAAATCGGGCTCGCCGGCGCCGAGCCCGATCACGTCCCGGCCGGCGGCGCGCAGCTCGGCGGCGAGGGCGGTCACGGCCATGGTCGGGGAGGGGCGGACCCGGCTCAGCCGGCTCGAAACTGTTAGACTCAATCGTTTGCCTCCGGGCGGGATTCTCCGCCGAATGGTACTGGAAGGCCGTCAGGCCCCCAAGCGCGGCGCCGGCCGGCGACACCGGCACCGATAGCCGTACGCCTACTCGCCCATAACCCTGCTCGAGCGATGTCCGAACGACGCTTCACACTGGCTTCTGACTATGAACCCGCCGGCGACCAGCCGGCCGCGTTACGCTCCCTCGTGGACGGCGTGCGGGACGGGCTCGCCCGCCAGATCCTGCTCGGCGTCACGGGCTCGGGCAAGACCTTCACGATCGCCAACGTGATACAGCAGGTGCAGCGGCCCACCATCGTCCTGGCGCCGAACAAGACGCTGGCGGCGCAACTCTACGGCGAGTTCCGCGAGTTCTTCCCCGGCAACGCCGTGGAGTATTTCGTCTCCTACTACGATTACTACCAGCCCGAAGCCTACGTGCCGGCGTCGGATACCTACATCGAGAAGGACGCCTCGATCAACGATCACATCGAGCAGATGCGCCTGTCGGCGACCAAGGCGCTGATTGAGCGGCCGGATGCCATCATTGTCGCCACGGTGTCCGCCATCTACGGCCTTGGCGACCCGGAGGCCTATTTCAGCATGGTGCTGCATCTGGTGCGGGGCGACCGACTCGACCAGCGCACGATTCTGCGCAAGCTGGCGGAGATGCAGTACAAGCGTAATGATATGGAGCTCTCCCAGGGCACCTACCGGGTGCGCGGCGACCTGATCGACGTGTTCCCGGCGGAGTCCGAGCGCGAGGCCGTGCGCATCGAGCTGTTCGACGACGAGATCGAGTCGCTGGCCTGGTTCGATCCGCTGACCGGTGAGGTCACGTCGCGGGTGCCGCGGCTGACGGTCTATCCGAAAACCCATTACGTGACCCCCCGGGAGCGCCTGCTGGCCGCCATCGACGACATCAAGGTTGAGTTGCAGGAGCGCCTCGCGGTGCTGCGCGACAACGGCAAGCTGCTGGAGGCGCAGCGTCTCGAGCAGCGCACCCAGTTCGATCTGGAGATGATCGCCGAGCTCGGCTATTGCCAGGGTATCGAGAACTACTCGCGCTATCTCTCCGGGAGGGCGCCGGGGGAGCCGCCGCCGTGCCTGTTTGACTATCTGCCGCCGGACGCGATGCTGGTGGTCGACGAGAGCCACGTGACCATCCCCCAGCTCGGCGGCATGTACAAGGGCGATCGCTCTCGCAAGGAGACCCTGGTCGAGTACGGGTTCCGGTTGCCTTCGGCGCTCGACAACCGGCCGCTGCGTTTCGACGAATTCGAGGCGCTGGCACCCCAGACCGTCTACGTCTCGGCGACGCCGGGTCGCTACGAGCACGAGCATGCGGACGCGGTCGTCGAGCAGGTGGTCCGGCCCACGGGCCTCGTTGACCCGGAAGTCGAGGTGCGCCCGGTGCGCGCCCAGGTCGACGACGTGCTCTCCGAGATCCGGGAGCGGGTGGAGCTGGACGAACGGGTGCTGATCACGACGCTGACCAAGCGCATGGCGGAGGACCTCACCGAATACCTGGCCGAGCACTCGGTGCGGGTGCGCTACCTGCACTCCGACATCGATACGGTGGAGCGCACGGAGATCATCCGCGACCTGCGCCTCGGCGAGTTCGACGTGCTGGTGGGCATCAACCTGTTGCGCGAGGGGCTGGACATGCCCGAGGTCTCTCTGGTGGCGATCCTGGACGCGGACAAGGAGGGTTTCCTGCGTTCGGAGGGATCGCTGATTCAGACCATCGGACGCGCGGCCCGGAACATCCGCGGCAAAGCCATCCTCTACGCGGACAGGGTCACCGGCTCCATGCAGCGGGCCCTGGACGAAACCGAACGCCGCCGGTCGAAACAGGAGGCCTTCAATGCGGAGCACGGGATATCCCCGCAGACGATCCGCAAGCAGGTGGCGGACATCATGGAGGGCGCGCGCTCGGCGCCGGGCCGTGGCCGTGGCCGCGGCCGCCGGCGGGTGGCCGAGGACCATCCGCAGTGGCAGGGGCTGAGCGAGGACGAACTTCTGCGCAAGGCGAAGCGGCTCGAGCAGCAGATGTACCGCCATGCCCGGGACCTCGAGTTCGAGGAGGCGGCGAAGCTGCGCGACGAGATCGAGCGCATCCGCCGCGTCGGGCTCGGGCTGGACGACGCGGCCGCAGGCTGATCCGCTTGCCTGCATCAGTGACAATCCGGTATCGTTGCGCACCCTTGCGAGGGGCAGGCGGGCGATTAGCTCAGGGGTAGAGCGCCACGTTGACATCGTGGAGGTCGGTGGTTCGATCCCACCATCGCCCACCAGTCGCATCCCGGCGGGTGCCTTCGGAGACAGCCAACAGATTGTTGCGGCGAGTAAAATTGCGCCAATGCGGACTTGTCTCCGGACCGGGGCGGCGATAAAATTCCGGGATATTCGAACGGTATACGGGCGTCTGCGAGAGCGCCCGTGTCCGTGCTCGACACGGGCCGTGGGCACGCGGTTACCCGGGTCGGCCTCGACGGGCCGGCGTAACGGGTCGCGGGCCGCGGCCGTTGTTTATTGGAGGAACTTCGTATCGCTGCAGCAAAACGCGTCCGACGCAACGACGAGATCGATGCGTCGACGGTCAGAGTCATCGGAGCCGACGGGGACCAGGTCGGCGTACTGCCACTGTCCGAAGCGCTCGAGCTTTCATCCGGTCAGAACATGGACCTGGTGGAAGTGTCGCCCAACGCCGATCCGCCGGTATGCCGGATCATGGACTACGGCAAGTACGTCTTCGAGCAGAACAAGAAGGCGCAGACCGCCAAGCGCAAGCAGAAGCAGGTCCACGTCAAGGAGGTCAAATTCCGGCCGAACACGGACCAGGGTGACTACGAGGTCAAACTGCGGAATCTCACGAAGTTCCTTACGAGTGGTGACAAGACGAAGGTGACGCTGAGGTTCCGCGGCCGGGAAATGGCTCACCAGGAGCTTGGCGCCAGACTGCTCGCCAGAGTGCGCGAAGATCTCGAGGAACTCGCCACCGTGGAGCAGATGCCGCAGATGGAAGGGCGGCAGATGGTCATGGTGCTTGCACCAAGAAAAAAGTAGGAGGGCCTTCAGGCCCGATACGTAGGAGGGCCTTCAGGCCCGATAGGTAGAAGGGCCTTCAGGCCCGCTATAAAGAGAAGTGGCGAGGACGCCTGTGGGTGCCGAGCCCGCCTGATCCGGCAATGACCGGTACCGGGCCAGACAAAACGGAGACGACGATGTCAAAGATGAAGACCAACCGGGGCGCCGCGAAGCGCTTCCGCCGCACGGGCAAGGGTGGCTACAAGCGTTCCCAGTCCCACCTCAACCACATCCTGACGAAGAAGAGCACCAAGCGTAAGCGCCATCTTCGTCACACACTCCAGGTAGCTGACGCCGACGTACCGGCCGTGCGTCGCATGCTGCCGTACAGCTGAGGAGGGCAGGACCATGGCACGAGTAAAAAGAGGCGTCATCGCCCGCGGTCGGCACAAGAAGATACTGGACAAGGCGAAGGGCTATTATGGTGCCCGGCGCAAGACCTATCGGGTGGCGAAACAGGCGGTCATCAAGGCCGGTCAGTACGCCTACCGTGATCGGCGTAATCGCAAGCGCGAGTTCCGCGCGCTGTGGATCACCCGCATCAACGCGGCTGCGCGGGCTAACGGCCTGTCCTACAGCCGATTGATGAACGGCCTCAAGAAGGCCGAGATCGAGATCGACCGCAAGGTCCTCGCGGACATTGCGGTGCACGATCCGGAGGGTTTCGCCGCCATCGCGGAGCAGGCCAGGGCCAGCCTCTCCGCCTGACCAGGGCGGGGACCCCGCAGCGGGAACCCGGGAAGCATGCTTGATCTCGACGGGACTGAAGCGCGTGCGCGCGAGGATATCGCGGCGGCCTCGGACCTCGAGGCGCTGGACCGCATCCGTGTCAGGCTGCTCGGCAAGAAGGGGGAACTCACTGCCGCGCTGAAGGCTCTCGGCAGCCTGCCGGCCGGCGAGCGCCCGGCAGCCGGTCAGCGCATCAATGCGGCCAAGCGCGCTGTCGCGGATGCCATCGCCGAGCGCCGGGCGGCCCTGGAGTCCGAGGCGCTCGAGGCGGGGCTGGCGGCGGAGGCGCTCGACGTCAGCCTGCCGGGCCGGGGTCAGCGACCCGGCGGCCGCCATCCGGTGGTGCGGGCACTGGAGCGGATGCAGGCGATCTTCCGCAACGCCGGCTTCGAGGTGCGCGAAGGGCCGGAGATCGAGGACGATTTCCACAACTTCACGGCCCTGAATATCCCCGAGAACCATCCCGCCCGTGCCATGCACGACACATTCTATTTTCCGGGCGGACACCTGCTGCGCACACACACCTCGCCGGTGCAGATCCGTGCCATGCAGGCCGAAGGCGTGCCGATCCGGATCATCTCGCCGGGGCGAGTCTATCGCTGCGACTCCGACCAGACCCATACGCCCATGTTCCATCAGGTGGAAGGGCTGGTGATCGACCGGGACGTCAGCTTCGCCAATCTGAAGGCGGTGCTGCACGACTTCGTCGAGCAGTTCTTCGAGCGCCGGGCCACGCTGCGCTTCCGTCCGTCGTATTTCCCGTTCACGGAGCCCTCCGCCGAGGTGGACGTCCTCTCGGACCAGGGCCGCTGGCTGGAGATTCTGGGCTGCGGCATGGTGCATCCGAATGTGCTGCGCAATGTCGGTGTCGATCCCGAGCAGTACACCGGTTACGCGTTCGGTATGGGCGTGGAGCGGCTGGCGATGCTGCGCTACGACGTCCGCGACCTGCGCACCTTCTTCGATAACGACCTCGCCTTCCTGGAGCAGTTCGCGGGCCGATGAAGATCAGCGAGACATGGCTGCGCCGCTGGGTGGATCCCGACGTATCGACCGATGCGCTGGTCGAGCGCCTCACCCTCGCCGGCCTGGAGGTGGACGGCATCGAGCGCTTCGGCGCCGGGCTGGAGGGGGTCATGGTGGGTGAGGTGCTGGATGTCGCAGTCCACCCGGACGCCGACCGGCTGAGCGTCTGCCGGGTCGCCACCGGCAGCGACGAAGTGCAGCTCGTCTGCGCTGCGCCCAACGTGCGCGCCGGCCTGCGCTCGGCTCTGGTCCTGCCCGGCACCGTCCTTCCCAACGGCAGGAAGCTGAAGCGGGCGAAGCTGCGGGGCGTCGAGTCGGCGGGCATGCTCTGCTCCATCGCCGAACTCGGTCTCGGCGAGGAAGCGGACGGCATCATGGAACTGCCAGGGGACGCGGTGGCGGGCACCCCGCTCGGCGAGTTGCTCGGCCTGCCGGATACGGTCATCGATATCGACCTTACGCCGAACCGGGGTGACTGCTTCAGCGTGCTCGGCGTCGCCCGCGAGGTCGCGACCTTCACCGGCGCCGCCCTGGCGGATCCGTCGGTGCCGGCGGTGGCTGCCGGCAGTGACGAAGCTCATCCCATCCGGCTGATCGCCCCGGAGCGCTGTCCCCGGTTCATCGGCCGCGTCGTGCGCGGCATAGACGCCGGCGCGCGCACGCCGCTGTGGATGCAGGAGCGGCTCAGGCGCAGCGGCGTCCGCGCCATCCATCCCGTCGTCGACGTGACGAACTATGTGCTGCTGGAGTACGGCCAGCCGCTGCACGGCTATGATCTCGGGCTGGTGCAGGGGGCGCTGCAGGTCCGCGTCGGCGAGGCGGGCGAATCCCTGGCGCTGCTGGACGGTCGTACGGTGGAGGCGGACAGTGAGATATTGGTCATCGCAGACGACCGTGGCCCGATCGGGCTGGCCGGCATCATGGGGGGCGAATCCACGGCGGTGAGCGAGACGACCGTCGACGTGCTGCTGGAAGGCGCCTTCTTCACGCCGGAGGCCCTCGCCGGCCGGGCGCGGCGCTATGGCCTGCACACCGATGCCTCGATGCGTTTCGAGCGCGGCGTGGACCCCGCCGGGCAGCGCCGGGCGATAGAACGGGCGACAGCCCTGCTGGTCGGAATCGCGGGCGGCACGCCGGGCCCGGTGACCGAGGTCGTCGACGAGGCCTGCCTGCCGACTCGGGCGGGCGTGGTCCTGCGCCGGGAACGGCTGGCGCGGGTGCTCGGTGTAACCCTCGGCGAAGATGAGGTGCGGGGCATCCTGGAACGGCTGGGCAACACGGTGACACCCGTCGGCGAGGACTGGGAGGTCACGCCGCCCACTTTCCGTTTCGACATCGCTATCGAGGAAGATCTCATCGAGGAAGTGGCCCGGGTACATGGCTACGACGAGATTCCGGAGATCCGCACGCGGGGCGCCCTGGGTCTGCCGTCCGTGACCGAGACTGCCGTGGATCGGGACCGGGTGCGCTCGGTCATGGTCGACCGGGGTTATCACGAGGCGCTCACCTACAGCTTCGTCGATCCACGGCGCCAGCAGGAGATCATGGGTGAGAGGGGCGCGCTCGCGCTCGCCAACCCCATATCCTCGGAGCTGTCCGTCATGCGCTCGTCGTTGTTGCCGGGGCTGCTGGAAGCCGTCGCGAGGAACGTCAGCCGCCAGCGCACACGGGTGCGGCTGTTCGAGATCGGCGTGTGCTTCTCGGGCGAGGAGGGTGCGGTGGCGGAGACGCCCCGACTCGCTGCCGTGGCCTGCGGATCGGTACTGCCCGAGCAGTGGAGTGCGGACGAGCGTCCGGTGGACTTCTTCGACATGAAGTCGGACCTGGAAGCCGCGCTCGCGCTGAGCGGCGATGGCGCTGCCGTGCGTACGGAGCCCGCGGCCCATCCGGCGATGCATCCGGGCCAATGCGCGGCGGTACTGAGAGGAGAGCAGCGGCTCGGCCATATCGGCCGGTTGCATCCGCGCCTGGCGGCGTGGCTCGACCTGCCGGACACGGTCGCGCTCTTCGAACTGGATTTCCCCGGGGCATTTGCCGCGAAAGTGCCGCTATCCGCGCCGATCTCGCGCTACCCCTCGGTGCGCCGCGACATCGCGCTGCTGGTGGCGGATGAGGTGGCAGTCGGCGCCATGGCCGATGCACTCGGCGGTGTCGGCGAGGGGTCTCTGCGCGAGGTCCGGGTGTTCGATGTGTACCGTGGCAAAGGCATAGAAGAAGGGCTAAAAAGCGTAGCTTTAGGCTTGATTTTGCAAGAAACATCGCGCACCCTTACCGACGACGAAGCGGATGCCGCCGTGCGCTCGGCAGTGCAGATTCTGGAACGGGACTTCGGAGCGAGACTGAGAGAGTGATGGCACTGACGAAGGCAGCAATGGCGGAGTCGCTGTTCAACGAGCTGGGTCTCAACAAGAGAGAAGCTCGCGAACTGGTCGACCTCTTCTTCGAAGATCTCCGGTCCGCGCTGGCCGCCGGCGAACAAATAAAGCTTTCGGGCTTCGGTAACTTCGACCTTCGGGACAAGAATGAGCGGCCCGGCCGCAACCCGAAGACGGGGGAGGAGATACCGATATCCGCACGACGTGTGGTGACATTCCGGCCCGGACAAAAATTAAAAGCCCGAGTAGAAGCGTATGCTGGAAGCGGGAAATAACGACGAATTACCGCCGATCCCGGGCAAGCGATATTTCACCATCGGCGAGGTGAGTGATCTCTGTGCGGTGAAGCCACACGTGCTTCGCTACTGGGAGCAGGAATTCCCGCAACTCAAACCCGTGAAGCGTCGCGGCAACCGGCGCTACTATCAGCGCCAGGACGTGCTGATCATTCGCCAGATCCGCAGTCTGCTGTACGATGAGGGCTTTACCATCGGTGGTGCCAGGCAGCGACTCACCGGCGAGGCGGCCAAGTCTGATGTCAGCCAGAGTCAGCAGATTATCAAGCAGTTACGCATAGAACTTGAAGAAATTATGAAGATTCTCCGGCGCTGATGCCGGGGTTGCAATGGCGCCACGCGGGAGTATGATTCAGCCGCCGGACGTCGGGGCGTAGCGCAGCCTGGTAGCGCACCACAATGGGGTTGTGGGGGTCGGAGGTTCGAATCCTCTCGCCCCGACCATTCGGTCTCTTCTCTCTTTGCTCAATCCCGGGCCAGCAGCTCGGCGGTCGGCGTCGCATGGGCGTCGCGCCGCAGTACCCTGTCCTCGATGCCGAGCAGGATGGGCTCGGCCTTCTCCCGGTAGATGTTCACCTTGGCGTTATAGACGCAGCGGCACAGCCCGTGCTTGTCCGCGATCTCCAGCTTGCGGATGGAATACTTGCCGGAGGCGAGCCTTTCGCCGGTGAGATAGCATTTGATCGCGGATATCCGTTCGCCGGACAGCACGAGGCCCTTCAGCCTGCGCAGATTGTGCTGGGCCTGATCAACGAAGCGGATGGCGTCGAGGTCGATGATTCCGGTTCCCGGTTTCTCGTCGATTGCGCCGCGGGCGTGGAAGTCGCCCACGAAGATCTGTCCTGGCATGGCCCGTTCGATCATGCGCGCCAGCTCGATGGTGACTTCACCGACGATGTAGTCGTGCACCGTCGGGTTGAGTCCGTCGGCCTGGTGGAACTCGTAGCAGCTGCCGACATGGAAGGCAGCCCGCAGGCTCGGCACCGATGCGGTCTTGGCCTTGCGCCGGGCGATGGCGTTGTCCGCCAGTACCAGGTGCATGAAGTGATAGAGGTTGGTGTTGGAGTCCGCTCCACCGTCCCGGTTCCAGATGTAGAAGCCGTCCCCGGTCGAGGAGCGGGCGAAATTGATGCGCAGGTCGCCTTCCAGCATCTTCGCGTAGGCGGAATTCAGTGAATACGACAGGCTGTTCAGCTGCGTCATCTGCTCGAACGGGCTGAGCAGGCTGAAACCTACGATGTCAAACAGCGCGACGGCCCGGTTCTCGACATAACTGATGCCGTAGCGCTTCACCATCATGTCGATGATCCGGGTCTCGGCAGGCGTGCCGCGCAGCGGCTCGCGCAGGCGGACCCGCCGCGGTTCAACCCGCAGCAGGCGGGAGACCTTCTCCATCTGCGCCGGGGTGAGCTGACGGCGCCCGGAGATCAGGTCCATGATGAAGCGCTCCGATACCTGCCACCGGCGCGGCTCGCCGGCGGCCGGAATGGCCGTGTACTCGGCCACCGCATAGTGGGGGACGACGAGCAGCAGTACGCCGTCGTCATGGACGCTCCAGTTCAGGATGCAGTTCTGGCCGAGGCCCCATTCCCGGTGCAGCCGCTTATCGAGCTGCACCAGGTTGCTGCGCTGGCGCAGATCCATGTCCGGCGGCAGCTCGGACAGTGTCCCCGTGTACAGCGGACCGGCGCCCGCCGGGCCGTATTCGGCCGTGGAATAGTTTTCCGGGTCCATCTTGGCTCCGCGCGGAACGTCTGCCGCTCCGGCTGGTGATCGGGCGATGACGGACAGCCCCTGTGCTGGCCGCGCATCGCCGCATGGCGGCGGCCTCGCACGACGGTAATCAAGAGCCCCCTTCTATGCAAGCAATGGATGCAATCGATCACGGGGGAGATCGATGCAGGGGCCTCGGCGATGCCAGGCCGGTGCTAAACTGCGGTCGCGCCGGGAGCGGCGGCGGAGCGCCGGTGCCCGGTGCAGCGCAGGCACGCAGAGCGGAGGCTTGATGAAAAGACTCGACAGCCTGAAAGCCGCCGTGGGCGAGGGCGGGTATCTGGATGAGCCCGAGGCGATGGCGCCCTATCTGGAAGAATGGCGGGGGCGCTACCGGAGCGAGAGCCCGCTGGTGCTGCTGCCCGTGAATACCGGCGAGGTCGCCCGAATGGTTGCCGAGTGCCGGCGGCAGGGAATCGGCATCGTCCCGCAGGGCGGCAACACGGGACTCTGCGGCGGGGCGGTCGCCGGTGGTGATGGCGTACAGGTGATCCTGAGCCTGCGGCGGATGCGCCGCATCCGCGAGCTCAGCACGGCCGGAGACTTCCTGATCGCCGAGGCCGGATGCGTGCTGGCCGACCTGCAGGCCGCGGCCGGCGAGGCCGGACGGCTGTTCCCTCTCAGCCTGGCCGCAGAGGGCAGTTGCCAGATCGGCGGTAATCTCTCCACCGACGCGGGAGGCATCAACGTATTGCGCTATGGCACGGCACGCCAGCAGGTGCTGGGCCTGGAGGTCGTGCTGGCGGACGGGGGCATCTGGAACGGTCTGCGCACCCTGCGCAAGAACACCGCCGGCTACCAGTTGCGCGATCTGTTCATCGGGGCCGAGGGCACTCTGGGGATCATTACGGCGGCGGCGCTTCGTCTGCACCCGCGCCCCGCCGACGTGGCGACGGCCATGATCGCCATCGACAGCCCCGGCCGCGCGGTGGCGCTGCTGGAGGCCATGCGGAGCCGGCTCGGCGAGGAGATCAGCGCGTTCGAACTCATCTCCGCCCGGTCGCTGCATTTCGTCCTCGAGCACATCGCCGATACCCGCCACCCTTTCGACGAGGATCACGCGGCTTACGTGCTCATGGAGAGCACGGCCAATATCCAGGGCGACGCCATGCCGCGCCTGGAGGCCGCCCTGGAGGCGGCGCTGGGCGAGGGCCTCGTGCGGGATGCGGTGGCCGCCGGCGACGGGCGTCGCCGGAACGCCCTGTGGCGGCTGCGGCACAGTATCTCCGAGGCCCAGCGCCACGAGGGAGTCAGCCTGAAGCACGACATCTCCGTGCCCGTGGAGCGCATCGGCGAATTCCTGCAACGCGCCGGCACGGCGTTGGCGGAGCGCTTCCCCGATGCCCGCCTGGTGGTGTTCGGCCACGTCGGCGACGGCAATCTCCACTACAACCTGAGCCAGCCAGTGGGCGCAGATCCGGCATCGTTCCGGGCCGTCGAGCCCGAGGTCACTGGGATCGTATTCGACATCGTGCGTGACTGCGGCGGCAGCTTCAGTGCCGAGCACGGTGTGGGACTACTGCGGCGGGACGAGATGCGCCGCTACCTGGACGCGACGGAACTGGACCTGATGCGGCGTCTGAAGGCCGCCCTCGATCCGGACGGGATACTGAACCCGGGCAAGATCCTGTAAACCGCAGCGGTCGGGACGGGACACAGCGCGAGGCCGACACCGGGCGAGGCCCTCGAGCGAAGGCCCGGAGCAAAGCCTGCGGCTCGCGGCAGCGAGCACCTCAGCACGGAGCCGCTGGGCGAGGGAAGCGGGCAGGAACGGGCGGAAAGCGGCAGCGGCGCCGAACTCGCCATCGCTACGGCCCGGCGTTGCGCGCATTGCAGCGGGAAGCCGAGCGACCCGGGCGGCCTCAAGGCGGCGACACCTGCCTATTCCAGCCCCGAGGTGCTGAAAGGGAAGACGCCGACAGTCTGCTACGACGTCTACTCGCTGGCCTGTCTCGCCGACCGCATGCTGTCCGGCCGCCGCGTGTTCGGCAGGCGGGATTCGATGGAGGCCACGGAGGCGGGCGAATCGCCCCGCCCGGCCGCCTGCCGATCCGCTACAATGCGCGCTGCGAACCGGCGCGAATGCGCCGCGCAGGCAGAGTTTTTCGAAGGCAGGGCGGCGAAAATGGAACGGGTGACGAGGCTGGCGGGAGCGACGGAGGCAGCGTGAGCGAACAGAAAGACAAGCGGCGGTATTCGCGCATCGTGGTGGACGGTGTGGAGCACGCGCCGGGTCGTGCGATGCTGCGGGCAGTGGGCTTCGGAGACGAGGACTTCACCAAGCCCCAGGTCGGTATCGCCTCCACATGGAGCATGGTCACGCCCTGCAATATGCACATCGACAGGCTGGCACGTTCGGCAGCGGAAGGCGCCGACGGCGCCGGCGGCAAGGCGGTGATCTTCAATACCATCACGGTATCCGACGGCATCTCCATGGGCACGCCGGGCATGCGCTATTCGCTGGTTTCCCGGGAAGTCATCGCCGACTCCATCGAGGCGGTTGCCGGCGCCCAGGGTTTCGATGGCCTGGTCACCATCGGCGGCTGCGACAAGAACATGCCAGGCTGCGTGATCGCCATGGCGCGCCTCGACCGCCCGGCGGTCTTCGTCTATGGCGGCACCATCCAGCCCGGGCCGAAGCGCCGCGACATCGTCTCCGTGTTCGAGGCGGTCGGCGGCGTCTCCGCAGGCTCCATGAGCATGGAGGAACTCGGCGAGGTGGAGCGCACGGCCATCCCTGGTGCCGGCGCCTGCGGCGGCATGTACACGGCCAACACCATGGCCTCGGCGATCGAGGCCCTGGGCCTGAGCCTGCCGGACAGCTCCGCACAGGAGGCCGTTTCCGACGCCAAGATCGGCGACTGCCATCGCGCCGGACAGGCGGTGCTCGAGTTGCTGGAGCGCGACATCCGGCCGTCGCAGATCCTCAGCCGGGAAGCCTTCGAGAACGCCATCACGGTGGTGATTGCGCTGGGCGGCTCGACCAATGCCGTACTGCACCTGCTGGCGATTGCCCATGCGGCGAACGTGCCGCTCGAGCTGGACGACTTCACCCGCATCGGCAAGCGCGTGCCGGTGCTGGCCGACCTGAAACCCAGCGGGCGTTACGTCATGAGCGATCTGGTGGCCATCGGCGGCATCCAGCCGCTGATGAAGATGCTGCTGGACGCGGGCCTGCTGCACGGCGACTGCCTGACGGTCACCGGTCGGACGCTGGCCGAAAATCTGGCCGATGCCGGCACCTACCCGGAAGATCAGGACATCATCCGTCCGCTGCAGGACCCGCTCAAGGCCGACAGTCACCTGGTGGTGCTGTACGGCAATGTGGCGCCGGAGGGGGCGGTGGCGAAGATATCCGGCAAGGAGGGCACGAGCTTCACCGGCACGGTTCGCATCTTCGAGGCCGAGGAGGAGGCTCTGCAGGCCATCCTGGACGGTGAGGTGACGGCCGGCGACGTGGTAGTAGTGCGCTACGAGGGTCCGGTGGGCGGCCCCGGCATGCGGGAGATGCTGAGCCCGACCAGTGCGATCATGGGCAAGGGCCTCGGCGACAAGGTGGCACTCATCACGGACGGCCGCTTCTCGGGCGGCAGCCATGGTTTCGTGGTGGGGCACGTGACGCCGGAAGCGGCGGTCGGCGGGCCCATCGGTCTGCTGCGAGACGGCGACCGCATCACTATCGACGGCGCCGCCTGCCGCATCGAGGCCGACCTCTCCGCGTCGGAACTGGATGCCCGGCGGGCGGACTGGACGCCTTCGCGGCGACCGCCCGCGCGGGGACTGCTCGCCAAGTATGCCCGCCAGGTCAGCTGCGCCTCCCTAGGGGCGGTGACCGACCGCTTCGACGACGACTGACCGCGGCGGCATGGCAGCATTGACGGACACGGCGCTCACGGAGGCGCCTTTTCAGGACGCGCGGGAACTCGGCGCACCGGCGCAATGCGCGGCATCGCCCTGGGTGGTGATGAAGTTCGGCGGCACCAGCGTATCTTCGCGGCAGGACTGGCAGCGCATCGCCGGGCTGATCGGCAACCGCACCCGGCTTGGGCTTCGACCGCTGATGGTGTGCTCGGCCGTGGCCGGCGTGTCGAATGCGCTGCAGACACTGATCGAGCAGGCCATCGGCGGCGACCCTGAGCCGGTGCTGAGCGAGATCCTCGAGCGCCACCGCCGCCTGGCCGGCGAACTGGAACTGGATGCCGACGAGGTGGTGGGCGAGTATTTCGACGAGCTGCACCAGCTCGCCGCCGGCATCCGCCTGATCCGCGAGGCCAGCCCGCGGGTGCAGGCCCGTCTCATGGGCCTCGGCGAACTCATGAGCACGCGGCTCGGCGCCGCCTGGCTGGGCGCCCGGGGCGTCGACGTGGCCTGGACCGACGCGCGGGAGCACCTGGCGGCGACCGGGCAGCCGAACAAGAACGAGCGCCAGCATTTCCTGAGCGCCGTCTGCGCCCATGCCACGGACCCGGCCTACGGCGAGCGCTTCGGACCGGGCGGCGGCGCGGTCCTGACACAGGGGTTTATCGCCCGCAACGGGGACGGCGAGACGGTGCTGCTCGGACGCGGCGGCTCGGATACGTCGGCGGCCTATTTCGCCTCCCTGCTGGGCGCGCGCCGCCTCGAGATATGGACCGACGTGCCCGGCCTGTTCAGCGGCAATCCGCGCGCCGTGCCGTCGGCCAGACTGCTGACGGCGCTGCACTATGACGAGGCCCAGGAAATCGCCTCCACCGGCGGCAGCGTGCTGCATCCGCGCTGCGTGCCGCCAGTGCGGCGGGCACAGATACCGGTCCACGTGCGCTGGACGGCGCGCCCGGACCTGGACGGCACGGTGGTGTCGGCCGCCACCCGGGAGGCCGAGCCGCGGGTCAAGGCGATCTCGCTGCGCATGGGTCTCACGCTCGTTTCCATGGAAGGCGTGGCCATGTGGCAGGAGGTCGGTTTTCTGGCCGATGCCTTCGACGTCTTCCGGCGCCATTCCGTCTCGGTGGATCTGGTATCGACCTCGGAGAGCAACGTCACCGTCTCCATCGACACGGCATCCGGGGCCCTCGGCAGTGAAGCGCTCGATGCCCTGGTGGAGGAACTGGAGACCATCTGCCGGGTGTGGGTCATCGAGGACTGTGCTGCGGTCAGTCTTGTTGGGCGCAAAATCCGCACGATCCTGCACCGGCTCGGCCCGGCGCTCGAGGTCTTCGAGGAGCAGCGCATCCACCTGGTGACCCAGGCCGCCAGCGACCTGAACCTGACCTTCGTCGTGGACGACGAGCAGGGCTATCGGCTGGTGCAGAAGCTGCACAGCTCCATTATCGCCCCGCAGCGGCAGGGTGAGGCGTTCGGACCGACCTGGGAGGCGCTGCAGGCCGAGGGGGAGGAGGCGCCGAGCCTGCCGCCGATGTGGTGGAGCCATCGCCGGCAGGAGCTGCTGGCGCTGTCCACGGAGGCTTCGCCGCGCTATGTCTACGACGGGGATACGATCCGGGCGGCGATCGAGCGGCTGCAGTCCATCGAGCATCTGGATGCCGTCTTCTACGCCATGAAGGCCAATTCGAACCCGGACATCCTGCGTCTGGTAGAGAGCGCCGGCGTCAATTTCGAGTGCGTCTCGCCTGGCGAGATCGGACGGGTACTGGATCTCTTCCCCGACATCGATCGGCAGCGCGTCCTGTTCACGCCGAATTTCGCGCCGCGAACCGAGTATGCCGACGCGTTGGAGCTCGGTGTCTGGGTGACCCTGGACAACCTGCATCCGCTGCGCGCCTGGCCGGAGCTGTTCCGCGGCCGTGAGCTTTTCATCCGCCTCGACCCGGGGCAGGGCCGGGGTCATCACGAGCACGTGCGCACGGCTGGCACCCATTCCAAGTTCGGCATTCCCCTGTTCGAGCTGGACGAGCTGGAGTCGCTGGCCGCTGCGGCGGGCGCGCGGATCGTCGGCATCCACGCCCACACCGGCAGCGGCATCCTCGACCCGAGCAACTGGGCCGAGGTGGCGAACGAACTCGCCAACGCCGCGGCCCGGTTCCCGGAGGTGCACACCCTGGACCTCGGTGGCGGGCTGGGCATACCGGAGAAGCCGGGCGAGGAACCGCTCGATACCGGTGAGCTCTCCCGCCTGCTGGGCGAGCTGCGCCGGGCCTGGCCCGACTATCGGTTGTGGGTCGAACCGGGCCGTTATCTGGTCGCCGAGTCAGGCGTATTGCTCGCGCGGGTGACCCAGACCAAGGGCAAGGGCGCGGTGCGCTACGTAGGCATCGAGACGGGTATGAACAGCCTGATCCGCCCGGCCCTGTACGGCGCCTATCACGAGATCGTGAATCTCACCCGGCTGGGCGATCCGGCGACGGAGGTGGTGACCGTGGTCGGGCCCATCTGCGAGAGCGGCGATCGGCTGGGCAACGACCGCCTGCTGCCCGAGTGCCGGGAGGGTGACGTCATCCTCATCGCCAATACGGGCGCCTACGGCTACACCATGGGCTCGCGCTACAACCTGCGTGAGCCGGCGGCCGAGACCCTGCTCGGGAGTGCGCCGCTCAGCGGCTGAGGCTGCGGTGGCGGGCCTCCAGCTCGGCCGCCACGTCGGCCAGATCGAGACCCTCGACGGCCAGCAGCACGAGCAGGTGATAGAGCAGGTCGGCGGCCTCGCCGACGACGGCGTTTCGGCCCGCGTCGGTGGCGCTCGCCAGCGCCGTCTCCACCGCCTCCTCGGCCACTTTCTGTGCCACCCGGGCCTTGCCGCCGGCCACCAGGCGCGCCGTGTAACTCTGCGGCGCCTGGCTGTCCAGCCGCGCGCGGATCACCTGTTCCAACTCGCGGAGGAAGTCCGCATCCCGTTCTTCAGCCATCAGTTCAGACCCTCATCTCGACGCCCCGGTCGGCCAGCCAGCGCTTCAGTTCCGCGATATGGATCTCGCCGCTGTGGAAGACGCTCGCTGCCAGCGCGCCGTCGACCCGGGCCGCGGCGAACGCCGCCAGGAAATGTTCCGGCGCCCCGGCGCCGCCGGAGGCGATCAGCGGGGTGCCGCAGACGGCCCGCACGGCGGCCAGCTGGACGAGGTCATAGCCTTCGCGCACGCCGTCCTGATTCATGCAGTTCAGCACGATCTCGCCGGCGCCGCGCTGTTGCACCTCGGCCACCCAGTCGAGGGTGCGCCGGCGGGTCGCCGTCGTGCGGTCCGGGTCGCCGGTGTACTGGTAGACGAACCAGTCGCCGTCCTCCTCCCGGCTGTCGATGCCCACCACCACGCACTGCACGCCGAAGCGGGAGGCGAGGCGCGTGATCAGTTCCGGATCGGCCAGCGCCGGGCTGTTGATCGAGATCTTGTCGGCGCCCCGGTTCAGCACGCTCTCCGCCTCTTCCAGGCTGCGGATGCCGCCGGCCACGCAGAACGGGATGTCGAGCACGGCCGCCACCCGGGAGACCCAGCTGCGGTCGACCGAGCGTCCGTCGGGGCTCGCCGTGATGTCGTAGAAGACCAGCTCGTCGGCGCCTTCGTCCCGGTAGCGCTGCGCGAGTTCGAGGATGTCGCCCACGTCGCGGTGGTTGCGGAAGCGCACGCCTTTGACGACACGGCCGTTGCGGACGTCGAGGCAGGGGATTATGCGTCGCGCGAGAATGACCGCAGCTCCTCTCTCCTCAGCGTGCCTTCCAGCAGCGCCTTGCCGGTGATCGCCGCCGCAGCGCCGCAGCGCCTGAGTGCGTCCACGTCGTTCACGTTCCGCACACCGCCGGAGGCCTGCAGGCCGACATCCGGGAAGCGGGCGACGAACTCGCCGTACAGATCCACGTTGGGTCCGGTCAGCGCGCCGTCCCGGCTGATGTCGGTGCACAGCACGTGGCGCAGTCGGGGCTCCGTGTAGCGTTCCACCGCCTGCCAGAGGGTCAGCTCGGAGTCCCGCGTCCAGCCGTGGCTGGTCACGCGGGGGATGCCGCGTTCGTCCAGCCGCACGTCCAGCGCGATCACGATGCGCTCCGGGCCCGCCTCGCGCAGCCAGCCCGTGACCGTCTCCGGCTGGTTCACCGCCAGGCTGCCGATCACCACCCGATCGACGCCGCAGCCGAGCAGCCGCTCCAGCCGCTCCTGGTCACGGATGCCGCCGCCCACCTGCACGGTCATGGTCGTCCCGGTGGCGATCGCGCGGATGATATCCAGATTGGCGGGGTCGCCGGTGCGGGCCCCGTCCAGATCCACGACGTGCAGCTCCCGGCAGCCGGCCGACTGGTACTCCAGTGCCAGCTCCAGCGGGTCGTGGTCGTAGCCGGTCTCGGCGTCGAACGCCCCCTGGTAGAGTCGCACGCAGCGCCCGCCGCGCAGATCGATGGCCGGCATCACGATCACAGCGCGTGCTCCAGGAAGTTCCTGAGTACGGTCGCGCCGTGGACGGAAGAACGCTCCGGGTGGAACTGGGTGGCGAAGAAATTGCCGCTTTCGAAGACGGCCGTGAACTCGCTTCCGTATTGCGTGCGCCCGGTGGTGGTATCCGCGAGCGGCAGTGCGTAGCTGTGGATAAAATAGAAATGCGCACCGTCCGGCACGTCCCGCAGAAGTACCGAGTCGCCCTCCTTGCGCACCCGGTTCCAGCCCATGTGCGGCACAGGCAGGTCGGGCGAGGCGGGCAGTCGCCGGGCGCGCCCGGGGACCACGCCGAGGCAGTGCGCATCGTCCTCCGCGGATCCGGTGGCCAGCAGCTGCATGCCGAGACAGACGCCGAGCACGGGCTGCTCCAGCGTCGGCAGGAGGGCGTCGAGGCCGAAGGAGTCGAGCCGCGCCATGGCATCCGCGGCGGCGCCGACGCCCGGGAGTATCACCGCCCGCGCGGCGCGGATCTCGGCGGCGTCGGTGCTGAGCGTGGCATCAGCGCCGAGGCGCTCCAACGCCCCGGTCAGTGAGGCGATGTTGGCACCGCCGGAGCCGACGATCACGACGTCGGTAGCGTGCTTGCCTGCCATGACTACAGCGTCCCCTTTGAGGAAGGCAGCGCGTCTCCCTCGATACGCAGCGCCTGGCGTAGCGTGCGGCCGAGGCCCTTGAAGCAGATCTCCACCATGTGATGGGCGTTCTCGCCCTCCACCTCGATATGCAGTGTGGCGCGCAGCGCATCGGCCAGGGAGCGGAAGAAATGGATGACCATCTCGGTGGGCAGCTCGCCCACCCGGTCTCGCGGGAATGCGCCGCGGAAGACGAAATATGGCCGGCCGGAGAGGTCCAGCGCGATACGGGCCTGGGCTTCGTCCATGGGCAGCACGAAACCGAAGCGGCCGATGCCGCGCTTGTCGCCGAGCGCTTCCCGCATGGCTTCGCCGAGGGCGAGGGCCACGTCCTCGACACTGTGATGCTCGTCGACGTGCAGGTCGCCGTCGCAGCTGAGCCGCAGCGAGAAGCCGCCGTGGGTGGCGATCTGCTCCAGCATGTGGTCGAAGAAGCCGATGCCGGTGGCGATACGGGTGGCGCCTTCGCGGTCCAGGTCCACGTCGGCGGTGATGCGCGTCTCCCTCGTATGGCGCGTCACGCTCGCCCGGCGGGGCAGGGCGCACAGCCGGTGGGCGATCCCGGACCAGTCCAGGCCGTCCTCGCCCAGACGCAGGCCCGGGATGCCGATCGCCTCGGCCAGCCGGACGTCGGTGTCGCGGTCGCCGATAACGGCGCTGCGCTCGAGATCCAGCGTATTCGCCGCCAGGTAACGGGTCAGCAGCCCGGTGGCGGGTTTGCGGCAGGCGCAGCCGTCCGCCTCGACGTGGGGGCAGATGAACTCCTCGTCGAAGTTAATGCCCTGGCTGGCAAACAGCGCCCGCATGTGCTCATGGGCTCCCCGGAAATCGGTCTCGGGGAAGGACTCGGTGCCCAGGCCGTCCTGGTTGGAGACCAGCACGAAGCGATAGCCGGCGGCCTTCAGGCGCAACAGGGCGGGGATGACGCCCGCCACCAGGCGCACCTTGTCGAGGCAATCCACCTGCTCGTCGGCAGGCTCCTCGATCAGGGTGCCGTCCCGGTCGACGAACAGGACCCGGAGGCCGCTCATGCATGCACCGCCCGGCGGCCCAGGGCCGCGAGCAGCCGATCATTGTCCGCGGTCTCGCCGATGGTGATGCGCAGGCAATTTTCGAGACCCGGTTCGCCGCCGAAGTCCCGCAGCAGCAGGCCGGCATCCCGGGCGCGCGCCAGGGCCTCGACGCTGTCGCGGAACCGCACCAGCAGGAAGTTGGCGTCGCTGGGCCACACCTGCAGGACGCCGGGGCAGGTTTTCAGTGCCTCGCGGATGCGCTCGCGCTCTGCACAGAGTGCGCGGATGCGTTCCGGCATGATGCGGAAAGACTCGTTCACCACGGCGGCAGTAGCTGCCTCGACCGTCGGCGTCGGGATGGCGTAAGGCGGCATCACCTTGCCCAGCAGGCGCATGACGGCCGTGCGGCCGAGCGCGACGCCGCAGCGCGCACCGGCGAGTCCGTAGGCCTTCGACAGGGTGCGCAGCACTACCAGGTTGTCGTGTTCGCACAGCAGGGCGGGACACGGGTCGGCGCCGCCGAACTCGATGTAGGCGGCATCCAGCACGACGAGCCCGCGACCGGCGAGTCCCTCGCACAGCCCGGCGATCACTGCCGGGGGGATGCTGTTGCCGGTGGGATTGTTGGGCGAGGTAAGGAACAGCAGACGGCAGCGCTCGTCCCAGTCCGTCAGGATACTCTGCGCGTCGGTGCGAAACGCCGGGGCGAGCAGCGGCACCCGCCGTACGCCTGCGTTCTGGATGTCCGCGTAGACCTGATACATGCCGAATGTGGGTGGGCAGATCACGATGTCGTCGCGGCCGGGGCGGCAGAAGCAGCGGATCAGCAGGTCGATGGCCTCGCTGGTTCCGCGGGTGACGAAGGTCTCCTCCGGGCTGGCCCCGTAGTGGTCGGCGAGCAGGGCGGTCAATGCCCCCGGCCGGGCCTCGGGATAGCGGTTCAGGCCGCGTTCGCTGTCGTCGCCGCCCGCCCGCCAGGGCGCCTCGTTGGCATTGAGACGCACGGCGTCGGGCTCATAACCGGCCGGCTGATAGGCCTTCAGCGCCCGGATCTCCGGCCGCGCGAGTGCGAGCACCGCCTCGCTCATGCGACCGTCCGCCGGCGTATCTTCTCGAGACGCAGGGTGACCGCCCGTGCATGGGCGTCCAGCCCCTCGAGGTCGGCGAGGGTTACCGCGGTGGGTCCGAGTCCCTCCAGGCCGGCGGCGCTCAGTTCCTGCACCGTCATGTGGCGCAGGAACTGCTCGACGCCGAGGCCGCTGTAGGTGCGGGCGTAACCGTAGGTGGGCAGCACGTGGTTGGTGCCGCTGCAGTAATCGCCCATGGACTCCGGCGTCCACGGGCCCAGGAAGACCGAGCCGGCATTGCGGATGCGCGGCAGCCAGCCGCGGGCGTCCGCCGCCTGCACGATCAGGTGCTCCGGCGCGTAGGCGTTGCTGACCCGCACGGCCTCGGCCAGATCGTCGACGACGATGACGGCGCTGTGGGACAGGGCCTCGCGCACGATGCTGCCGCGGCCCAGCGCCTCGGTCTGCTCCTCCAGCGCGGCGGCCACGGCTGCAGCCAGCGCGGTGTCCGGCGTCACCAGGAAGACCTGGGAATCCGGTCCGTGCTCCGCCTGGGACAGCAGGTCCGAGGCGACGAAGGCCGGGTCCGCGTCGCCGTCGGCGATGACCAGCACCTCCGAGGGTCCTGCCGGCATATCCAGGGCGGCGCCATCCGGGTCCGCCGCCACCAGGCTCTTGGCGGCCGTGACCCAGGCATTGCCGGGGCCGAAGATCTTGTTCACCCGCGGCACGGACTCGGTCCCGTAGGCCATGGCGGCGATGGCCTGCGCTCCGCCCATGCGGTAGACGGCAGTGGCGCCGGCCCGCCGCGCAGCCACCAGCACCGCCGGGTCCGCCGTGCCGTCGGCGCGCGGCGGCGTGCAGAGGATGCGCTCGGGACACCCGGCAATCGTTGCCGGGACGGCCAGCATGATGGCGGCCGAGGGCAGGGGTGCCGTGCCGGCCGGAACGTACAGTCCCACCGCGTCCAGGGGATGGCTGAGCCGTTCGCAGACCACGCCCGGCGCCGTCTCCACACGCACCGGTTCCGGCAGCTGGGCGCGGTGGAAGCGCCCGACCGTCTCGATGGCACGGTCGATGGCGGCGACCGCCTCGCGACCGATGCCGGCCTCTGCGGCCGCGAAGGCCTGTTCCGGAACACGCAGATCGTCGATCGCGGCCCGATCCAGTTCGCGGGTCAGACGGCGCACGGCGCTATCGCCCTGCGCGCGCACGGCGGTCAGGATATCCCGTACGGTGGCTTCCACCTTGGCGCCGGCGGCGACCGCCGGCCGCCTGAGCAACGCCTCGCGCTCGCCGTCGTCGAGTTCGTTCCATCGATAAAGGGTCAGGGACATGGTCGGCTCCGTCTGTTTTCCGTTCCGCATCAGGCGAGCATCTTCTCAACCGGCAGCACCAGCATGGCGCTGGCGCCGGCTTCCTTCAGGTTCTCGAGGGTCTCCCAGAATACGTTCTCACGGCACACTGCGTGCACGGCGACCCGGTCATCGCGCCCCTCGAGCGGCAGTATGGTGGGCGCCTCGGATCCCGGCAGCAACCGTGTGATCTCGGTCAGCGCGCTGCGCGGCGCGTGCAGCATGATGTACTTGCTCTCGCGCACCTGCTGCACGCCCTCGATGCGCATCAGCAGACGTTCGATCCACTCCGTCTTCGCCGGCGTCAGTTCGGCGGCGGTGCGGATCAGCGCCGCCTCGCTCTCTAACACGGTTTCCACCTCGCGCAGCTGGTTGGCGGCCAGGGTGGAGCCGGTGGAAACCAGGTCGCAGATGAAGTCGGCCCGCCCCAGCCGGGGGGCGATCTCCACCGCGCCGGAGAAGTGGACGATCTCGGCCTCGATGCCGGCCTCCCGCAGGAAGCCCGCGAGGACACCCGGATAGCTGGTCGCGATGCGCCGTCCGGCGAGGGAGGCCGGGCCTTCGTAGGGCAGGTCTTCCGGAGCGGCGATGCACAGCCGGCAGTGACCGAAGTCCAGTCCACGGATGACCTCGAAGTTCGCCACGGCGCCGTTACCGTCACCGTGCAGACGTTTCTCGTGGATCACGTTCAGCCCCGCGATGCCGAGGTCGCAGACGTCGTCGGCGACCAGGCCGGGGATGTCGTCGTCGCGCACCAGCAGGATATCGATCGGCATGTTCTCGCCGAAGCAGAACAGCTGGTCCTTGCTCTGGGTGTACTTCAGTCCGCACCGGGACAGGAGATCGAGACAGTGCTCGGTCAGCCGCCCGGATTTCTGGATCGCGATCTTCAGCCGCGGGGTTTCGCTCTGCATTCGGGGTTCCTCGGGGAGGCGCGTCGGCGGCTCCGTATCAGTCCTTGCGGGTTCGCTCCAGCGCCGTGCGGTAGCCGCCGGAGCCGTCGGCCAGAAACCGGGCCACCCGGCCGATGGTGGTCACGCTGACGCCGGTCAGCTCGTTGATCCGGCGATAGGGCAGACCTTCGTCGAGCAGTTGCACCACACGCCAGCGGTCGACGAGTGCCTGCAGCTCGGCCGGCGTGCACAGGTCGTCGAGCAGCGCGCGCATCTCGTCGGCTCCGCGCATGGCGACCAGGGCATCGCACAGCGCCGCCTTTTCCCGCGCCGCCCGGCGCGCGCTGGTCTCGCGGTTGGGTTTCATAGTGTATCAATGTATTAACGTGCTATTACGTTAATGCAAAAGAGAGGCCGGGTCAACCCGCTGCGTCCGGGAAGCGAGCCGGCCGGCGCAACGCTTTCCCATGTAACCAAACAACCGTTGACGGCGGCGGCCGGCCGCTACTATATTCGGGTTACTCATCGAGACCGGCTGAGGGAAGGGCCCGACGACGCCGGGGCAACCTTCAGGCCTAACCAGCCTGAAAAGGTGCCAACTCCTGCGGCAGTACGCGAAGTGTGCTGAGCGAAAGATGAGTGTCCGAGCAGCGGTAGCGATACCGATGGGCGAGGCACCTTCCTCGAGTTCTCCGCAGAGTGGCGGCCTGAGTGCCGGGCCCGTGATCAGTACGGAGAACGTCCATGACACAAGGCCCCCACAGTGCGACCCAGGCTGTCCGCGCGGCGCTGGAATCCGATGCCCAGCACGGCGCCGTGGTCCCGCCGCTGCACCTGTCTTCCAACTACACTTTCGAGGGTTTCGGCCAGCCGCGGCAGTACGACTATACGCGCAGCGGCAATCCCACCCGGGACGCGCTCGGTCGGGCTCTGACGGAACTGGAAGGCGGCGCCGGCGCCGTCGTGACGGCGTCCGGGATGTCGGCCATCACACTCGTCTGCCAGCTGCTGCGGCCGGGCGACCTGCTGATCGCGCCCCACGATTGCTATGGCGGCAGCTTCCGCCTGTTCCGCAATCTCGCGGACCGCGGCGCGTTCGAGGTGGCGTTCATCGACCAGACCGACGTGTGCGCGCTGGAGGAGGCCTGCAGCCGCGGGCCGCGGCTGATCTGGGTGGAGACGCCAAGCAACCCGTTGCTGCGCATCACGGATATCAGCCGGGTCGTCGGCCTGGCGAGGGACTGCGGTGCCCTGGTCGCCGTCGACAACACTTTCCTGTCGCCGGCACTGCAGCAGCCGCTGGCCCTCGGCGCCGATATCGTGGTCCATTCGACTACCAAGTACCTGAACGGCCACAGCGACGTGGTCGGCGGGGCAGTGATCGCCGGCGATGAAACGCTGGCATCGGAACTCGTCGACTGGGCGAATTGTATTGGCATAACGGGAGCTCCTTTCGACAGCTATCTCACGCTGCGAGGTGTGCGCACGCTGTTCGCCCGGATGCGTCAGCACGAGGAGAATGCGGCGGCGCTCGCGGCGTTCCTGGCGGGTCACGAGCAGGTGGCGCGGGTTTTCTACCCGGGGCTGGATAGTCATCCCGGCCACCTGATCGCCGCGGGTCAGCAGAACGGTTTCGGCGGTATGGTCAGTTTCGAGCTCAGGGGCGGCACGGAGGATGCCCGCTGCATCGCGGAAGGCCTCGTCCATTTCTCGCTCGCTGAGTCCCTGGGTGGGGTCGAGAGCCTGGTCTGCCACCCGGCGACGATGACCCATGCGCCGATGACGCCGGAGGCGCGCACCGCGGCCGGGATCGGCGACAGCCTGATTCGGTTGAGCGTCGGCATCGAGTCCGCGGCGGACCTGATCGGCGACCTCGAGCGGGCGCTGGACGGTCTGGCTGCGCGGGGCGACCTGCGGGCGGTAGCCGGCTGAGCGGCGCGCAGCAGGCGACGAATCAAGAGAACCTCAGAAGAGAGAAAGGAAAGAGCGATGGCACTGGATAAATCCAAGCTTCATTACGAGACCCTGCAGATCCACGCCGGCCAGGAGCCGGCGCCGGGCACGAACTCGCGCGCGGTCCCCATCTACCAGACCACCTCCTACACATTCGACGACACGGCGCATGGCGCGCGCCTGTTCGGCCTGGAGGAGTTCGGCAACATCTATTCGCGGATCATGAATCCGACCAACGACGTCTTCGAGCAGCGAGTGGCCGCGCTGGAGGGCGGCGTGGCGGCGCTGGCGACCGGCAGCGGCCAGGCGGCCCAGTTCCTGACCATCACCACGCTGGCCCTGGCCGGCGAGAATATCGTCGCCCGCAGCTCGCTCTACGGCGGCACTTACAACCAGTTCAAGGTGTCGCTGCCCCGGCTCGGCATCGACGTGCGGTTCGTCGAGGGCGACGCCCTTGAGGACTATGCCGCCGCCATCGACGAGAACACGAAGGCCCTGTATGTCGAGTCCATCGGCAACCCGGGCTTCGACGTGCCGGACTTCCGGGCGCTGGCCGATCTCGCCCACGACAACGGCATCCCGCTGGTGGTGGACAATACGCTGGGCTGCTGCGGCTACATCGTGCGCCCGATCGATCATGGCGCCGATATCGTCGTTCAGTCGGCCACCAAGTGGATCGGCGGGCATGGCACGACTATCGGCGGGGTCATCGTCGACTCCGGCCGCTTCGACTGGTCAAACGGCAAGTTCCCGGTCTTCACCGAGCCGTCGCCCGGCTACCACGGCATGAAATTCGCGGAGGTGTTCGGACCGGAAGGGCCGTTCGGCAACATCGCCTTCATCATCCGCGCCCGGGTGGAGGGCCTGCGTGACCTTGGCCCGGCGCTGAGTCCGTTCAACGCCTTCCTCCTGCTGCAGGGTCTGGAGACGCTGTCGCTGCGCGCCCAGCGGCACGCGGACAACTCGCTGGAACTGGCCCGCTGGCTGAGCGAACAGTCGGACGTCTCCTTCGTGAATTATCCCGGCCTCGAGTCGCACCCCTATCACGAGCGGGCGAAGCAATACCTCACTAACGGCTATGGCGCGGTGCTGACCTTCGGCATCCGCGGTGGCGCCGAGGCCGGCCGGCGCTTCATCGAATCGGTGGAGCTCGCCAGTCATCTCGCCAACGTGGGCGACGCGAAGACGCTGGTGATCCACCCGGCGACCACCACCCATCAGCAGCTGAGCGAGGAAGAGCAGCGTTCCGCGGGTGTGACGCCGGACATGATCCGGGTGTCGGTGGGCATCGAGCACATCGACGACATCAAGGCGGACTTCGAGCAGGCCTTCAGCAAGGCCAGGAGCCGGGACGCCGCATGAGCCTGCCTTCCGGCATCGCCCGCTGGCTCTCGGCCGAGACGCGCTACCTGGAGCTGCCCGACGCCCTGCGCCTGGAGAGCGGGGAGGTCGTGGACGCACCGGTGGTGGCCTACCGGACCTGGGGTCGGCTGAACCGGGACGCGAGCAACGCCGTGCTGGTGTGCCACGCGCTCACCGGCTCGGCGGATGCCGATGACTGGTGGGCCGGCATGCTGGGCCCCGGCAGGGCGCTGGACCCGGAGCGGGATTTCATCGTCTGCAGCAACGTGCTCGGCGGCTGCTACGGCACGTCGGGGCCTCTTTCGCCGACGTCGGACGGGGAGCGGCGTCAGGGGGGCGACTTTCCCCGCGTGACGGTGCGGGACATGGTACACCTGCAGCGCCGCCTGCTGGCCGCGCTGGGCGTTGGCCGGCTTGCGCTGGTGATCGGCCCGTCGCTCGGCGGCATGCAGGTGCTGGAATGGGCAGCCTGTTACCCGGATCGGGTGGACGCCATCGCGCCCATCGGCGTCTCGGCCCGGCACAGCGCCTGGTGCATCGGCATCAGCGAGGCCCAGCGCCAGGCCATCTGGCGGGATCCGTTGTGGCGGCAGGGGCATTACACGGACAAAGCACCGCCACGCCAGGGCATGGCGGTGGCGCGCATGATCGCGATGGTCAGTTACCGCAGCTGGGAGAACTTCGAGAGCCGGTTCGGGCGGGAGCAGGCAAACCCCGAGCTCTTCCAGGTGGAGTCCTATCTGCGTTACCAGGGCGACAAGCTGGTGGACCGGTTCGATGCGGCCGCCTACGTGCGCCTGACCCAGGCCATGGACAGTCACGACCTCGGCCGTGACCGCGGCGATCCGGAGACCGTGCTGGCCGGAATCCGGCAGCAGGCCCTGGTGGTCTCTGTCAGCTCCGACGTGCTTTACCCGCCACGGGAGCAGCGCTACCTCGCCGATCATCTGCCGAACGCCCGCTACGAGGTTCTGCAGACTCCCCATGGCCACGACGGCTTTCTGATCGACCTGGAGGAGCTGGGCGAACTGGTCCTGGAGTTCCGGCGCGGCCTCGATACGCCCCGGGCGATGGCGGCCGGCTGAACCCGGCCGTCCGGCGGCCCCTCAGCCCTCGCCGAGCCGCCCGATCACGGCGGCGGTCATCTCCCGCGTGCCCAGGACGGCGTGAGCCGGCGAGGCGATGTCCGCAGTCCGGGCGCCGCCGCGGATGGCGGCCGCCACGGCACGCTCCACCTCATCCGCTTCCTCGTGCAGGCCGAGGCTGTAGCGCAACAGCATTGCCGCGCTGGCGATGGCGGCACAGGGGTTGGCCGCGTCCTGCCCGGCGATGTCGGGCGCCGAACCGTGGATCGGCTCGTACAGGCCCCGGGTGCCGGCACCCAGCGACGCCGACGGCAGCATGCCCAGCGAGGCAGACAGCATGGATGCCTCGTCGGTGAGGATGTCTCCGAACATGTTGTCGGTGACGATGACGTCGAAGTCGGCCGGCCGGCTGATGAGGTGCATGGCCGCGGCGTCGACCAGAACATGCTCCAGCGCCACCTCGGGGAATTCTGCGGAGACGATCTCCGTCGTGACCCGCCGCCACAGCCGCGAGGTCTCCAGCACATTGGCCTTGTCCACGGAGGCAAGCCGGCCGCGCCGCTCGCGCGCCAGCCCGGCGGCGACCCGGACGATGCGTTCGATTTCGAGCCGGGTGTAGCGGCACAGGTCCGAGGCGCTGTCGGCATCGCGGTGTTTCTCGCCGAAATAGATGCCACCGGTCAGTTCGCGCACGACCAGCAGATCGGTGCCCTGCAGCCGTTCGGCGCGGATGGCGGAAGCCTCGAACAGTTCCGGCAGCGGCCGCACGGGCCTGAGATTGGCGAAGACGCCCAGCGCCGAGCGCAGGTCGAGCAGGCCCTGCTCGGGTCTGATCGGTGCTTGCGGGGCGGACCACTTCGGCCCGCCGACGGCGCCCAGCAGCACCGCGTCGGCGCGGCTGCAGAGTTCGAGCGTATCCCGGGGCAGGGCACTGTCACGGGCGTCGATGGCGGCGCCGCCGACCAGCCCCTCGTGCGTATCGAAGCGGTGGCCATGCCGCGACGCCACGGCCTCCAGGACCCGTCGGCCGGCTTCGGTCACTTCGGGGCCGATGCCGTCCCCCGGCAGCAGGGCGATCAGGGCTTCCACGGCCGCGTCGTCTCGAACCGGGTGATGGCGTCTTCCTGGCTCAGCAGGAAGCCGAGCTGGTCGGTGCCCTGCATCAGGCAGTAGCGGGCGAAGGCTTCGATGGTGAAGCGGTGCTCGCGTCCGTCCGGCAGGGTGAGCGTGTTGGCCTCGAGGTCAAGGACCACGTGCGCCCCGGGGTTATCCAGCAGCCAGCGGTGCAGCTCGGCCGGCACGTCCACGGGCAGCAACCCGTTCTTCAGCGCATTGCTGCGGAAGATATCCGCGATCTCGGTGCTGATGACCGCGCGGATGCCGTAATCCGCCAGCGCCCAGGCCGCATGCTCGCGGGAGGAGCCGCAGCCGAAATTGTTGCCGGCGACGAGTATCGTGCGGCCCTCATTTTCTGGCCGGTTCAGTGCGAAATCCGGCTTCTCGCTGCCGTCCTCCCGGTAACGCCAGTCCGCGAACACGGCCTCGCCGAGCCCTTCCTTGGTGGTCGTGGTGAGGAAGCGGGCCGGTATGATCTGATCGGTATCGATGTCGCTCTGGTCGATGACCACTGTGTCCGATTCTATGCGCTTGACGGGCTGCATGGCCTCAGACTCCTTCCGGCAGGGACCGGGGGTCGGCGATGCGGCCCTCGACGGCGCAGGCTGCCGCCGTCGCCGGACTCGCCAGCACGGTGCGGGCGCCGGCGCCCTGACGGCCCTCGAAGTTGCGGTTGCTGGTGCTGACCGCCAGCTTGCCGCGTGGCACCGTATCGCCGTTCATGCCCAGGCACATCGAGCAGCCCGATTCCCGCCATTCGGCACCCGCTGCCCGGAAGACTTCGTCCAGTCCTCTCTCTTCGGCCTGCCGTTTGACCTGCTGCGAGCCCGGCACCACCAGCATGCGGACGTTGTCGGCGACGCGGCGCCCGCGCAGGATGCCGGCAACCTGCTCCAGGTCCGACAGCCGCGAGTTGGTGCAGCTGCCGACGAAAACGACGTCCACCGGCGTACCGGCGATGGGCCGGCCGCTCTCGAGCCCCATGTAGTCGAGGGCCTTGGCGAAGGCCGGACCCGGCCCCTCCGGGATGGTCTCTGTCACCGGCAGGACCATGCCCGGGTTGGTGCCGAAGGTCACCATGGGCGCCAGCCGCGAGGCGTCGACCATGACATGCCGGTCGAACGTGGCGTCCGCGTCCGTGGCCAGGGCGCGCCAGCGGGCCAGCGACCGGTCCCACTCCTCGCCCTGCGGCGCCCGCGGGCGGCCCCAGAGATACTCGAAGGTGGTGTCATCCGGCGCGATCATGCCGGCGCGCGCGCCGGCCTCGATGGACATGTTGCAGATGGTCATCCGGGCCTCCATGTCCAGCGCGCGGATGGCGTCGCCCTGGTACTCGATGACGTGGCCCGTGCCGCCGTCTACCCCGATCTCGCCGATGATGGCGAGGATGATGTCCTTGGCGCAGACCCCGGGCCCGAGCTGACCGGTCACCTCGATGGCGAGGGTCTTCGGCCGGCGCTGCAGCAGGCACTGGGTGGCCAGCACGTGGCCCACCTCCGTGGTGCCGATGCCGAAGGCCAGCGCACCGAACGCCCCGTGCGTTGACGTATGGCTGTCCCCGCAGACGATGGTCTTGCCGGGCTGGGTTGCGCCGAGTTCCGGACCGATGACGTGGACGATGCCCCGGGCGTCGCTGTCGAATCCGAGCAGGTCGATGCCGAACTCCCGGCAGTTCGCCTGCATCCGGCGGATCTGTTTGGCCGCGCTCTCGCCGACCACCTCGATGTCCGCGAGTGTGCGCACCGGCGTCGTCGGCGTCGAATGGTCCATGGTCGCCAGCGTCAGGTCAGGGCGGCGCGGCGGCAGTCCGCGGTCGCGCAGCACGCTGAAGGCCTGCGGGGTGGTGACCTCGTGGATCAGGTGCAGATCGATGTATAACATGGCCGGCGTCTCGTCGGTCTCGGGGACGACGACGTGCTGGTTCCACACCTTCTCGAACAGCGTCTGCGGTCCGTTCATGTCAATCGCACTCATGCGCTGGCGGCCCCCGGCGCCGCACCGGCGGACTCGACGGCTTCCAGCCAGCCGCGGGTATCCTCGGTCTCACCCGTGAACAGGCCGAAGAAGGCCTGCTGCAGGCGGGCGGTAACCGCCCCGCGTCGGCCCTCGCCGACCTGGATGCGGTCCACCGAACGGATCGGCGTTACCTCGGCCGCCGTGCCGGTGAAGAACAGTTCGTCAGCGAGATAGAGCATCTCGCGCGGAATACTCTGGTAGACGACGGGCAGGCCCATGTCCTCGGCCAGGCAGATGACGGTGTGGCGCGTGATCCCGTTCAGGATGGAGGAGGAGACCGGCGGCGTGTACAGGGTGCCGTCGCGGACCAGGAACAGGTTCTCGCCCGCTCCCTCGCTGACCAGGCCGTCTGTGGACAGGGCGATGCCTTCCGCGAAGCCGAGGCGCTTCGCTTCCATGCTGATGAGCTGGCTGGAAAGATAGTTGCCGCCGGCCTTGGCCATCGCCGGCATGGTGTTCGGCGCCACGCGCTGCCAGGAGGAAACGCAGACGTCGACGCCCTGCTCCAGCCCGTCGGCGCCCAGGTAGGCGCCCCATTCCCAGGCGGCCACGGCGACGTCGACCGGATGGTCGTCTTTCGGGGACAGTCCCACCTCGCCGTAGCCACGCAAGGCCACAGGCCGGATATAGGCGCCATTGTTCAGGCCGTTCTCGATCACGACCTGGCGGCACACCTGCATGAGTTCGTCGAAGGGGTACGGGATGCGCATGCGGTAGATTTTCGCCGAGTCGTACATGCGCCGCATGTGGTCATGCAGTCGGAACGCCCGGCTGCCGGCTGGCGTCCTGTAGACACGGATGCCCTCGAATACGGACGAGCCGTAATGCAGGGCGTGGGCGAGGACGTGCACCCGGGCCTGGTCCCACGGCACCATATCGCCGTTGAACCAGATGTACTTGCTCGCATGGATGGTCATACGAAACTCCTGACGGCCGCGCCGTTAAATGGTTGCGATCTCGCCGGCATCCGGCGCAGGGGTGATCTCCAGCCCTGATTGCTGGCGGCGGATTATCCGGTTGGTGACTTCCAGCCACGCCAGTGCGCCGGCTTCGACGATATCGGTGCTGACGCCGTGGCCGCGGAAGGTCACGTCATTATATTCCACCGTGACCGTCGCCTCACCCTGCGCGTCTTCGCCCTTGGTGACGCTGCGCAGATCGAAATTTCGCAGCACCAGGTGGATACCCGTGATTCGCTCCACAGCCTGGCAGGCGGCCGCGATGGGGCCGTCGCCGACGGCTGCCTCTTCCGGGCACTCGCCGCTCTCATGGCGCAGGCGTACGGACGCGGTGGCCGTCGAGGCAGTGCCGGAGTTGACGTTCAGCACCTCCAGGGCCCAGGGGCCGGGTGCCGCACCCTCCGCGTTCAGGATGAGCGCCTCGATGTCGGCGTCATAGAGCTCCTTCTTGCGGTCCGCCAGCTTCTTGAACTCGCGGAATGCCCGGTTCAGCTCGAAGTCGTCCAGCTCGAAGCCGAGTTCCCGCACCCGCTCCCGGAAGGCGTGGCGGCCGCTGTGCTTGCCGAGTACCAGGTTGGAGCGGCTGATGCCGACGTCCTCGGGACGCATGATCTCGTAGGTCGAGGCGTGCTTCAGCATGCCGTGCTGATGGATGCCGGCTTCATGGGCGAACGCGTTCTCCCCCACCACGGCTTTATTGCGGGGGATGTGGATGCCGGTGATGCTGGAGACGAGCCGCGAGGTAGGATAGAGCCGGGTGGTGTCCAGCCCGGTATCCGCGCCGAAGTATTCGCGGCGGGTCTTCAGCGCCATGACCACCTCTTCCAGCGAGCAATTGCCCGCGCGCTCGCCGATGCCATTGATAGTGCATTCCACCTGGCGGGCGCCGCCGCGCACCGCCGCCAGGCTGTTCGCCACCGCCATGCCGAGGTCATCGTGGCAGTGCACCGACAGCACGACGTCGTCGATGCCGGGCACGTGCTCATTCAGATAACGGAACAGCTCGTGGAACTCACCCGGCACCGTGTAACCGACCGTATCCGGGATATTAATGGTGCCCGCGCCGGCCTCGACCGCCGCCGTGACCACCTCCGCCAGGTAGGGGAGTTCGGTGCGGGACGCATCCTCCGGCGAGAACTCCACGTCGTCACAGAACTCCCGGGCCATTCTGATGGCCCCGGTCGCGCTCTGGATGATCTCTTCCTTGGCCATATTGAGTTTGTGGGTACGATGGATCTCACTGGTGGCCACGAAGACGTGTATGCGGGGTTTGGCCGCCGGTTCGACCGCTTTCCAGGCCTTCTCTATATCCTCGGCATTGCACCGGGCCAGGCTGCAAACGGACGGCCCCTCGATCTCGCTCGCGATTGCCCGTACGGATTCGAAGTCGCCGGGGGAAGCGGCGGCGAAGCCCGCCTCGATGACGTCGACCCGGAGTTCGGCGAGCGCCGCGGCAACCCGGAGTTTCTCGCGCAGCGTCATGCTGCAGCCCGGCGCCTGCTCGCCGTCGCGCAGTGTGGTGTCGAAAATCCGGACCCGGTCGGCGTCCTCGATACTCATAAGCTCTCTCCATCAAAAAAAAACCCCGCGACCTTTCGGATGCGGGGTTTGCCTTCTCGTTCGCCTTGACTGTCGGCTACCCGCGCATCCTCCCGTTGAGGGGAAGGAGAAGGAGGCCGGACCGCAGTACGACACGCGGGGCGCGTGACGTGGTGAGTCCGATGTTGCAGCTTGCGTCAGTCATTGCCGCGATGATGTTGCATGCATGTCCGGGTGTCAACTGCCAGGTTTTTGTTTTTGCTCGCATAGTTGCGCCTGACACTATTAAGGTCCGCGCGGCCGGTTCAGACGACGGTAACGATCACCTTGCCGAGGGCCTTGCGTTCGGACAGCGTCGCCAGCGCCTCGCCGGCCTCATCCAGCGGGAAAGTAGCCGAGATATGGGGCTTCAGCTTGCCCCGGCCGACGTGCTCGAGCAGCTCCCGCGTGTTCTCCTTGTGCGCCTGCGGTTCCCGTTGGGTGAAGGCGCCCCAGAACACGCCAACGATCTCGCAGCCCTTCAGCAGGGCAAGATTGACGGGCACGCTGGGTATCTCCCCGGACGCGAAGCCGATGACCAGCACGCGGCCCTTCCAGGCGATCGAACGCATGCACTGGTCGAACAGATCGCCGCCCACGGGGTCGTAGATCACGTCCGCGCCCCGGCCGTCCGTGAGTTCCTTCACCCGTTCCTTCAGGTTCTCCTCGGTGTAATTGATGAGGTCGGTCGCGCCGTACGCATCGGCGAGAGCGAGCTTCTCCCTGCTGCTGGCGGCGGCGATGACCCGTGCGCCCATGAGCGTGCCCAGTTCCACCGCCGCCAGGCCCACGCCGCCGGCCGCGCCGAGCACCAGCAGCGTCTCGCCGGGCTGCAGCCGGGCGCGCTGTTTGAGCGCGTGGTAGGAGGTGCCGTAGGTCAGTATGAAACCGGCGGCCGTCTCGTAGTCCATGTTGTCCGGTATCGGTACCACGGCCGCCGCCGGCAGGCAGATCTCTTCCGCCATGCCGCCGTGACCGGTCATGCCGAGGACGCGCTGGCCCGGCCGGAGATGTTCGACGCCTTCACCGAGGCCGGCGATCTCGCCCGAGACCTCGCCGCCAGGGGAGAAGGGCATCGGCGGTTTCGTCTGGTACTTGCCCGCCATCATCAGGATGTCGGGAAAGTTCACGCCGCAGGCGTGCACCCGCAGCTTGACCTCGCCCGGACCGGGTTGCGGCGGATCGACCTCCTCGACAACGAGGCTGCGGGGCGGTCCGTAGGCTTTACATAGTGCTGCTTTCACGTTTCCTCCGGTGACAGCGACCTGGCGCACTGCCCGGCCGAGGGCACGGCCGGTGCGCTGTGGCGCGCGAGTCTAGCATCGTTGTGCCATACGGGTGCCGGGTGCGGCGGCGGCTGGCACGTCACCGGACCCCGCGTTATGCTCTGCCGGCCGTGCTTCGGGCACGTGCCGTCGAGGCTGCTGCGCCGGCGCAGATCGTTTCCCTCAATCCACAACGGGGTCCGCATGAATTTCGAATATTCCGACAAGGTGAGCCGGCTGCGCGAGCGCGTGACCGGATTCATGAACGAGTACGTCTACCCGAACGAAGCGGCGTACGAGGAGTACATCGACGCGAGCGAGGATCGCTGGGTCATACCGCCGGTGATGGAGGAGATGAAGGCGAAGGCGAAGGAAGAGGGCCTGTGGAACCTGTTCCTGCCCGAGAGCGAGTACGGTGCGGGCCTCACCAACCTCGAATATGCACCGCTGGCGGAGATCATGGGCCGCTCGCCCATCGCCCCCGAGGTATTCAACTGCGCGGCACCGGATACCGGCAACATGGAGGTGCTGGTCCGCTACGGCAACGAGGAGCAGCGCCGCGAATGGCTGGAACCGCTGCTGGAGGGCCGCATCCGCTCGGCGTTCGCGATGACCGAGCCGGCGGTAGCCTCGTCCGACGCCACCAATATCGAGGCATCCATAGTCCGCGACGGCGACGAGTACGTCATCAACGGCCGCAAGTGGTGGACCTCCGGCGCCATGGACCCGCGCTGCGAGATCTTCATCTTCATGGGCAAGACCAATCCGGATGCGGATCGCCATTCCCAGCAGTCCATGATCCTGGTGCCACGGGCCACGCCCGGTGTCACGGTCGTGCGGCCGCTGACCGTTTACGGCTACGACGATGCGCCCCACGGCCACGGCGAGGTGGCGTTCGAAGACGTCCGCGTGCCGGTCTCGAACCTGCTGCTGGGTGAGGGCCGCGGGTTCGAGATCGCCCAGGGCCGGCTCGGGCCGGGCCGCATCCATCACTGCATGCGCTGCATCGGCGCGGCCGAGCGTGCGATCGAGGCCATGTGCAAGCGCGCCGACGAACGCGTGGCATTCGGCCGCCCGCTCGCCGCCCAGGGTGTGGTGAGGGAGGCCATTGCCGATTCCCGCATGGAGATCGATCAGGCCCGGCTCCTGACGCTGAAGGCGGCCGACATGATGGACAAGGTGGGCAACAAGGTGGCCCGCGCCGAGATCGCGATGATCAAGGTCGTCGCCCCGACGATGGCGCTGAACGTTCTCGATCGCGCCATCCAGGTGCATGGCGGCGGCGGTGTGTGCCAGGATTTCAGCCTCGCCCGCACGTGGGCGAATTTGCGCACATTGCGCATGGCGGACGGGCCGGACGAAGTGCACCGGAACAGCCTGGCGAAGCTCGAGTTGGGCAGACAGCGGAGCGTGCGCGGCCGGTGACAAAGCGCCCTGCAGCAGGACTGGCGCGCCGGGTCGCGTATGTTATGCTTCCGGCCAGCACGATCTGCCGCGGGGTCGGGACGCCCGACGTGTACTGGTTACGCATGATCGCGGCGGCGGCGTGCATGTGGATGCCGGTTCACGACCGGTGGCCTTCACAATCGCAGCAGGGGAGAGTGCTGCAGGTAACAGCAGGGCGAGCCGTTTGCGGCAGTGCCCGGCTCAGTTTATGCACTCCCTCCTTTCTGTAGTATGGTGTTGCCCGGTGCTGGCGGGGCAGAAAGATTGCTGGCATGGTGTCGGCATGCAATGCCGGTCGAGACAGTGCGGGTGGTCCTCAAAAGATCTGTCACAAATAATTATTAGGATTGTTGTCCGGACTTAACCAAGGAGCGTTCATGAAACCGTGGAATTCGGGAGCACGGCATCTGGCCGTCGCGATCGTGTCGACAGCGTTGATCGCCGGGGGCGGTGTTGCTGTCGCGCAGACCGTCGATTCCGTACTCAGGGCTGAGCAGCAGCGGCTGGCTCAGAACCGTGAGGCTCAGCAGCGGATCGACCGGGTGGTACAGCAGACCCGTGGTCTGGTCGACGACTACAAGGCGGTCACCAAGGAGATCGACGGTCTCAAGATCTACAACCGGCTGATGGAAGCGCAGACCAACAAGCAGCAGGTCCGGCTGGACGAGATCACTGAATCCCTGGACAAGGCGAATGTGATCAACCGGCAGATCTATCCGCTGATGGAACGCATGATCGAAGGTCTTGAGCAGTTCGTGCAACTGGATATCCCGTTCCTTCTGGAAGAGCGTACCCAGCGCATCGAGACATTGAGCGATCTGATGGACGAGCCGAACGTGTCCGTGGCGGAGAAGTTCCGCAAGGTCATGGAGGCCTTCCAGATCGAGAACGAGTTCGGACGCACCATCGAGTCCTACACGGATACCATCGAGATCGACGGCGGGGTGCGCGAGGTCGAGTTCCTGCGTATCGGTCGCATCGCGCTGCTGTTCCAGAGTGCGGATGGCAGCATGACCGGTGTCTGGGATCAGGAGGCAAACTCCTGGAGCATGTCCGATGAACACCGCAACGAGGTCAAGAAGGGCCTGCGCATCGCCAACGAGCTGATTGCGCCCGAGCTGGTCCTTCTGCCCGTGCCCGCACCTGAGGAGGCCGGCTGATGAAAAAGATGGTAACCTTGGCCGCCACCGGCCTACTCGCCTTTGGCCTCGGCAGCGGCAGCGCGACCGCGCAGGATGCAGCTTCCCTCGATGAGCTGCTGGACATGGTGAAACAGGGCCAGGCGCGCGAGGCGCGCGAGAACGAGCAGCGTCTGGCGGAGTTCCAGCGGCGCCAGTCCGAACAGCAGACGCTGCTGAATCAGGCGAGGAATGAACGCGCCTCCCTGGAACAGCGCGGTGAGCAGCTCGAGGAGCTTTTCGAAGAGAACAACCGCAAGCTGGCCACGGCGGCGGCGGAACTCGACGAACGCCTCGGTTCGCTGAAAGAGCTGTTCGGCGTGCTGCAGCAGGTGGCCGGCGATACACAGAGCGTGTTTCAGAATTCGCTCATCAGCGCCCAGTATCCCGGCCGCGAGGATTTCCTGGTGGAACTGGGCGCCACGATGGCGAGCAGCACCAGGCTCGCTTCCATCGAAGATATTGAGCGTCTCTGGTTCGAGTTGCAGCGCCAGATGACCGAGAGCGGCAGGGTCGCGCAGTTCGAGCGCAGCGTCATTCTCGCCGACGGCACGGAATCCACCATTCCGGTGGTCCGTGTCGGTACGTTCAATATCGTCGCCGACGGTTATTATCTTAACTACACCTCCGAGACCGGCAACGTGGTCGAGCTGCAGCGTCAGCCCGAACAGGCACGTTACACGGATTCCACGGGGGGGCTGTTCGATGCCGAAAGTGGTCAGGTGACCTTCGGGCTGGATCCGACACGCGGTGGTATTCTCGCGCAGCTGGTGGATCGCCCGACGTTGCGGGAGCGCGTCGATCAGGGTGGCGTGGTCGGCTACAGTATCATCGGCCTGGGCCTGCTTGGTCTGCTGATCGCGCTGGTGTCCCTGTTCAGTTTGGTGATCGCCGACCGCAAGGTGAGTTCGCAGCTGAAATCGGACAAGCCGAACAGCAACAACCCGCTTGGCCGCGTGCTCGGTGCCTACGAGGACAACAAGAACGTGGACACCGAGACCCTGGAGCTCAAACTGAGCGAAGCGGTATTGAAAGAAACGCCGAAGCTAAGCCGCGGCCTGTTGTTCGTGAAGGTGATCTCGGTCGTCGCACCGCTGGCCGGTCTGCTCGGCACGGTCACGGGCATGATCAAGACTTTCCAGGTCATCACGCTGTACGGCGCCGGCGATCCGAAGCTCATGGCAGGCGGTATCTCCCAGGCTCTGGTCACCACCGTGCTCGGCCTGGTGGTCGCCATCCCGATGGTGCTCCTGCATACGTTCCTGCAGGGCCGCAGCAAGCGGATTCTGAATATCCTGCAGGAGCAGAGCGCGGGCATCATCGCCGAGCATTCCGAAGCCGAACACAAGTCGGCGTCGGCGGGCTAGGGGAGACCGCCAATGGTCTGGCTCGAAGACGCACTCCTCGCCGTACGGGACTTCATGGAACTTGGCGGCCCCGTGCTGAACCTGATCGCGCTGACGATATTCGCCATGTGGCTGCTGATCATTGAGCGCCTGATTTTCTTCCGCGGCAATCTGCGGGCGCTGTCCCGGGAGGTGCTGGAAGACTGGGAGGCCCGGCCGGAGCGTCAGTCCTGGAACGCCCATCAGATCCGGGAGGCGATGATCTCCCGGGTCTCGATGGCGGCGAACCAGGGGCTCGGCTTCATCAAGACCCTTGTGGCACTGTGTCCGCTGCTGGGCCTGCTGGGCACGGTCACGGGCATGATCGAGGTCTTCGAGGTCATGGCCTACGCCGGCAGCGGCAATGTGCGTTCCATGGCGGCCGGCGTCTCCAAGGCGACGATTCCCACGATGGCGGGTATGGTCGGTGCACTTTCAGGCGTGCTGCTTGTCACAATATTGACGCGGCGCGCGGAACATGAGGTGATCAGGCTAGAAGACTCGCTGACCATGGATCACTGATCAGGTATTGCTAGGGTTTACCAGAGGGACTAAACATGCGCAGACCGATAGGCGCCATGGGCGGCGCCGACGAGGAAGAAAACGAGATCAACCTGACTCCCATGCTCGACGTGGTGTTCATCATGCTGATCTTCTTCATCGTGACGGCGTCGTTCATCAAGGAAGCCGGCATCGATGTGAACCGGCCCGATGCTCCCACCGCGGAGCGGAAGGAGAACGCGAACATCCTGATCGCGATCAGCGATAATAACGAGATCTGGATCGACCGCCGCCGCGTCGATCCGCGGGCGGTGCGGGCCAACATCGAACGGCTGCATGCCGAGAACCCGAAGGGCTCGGTGGTGATCCAGGCGGACAAGAGGTCCTACAACGAGACGCTGGTCCAGGTGATGGACGCGGCACGGCAGGCGGGCGTGTACAACGTCTCCATCGCCGCCAATGAAGACTGAGGACGGCGCCGTTTGGTAAGGCATGCGGGAACACGGCCGTCCAGTGACAGGGGTTCCGGATTCCGGAACGGAGGCTAGAATATGATCGTCCGGTATTTCATCGCCATCGTCAGCGGCGTCGCCGTAACCTTCGGTCTGCTGTTCCTGATGCAGTTCCTGATCGCGAGCGGCGAGAGCGCGCTCACGGACCCGCAGAAGCGCTATTTCCTGGACTTCGTCCGGGTGAAGAAGCAGGAAGTCGTGAACGTCGAGGAACCGAAGCCGGAGAAACCGCCCAAGCCGCAGCAGCCGCCGCCGGATACGCCCCCGCCGTCCCAGGACGATGTGGATCCGAACGCGCCGTCCGTCAACGTGCGGCCGCCGTCGTCGGCCACCGATGTCAGTATCTCGGGCCCCGGTTCACTGTCCTATACGGACGGCGAGTATCTGCCCATTGTGCGCGTCGCTCCGATCTATCCGAGCCGGGCGCTGTCGCGCGGCATCGAAGGTTACGTGGATCTGGAGTTCACGGTGACCACGGCGGGGACCGTAAAGGACCCGGTGGTCATCTACTCGACCAGCAGCCTGTTCAACCGGGCCGCCACGCGTGCGGTGCTGAAATTCAAGTACAAGCCCCGCGTCGTGGACGGACAGCCGGTCGAGGTGCCGGGCGTGAAGACGCGCATCCGCTTCGAACTGGAAAACTGACCGCATCCTGGACAGCCATTAACGGGATTCACTGATGATAACGAAATCCTTCACACGGAACTTCCGTACTGCGCTGCTGGCTGCCCTGGTCGGCATCTGCGTTGTGCCGCTGGCACCCACGGCCATGGCCCAGGACGAGCGGGAGGAGCGTGACCAGCAGAAGACCCGCCAGGCCGAAGCGCTCAGCAAGGCCGTGTACGACAAGCTGACAGAAGCCCAGGAACTGGCTGACAATCAGCAGTTCGCCGAGGCCATCCGCGTACTCGATTCGCTCTCCCGGGACGAGGGTCTGAGCGACTACGAGCGCGCTAACATGCTGAACTTCTACGGCTTCATCTACTATAACCAGGGCAATACGCCGAAGGCGGTGGAAGCCTACGAAAGATTGCTGTCCATCCCGGAGCTTGAATCGCAGTTACGGACCCAGACCCTGTACACACTGGCCCAGCTGTACGCGGTGCAGGAGAATTTCCCCAAGACCATCCAGCTGCTGAAGGAATGGTTCCAGGTAGCGAATAATCCGGGGCCACAGGCTTACGTACTGCTGGGGCAGTCCTACGCCCAGACCGAGCAGTACGATCTGATGATCCCCCAGATCGAGAAGGCCATCGAGGTCGCGCGTGAACGCGATACCGAAATCCGCGAGGAGTGGTGGAATCTGCTCTACTACGGCTATTACCAGCAGAACAACTTCGCCAAGGTCAAGGAGATCCTGAAGATCCTCCTGGCCGAATGGCCGAAGAAGAGCTACTGGACGGCGCTTGCCGGCGTCTATTCCGAGCTGGGTGAAGAGAAGAACATGCTGGCCGCCTACGAGGCCGCCTACACCCAGAACCTGCTGTCCTCCGAGAGCGAACTCGTGACCCTCGCACAGCTCTATCTGCAGGGCGAGATCCCCTACAAGGCCGCCAAGGTGCTGTCCGAGGGCATGGAAAACCGCGCGATCGAGAAGAATGCCAAAAACTATCGCCTGCTGTCCCAGGCCTGGCAGCTGGCGCAGGAACCGGACGAGGCGGTCCCGGCGCTGAAAGAGGCCGCGGCGCGCAGCGACGACGGCGAGTTGTATGCGCGTCTCGCCGTTGCGCAGCTGAATCTGGATCGCTATGAGGAGTGTATCCAGGCGGGCCGCCAGGCAATGGACAAGGGGGGGGTGCGCGAACCGAGCGACGTGCGCGTCACCATCGGCATGTGTCAGTACAACCTGGATCGTTACCAGGATGCGCGGCAGACCTTCATGGTCGTCCGCCGGGACGATGAGTACAAAAAGATCGGCAGCCAGTGGATCAGTGTGATCGACGGCGAGATCCAGCGGCTCGAGCAGCTGCGCCAGGCCATCGCCCAGAACGAGTAATCGTCACTAATCATTACGGTCCGGCGCATGCGCCGGCCTGCATCAGTGTTTTATGAACTGCGGCGCGTCGGGGCCGGCGCGCCTTTTTTGTGAGAGTGGAGAATGCCCAGGATCACCTATGTCAGCACCGATGGCGGACGCCATGACGTCGAGGTCGAGACCGGCTACACGGTCATGGAAGGCGCGATCGACAACAACATCGAGGGTATCGTCGCGGAATGCGGCGGTGCCTGCGCCTGCGCCACCTGCCATGCCTACATCGACGAAGGATGGGTGGACAAGTTGCCCGATATGGATGACATGGAGGACAGCATGCTCGACGCGGCCTATGAGCGCCGGCGCACCAGCCGACTGACCTGCCAGATCGAGGTCACCGACGAGCTGGAGGGCCTCGTCGTCTACGTCGCCGAGAACGAGCTCTGAGGCCGCCCGGCGGGACCCGTCAGCGGAGGCCCGTCTCCTGCCGCGCGATGAGCATACGCTGCACTTCGCTGGTGCCCTCATAGATTTCCGTGATCTTCGCATCGCGGAAGTAGCGCTCCACCGGCAATTCCTTGCTGTAGCCCATCCCGCCGTGGATCTGCACGGCCTGATGGGTAATGTACATGGCGGCCTCGGAGGCGAACAGTTTCGCCAGGCTGCCGTTCAGCGTATTGCGGGCACCGGTCTTTTTCGCCTCGTCCTTGGCCCATGCAGCGCGCAGCGTCAGTAACCGTGCGGCCTCCAGGCGTGTCTTCATGTCGGCGATCTTGGCCTGGATCATCTGGAAACTGCCGATCGGCGCGCCGAATGCCTCGCGCTCCCGGGCGTAGTCCAGCGAGGCCTCGTAGGCGGCGCGTGCGATGCCGACGGCCTGGGCGGCGATACCGATACGCCCGGCGTCCAGCACGGTCATCGCGATCTTGAAGCCCTGGCCTTCGTCGCCAAGACGGTGCGAGACGGGGCACTGGTAGTTCTCGAGCTCGATCTCGCAGGTGGCCGAGGCACGGATGCCAAGCTTGGGCTCGGTCTTGCCGCGGCTGAAGCCGCCCTGGTCCGTGTCGATCAGGAACGCGCTGACGCCCCCGGCGCCCTTGTCCGGTTCGGTCATGGCGAATAACACCAGATAGCGGGCGACCGGACCGGAAGTGATCCAGGATTTCCTGGCATTGATCACGTAATGGCTGCCATCGTCCGCCAGCACGGCGCGCGAGCGCATATTGCCGGCGTCCGAGCCGGACTGGGGTTCGGTGAGGGCGTAGGCACCGATGACTTCGCCCGAGGCGACCGGGGTTACGAACGCCTGCTTCTGCTCCTCGGTGCCGAATAGCAGTATGCCGTTGCAGTACAAGGAATTGTTGACGGAGACGATCGTGCTGTGGGCGGCGTCCGCCGCGGCGATCTCCTCCATCATCAGTACGTAGCCGACGGCATCCAGTCCTGCGCCGCCGTACTCCTCGGGCACCTCGATGCCCATGAACCCGAGTTCGCCCGCCTTGCGGATGGTCTCCTCGGGGAATTTGCCGCTCTCGTCGAATCTGGCCGCGACCGGTGCGATCTCGTTCTGCGCGAACTCTCGTGCTGCGGCCTGGATCATCTCCTGGTCTTCGGTGAGTGAAAAATCCATGATCAGCTCCTTATATTGAAGCGATTATACGGTGTCTGCCGGCGTTTTTGTGCGTTGCAGCGCGTCCTGCGCCGGCGGGTCCGCCGTTGTTGAGGCGCTGTCCAGATCGACAGGCGGGGCAAGGTCACGTCTGGATGAGTTCAACCAGTTCGCCCGCCGCGCCGGTGGTGAGGGCGCTGCGAGCCCCGTCGTACGGCGGGGCGGAGAAATGCCCCGCCGGAAGATCGTCCGGCAGCTTGTCGGCAGCGAAACTCACCATCGCGATACCCGGCGGCAGTCCGCCGGGCGGACAGTCCCGTGGCGTCGTCGCGGCCGGGTAGTCGTCCACTTCGATCAGGCACCGGCCGGCCAGCGGCATCGCGGCGATGGGGTGCATCGTGTCAGCCGGCAAATCCAGCGCCCGGGACAGCACCGAGATCCGGGCCTCCATGGCGGGTGCCTCCGGGACGCCGAAGCTGCCGTGGTAAAACCTCTGCATGGCTGCCATGTCCGTGCCGCCGAGGATCACGATGAACGTGCGGTCCACGGGGCAGGCCGGCCGCGGCAGGTCGAATCCGGGTAGCGGCTCCTTGACCATGGTCAGATAGAGCACTTCTTCCGCCGGCCCGATGACCTGCATGGCGCGGATGGCATCGGAGAAAGACAGGTCCTCCGGCGGGCCGACGATGCGGAACGGGGAGTCCGCGAGTTCGGCGGCGAGCCGGTCGACGTCCGAGACGATCAGTTCGGCGGCGTTCCAGCCCCAGGTGGTCAGGGGACGGTAGCCGGGCGGCAGCGGCTGGGCGATGAAGCGGAAACAGAAATCGCCGCCAGCGGCCGGTCTCAGCAAGGCACCGTCCGCGCCGGCGAGGGCCGGGGCTCCCAGATAGTCCGCCTGTGCGGCCGTCAGCCGCTCCTCATGGAATGGCTCGTAGCCGAGGTAGGCCCGGTACGTTCGCACCGCATGAGCGAGGTCCGGCACCGTGACGGTGACGCACTGTATGGGTCCGATCACGGCCGTTGCGACTCCGCATGGTGCCGGGCGAGGTACCCGAGGGCGGCTTCGAGGGAGATGACCTCGGCGTACTTCGCCTGCAGGTCGAACAGATTCGCCTCGTGGGGTGCCGGGTCCCGGTCTCCGACTGCCTCGCGCACCACGAAAGGCAGGAAGCCGTGCTGGACGGCGTCCACGGCGGAGGCGCGGATGCACCCGCTGGTGGTCAGTCCGGCGATGAAAACCGTATCGACGCCCAGGCTCGTCAGGGTCGAGGCGAGCGAAGTACCGAAGAATGCGCTGGCGTACTGCTTGGTCACTACCGGTTCGCCCTCCAGCGGCTCGAGGCCGTCGGCGAACTCGCCGAAGGGCGAGCCGCGGTCCAGGCAGCGCAGCGCCCCCACCTTGCGGTAGAACACGCCGCCGTCGATGCCGCCGGGCATGAAGGCCACGTTGGTATGCAGCACCGGGATGCCGGCCGCGCGGGCGCGGGCGAGCAGCTGCCGGCACTGTGCGAGCGTATCCTCGACCCCGGCGTACAGCGGACAGTCCGGGTCGAGGTAGGCGCGGACGAAATCGACGATAAGCAGAGCGGGGTGGCTACCCGGCTGCAGCGCCCGGCCGAAGCCGGCCTCGCGGTATTCGTCCTCGAGCCCGTGCGCCACGTCAGATCACCCCGTCGTTGCGGAGTGCCTGCAGGCGCTCGGCGTCATAGCCGGGCAGGCCGGCCAGGACCTCCTCGGTGTGCTCGCCAAGGGCCGGGCCCGGACTGCGCACCGACCCCGGTGTGCCGGAGAGCTTGGGCGCCACATTCTGCATCTTCAGTGTGCCGAATTCCGGATGCATCGTCTCGATGATCGCCTGGCGGGCCCGGAAGTGGGCATCCTCCAGCATCTCGGGAGCGCGGTAGATGCCGCCTGCCGGGATGCCGTGCTCCTCCATCAGTTCGATGAGCTCCTTCTGGTCCTTGGTGCGGGTCCAGTCGGACACCAGTTCGTCGAGGTCCCCCTGGTGCGCGCCGCGGGCCGAGTGGTTGTGATAGCGCTCGTCCTTGGCCAGCTCCGGCTGCCCCATGGCTGCGGCCAGACGCCGGAATACGGTGTCCTGGTTTGCAGCGATCAGCAGCAGCTTGTGGTCTTTTGTCGGGTAGACGTTGGAGGGGGCGACGCCGGGCAGGATCGAGCCCTGGCGCTCGCGGATGTAGCCCGCCTTGTCGTATTCGGTGACGAGGGATTCCATCATGTTCAGCACCGCCTCGTAGATGGCGGAATCGACCACCTGCCCGTCTCCGGTGCGTTCCCGGTGATGCAGGGCCGCGAGGGCGCCAACGGTGGCGAAGGTGGCGGCCAGCGAGTCCCCGATGCTGATACCCACACGGCTCGGTGGCGCGGACGGGTCGCCGCAGACGTAACGCAGTCCGCCCATGGACTCGCCGACCGCACCGAAGCCGGCCCGCTTGGCGTAGGGGCCGGTCTGCCCGAAGCCCGACACCCGGATCATGATCAGGCCCGGGTTGACCTTCCTCAGTTCATCATAGGAGAGGTTCCAGCGCTCCATCGTGCCCGGGCGGAAATTCTCCAGCAGGAAATCGGCTTCGCGGACCAGGTCGCGAACGATCTGCTGGCCTTGCTCGACCCGCAGGTTGACGGTGACGGATTTCTTGTTGCGCGCGATCACGGGCCACCACAGTGACTTGCCGTGGGCCTTCTCCTGGCCCCAGTCACGCATGGGATCACCCTGGCCCGGCGGTTCGATCTTGATCACCTCCGCGCCGAAATCGCCCATGAGCTGGCCGCAGAAAGGGCCGGCCAGCAGCGTGCCCATCTCGATCACCCGCAGATCGGACAGCGGCCCTGTGTTGCTATCACCATCGTCATGACCGTCATGATAAGTCCCGCCCTGATTCCCCGTTTCGCTCGCCATGATTCTCCCTCTGAGTGCGCGCAGCGGCGCGGCAGACGCCGCCTGTTATGAATCCGGTTAGTGTATACAATTTTGGCCGATCCAAGTGAGGCTATTCAGTAATACCTTGTCTGTTTGCCCTACTTGTATACAATAGACCGGGTTACAGCGGCCGAACCATGGACGTCATATGCAACGCCGTATCTCCATTATCGAAGTCGGACCCCGGGACGGACTGCAGTCCGAGCCGGAGGTTCTGCCCGTCGGCACGAAAGTGGAATTCATCCGCCGTGCCGTGGACGCCGGGATACGCCGTCTTGAGGTCGCGAGTTTCGTGAACCCGAAGAAAGTCCCGCAGATGGCCGGCGCCGAGGAACTGGTGGCAGCGTTGCCCCGCCGCGAGGACGTTTCCTATATCGGCCTGGTCCTGAACCGGAGAGGTTTCGAGCGGGCCCGTGACTGCGGCATCGACGAGGTAGGCATGGTCGTGGTGGCCAGCGATACCTACAACCGCCGGAACCAGGGCGTCAGCAGCGACGAATCCGTGCAGGCGTGGCTGAAGATTGCCGCGCAGGCCCAAGCCGCCGGTATCCGCGCCAATATCATGGTCTCCTCGGCGTTCGGCTGCCCCTTCGAAGGGGAGGTCGCGCCGGAGCGCGTGCTCGAGATCGTACAGCGGGTGGCGCAAGCCGGACCGGTGGAACTCGCGCTGGCGGACAGCATCGGCGTCGCTGTGCCCTCCCAGGTTCGCGACCTGCTCGGCCGCGTCGCCGAGGCCGTTCCCGGCCTGCCGCTGCGCTGCCATCTGCACAACACGCGCAACACGGGGCTCGCCAACGCGCAGGCGGCGGTCGATGCGGGGGTGGCGTCACTCGATGCCAGCATCGGTGGCATAGGCGGCTGCCCGTTCGCGCCGGCGGCGACGGGTAACATCCCGACCGACGATCTGGTCTACATGCTGCAGCGCTCCGGTATCGAGACGGGGGTGTCGCTGCCGAAGATCATCGAGACCAGCCACTGGCTGGAGGAGCAGCTCGGGCGGGGCGTGCCGGCGATGCTGCCGAAGGCGGGCATCTTCCCGGAGACCGCCACAGAGTGGACCGCTGCCGGGGGATGAGGACGCGGTTGCGAGCCGCGCGAAATGCCGCGAGACTCCGGTTATCCTGTCCGGGGCTCCGGGAGAGACATCAATACGATAGTGGTACGGCGAACGCGGCGTACCGGTGGATATGAAGCAAAGCCTTTAAGGGGAAGTCATGGCCTACCGACTCGGCGTGGACGTGGGCGGCACGTTCACAGATCTCTTGCTCGTGGACGAGAAGAAAGGCGACACCTGGACCGCGAAGGTCCCGAGTACGCCCGCGGACTCCTCCATCGGTGTTCTGAATGGCATCGCCAGGATCTGCAAAGAGGCGGGCATAGATCCGAAGAAGATCACGCACGTGATGCACGGCACGACCGTGGCCACCAACACGATCCTGGAGGGCAAGGGCGCCACGGTCGGGCTGGTCACCACCCAGGGCTACCGCCAGGTGCTGCAGATCGCCCGCTCCTTTGTCCCCGGGGGGCTGGGCGGCTGGGTGATCTACAACAAGAGCGCGCCGCTCGCGCCGCTGGCCCTGACGGTCGAGGCCGAGGAGCGCATGGGCGCCGACGGGCAGGTCGTCAAATCGCTCGACAAGGGCAAGCTCGAGAAGGAGCTGAAGCGCCTGAAAGGCCGCGGTGTGGAAGCGCTGACGGTGTCGCTGATCAACTCCTACGCCAACCCCGCCAATGAGAAAGAGGTGGCGAAGGTGGCCAAGAAGGTCTTCCCGAAAATGCCGGTCTCGCTGTCTTCCGAGGTGGTGCCGGAGATGCAGGAGTACGAGCGCACCATCACGACGGTGGCCAACTCCTACGTGCGCCCGAAGGTGGACGCCTACATCAACAACCTGCGCCGCAGCCTGCGCAAGGACCTGAACAGGGAAGTGCAGCTGCATGTGCTGCGCTCCGACGGCGGCCTGGCCTCGGCGACACAGGCCAGAAACTACCCGGTAAACCTGCTCATGAGCGGCCCCGCGGGCGGCGTCTCGGGTGCCATCTGGGTGGCCAAGCAGGCCGGCTATCCGAACCTGCTGACCTTCGACATGGGCGGCACCTCGACGGACGTGGCACTGGTCGAGAACGGCTACGCCCAGCTGCGCAGGGAGACCAGCGTGGGCGACGTGACGGTGCGGGCTTCCTCCGTGGACGTGCGCACGGTCGGCGCCGGCGGTGGCTCCATCGCCCATGTGCCCGAGCTCACCGGCGCACTCCGGGTCGGCCCGGAGAGTGCCGGCGCCGATCCGGGTCCCGCCGCCTACAACAAGGGCGGAGAGGCCCCCACGGTCACTGACGCCAACGTGGTACTCGGCTACCTGCCCACGGACGCGCGTCTCGGCGGCGACATGGAGATCCGTCGGGATCTGGCGGAGAAGGCCGTCAGGCAGGTCGCCGACGCGCTCGGACTGCCGCTGAAGCGTGCTGCCGAAGGCATCATCAAGGTGGTCAACGAGAACATGTTCGGCGCCCTGCGGCTGGTCTCGGTGGAGAAGGGGTACGATCCCCGGGATTTTGCCCTCATCGCCTTCGGCGGTGCGGGGCCGTTGCACGCGAACGCGCTCGGCCGCCTGATGAACTCCTGGCCGGTCATCATCCCGCCGGGCCCGGGCGTGCTCTGTGCCTACGGGGACGCCACCACGCGGATGCGTAACGAGGCGGCGCGAACCTACATCAAGCGCTTCTCCAATACGACGCCCGCCGGACTGGAAAAGATATTCACCCAGCTCGCGGCCAGGGCCTCGAAGACGCTGGACAAGGAGGGCGTGGCCAAGAAGGACCAGACGATCTCCTACCAGGCCGACCTGCGCTATCAGGGCCAGGGGCTGACGCTCACCGTCGACGTGGACCTGGACGAGATCAGGAAGAAGGGCCTGGATGCCATCGGCGACCAGTTCGACGAGATGCATCGCCAGCTCTTCACGTTCGCCCTGGAGCAGGAGAAGGAACTGGTGAATCTGCGTGCGGTGGTGAACGGCAAGGCCACCACCGTGAAACCGGCGGTCATCGAGAAGGGTGGCACGAGCGCGAAGGAGGCGGTGATCGTCGAGCATGAGGTCTACGTGGACGGCAAGGACCGCAAGGCCAGGCTCTATCACCGCTCGAAACTGAAGGCGGGCAACCAGATACCGGGCCCGGCCATCGTGCTGGAGATGGACTCCACCACGCTGATCCTGCCCGAGCACACCGGCAAGGTGGACGAGTTCGGCAACATCCTCATCCGCCCCGATGCATGATTACGGAGGGAGCACGACATGCCTGCAAGACTAGTTGAGACCAAGCCGCGCAAGTTCAAGCGCGAGAATATCGACCCGATCACGCTCGACATCATCGAGAACGCCATGCTGAACGCGCGCTGGGAGATGGACACGGTGCTGTTCCGCACCGCCATGTCGCCGGGTATCCGGGAGCAGCACGACGAGTTCCCGATGATCGCCAACGTCGACGGCAAGATGGTCGTCGGCCAGTTCGGCAGCTTCATCCACGGATTCAAGGAGGCCTATGACGGCACGATCGAGGAAGGGGACATCTTCCTGACCTCGGATCCCTACGCCTGTAACGGCGCCGTCAGCCATGCCAACGACTGGCTGCTGCTGCGCCCGATCTTCAAGGACGGCCGTCTGATCGCCTACTCGGCCATGTTCGGCCACATGACGGACATCGGCGGCAAGGTGCCGGGTTCCTTGCCGACCGACGCGCGACAGATCTACGAGGAAGGCATCTGCGTGCCGCCGACGAAGATCTACAAGAAGGACGTGCTGCAGGAGGACGTGCTCGAACTGATCCTGCACAACTGCCGTCTGCCACACTGGAACCGTTCGGATTTCAACGCGATCGTCGCTGCCGTGCGCACGGCGGAGAAGCGGGTCATCGAGCTGGCCAACCGCTTCGGCGACGACATCCTGTACTCGGCGCTGGAGGACCTGCTGGACCGTAACAAGCGGGCGATGGGCAGGCTCATCAAGGACACGGTGCCGACGAAGAAACAGGTGTTCGAGGACTACCTCTGCGACGACGGCCTCGGCATGGGGCCCTACAAGATCCGTTGTGCGATGTGGCGGGAGGGGGACAAGGTCATCTTCGACTTCGACGGGACCGATCCACAGTCCATCGGCTCGGTGAACTTCCTCCTGAATGAGGAGATGTTCAAGATGTTCTGCGGTGTGTACATGATCATGGTCTTCGACCCGCAAATCATGTTCAACGACGGTTTCTACGACCTGATGGAAGTACGCATCCCACAGGGCACCCTGCTGAAGCCGAAGAAGCCGGCGGCACTGTCCTGCCGCACCCACGCGCTGGGCCGCATCTTCGACGTGCTCGGCGGACTGCTCGGGCAGGGCAACCCGGACTTCCTGTGCGCCGCCGGATTCTCCGACAGCCCCCATTTCATGTATTCGGGCTATGACAAGAACGGTGAGTGGTACCAGCTCTACCAGATCGGTTTCGGCGGCGTGCCGGGCAAGCCCTCGGGTGACGGCCCGGACGGGCACTCGCTGTGGCCGAGTTTCACCAACGTGCCTAACGAGTTCCTGGAGAGTTATTTCCCGCTGCGCATCGACGTGTATGAGACCATCCGGGACAGCGGCGGACCCGGGCTACACCGCGGCGGCAACGCGTTGCGGGTGGGCTACCGCTTCCTGGAGGACGGAGAGATTTCCATCCACGACGACCGCTGGCTGACCTATCCCTGGGGCGTGAACGGCGGGCTGCCCGGCCAGCGCAGCCAGAAGGCCCTGATGCGCACCGACGGCAGCGAAGAACTGCTGCCCTCGAAGTGCGACCGGATCGAGGTGCGCGAGGGCGATCTGCTGTACTTCGATACCTGGGGCGGCGGCGGCTGGGGCGATCCCCTGGAGCGTCCCGTGGAGACGGTCGCCGCCGACGTCGATGCCGGCCTGGTCACCGTGGAGGGCGCGAAGCGCTACGGTGTCGTGCTGCACTCCGATCTGAGTGTGGACGAGAAGAAGACGAAGGCCCTGCGGGCCCGCATGGCGAAGAAGCGGGGGTCCACCCAGCTGTTCGACAAGGGCGGCACGATCGAGCAGCTGAAGAAGCGCTGCAAGCGCGAGACGGGCCTGAACCCGCCGCGCCAGCCGGAATTCAAGACCTGGGTGAAGGCCGACAGCGCAGTGCCGGTGAAAAAGAAGGGCGGTCGCAAGTCGAAGGCGGCCTGACGGCCGCCCGGCGCCCCCCGGGAGCCGTCAGCCGGCGGCGCCGAGGAACGGTTTCGTGACGCCGAGGAACGCGGCCAGGAACAGGAGACCGTAGAGCGAGTAGACGTAGCGCAGGGCGTGGTTGATCGCGCCGCTGATGCGGGTCTCGAGTGCGGCGGAACTGCCGGATCCGGCCAGCTCACCCATCGCCGGGATCAGCGGCAGGAAGGCGCGCTCGATGCCGATGGCTGCAAGGCACACGAGCCCGTACAGGGCGATCTTCAGCCCGAGCCAGCCGGGCACCGGCGCCTCGGCGCCGCGGGCCAGCAGCCACAGGGCCGCCAGTCCGCAGGCCAGGGCCACGGCGATGAGCCAGATGCGCTGTACGGCCGCGAGCAGGCCCTGGCGGGGCTTGCCCTCTGCCGCTGCCAGTGCGAGGGTCAGGATCAGCCAGAGGGCGGTGAGCGCCCAGAGCAGTGCGAGGGCCCACCCGGAAATCGGGAGTGTGCCGCCGAGATAACCCAGCGTCGCCCCGACGGCGAACATGAGGCTGAAGGCGATGCGGGGCAGGAGATCGATCCGGAGTGCCAGATCGAGCAGCGTGAGGCGCTCGGCGGGCGTCAGGGCCGCATCGCGGACGCGGCGTGCAGCCAGCAGGACGCCGAGGTCGGTGCCGAGCCAGAACACGAGTAGCAGGATATGCAGATAATCCAGCAGGCCGTAGATCGTGATGCCGCTCAATGGGGTGCTCCGGTTGACGCCGTGAGAATCTCGCTGTCGATCTTAGCCGGGGGGAGGACAGCGTGAAAGCAGTCGAAAAAGCCTACATGGCGGTGCGTGACGGTATCGTCTCGGGCAAATACGGACCGGGCGCGCGTATCACCGAGCAGGAGGTTGCGGAACTCGCCGGCGTCAGCCGCACGCCCGTGCGCGAGGCGTTACGCCAGCTGAACGTCGAGGGACTGCTGGAATTCGTGCCGAATCAGGGCGCTGTTGTCACCAGCTGGTCGGAGCGGGAGCTGGACGAAATTTTCGATCTGCGCGCGGTGCTTGAGTCCTTCGCGGCCGCCCAGGCCGCGCGGCACGCCGACGCGCAGACGATGGCCCGTCTGCGGTCACTGGCCGAGCAACAGTTGCACGCCTCGCAGCAGCGCAAGCCGGGCTATCCCGCGCGCATCAGCGAGCTGAACGACCGCTTCCATCACGAGATCGCCGAAGCGGGCGGCAACCGGCTGCTGCGCAACATCCTCACCACGCTGACCCAGTCGGCACTGGTCACGCTGACCTTCCGCAACTACGACACCGAGTCGCTGGTGCGCAGCGCGCAGCACCACCTGGAACTGGTGGCGGCCATCGAGGCGCGGGATTCCGACTGGGCCGCCTCGGTCATGCGCAGCCACATCCTGGCCGCACGTCGCGTGTTCGGACTGGCCCCGCGGGAGAAAGCCGCCAGCTAGCCGCCGCTGTCGCCATCGTCCGGGCGGTCTTCCCGGCGGTCGCCTGCGGTCACCTCATGGCTGGCACTCCGGTGCGCCCCGATGGGCTGCGTGATAGTCCCGGTTCGGCATCATGTCGACCGCGGTGGCCATGCGGTTGCTCATATTGAAAAATGAGGAGACGGCGGCAATGTCCCAGATATCCCGTTCGCCGAAGCCGTAGCGGCGCAGTTCCTCCCGGTCCTCGTCGACGATCTGCTGGGGCGTGGCGGTGAGCTTCCAGGCGAAGTCGAGCATGGCCCGGGTACGCGGCTCAAGCCGTGCGACCCGATAGTTCATGACGAGCATCTCGCCGAGTTCCGGGTCTCCGGACAGCTCGCGCACGGCGGCGCCGTGGGCGACCAGGCAGTAATAGCAGTGGTTGGCGGATGAGACCACGACGGCGATCATCTCCCGCTCGAGGGGTGTCAGACCGGATTCCTCCAGCATCAGCCCATTGTAGAAACCGGCGAAAGCACGCAGCTGGTCCTGGTCGAAGCTGTGGGCCTTCAGCACGTTGGGCACCATGCCGAGCTTCTCTTCGCACACTCGGAAATACTTCGCCATGTCGGCGTCCAGGTCGGCAGGGTCCGGCAGTTTGATGTCGAGGGCGATGATGTAATCGGGCTGTGGCATGATCCTGTTTCCTCTGTGTTTGCGGCTGGTCCGCGCTGGCGGCGGCGAGGTTTACCCGGCACCGTGCAGACTCGCCCATTCCCGTTTGCCTTCCTGCACGAGGCGGTAGATCTCCCGGGCTCGTCCGCCGACGCGCTCCAGCAGTTTCTCGTGGGTGCCGGCCAGGGCGTCGCGCCAGCGTCTCCGCTGCTCCTGGTCCAGTCGGTGGATTTTCACCGACTGGGCCGGGAGTTGTTCGGTCAGAATATCCGCCAGGACCCGCCGCACATCGTCCCGGCTGTACTGCAGCGGGTCCAGGGAGCTCATGATCACATCCTGCTTGCGCTCGGAAAGCGCGCGGTACCAGCTTCGATTGGCGACGATGAGCCCGGTATCGAAGGCGTGATAGGTGAGCGTGAAGTGCTTCGCCTCCCGGGAGATGCCGGCAATCGCATACATGCCGGTGCCGGTCTGGCCGCTCTCGATCAGGCCGGTCTGCAGCGACGGGATCACCTCGGAGAAGGTGACCGGCGTGCTGTCGGCGCCGATGGCCTCGGTGAAGACCTGGGAGCCGATCGCATTCGAGGCTCTCATCGGCCGGTCGCGGGCGTCGTCCGGCGTGATGACAGGCGTCACGCCGTAGATGTGAGTCCAGCCGACCTCGGCCCACTGGAGCAGTTCCATGCCCCTGGCGGCGAACAGCTCCCGGAAGGCGGGCGTCAGGTAATGGTCGATGACGAAGTCGATCTCCTCGACCGAATCAAACAGATAGGGCGCGAGCAGCACGTTCAGCTCGGGCACGACGACCGCCAGGCCCTGCAGGGAGAAGCCGCCGATATGGACGCGGCCGCGACGCAGGCTGGAGAGCATGGTCTCCTCGCTGCCGAGCTGGCCGGTGACGAACATGTCCAGCTCCAGATCCGTGTCGTTGATGGCGTGGAAGCGCGCCTCGAACCGGAGCCAGCCCTCATGCCAGGGGGTACCCGGCGGACTCAGGGCCGTGATTCGCACTCGCGACGTATCGGGCGTGATCTCGCCGCAGCCCGCCGCGAGGCCTAGCAGCAGGATCAGGAGGACCAGGAGGCCCAGGACGTGCAGCCGCGTCCCTGTCACGCGTTCTCCATGCCGCGGGTGACCGCCGGGCGCCGGCCGACGCTGTCGGCCCAGCGACGGATGTGCGGATAGTCCTCGAGCTTGCCGGGCAGCCGGCTGGCAGAGTTGGCGGCGGTCGGATAGGCGAGCACATCGGCGATGCTGTACGCCTCGCCTGCCAGGAATTCCGACTGCCCGAGACGCTCGTCCACGATGCCGAGCATGCGCGCTATCTGGCGGTGGATGAACTCGCGCACGCGGGCGTCCTCCGTGCCGACCAGCTCCTCCAGCAGGAACTGATTGGCGAAGACGTGTCCGAGGTCGGTGGCGGCGAACGCGGCCCACTGCAGCACGGCGTAACGGCCGGGCCCGGCGGACGGCAGCAGCCGGCCGCTGCGTTCCGCGGCGTAGATGGCGACCGGCAGCGTGCCGTAGACCACGTGGCCGGCATTGCCGTCGTCGAATTCGATGAACGGGATCCGCCCCACCGGGTTAAGCGCCAGCACGGCGGCATCCAGGTGTTCGCCGGCGGCGAGATCGAGCATACGGGTACGGTAATCCAGGCCGGCCTCTTCCAGGGCGATGGCCGCTTTCTGGCCGTTGGCCGTGGCAGCCGTGTAGAGTGTGATCATCCGTTCCTCGGCGAATAGGGATACGCGTGCAATGGTACGCCACGCCCGGCAGCCGTGCAGCCGGGCGGTCCTGTTCGCACCCGGCAACCGGAGTCTGCGATACTCGGCTCGCGGCGCGAAAGCGCAGACGGAAAGGTACCGACGCAAGCATGCAGTTGCCAGTGCTGAAAGGTATGAGTCGCGGAGGCAGGATGTGAGAGGTCTGCTGGACTCGCTGCATCGCGTCGAGCGGGTGGTCGTGATCATCGCCTTCAGCGGCATGGTCGGCGTGGTGTTCGCCGACGTGCTGGCGCGGGAGGTGACCGGCATCGGGCTGCCCTGGGCGCGGCAGGTCGGGGTCTATTTCAACATCGTCGTCGTCATGTTCGGGGTCGGTCTGGCCTCGGCCAGCGGCTCTCATCTGCGCCCCCGTTTCGCCGATAACTGGTTACCGGCGCGCTGGGAGTTCCAGCTCGCGTTCCTGCAGCATGCGCTGTTCGCGCTCTTCTGTGTCGCCTTCACCGTGATCGCGACCGACATGGTGATCACGAGTGTCCGGCTCGACCAACGCTCGGAGATTCTGCGGCTGCCGGTCTGGCCCATCCAGGCCGTGATTCCCCTCGTGTTCGGCGTTGCGGCGCTGCGCCACGGCATCTACGCCGCGCGGCCGGAACTGAGGCCGATGGCGCCGGCGGCTGGCACGGAGCAGAGCTGAAGTGGGCGCGCTCTGGCTGATCGCGCTCGTCCTCGTGCTGCTCGCGCTGCGGCAGAACCTCCTGGTTATCCTCGGTACCGCCGTTGCCTACCTGTACATCTTCTACACCGAGGACGAGCTCAGCTTCATCGTGCTCGATGCCTGGGGTGCGCTCAACAAGGAAGTCCTCCTCTCGATACCGCTGTTCATTCTGGCTGGCAATATCATGGCCAGGGGCGGCATGGCGTTGCGGCTGGTGGGGCTGGTCAAAGCGCTCACCGGGCCCGTGCCCGGCGGTCTGGCGATAGCCACGGTGCTCTCCTGCGCAGTCTTCGCGGCCATCTCGGGTTCGGGTACGGTCACGCTGCTCGCGGTGGGCGCCGTGATGTATCCAGCCCTCCTCCAGGCAGGCTACGGCAAGCGGTTCTCCCTGGGTGCGCTGACCTCGGCCGGCACGCTGGGGATCATCGTGCCACCATCCATCCCGCTCATCCTGTACGGCGTGATGACGCAGACCTCGATCGCCGACCTGTTCATCGCAGGCCTCGGTCCCGCGCTGCTGCTGACCGGGCTGATGGCCGCCTACGCGGTGGCGGTGAACTGGCGGCGCGACCGTCAGCCCCTGGTGTACGCGGAGGTGCGCGCGGCGGCCTGGCACGGGATGCTCGCACTGCTCATGCCCGTGATCATCCTCGGCGGCATCTACACGGGTCACTTCACGGCCACGGAATCGGCGGCGGTCGCTGTCGTCTACGCCCTGCTGGTGGAGGTGCTGGTGCATCGGGAGCTGGGCATCCGGGACGTGGCCGAGGTCATGGCGGATACCGGACGCCTGCTGGGCGGGCTGTTCCCGGTGCTGATGCTGGCGCTGGCGCTGAATGTATTCTTCACCTACCAGAAAGTGCCGGAGCAGTTGGTGGACTGGCTCAGCGGGCAGATCGACAGCCGGATTGCTTTCCTGCTGATCGTTAACGTCTTTCTGCTGATCGTCGGCTGCATCATGGATATCGGCTCGGCCATCCTCATCCTGGCGCCGATGCTGATGCCGCTGGCGGCCGCTCAGGGCATCGATCCAGTGCACTTTGGCATCATCATGGTGGTCAATCTCGAGATCGGCTATCTGACACCGCCGCTGGGCCTTAACCTGATCGTGGCGCTCGGAGCGTTCCGGGAGAACTTCTGGTTGATCTGCCGGGCGGTGGTGCCGTTTCTTCTGTTGATGCTGGTGGGCCTGTCGGTGGTATCCTTCTGGCCCGGCTTGTCCCTGTTCCTCATCGATGGCTGACGGGCGGGACGGCTGCGAAGAAGAATCAATGGCGCAGCGGACGAAGACCGCCGCTAACCGGTTTCCAGCAAGGAGAGAGCAAATGGCTATCAGTCCCGGAGAACGCATGCCCGAGGGAACGCTCGGCGTGATGACGTCGGAGGGTCCCGGACAGATCACGACCGATGAACTGTTCAAGGGCAAGAAGGTGGTGATCTTTGGCGTGCCGGGGGCCTTCACGCCCACCTGCTCCATGAACCACCTGCCCGGGTACGTCGAGCACGCCTCGGAGTTCGCCGGCAAGGGCGTCGACACCATCGCGTGCATGGCCGTGAACGACGTCTTCGTCATGCATGCGTGGGGCCGGGACCGCGGCGTCGCCGACAAGGTATTGATGCTCGCCGACGGCAATGCCGAATACAGCCAAAAGCTCGGTCTCGAGCTCGATGCCAGCGGCTTCGGGATGGGCCAGCGCTGCCAGCGTTTTGCCATCCTGGTCGATGACGGTGTGGCAAAAGCGGTTAATATCGAGGCGCCCGGGCAGTTCGAGGTAAGTTCGGCGGAGACGATGCTGGCGGCCGTCTGAGCGACGCCGTGGGCGCGTCCGTCAACCGGCGGGTCGTCCTTGCCCGCGTCCCGGAGGGGGTTCCGGTAGCGCACGACTTCCGTCTGACCGAGGGTGAGATGCCGGAAGCCGGCCCGCAGCAGTTCGTTTCGCGCACGCTCTGGCTCTCCCTGGACCCGTACGTGCGTGGTGTGATCTCCGGCCGTCATATCTCTGCCGACCAGGTGGGTCCGGGGGACGTCGTCGTGGGCAGCACCGTATCGGCGGTGGTGGTGTCGCGGCACCCGGATTACCGGCCCGGGATGCTCGTAGCCGACTGCAACGGCTGGCAGGATTACGGCCTGTCGGACGGCGAGGGCGTGCGTGTCCTCGATGCGGACGGACCGCCCGCCTCGCTGGCGCTGGGCATCCTGGGCATGCCCGGCCTGACCGCCTGGTCCGGCCTGAAATTCCTGGCCCGTCCCCAGGCTGGCGAGACCGTGGTTGTGTCCGCCGCCGCGGGGCCGGTTGGCAGCATGGTCGGCCAGATCGCGCGCCTGCGCGGAGCGCGGGCGGTCGGCATCGCGGGATCCCGTGAGAAATGCGAACTGGTGACCGGTAGCTACGGTTTCGATGACTGCATCGACTACCACCGGGAGGATCTGCGCGAGCGTCTGGCGGCAAGCTGCCCGGATGGCATCGACGTGTATTTCGACAACGTCGCCGGCGACACCCTGGCGGCGGCGATGGGCCGGCTGGCTCTCGGTGCCCGCATCGTGCTGTGCGGCATGATCGACCAGTACAACCGCAGCGGCGAGCCTCCGCCAGGGCCAAACCTGGGTCCGGTGATCGGCGCCCGGGCACACGTCCACGGGCTCGTGGTCTACGACTACTACGACCGCTGGGAGCAGTTCCTGGCAGCGTCGACGGCCTGGCACCGGGACGGCCTGATCCGCGCCCGGGAGGACGTCACGGAGGGGCTGGAGCACGCGCCGGAGGCGTTCTGCCGCCTGATGCGGGGCGAGAATGTCGGCAAGGCTCTGGTCAGGGTAGCGCAGGCCTGATGCTCTACGATCTGCTGGTGCTGCTGCACGTAGTCCTTTTCGCCTACTGGCTCGGCGGCGATCTTGGAGTGTTCTACGCCAGCCGCTTCGTCTCGGACCCGGACCTCGGCCGGGAGGCACGCAAGACCGCGGCGGCGATCATGCTCGCGGTCGACATGTCGCCCCGCATCTGCATGGTCCTCATCCTGCCCGCCGGACTGCATCTCGCGGCCATCCGCCAGCAGCTGCCCCTGTCGGAGCCGGGATTGCTTCTCATGTGGGCGGCGTCCTTCGTCTGGCTGGGCCTCGTGCTGGCGGTCCATTACGTGCAGGCGCCGCCGGCGGCGCGTGCCCTGCAGCGCACGGATTTCGGGCTGCGCCTCGTGGTGATCGGCGCCACGGCGGGAGCAGCCCTGTGGCATCTCGTGGATCCGGACTGGATCCGCGGCGACTGGATCGCGCTGAAATTGTTCCTGTTCGCCGTCACGGTCGCCTGCGGGCTGGGCATCCGCATCGCCCTGAAGCCGTTTGGCCCCGCATTCGCGACCCTGATGGAGGAAGGGTCCCGGCCGGCGACCGAAGGCGCCATACAGCGCAGCCTGACCCGGGCACGCCCCTTCGTCATCGCGATCTGGGTCGCACTGGTACTCGAAGCGGCGCTCGGAATCTTCCAGCGGCCCTAGTTCCAGCGGCCCTGGGCTTCGCCGGCAGAGCCGGTGCGCCGGAGTTGCGGGCGGGCGAGAGCGAGCGCCCGCCGCAACCGTGGTCCGGCTGCCGGTCAGCCGCCCAGCTGCTCCTCGAGCTCCGGGATGGCCTTAAACAGGTCAGCCACCAGACCGATGTCCGCCACCTCGAAGATGGGCGCGTCCTCGTCCTTGTTAATCGCGACGATCGTGCCGGCGTCCTTGATGCCGGTGAGATGCTGGATCGCGCCCGAAATGCCGATGGCGATGTAGATTTCCGGCGCGATGATCTTGCCGGTCTGTCCCACCTGCAGCTCGTTGGGCACGTAACCCGCATCCACGGCGGCCCGGGAGGCGCCCACCGCCGCGCCGAGTTTGTCGGCCAGCTTGAAGATAATCTCGAAGTTCTCTTCGCTGCCTAGCGCCCGGCCGCCGGACACCACCCGCGGCGCGGTGGCCAGATCCGGCCGGTCCGACGAGCCGGCCTGCAACTCCACCCAGCGGGTGTGCGTGGGCAGCTCCGCGCCCACCGAGGCGGACTCGACTTCGGCGTTGCCGCCCTCGCCGGCGGCCTGGTAGGAGGCCGCGCGCACCGTGGCGACCAGCGTCTTGTCTTCCGGTGCCTTCACCGTGATGATTGCATTGCCGGCGTAGATCGGGCGCTTGAACTCGTGCGGGCCGAGCACCTCCATCACGTCGGAAATCTGGTTCACGCCGAGCAGCGCGGCTACCCGGGGCAGGAGATCCTTGCCGAAACTGGTGGAGGGACCGAGCACATGGGTGTAGCCGCCGGCGAGTTCGACCACCTGGGGCGCCAGGACCGCCCCGAGGGCGTGTTCGTTGGCGTCGTTCTCCACCCTCAGCACTTTTGCGACGCCGTCGATGGTTGCCGCCTGCTCCGCAACGGCGGAGGCGCCTTTGGCAAACACGGCGACGTGGATCTCGGCGCCCTCGATGCCGGAGGCGCATTGCACGCACTTCGGCGTGCTCGGGTTCAGGGATTGCCCGTCGTGCTCTGCAATAATCAGTACTTTTGCCATCAGACCAGCCCCTTTTCCTTCAGTGCGTTAACCAGACCGGCGACGTCTTCCACCATGATGCCCTTCTGCCGCTGGGGTGGCGGCTCATAGGCGGTGACCTCGAAGTCGGCCCCCACGCTGACCCCCAGGTCGTCGGTGCTCATGGTCTCGAGCGGCTTCTTCTTCGCCTTCATGATGTCGGGCAGCTTTACGTAGCGCGGTTCGTTCAGGCGCAGATCCGCGGTGACCACGGCGGGCAGATCCACCTCGATCACCTCCAGGCCGACGTCTACCTCACGAGTGATCTTCGCCTTGCCATCCGCAATCTCCAGGCCCGAGCAGAACGTGGCCTGCGGCCTGTCCCAGAGCGCAGCCAGCATCTGACCGGTCTGGTTGGCGTCGTTATCGATGGCCTGCTTGCCGAGGATGACGAGTTCCGGCACTTCCCTGTCGATCAGTGCCTTGAAGACCCTGGCGGCGCTGAGGGGGTCGACGGCTTCAGCGGTCTCGACCAGGATGGCACGGTCGGCGCCCATGGCGAGGCCGGTGCGCAACTGCTGCTGAGCCTCTCCGGGCCCGATGGAGACCACCACGACCTCGCTGGCGTCGCCGCGCTCCTTGATGCGCAGCGCCTCTTCGAGTGCGATCTCGTCGAAGGGGTTGATGCTCATCTTCACCCCTTCCGTCTCCACGCCGCTGCCGTCCGATTTGACCCGCACGCGGACGTTGTAGTCCACCACCCGCTTCAGTCCTACCAGAATCTTGTCCACGAATACTTCTCCTCGGGAGTACGCGATCACACCCTTGTTGGATGACACATGCAAACACGTTATTGTCACTGACCGACGCCGGAGTGACAAGGTGCTGCAATGCAGCGAAAACGGCAACCGTCGACCATCCAATGTCCGAAACTCCTCTGATAGACCCGGCCGAGGTCGCTGGCCGGGTCGCCGACGACCGCCTGCGGCTCGTGGACTGCCGTTTCGCGCTGTCGGACCCGGAGGCGGGACGCCGTGCGTACCGGGAGGGGCACCTGCCCGCCGCGGTCTACGCGCATCTCGACGACGATCTGGCGGGGCCGGTGACGTCGCTCAGCGGCCGTCATCCGCTGCCGGAACCGGAGTTCTTCGCGGCACAGCTCGGCGCCTGGGGTATCGGCCCGGAGACACTGGTGGTGGCCTACGACGACGCCTCCGGGGCGCTGGCGTCACGGCTTTGGTGGATGCTGGGCTGGTTGGGCCACAAGCGGCGACGGGTGCTGGACGGCGGTATCGATGCCTGGCGCGCGGCGGGGCATCCGCTGACCATGGCCGAGCCATCGCCACCGCGGGCGCCCGCGTACCCGGTGCGGCCCGACCCGAAGCGGGTGGCCGAGACCGGCGCGGTGATCGAGGCGCTGGCGGCGGGACTGCCGGTGATCGACGCGCGGGCCCGGGAGCGCTTCCTCGGCCATCGGGAGCCGATCGACAGCGTGGCCGGGCATATTCCCGGTTCGATCAACCACCCGTTCTCCGCCAGCCTGGACGACGATGGCCGCTTCCTGCCCGGTCCCGACCTGGCCGCGCGCCTGGCGGCTCTCGGCGTGGATGAGCGCGGCGCGGCGATTGCGCTGTGCGGCTCCGGCGTGACCGCCTGCCATACGATCCTCGCCGCCGCGCTTGCCGGCTTGCCCGAGCCCCGCCTGTACCCGGGCAGCTGGAGCGAGTGGATCCGCGACCCGAAGCGTCCGGTCGCCACTGCCCCGGACTGAACGGCGCGCACCGGGCGCCGGAGACCGGTCGCGTCGGCCTTTGTCTTATTTCTGCAACAGCAGGTCCGGGCAAGGCGTCATCCTTACCATGAGCCCTAATTATATTAAATAATATTAGGTACTTAAAGTGATTATTTGATTTATTTTATTGGTTCCTGCGACCACTGGAGCGCGCGCGGAAGCCGCCCCGGAAGCGCTGTTCGAACCCGCTAGCGATTGCATCTTCGCGCGATCCGTCAGAGACTAGACGCCGCTCGACCGGTCGCACCTGAGCCTGCGGTGACCCGCCCGCAAGCGAGCCTGACTGATCACGCTGACCGGTGCCGCCGCGAGCCTCGGGACCGATTGGCGCATCGCCTTCAGGACGCGGGATACGCGTCTCCGCCCCTGGGGCGGCGATGGGATCCTCGTCGGCGATCCGGTGCAGCGTGAGCTGCGGATCGCCGCGAACCGCGAGGTCAGTGACCGCGACGTCGACACGCTGATGGTCCACTTCGGCCGCGTGGAGGCCGACGAACAAAGGGCTCCGCAGCCGGCCAAAGTGCCGGATGCCGGGGTCGAGGAGCTGGACAGGCCGATACCCAGCCCGCGATAGCGGGTCCGGCCTGTCTCGCGATCCGCGCATCATCTCCGTGCGGACCCACCCGGGTGGCCCGTCAGGGTCACCCGGGTTTTTATTGAGTGCGCCAGGCATGGCGCGTAGCGCCGTGACTGGCGCACTGGAAAAAAGCACGACGGGGCCGCGGGCAGCGGATTTGACTTTCCCGTTCGAGAGCCTAAATTGTCAGGCCATCCTGACACATAAATGCGCGCGGGCTTGCGCACGAAATCGCTACATGGTCGCCGATTACTCAGAAGAACAGGGCCTGATCCGGCAGCTCGAGGCCATCTGTGGCGCCGGCTTCGTTTCCACCGAACCGGCCGAGCGCGCGTTCTTCTCCCACGACGTCTATCGCAACGGCGCCACCGCGGCCGCCGTGGCAGCGCCCGCGGACGCCGACGAGCTCGCAGCGGTCGTGGCGGCGACCACGCGGGCGGGCTATGCCGTGATCGCGCGCGGTGGCGGTATGTCCTACACCGATGCCTATCTGCCCATCAGCGCCAACACCGTGATCGTCGACAGCCGGCGGCTGGACCGGGTGCTGGAGGTGAACACACAGGACAACTACGTGCGGGTGCAGGCCGGCTGCACCTGGGCGGCGCTGAACGAGCGGCTGGCCGAAGAGGGGGTACGCACGCCTTACTGGGGGCCGCTCTCGGGCATCCGCGCGACCGTGGGTGGAGCGCTCTCCCAAGGCAGCATCTTCCTCGGCTCGGGGCGTTACGGCACGGCCCAGGACAGCGTGCTGGGCCTGGAGGTGATCGCGGCGGACGGCAGCCGGATCGTGACCGGCAGCGCCGCGACCGGGCATGCGCGCCCGTTCTTCCGCTATCACGGGCCCGATCTCACCGGCCTGTTCACCGGCGACTGCGGGGCGCTGGGACTCAAGACGGAAGCGAGCCTGCGCCTGATCCGCCGTCCGCCGGCGGCCGAGTATCTCTCCTGGTCGCTGCCGGACGCCGCGGCCCTGTTCCGCGCGATGTCGGCCGTGGCGCGCAGCGAGGCCGCCTCCGAGGTCTTCGCCTTCGATCCCTACCTGCAGTCGCTCAGAATGAAACGCTCCAGTCTGGCCGAGGACGTGAAGACCCTCGGCAAGGTCGTGGGCGGCGCCGGCTCGCTCGCCAGGGGCCTGCGGGACGGCCTCAAGCTCGCGAAATCGGGCCGGGGCTTCCTGGACGACGTGGCGTATTCGCTGCATGTCAGCGTGGACGGCAGGGATGCCGCGGATGCGGCGGCCGGCGCCGCAGCCGTGCGCGCGGCGGTCGACGGCGCGGGCACGGAGATCGAGAACGCCGTACCGAAGGTGATGCGGGCGAACCCCTTCGCCGAGGTCAACAGCATGCTTGGCCCGGCGGGTGAACGCTGGGCACCGGTGCACGGTATCGTGCCGCCGTCCGAGGCGCCGGGTCTGTATGCGCGCCTTGAGGCCCTGTTCGAACGCCACGGCCAGGAGGCCAAGCGATTCGGCGTGAATCACGGTTACCTGTTCTGCACCATCTCGAACCATGCATTGCTGATCGAGCCGTGCCTGTACTGGCCCGGCGAGCGGACAGCCTTCCACGAGCGGGTGATGGACGAGGCCCATCTCGCGCGCCTGCCCGTCGGCAAGGAGAATCCCGAGGCCGCCGCGCTGGCGGCGCTGCTGAAAGACGAACTCGCCATGCTGTTCCACGAGGCCGGTGCGACCAGTTTCCAGATCGGCAAGTTCTACCGTTACCGGGCCGGCAGAGACCCCGGCGCCTGGGCGCTCCTGCAGGCCGTCAAGCGGCAGGTGGACCCGGGCGGGCTGATCAACCCCGGCGTGCTGGGACTCGCCTGAGGGGCACTACCAGTTGCGCCCGCCGACCCAGCGGCCGGCCGCGCCGCGGAACGGTCGCACGTCGATCTCGTCCCAGAGCCCGGCGCCGTAGTAAGGGTCGCGTTCCAGGAAAGCGATGGTTTGCCACCGATCGCCGACGTCGAGCACGTAGAGACTCCCCGTCATCTCACCGTCGGGCCTGTCGAACAGGGGTCCGGCGACCAGGATGGTGTCGAGATGGGCTTCGACGAAATAGAGATGGGCGGAGAGCAGGCGACGGCGTATCGCCGCGCCCTCCGGCCCGTCCCGCAGCCAGGCTGCCATGGTCATCGGCGTCTCCTCTCAAGTACACATCGGGGCGCTCAGATAGTAGCATTCGCCGGCAACCGCCCCCGACGGGCAGCCCACAGCCCACAGCCCGAACCGCGTAGCCGATGGGAAGGCAAGCGCCGCGCTGCAATGGCGCAGAGGAGAACCATGCACACCAGCAGGGAGGTCGGCCCGAAACGCTACCGCGAGAGCTTCGGCCGCTACTTCGAGGAATTCGAGCCCGGCGCCGTCTACGAGCACCGCCCGGGCCGCACCGTGACGGCCACCGAGAACACCTGGTTCACCCTGCTCACCATGAACACCCACCCGCTGCATTTTGACGAGCGCTACGGCGCCGCGTCCGAGTTCGGCCGCAACCTGGTGGCGAGCCCGTTCACGCTGTCGCTGCTGGTGGGCATGAGTGTGAGCGACGTCAGTCAGAAAGCTATCGCCAATCTGGGCTGGAAGGAGATCCGGCTGCCCCATCCGGTGTTCGCAGGCGATACCCTGTATGCCGAGACCGAGGTGCTGGAGAAGCGCGAATCCCGTTCCCGCCCGCAAGCCGGCATCGTGACCGTGCGCACGATCGGCCGCAATCAGGACGGCGTGGTGGTTTGCGAATTCGAACGTACGATGCTGATGCCGAAGCGCGGCCATGCCGTCGACGACCGCATCGATTACTGAAGCCGCCCTGACCCGGGAGCACCCATGAGCGACACTGCGACGAACGGCGACGGCGACGGCGACGGCCGCTACAGCGCCGAGGAGGAAGAAGCGATACTGGATGCTGTGGCGCGCTGGGTCGAGCAGGAGGTACGGCCGGTCGCGCTGCAATACGACCTGGCGGACGAGTACCCCCACGAACTCGTCGAGCAGATGAAGGGCCTGGGCTTGTTCGGTGCCACGATCAGCCAGCGCTGGGGCGGTCTCGGGCTTACCGCGCGCACCTATGCCCGTCTGGTCGCGCTGATCAGCGAGGCCTGGATGGCGCCCACCGGCATCTTCAACTCCCACCTGATGATGGCGGCCTGCGTCGAGCGCTACGGCACTGAGGAGCAGCGCGAGCGCTGGCTGCCCCGGTTTGCCACGGGCCAGTTGCGCGGCGGGCTCGCTCTCACCGAACCGGATGCCGGCACGGACCTGCAGGGCATTCGTACGACGGCGTTGCGGGAGGGTGACGAGTACGTGGTGAACGGCACCAAGACCTGGATCTCGAACGGCCTGCACGGTGACTGCGTCGCCCTGCTGGTGAAGACCGACCCGGAGGCCGAACCCCGCCATCGCGGGATGAGTCTGTTCGTCGCGGAGAAGGCACCGGGATTCACCGTCGGGCGCAAGCTCGCGAAGCTGGGCTACAAGAGCATCGACAGCGCTGAGCTGATCTTCGACGGCTATCGTGTGGGCACCGATGCGCTGGTGGGTGGCGAGGAGGGACGCGGCTTCCTGCAGGCCGTGGGCGGCCTCGAGCTCGGACGCATCAACATCGCCGCGCGGGGCGTCGGCATCGCTCAATCGGCACTCAACCGGGCCGTGCGCTACTCCCAGGAACGCAAGACCTTCGGCAAGCCTATCTGCGAGCACCAGGCCATCCAGCTGAAACTCGGCGACATGGCGACGCGCACCGAGGCGGGACGTCTGCTGATGATGGCGGCGGCGGCCAAGTACGACCGGGGCGAGCGCTGCGACATGGAAGCCGGCATGGCGAAGCTGTTCTGCTCCGAGGCGGCGCTGGAGAATGCCACCGAATGCATGCGTATTCACGGCGGCTATGGCTATTCGCCGGAGTTCGAGGTGGAGCGCCTGTACCGGGATGCGCCGCTGATGTGCATCGGCGAGGGCACGAACGAGATGCAGCGCATCATCATCGCCCGTCAGCTTATCGAGCGCCGCCGTCTGTGAAAGCGCCACTTGCGGGTCTGCGCATCCTCAGCGTCGAACAATTCGGCGCCGGGCCCTACGGCAGCCTGTATCTGGCCAACCTGGGCGCGCAGGTCATCAAGGTCGAACAGCCCGGCACCGGCGACCCGTCGCGGCACATGGGGGCCTGGCGCCTGGGCGAGGACGACAGCGACTACTACCAGACTTTCAATCTGGGCAAACGGAGCCTGACCCTCGATCTGAAGCGGCCGCAGGGGCGGGATATCCTGCACCAGCTGGTGGCGCGCAGCGACGCCGTGATGAACAATCTGCGCGGCAGCCAGCCGGCGCGTCTCGGCCTGGACTACGCGGCGCTGGCACCCCACAACCGGGCGATCGTCTGCGCTCATATCTCCGCCTACGGTCGGGACAATGAGCGTGCGGACTGGCCCGGTTACGACTACCTCATGCAGGCGGAGGCGGGTTTTTTCTCGCTGACCGGCGAACCGGACACACCGCCTGCGCGTTTCGGACTGTCCATCATCGATTTCATGACCGGCGTGGTCGGTGCGCTGGGGCTGGTCGCGGCGCTGCGCGAGGCCGAACGCACGGGGGAGGGCGGCGACGTCGACGTCAGTCTTTTCGACGTGGCCCTGCATCAGCTGACTTATCCGGGCACCTGGTATCTGAACCGGGGAGCCGTGACCGGGCGTCTGGCCCGGGGCGCCCATCCCTATGCCTCGCCGAGCCAGCTTTGCCGCACCCGGGACGGCTGGATCTTCATCATGTGCATGACGCAGAAGTTCTGGGAGATCCTGCTGGAGATCATCGGGCGTAGCGACCTGGCCGGGGACCCCCGCTTCCGGGACCTGGCCGCTCGCAACGAGCACCGGGACGCACTCACCGGCGTGCTGGACGAGGTGCTGGGCGAGCGGGACAGTGCCGAGTGGCTGAAGCGCATGCAGGGCCGCATCCCGGCCGCGCCGGTACTCGACGTCCCCGCCGCGCTGGACAACCCCTTCGCCCATACCGTTGGCATGGTGGAGGCTACGCCCCACCCGGAGCGCCCTTCGTTCCGCAGCCTGGCCAATCCTGTGCGCATCGATGGCGAGCGTGCGCACGGGCGGACGGGCTCGGCACTGGGTGCCGACAGCGCGGCACTGCTTGGCGAACTCGGCTACACGGGCGAAGAGATCGAGAGACTCCGGGGCGACGGCGTGATCTGAACGGGCGCGGACCGGTGGCAGACAGACAGTGAGAAGATACCGATGAGCGAAGAGACGAGCGAAGAACTGGTATTGCAGCGCGGCCACGCGAGCCTCTTCGGCGAGATCGCCTACCTGAGTGCGAAGTCCGGCCACGAGGGTACGGAGCGCGGGCGCGAGAACTTCCAGATCCACGTCCACGCCGACGGTTGCCGGACGGTGACAGCCCATTGCGAGATCGACGAGGCACCGAGCGTGATGCGCGACATCACCTACAGCGTGGACGCGGACTGGATGCCCACCGACTGTTTCGTGCGGCTGAGTGTGGGCGACCGTTTCACCGGCAGCGGCTGGTTCCGTTTCACCGCCGATCATGCCGAGTGCGAGACCTGGTCCGCCGCCGAGGGCCGGGTCACCCAGCGCATGGAACTCGAGCGCCCGCTGGAGACTTTCCAGAATCACGCTATCGCCTGCGACGCCTGGCATCTGCGCCTGTACGACCGCAGCAAGGGTCCCGGAGTGCAGGTCATCGAACCCATCCTGCTCTCATCGCCGGATCATCGGGGTGCGACGGGCCCGATGCTCTTCTCCATCGGCATCGGCGTGGAATACGTCGGCAAGGAGACCATTGAGGTGCGGGCGGGCACGTTCGAAGCGCTGCATTTCCGCTTTGTATCCACGCCCGGGCTGCCCCAGGAGCATCCGCCTTACGATGTCTGGTGCACGCCGGACGAATTCCTGTTCCTGCGCGGCCGCACCGGCGGTTACATGCGTACCCACTACGAACTGGCCAGCCTGCATCGCTGAGCGCGGCCACGGCCCGGAGACGACCATGACCGATCTGGCTCCCGCCGGCACCCGCTCCACCTGGCTGTTCTACGGCTGGGTGATCGCTGCCATGGCCTTCGTGACGCTGTGGATCTCCAACGGCATGACCCTCAGCGGACTCACCGTTTTCGACAACGAATTGCTGGCGGCCCTGAACCAGCCGGAGAGCATCGGACCCATCCGGGAGATGGCCGGGGAAGGGGGGCTGCGGGGCTGGGCCGCGCAGCAGATCCTCACCGACGAGGGGGAGATATCCCGCGCCGCCTACAAGTTCCGCGACACCCTCACGCTGCTCTCTGCCGGGCTGATCGGATTGCTGGCGGGGGCGCTGGCGGATCGAATCGGTATCCGGCCGCTGATGGTCTTCGGGCTGGTGCTGCTGTCCGGCTGCAACCTCATGTACGGCCGCGTCGACACGATCTGGGAGATGTACGCCATCCATTGCCTGTTCGGCATCGTGCTCACCACTGCCGGCCTGATCGTCAACGTCATGCTGGTGTCACGGTGGTTCGTGCGGCTGCGGGGCGTGGCGATCGGCATCACGCTCGCCGGTACCAGTCTCGGCAACGCGCTGCTGCCGACGATCAACACCCTGCTGATCCAGTCGGAAGGCTGGCGTGCCGCCTTCGGCTGGATCGCCATCCTGCCGTTGTTGCTGATCCCGCCGCTCCTGCTGCTGGTGCGGGACAAGCCGGCGGACAAGGGCCTGGCGCCTCTGGGCGGTATCCAGACCCGGGCCGGCCGCGCCTCTTCCGACGACCTGCCGGGCATGACCTATGGGCAGGCGCTGCGCGACCGCAATCTCTGGCTCATCGCGCTGATCGCTTTCTGCACCTTCTACGCCATCCTGGGCGCGGCCTCGAACCTGTTTCTGTATCTGAACGGCCGGGGCTTCGCGCCGCAGACGGCCGCCGCCGGCATCGGGCTGGTGTTCACGCTGGGCCTGTTCGGCAAGATCGGCAGCGGCGTGCTGGCCGACCTGATCGGCAAGAAACGGGTCTTCATCCTGGGTCTGGGCGTGATGTTCGCCGGCAGCCTGTTGCTACTGAAGCCGGGCGCGATCTGGATCGGGCTGGTGCTGTTCGGTTTCGGCTGGGGCGGCCTCTACACGCTGCTGCAGTTGCTCTGCGCGGACATCTTCGGGCTGAAAGCGCTCGGCAAGATCATCGGCACGATCACCATCCTGGACGCGGCCGGCGGCGGGCTGGGGCCGTTCCTCACGGGTTACTTCTACGACCTGAGCGGCAACTACGAGCTGTCGTTTGCGGTCATCGCCGGACTGGTGGGGGCCGCCTTGCTGGCGGGTCTGCTGATCCGCATACCGGAGCTGCCGCCCGGGGCGACCGGGGAGGACGGCCAGCGTGACCAGGGTGGCAAGGGCCCGGCCGAGCCGGCTCAGTAGCCCTGCCAGCTGTCGCTTGCCCTCTGCTCGTCGACGAGGGTGCGGCGTGCGATCTTCCCGGCCTTGATCCATTGCCACACACGGCAACGGTAGCGGCCGCAGTCCGACATCTGGATCATCTCGTAGAGATAGAGATCGGGCTCGCCCTTGCGCACCCAGTTCAGCATCAGCGTGCGGTTGTAGTTGTCCAGCGGCACCTCGGCGGCCCAGCCGGTGATGAGCTCGTTGTCGAACCAGACCCGTCCGTCCCGATAGACGGCGGGGAAATCGCGGGTCTCCGTCCTGCCGTCCTCCCAGGTGTAGAGGTTGGTCTGGTGATAGGGATATTCGCCCTCGGCGGGAAAGCGGCAGATGAGCCGGCTGCGGTGCTCGTCGATCTTGTTGCCTTCGGCATCGGTGTGCCGGTACCAGCCGTCCCAGACGCCTTCGTTGGCCGCCAGCAAGGGCATCGCTTTCCGGATGTCGGTCATCGCTTTCTCCGCTACGTGGATTGGCGGGCCGCGCGGACCCGGCCGGAGTATAATCCACCGTTATCGCGGCATGGGTCACTGAATCGGGCCCCGGCCCGGTCCAGGATTGGCCAGGATGAACCAGGCCGGGCAGCAACAGGCCCCGAACCGGTGGGGAAGAGGACCATGACGAGACCCGTATTCGATTCCAGTGCAGCGCTGCACGACGTTCGCTACGAGATCCGCGGCCAGCTGGCGCGGCGCGCCCATGAACTGGAGAAGATGGGCTACGAGATCGTTCATCTCAATATCGGCAACCCGGGTCGTTTCGGATTCCGCACGCCGGAGACCATGCGCCTGGCCATGATCGAGAACCTGGCCCAGTCCGAGGCCTATTCCCATCAGAAAGGCATTTTCCCCGCTCGCGAAGCCGTGGTGATGCAGCAGCAGAGCCGGGGTGTGGCGGGAGTGACGGCCGAGGAGGTCTTCATCGGCAACGGGGTCAGCGAGCTGATCGACCTGACCCTGCGGGCCATGCTGAACCGGGACGACGAGATCCTGGTCCCCAGCCCCGACTACCCGCTGTGGACGGCCGCGGTCACACTGAACGGCGGGCGTGCGGTGCACTATCCCTGCCTACCGGAGAACGGTTTCCTGCCCGATCCGGACGCGCTGGAGTCGCTGATCACGGCGCGCACCCGGGCGATCGTGGTCATTAACCCGAACAATCCCACCGGCGCCGTCTATCCGCGGGAGCTGCTGGAGCGGCTGGCGGCGCTCGCCGAACGTCACCGGCTGATCATGCTGGCCGACGAGATCTACGACCAGATGGTGTACGACGATGCCGAGTTTGTGCCCATGGCGACCCTCGTCAACGAGACCCTCTGCATCACCTACAGCGGCCTGTCCAAGGTCTATCGCGCCTGCGGCTACCGGGTGGGCTGGGCCGTGCTGAGCGGCGCCGTGGAGCGCGCGGGAGGCTACCTTGAGGGACTCGAGCTGCTGGCCGCGCTGCGGCTGTGCAGCAATGTGCCGTCCCAGTGGGCGGTCCAGACCGCGCTGGGCGGCTTCCAGAGCATCCGCCAGCTCGTGGCTCCTGGCGGACGACTCTACCAGTCCCGTCAGACCGTGCGCGATGCCGTCGAGGCGAGCCGTTACCTGCAACTGGTGGCGCCCACGGGCTCGATGTACGCTTTCATCGGCGTGAATCCCCGCCGCTATCCGGGCTTCGACGACCAGGCGTTCGCGCTGGACCTGCTCGAGAACCGTCACGTTCTGGTGGCGCCCGGGACGAGCTTCAATACGCCGTATCGCAACCACTTCCGCATCACGATGCTGCCCGACTCCGACACCCTGGAAGAGGTTTTCGGACGAATCGAGGAAGTGCTGGAGAGCGGCGTCCGCGGCCGTGTGACCGTTGCTTGATCCGTCTCGAGAAAAGCACGCTAATCTACTGATACTAAATGCATATTGACGACGACTCGGGGAGCCGCAATGGCGTGGTCGTCACCGCCAGCCGGCGGCTGGCACGGCATCTGCGTCTGCGCCACGCGGCCGGGCGGGCCGCGGCCGGTGCAACGGCCTGGCTGGCCCCGCGCTACATTCCCTGGGACGTCTGGCTGGGCGAGGTCTGGCAGGCGTCCGGTTTCCGGCCCCATGCCCCCCTCCCTGCGTCCGTCCTCACCCCACGGCAGAGCCGCACGCTGTGGGAGCGGGCGACGTCACGGGCGCTCGTGGAAACCACGCTTGCAGCGCCCGGCGCTCTGGCTGCACAGGCCGCGGCGTCCTGGCAGAGAGCCTGCGACTGGGGAGTCCCGGTCGAGGAGATACGCAAGGCGGCACGCTCCCCCGACGCCGCTTTCCTGGTACGGGCCATCGGCTATTACACCGCAGCCTGTGTCGAAGGCAGCTGGCAGGATCCGGCGGCGCTGGCGGCTGCGCTGGCCGCGCGTTTCCGCAGGGGCGAGGCGACGGTTGACGGCCCGGTCACACTCGCCGGATTCGAACGCCCCTCGCCTGCGCAGCGGGATCTGGTGGGCGCCATGCAGGAGGCCGGGGTGCCGGTGACAGTGGAGTCGGCCGACGGCCGGCCCGGCGGCGGGGGCCGATCCGTCTCGGTGCTCGATGCGCCCGACCGGGATGCGGAACTGCGTGCCGCCGGGGCCTGGGCGCGTGACCGGTTGCTGGCCGAGCCGGGAAGACGGGTGGCGATCATTGTGCCGGACCTGGCGGGCCGTGCGCTGCAGGCAGGACGCCTGATCGCCGAGGGATTCAGCCCGGGCTGGCAGCTGCGGCCGGGCGAGGGCAGCGGCATCAACGTCTCCTACGGCCGTCCGCTGGCCGACTACGGCCTCATCGATGCGGCTCTGGGCGTGCTCGGCCTGATTCGTGAGGATCCGGACTTCAGCGCGCTCGGACGGCTGCTGCGCAGTCCGTTCCTGGCGCCGTCCGGCGCAGACGGTCGGGCGGCCCTCGAGCTTTCACTGCGGGAACTGCCGGACCGCCGCTGGGACCTGGGTCGGCTGCAGGAGGCCCTGGGGGTCCCGGCGGCGCGCCTGCCCGAGACCGCCATGGCGTTCATCGACACCCTGGCGGGCGTCGCAGCGCAGCGCGGGGACTGGCGGGCGCGAGCCATGCCGGCCGTCTGGGCGCAGCGCATCGATACGCTGCTGACGAGGGTCGGCTGGGCCGGGGCATGGTCCCGTGAAAAGGCGATGGAGAGTGAGACCTGGCAGTTGGTGAATGCCTGGCGCAATGGCCTCAACCAGTTCGCCGCCACCGGGCCAGTAAGCGGTCCGGTCACCGGGCACGGCGCACTGGCACAGGTTGCCGCCATCGCCCGGGAGACCCTGTTCCAGCCGGAATCCGACGACCAGTCCGTGCAGGTGATGGGGATGCTGGAGGCCTCCGGCATGAGCTTCGATGCGCTCTGGATCACCGGGCTCGACACCACCACCTGGCCACCGCCGCAGCGGCCCGATCCACTGCTCCCGATCGGCCTGCAGCGCGACTACGGCATGCCCGATGCGACCCCGGCGGACACCCTGGACTATGCGCGGCGCATCTGCACGGCACTGCTCGGATCGGCCCCGGAAGTGGTGGTGAGCTGGCCGCGCAGGCAGGGCGATGCGGAGCTGACGGCGAGCCCGCTGCTCGCCGGTCTGCCGGCTGCAGGCAGCGTGGCGCAGGTGCCGGTGTATGCGGAGACACTGGCCGGGGTGGCTGCCCTGATCCGCGTTGAACCGGATCCCGCGCCGCCGCTCGCGGCCGGTGAGACGCTGCCGGGCGGCCACGGTGTGCTTTCGGCCCAGCGCAAGCAACCGTTCGAGGCCTTCGCTCGCTACCGGCTGCGGGCCGAGCCACTGGAGACCCCGGTTGCCGGTCTGTCCGCACGGGAGCGCGGCACGGTCATCCATCGCGCGCTGGAAGCGGTCTACCGCCGCTGGCCCGAGCGGGACCGGGTGGCTGCGGCGGGCGCCGCCGAGCGCGCCCGGGCGGCCGCGGAGGCGGTCGAATGGGCCCTGGCCCGTTACGGCAGGGGCGCAGATCCGCGCCTTGCCGGACTCATCGCGCTCGAGCGCCAGCGCTGCGCTACTCTCGTCGGCCGCTTCATCGAGGCAGATCTCGCCCGGCCCGGTTTCCGCGAGGTGGTCTGCGAGGAACCCCGGCAAGTGACCGTCGGGCCGCTGCGGCTCTCCATCCGGCCGGACCGCATCGACGCGGTGCAGGGCGGCTGGGCGATCATCGACTACAAGACCGGTGCCACCGGCACCGCCACCGGCACCGACCCGGAGAATCCGCGTCAGCTGCAGCTGGTGGTCTACGCCATGAGCCAGCCCGGCCAGGTGCGGGCGCTGGCCGTCGGGGTCGTTCATCCCCATCGCATCGGCTATCGCGGAGCGCGGGATGGAGAGCTGGAATGGCCGGGTACCGGCATGCAGTCCGTCGACGACTGGCCGGCGCTGCTGAACGCCTGGAAGGCCCAGGTCCACGGGCTGGCCGAAGCAGTGGCCGCGGGCGACGCGCGGGTGAATCTCAGTCTGGGGCTGGATGCGCAGCGGCCGCTGGCCGTACTGAGCCGGGTGGCGGAACTGGCCGACGGAATCAACAGCCCATGACCGGACGGACCATGCAGAGGATACCGGACCAGGCCGAGCGTGATGCCGCCCTCGACGTGGATCGCTCCTTCATCGTCCAGGCGCCGGCGGGCTCTGGCAAGACGGAGCTTCTGATCCAGCGTTATCTGCGCCTGCTGGCCCGGGTCGAGCGGCCCGAAGAGATCCTGGCGATCACGTTCACGCGCAAGGCTGCGGCGGAGATGCGCACCCGGATCCTGGCCGCACTGGAGCGCACCCGCAGCGGCGTCGAAGCCGGTTCCGAGCACGAGCGGCGCACACTGGCGGCGGCCGGTGAGGCACTCGACCGGGACCGGCACAAGGAATGGCAGCTGACTGCATTCCCGGAGCGCATGCAGATCATGACGCTGGATGCATTCAATGCGCGCCTGGCGGCCGCGCTCCCGGTTACCTCCGGTCTCGGCGGTCGGGTGCGCATGGTCGCGGAGGCCGGCGAGTCCGGTATCTATCGGGAGGCGGCACGGGCGACGCTGGACTGGGTCGCGGAGAGCGGGGAGACGGGAGCCGCGGTGCGGGGCCTGTTCCGGCACCTGGACAACGACGCGCTGGTGTGGGAGCGCTCCGTCGCAGAGATGCTCGAACGGCGGGACCAGTGGCTGGCCATCACCGGCGCCGGACCGGCGGGTCAGGAGGAGCGGCTGCGGCGCCACTTCGAACAGGCTATCGGCATGCTGGTCACGGACCGGCTGCGGGCTGTGGACCGGACTCTCCCGGCGGCCGGCCGGCAAGTCCTGCTCGATCTCGCCCGTTTCGCCGCCGGCAATCTGGCGGAGGCAGGACGGGAGTCGCCGCTCGCGGCACTGCATCACTGCGAGGTCTGGCCCGCTGCCGAGGCCGGGCAGCTCGCCCAATGGCAGGGGCTCGCCTGGCTGCTGATCGCGCCCAGCAGCGGCCACTGGCGCAAGCGCGCGGACAAGAACCTGGGCTTTCCGCCCGGCAGCGACCGGGAGAAGGAGGCGCTCGGTGCACTGATCGAATCCCTGGCCGGGCACGAGAGCCTCCGCGCGCTGCTGGTGGAGGCCGGCAAACTGCCGGCGCCGCATTATGCGCCCGAACAATGGGAGGCCCTCATATCCCTGCTGCAGGTACTGCCCCGTGCCACGGCGGAGCTGAAGACCCGCTTCGCCGCCCGGGGACTGGCGGACTATGTCGAGGTGGCGCTGGCCGCCCGGACGGCCCTGGGCCCGCCGGACGAGCCCACCGATCTGGCCCTGGCACTGGATTACCGCATCCGGCACCTGCTCATCGACGAGATGCAGGACACCTCGCTGGGTCAGTACGCGCTGCTCGAGAGTCTGACCGCCGGCTGGGACGGGCGGGATGGTCGCACGGTGTTCTGCGTCGGCGACCCCATGCAGTCCATCTACCGCTTCCGGGAGGCGGAGGTCGGGCTGTTCCTGGCGCTGCGCGCAAAAGGGATCGGGCTGCTCCGGCCCCGGGAACTGGTGCTGCAGACCAACTTCCGCTCCGGTGGCAACCTGGTGGACTGGGCCAACCGGGCCTTCGCGCGGGTGATGCCGGCGGAGGACGACCTGACCACCGGCGCCATCCGCCACAGCCCGTCACAACCGGCGCCAGGCCGGGAAGGCCTCGGCGCGTGCCGGGTCCACGCGCTGCTGGATACCTTGCCCCGGGAGGAGGCGGAAGCCGTCAGGACGCTGATCAGGGAGGCTCTGGACGAACCCGGGTCCGGCGAGGTGGCGGTGCTGGTGCGCAGCCGCACCCACCTGCGCGAGCTGCTGCCCCTGCTGCGCGCCGACGGCCTCGCCTACGAGGCGCTGGAGATCGACCGGCTCACGGACCTGGCGGAGGTGCAGGATCTGCTCGCGCTCACCCGCGCCCTGATCCACCCCCTGGATCGGGTGGCCTGGCTGGCGCTGTTGCGAGCGCCCTGGTGCGGCCTCACGCTGGCCGGACTGCACGCGCTGACCGTGAACGATCCGCGCAGCCCGGTCATGGCCCTGATGGCCGAGCAAGAGCGCCTCGCGCGGCTCACCCCGGCAGAACGCCAGCGGGTGGAGTGGCTGCAGGAGCGCCTGGCCGAGGCGCTGGATCGTACCGGTCTGCGTTCCCTGCGCGAGCGCGTGGAACTCACGTGGTTCGCGCTGGGCGGGCCGACGCTGCTGCCCGGCGCCACCGAAGCCACGAATGCCTGCCGTTATCTGGACATCCTGGAGAGCCTGGAATCGGGTGGCACCCTGCCCGATGTGGCGGACCTCGAGTCCCGTCTGGACGAGGAGCGGGTCTCCAGCGAAGGGACCGGCGGCCGTGTGCAGGTGATGACCATCCACAAGGCAAAGGGCCTGGAATTCGATACCGTCATACTGACGGGGCTCGGCCGACAGCCCCGCGGCAATCTCCGTCCGGTGCTCAACTGGCTGACCCTGCCGGACGCGCAAGGGCACGAACATCTTCTGCCCAGCCCCATCGGCGCCCGCGGTGAACGGGAAAACGACCGCCTGCATGAATTCATCCACGGCGTGGAAGCGCAGAAGCAGCGGCTGGAACTCGACCGGCTGCTGTACGTGGCCTGTACCCGGGCCCGTCGCACACTGCACCTCGTCGGCCACACCCGCAGCCTGGACGGTATCGCCCAGCCTCCGCCGGCCGGCACGCTGCTGGCGCGCCTCTGGCCCGCCCTGGAAGAGGAGTTCGCACGGGCGGCAGAGGAGGCCGCCGGCGGCGATGAAGAGCACCGCACCGGCGACCCGGGAGCGGATCTGGTGTCGCCCCGTATCCGCCGCGCGGCGGAGCCCTATCGACCGCGCGAGCTGCCGGCCGCGGTGACGGCGTCGGCCCTGCATCTCGCGGCGCCGGGCGCGGAAGAGGCGATCGAGTACGAGTGGGTCGGCCGCGACCTCCGTCACGTGGGCACGGTCGTGCACGGATGGCTGCAGCGGATGGCGGAGTGGCCGGACGCGGATGTGGCTCGGCGCAGGCTCGAAGGTCTGGCCGCGAGGCATGCCGCGCTGCTCGAGGCCGCCGGCGTCTCGGCGGATGGCCTGGAGGCGGCGGCGAGCCGGGTCCAGGCGGCCCTGCAGGGCACCCTTGAAGACCCGGCCGGACGATGGATTCTGTACGGGGGCCATCGCAGGGGGGCGACCGAACTCCCGATCGAGGGCATCGCCGACCGACGGCTGGTGCGCGTGGTGATCGACCGCTGCTTCGTCGACGAGTCGGGCGCGCACTGGGTGGTCGACTACAAGACCTCGCTGCACGAGGGCGGTGACCTGGAGCGATTCCTGAGCGAGGAGGCCAGACGCTACGCGGAACAGATGGCCGGCTATCGGCGCCTGTACGCCGCCGTGTACGGCGAGACGCCCCTGAGCCTGTTGTACTACCCGTTGCACGGGCGCGTGGTGACGATGGACGAAGTGGCGGCCGGGCGGGTCAGAGACGGCCTGCCAGGCTGAACTCGTGGCGCCCTGCCTCGTCCGGCGAGCCGAGGAAGCGCAATGAGTTGGCAAGTGCGGCGGGCGCGCCCGGACGCGCCCTGACCTCGCCGCGGAGTTCGTAATTCCGCTCGCCGGTCAGCGCGATTTCGCCGGCCACCTCCAGCGGACCGCCGCCGTCGGCCAGGACGCCGCGCAGCCCGTCGTCGTCGACGGGCAGGAACTCGACCCGGTAATTGCCGATGGAATTGCTGCCCGCCGGCCGGTACACCAGATCCTCGACGCTGACAGTCCCCACCAGCTCCCGCGGCCAGCCGTCCTCGAACCGGCCGCGCTCGATATCGGCCCGCAGGCGGCCTTCCGCCTGCGCCACCGGCATGATGCGCGAGACGCTCTCCAGCGGCACCGAGGCCTGGAGATCGGCGACGCGCAGCGTCCCGGTGACAGTCACCGCGACGTCGCCGCGGACGCTGCCGCCCGGCAGTTCCGCGTCGATCCTGTATCCCACCGCACCACCCAGCAGCGCCGACGGCCGGAATTCCCAGCTGAGCGGCGCCAGGAAGATCCCGGCGGCGGATGCCCGCGCCGCCCGGCCGCTCCAGATCGTGCCCGCGACGCCGGCCGTGCGGAACTCCGCCGGCGCGAACCAGGCGAGGGCGAGACGGGCGGGGAACAGGGCGACCAGACCCAGAACGAAGGCCGCGGCGGCGGCCGCGATGAGCAGACGGCTGGAGAACACTAAAGCGCCCGTTCCAGCGTCAGCGTCGCGTCCACGCGGCCGGGCTCTGCACGATTCGAGAAGGAGGCGGCGCCGATCTCGATGCCATGCTGACTGGCGAGCTGCCCCAGCCACTCCACCAGTGCGTCGAAAGCGACGTTCTCGAAGCCGACCTGGATGGAATCGCCATCCAGCGGTCGGCTGCGCTTCAGCGTTGTGCCCAGGCCGCGCTGGCGCACCGTGCTGTCGACCACCACCACCAGCGACTGTCCGCCGGGGGTAGAGGCGGGGCCGCCGGCGGACGGGGCGGAGACGCGACCGCGCAGCTGACGCAGTTCGGTGACGAGTTCGCGCTGGCTCTCGACCCGGTTCTCGAGCCGGCTGCTGGCCCGGTCGAGGGGCAGCCAGACGCCCAGGTATAGCGCGACCACTGCGGTGAGCACGCCGGCCAGGGTCACGAGCATCCGCTCCCGCGGTGCGAGATCGTCGAACCACTCCTTCATGCGCCCGCCAACTGGATCTGCAGGCGGCTGCGGACGCTGCCTTCCTGCTGATCGGTGGACTGGATCCGGGCGGTGAACCGCCCATCCTGGTCCACCAGCTTGCGCAGCCGGTCGAGCGTCGCGACGTCTGGCGCGGTCAGCCGGATATCCATGACCCCGTCACGGTAGCTGATCGCCTCGATGCGCGTGCCCGAGGCCTGGCCCATCGCCGCGCTGATGCTCTCCAGCGTCTCGAGAAACTGCCGGGGCGTCTGCTGGGTGCCGCCACCGCGGCCAAGACGCGCGAGCTCGGAGTTCATCTGGGCGCGGGGATCGCGCACCTCGCGCACCCATGGGAAGGTGGCCTGGAAAGCCTCGACGATCTCAGCCCGGAGCCGCTCGTCCTCAGCCCTCAGTTCGGCGTACCGCAGGCCGCTGCCGATCAGCGTGAGCACGATCAGTGCCGCTGCCAGAGCGGCTGCGGCCCGCCACGGCCGCAGCAGCGAGCCGGTCGCGCTGCGAGGCGCATAGCGCCCCTGCAGCAGGTTGATGCCGCTGCCGGCTGCGACCGTGACCGCGAGCCGGGGCAGGGCGCCGTCGGGGAGCAACTTGACCTCGAGACTGTCCAGCTGCTGGCGCAGCGCCTGGAACTCGAGTTCGTGGCGCTGCGCGACCTCGGGATCGCTGTAGATCAACAGATGGCGGGGAACCTCCGCCGTGTCGCCGGCGGACTCGCCGTGCTCGGCCGGGTCATCCAGCGCTCCGATGGCCGCCAGCGCGTCGCCGGGACGCATTCCCTCCAACGCGAGCTCCATCGAGGCACCGTCGTTCAGGATGATGCGATCATCCTCGATCAGCGCGCTCAGCGTGCCCGGGATGCGGGCGAGGCCCTGCGCCTCACTGAATACGCCGGCCGGTTCCATCCCGGCCTCGCGCAGCCGCGCCAGCAGCGTGTCGAGAAACTCCCGCTCGACCACGGCGACCGGAATGCGGCCATTGCTGCGCCGCTCGCCTGCCGCGAAGTGCAGCCGGTCGACATCCTGGGCCACTTGTTCCTCCAGGGCGAAAGGCAGGGCCTGCAGCAGCCGGGCACCCTTGGCCGGTACGTCGGCGGAGGTCAGCAGCACCTCGGTGGCCGGCACCATGACATAAACACGCCGGTCTTCGGCCGCCGCTGCGGCGTCCGCCAGCGTGCCCTGGCCGGGCTCACCGCGCCGCGCACCGCTGGAGTCGACCGCCAGCCAGTCCGTCTCGCTCGCGTCAGCGCCCGCTACGCGGATGACGAAGATCTCGGCCATGCTCTATTCGGTGCCAAAAGTCCTCAGGATGGGCGACACGTCGCCCTGGGGGCCACGCTGGAGGAGACTGTACATCGTGAGCCTGACGGTGCCAATACGAACGACACTCTCCAGGCGAAAGTAATTCGTTGATTCGCCGAGCGTATTCAGGACTTCGGGCGGCACGACCGAGGAGAATGAAGCGGTGACGTCGACAAAGCCTCCGTCCTCGCGTTCGCTCAGCAGGCGTTCCGCGTCGGCGGCGGTCAGATTCTCGTCCAGGGATTGCAGCACGGCGGGTGTGGCCGTGTTCACATTGACGGTGGTCCGGCCGGGCAGCGCCGTCACGTGGGGACGCAGGATGCGGAAGCTGTCCGCATCCATGCCGGAGACCGCCGCCAGTTCGCTGGCACTGACGACGAAAATGTTGGCGCTGCGGTAGGGCGGCACGCGGCCCGTGTACTCGCCGTCCTCTGCGCCGTCGGGGAACAGCGGTTGCGTATCCGCATCCAGCCAGTCGGCCACGGCGCCGGCCAGCGCGGGCTGCAGGCCGAGGGCGAGGAGCAGACGGCGGAACTGCTCCAGGGACGCTTCGTCGATCACCCCCTCCGCGTTCAGCAGGTTATTGATATTGAAGCGGCCCTGCAGGTCCGTGAGCCCGCCGGCGATCTCTCCGCTCATGCCCGCGCCGTCCACCGGCAGCGGCGGCAGGCGCTGGGCCCAGATCTCGCCCAGATGATCGGTGTCGCTCTCCTCGGCGTCCTGGCGCAGTATCATGCCCACCCATTGCTCCGCGCCAAGGGCTACCTGGGCGGCCTGCTCGCGCCAGAGCAGGTTCGTCGTGCGCCGCACGTCGAGCGTCGTATCCCAGGCGAGACTGACGGCATACAGGGTGCACAGCGCCACGATCAGCATCGCGAACATGAGTGCCACGGCTCCCCGTTGCCGCGCAGACGTGTTCACTGGATGACCTCGACGACGCGCCGGATCTCGCCGAGCCCTTCGACCACCAGCACGATCTCGACGGCTCGGGGCCGCAGTGCCAGGCCGAGAGCGCCGGCGCCGGCGTCCGGCGGCCACTGCTCGGTCCACTCGTCGCCGGAGAGATAACGAATGCGGATATCTTCCAGTCCGTCGAGCAGCGTCGCCTCGGCGGGCTCGGTGCCGAGCGTGCGATCCATCACCGGCCATTGCCGGCGGATCAGCCGGTCTTCCTCGATGCGGTAGGCCACCCGCTGCAGGGCGGGGCGGGGCAGCACCAGGGGGTTCGACCAGCCGCCGCGACTGAGTTCGACCAGGTCGGGGGAACCACCGCCGCCGCGCAGCACGGGCAGACGGCCGTCGCCCAGTTCGTCGCGCACGGGCCGCGGGGTGAGCTGGCTGAAATCGAGCGTCATGCGCTGGACGGTCCGCTGCAGCGCCTGCAGACGGCTCATCTGTTCGCTCACTACCCGGGACGCTTCCACGACCCCGTTCAGCGTGGTGTAGGCCGCCGCCGCCAGGGCCGCGAAGATGGCCAGCGAGACCATCACTTCGATCAGGGTGAAGCCCGTCTGCCGGCGCCTGTTCATCACCGCTCCGCCCCTTCGAGCAGCGGCAGCGACCAGGCCATGTTGGCCGCGCCGGGCGGCCCCGGCTCGCCAATGAACCCGCTGACGTTTCGTACCACGTCCTCCGGCCGTTCGGCCAGGGAGACGGCGATGTCGATACGGCGCAGACTCTCGACGCCGGTCTCCGAGATCACGTACTCCCAGCGCCAGAGCCGGTCCGCCATCTCGGTCTCGCCGTTCGAGCGGCCCGGGTCGGGGAATTCGCCGCTGAGCCGAAGCTCTGTGATCTCGTTCAGGCCCACGTAGAGGGCGAGGGTGCGATCCCGCAGGCTGCGTGAGGTATCGACGCTCTGCGTGCCCATGGCGAGTACCGCCGAGAGGCCGAGTGACGCCACGGCCAGCGCGATCAGGACCTCGACCAGCGTGAAGCCCCGCGCGTTCAAGAGGTGTCTTCCGTTTTCAGCTCGACCCGGCCGAGAAAGTCGCCGGTGAGTTCGGCGCGTGCGTCGTCGAAGTCCCGGCTGAGGGTCAGCTCGAAGGGCGTCGTATCGCCGCTCGAGAGCAGCAGCACGTGGGGTGTGGGACCGGGATCGGGTCCGTCGTCCGGGTCGCGGCGCTGACGGTCGCCCTCGATGGCTTCGAACAGGCGGATCTCCCGGGACTCCAGCCTGAGGCTGAAACGCAGGTCGTCGGCAATCGTGCGCTCGCGGAGAATCTCGTCGCCGGCCATTTCGACCCAGGCGCCGGTCTGTGGGTCCTGCTCGTAGAAGCGGTAGCCGTGCAGCCCGAAACGCAGCCCGTAGTCGCGGCTCTGCATGGCCGCTTCCTCGGCCGCCAGCTCGATCAGGGCGGCGAGGCGGCGTGCCTCGCGCTGGAGCCCGCGGTCGTCCTGCAGCAGGCCGATGCTCGGCAACACCGCTGCCACGGAGATGCCGAGGATGACGATCACCACCAGCAGCTCGATCAGCGTTAAGCCCCGACCGGCGGCCGCCAGGCGTCCCGGTTCCCCCGTCGCGCCGGACATCATTGCCGCTGCGCTGACCGGGCGGTCACTCGTCCAGCGACCAGTTCCCCCGATCCGCATCGATGCCCTCGCCCCCGGGGCGTCCGTCGGCACCCAGGGTATAGATGTCGATCTCGCCGTGCTGGCCCGGGTTCAGATACTGATAGACGTTATCCCAGGGATCCTTCGGCAGCCGATCCAGGTAGCCGCCCGCCCGCCAGTTCTTGATGTTCGGATCATTGGGGCGCTCGATCAGCGCCGCGAGGCCCTGCTCGGTGGTGGGGTAGCGGAAGTTATCCAGGCGATAGAGTTTCAGCGCTGATTCGACGCTGCGGATATCCTGCTTGACCTTGGATATCTGGGCGTCGTCGATGCGGCCGATGACGTTCGGTGCGATGATGGCCGCGAGCAGGCCGATGATGACCACCACGACCATGATCTCGATCAGTGTGAAGCCCGCCTGTCGGGTTGCGCCCGCGGCGCCGCGCACGTCCGGCGCGTCGCAAGTCAGGTAATGTTGCACGATATCTCTGCTCCGGCGAAAACCAGGGAAACTTACGTCTACAGCGTTCTGCCGCTGTCCTTCAATCAACGAAATTGTAGCAAACATGGGGTTACGAACCGGCAATTCCGCTGACGGTTGGTGGCACATATTCGGCGGCGCGAAGTTTCCTCTCGCCGTGCTGGTGTGCGCGGCGCTCGCGGCGGCCGCGAGCGGGAACGACGGGGCGGCCGCGCTGCGCTACAGCCGGGCGGCCGTGGCCGACGGCGAATGGTGGCGGCTCTTGACGGCGCACCTGGTCCATCTCGGCACCGGTCATTTGCTGTTGAACCTGGCCGGGCTCGCTCTGGTGTGCTGGCTGACCGGGAGCGACTACCGGGCAACGGTGTGGTGGGGGATTGTCCTGGCCTCCGCGGCAACGATCGGCGCTGCATTGTACGTGCTGCATCCGGGAGTGGCCTGGTACGTCGGCCTGTCCGGCGTCCTGCACGGGCTGCTGGCGGGAGGACTCGTGCCGGCCCTGCGCGGCCGGGATCGTGCCGCCGGCATTGTCGCGGTATTGCTGGCGGGCAAGCTCGCGTGGGAGGCGCTGGCCGGGCCCCTGCCGGGGGCCGAGCAGACGGCTGGCGGTCCGGTGCTGGTCGAAGCCCATCGTTACGGTGCACTGGCCGGCGTGATCGTCGGGCTGGCCGCGCTGCCATGGTCGAGCCGGAGAGCGACCGCACAGACGTTATAATCCCGCTTCCGACGCCGGCCGCGCGACGCCGCGCGCGCCGCTGGTGGCAGAATAGAGGGGAGGACCGTGTGACGACAGCATTCGTGTTTCCGGGTCAGGGATCGCAGTCCCTCGGCATGCAGGCCGAGCTCGCCGAGGCGTTCCCGCTCGTGCGCCAGACCTACGAGGAGGCCGGCGAGGCGCTCGGGCGTGACCTCTGGCGCCTGTCGAGGGAGGGGCCGGAGGACGAACTGGGACTGACCGTTAACACCCAGCCGCTGATGCTGACGGCGGGCCTCGCCGCGTGGCGCGTCTGGCAGGAGCGCGGCGGGCCCGCGCCGGCGTGGGTCGCAGGTCACTCCCTGGGCGAATATACCGCGCTGGTCGTGGCCGGCACGCTGTCTTTCACCGAGGCGGTCAGGCTGGTCGCGGAGCGGGCCAGATTCATGCAGGAGGCGGCGGCGGAAGAGGCCGGCGCGATGGCCGCCGTACTGGGCCTGGACGACGCCGCCGTCCGTTCGGCCTGTGAGCAGGCGGCGTCAGCGGGTGTGGTCGAGGCGGTCAACTACAACGCACCCGGCCAGGTCGTGATCGCCGGCGAGAGGCTGGCGGTGGAGCGTGCGATCGAGGCTGCGAAGCAGAGCGGCGCGCGCCGGGTTATGCTGTTGCCGGTCAGCGTGGCGTCTCACTGTCGGCTCATGCGGCCCGCGGCGGATCGGCTGCAAAGGGCGTTGCAGGACGTCTCCATCGGGCCGCCCGGGATACCCGTGGTCAATAACGTCGACGTAGCGGTCGAGTCCGCCCCGGCGGCGATCGCTGATGCGTTGGTGCGCCAACTCTACAGTCCGGTGCGCTGGGTGGAGACGGTGCAGCACTTCGCGGCCGAGGGCGCAGGCCGCGTGGTCGAATGCGGACCCGGCAAGGTACTGGCGGGACTGGGCCGGCGTATCAATCGGTCGCTGCCCCATGCAGCCCTGGACACGCCCGCGGCTCTGGACGCATTGCTGAAAGCACAAGAGGAGTAACCGATGGCTGGAATCTTCGCTGCCGACGTGCTGGAAGGGCAGACCGTCCTGGTGACGGGCGCCTCCCGGGGCATCGGCGCTGCCATCGCCGACGGGCTGGCGGCCGCCGGCGCCCGGGTGATCGGCACCGCCACCTCCGAGGCCGGCGCCCGGGCCATCGGCGAAAGGCTCGGCGGGCAGGGTGAGGGGGCCGTACTCGACGTCGCCGATCCGGCTTCGGTGGATGCCTTGATGAGCGCTGTCGAGACGGCGCCCGACATCCTGGTGAACAACGCCGGCATCACACGGGACAATCTCTTGCTGCGAATGAAGCCGGACGAGTGGGACGAGATCCTGCAGACGAATCTGTCCGGGGTCTACCGTATGAGCAAGGCCTGCCTGCGGGGGATGATGAAAAGACGCGCGGGACGCATCATCAGCATCGCCTCGGTGGTCGGGGTGATGGGTAACCCCGGACAGTCGAATTATGCGGCAGCCAAGGCTGGCATTATCGGTTTCTCCAAATCGCTGGCGCGCGAAGTCGGCTCCAGGGGCATCACCGTCAATGTCATCGCGCCGGGATTCGTCCGCACGGATATGACCGGCGCGCTGGAGGAGGGTCAGCAGGAAACGCTGCTCGGACAGATCCCTCTCGGACGGCTCGGCGAAGCTGCGGACATCGCCGCGGCAGCGGTATTCCTGGCATCGCCGGCGGGCGCGTACATCACTGGCGAGACCCTGCATGTGAACGGTGGTATGTATATGATCTGAAAGGCCTCCGGTCCCGGATGCCCGTGCTGTAGAATGGGCGGCCGGTTTTCCAATACAATACCGGCCCTCGGAGGCGCCGGGGCCCGGACAGGGCGGCGCAAGGGGTGATCGCGGCAGCGGCTGCGTTCAGGTAAAAGCCGGGGCCGGCGCGGATCGCCGATTGGGGAACTCTCCCGCGGTACGGCAACAGAATTCAGGCAGTCTCTGCGAAGGAGAAACAGAAGCAATGAGCAGCATTGAAGAACAGGTCAAGAGCATCGTAGCCGAGCAGCTCGGGGTGAAGGAGGAAGAGGTCACCAACGATGCTTCTTTCGTCGACGATCTCGGCGCCGACTCGCTCGATACGGTGGAACTCGTCATGGCGCTCGAAGAGGAGTTCGAGACGGAGATACCTGACGAGGAAGCCGAGAAGATCACCACCGTCCAGCAGGCCATCGATTACATCAACGCCCGCAAGTCGGAATCCTCCTGATGTCACGGGCACGGGCCGGCGCGGTGCGCCCGGCCCGCGCTTCCCTTCCACCCACTCCGAACAGGTAATCCCGTGGAGAGACGCCGTGCAGTCGTGACCGGACTCGGCATCATCTCGCCTGTCGGCAATACCGTCGACGCGGCGTGGAAGAATGTCGTGGAGGGCCGCCCTGGGATGGCTCGCATCACGGACTTCGACCCGGAGCCGTTCGCGACCCGGTTCGCCGGTCTGGTCAAGGAATTCGATCCGCAAGCGCACGGCATTCCGAAGAAGGAAGCGCGCAAGATCGACACCTTCGTGCAGTACGGCGTCGCCGCCTGCAACCAGGCGCTGGCAGCCAGCGGCCTGGCGGTGACCGACGGCAACCGGGGTCGGATCGGCGTGGCCATGGGCGCCGGCATCGGCGGCATCGCCACCATCGAGGCGAACCACGAGAAGTACCTCAACCAGGGGCCCCGACGCATCTCGCCGTTCTTCATACCGGGTGCCATCATCAATATGATTTCGGGTCATGTGAGCATCCTGCACGGCCTCACGGGACCCAATCTGGCGGTGGTGACCGCCTGCACGACCTCCACCCACAGCATTGGTCTCGCTGCCCGCTCGGTCGCCTGGGGTGACGCCGACGTCATGCTGGCCGGGGGCGCCGAGTATGCGACCACACCGCTCGGTCTCGGCGGCTTCTGCGCGGCGCGGGCGCTGTCGTCCCGCAACGACGAGCCGAACCGTGCCAGCCGCCCCTTCGACCGCGACCGGGACGGCTTCGTGCTGGCGGACGGCGCGGGCTGCCTGGTCATCGAGGAATACGAGCACGCGAAATCCCGGGGTGCGAACATCCTCGGCGAGGTCGTCGGGTTCGGCATGAGCGGCGATGCCTGCCATATCACGCTGCCGCCCGAGGACGGCGAAGGGGCCCGCAAGAGCATGGCGGCGGCACTGGACGATGCCGGGCTCAATCCCGAAGACGTCGATCATCTGAACGGCCACGCTACCTCCACGATAGCGGGTGACATCGCCGAGACGGTCGCTATCAAGCGCTGTTTCGGCGATTACGCTGCCTCGCTGCCGGTCAGCGCCACCAAATCGACGACCGGCCACCTGCTTGGGGCCGCGGGCGCGGTGGAGGCCATCTTCTCCATCCTGGCGATCCGCGATCAGGTGCTGCCGCCGACCATCAACCTGGACAACCCGGACCCGCAGTGCGATCTGGACTACGTGCCAAACACGGCCCGCGATGCGAAGCTGGAGGTGGCCATGTCGAACTCCTTCGGCTTCGGCGGCACCAACGGCACGCTAATCTTCCGGGCCGTCTGACGGCAGCCGGGCGCGTGGGCGGTGCAAGGGCGCCGCAAGATACTCGCCGCAAGACCCCTCGATGAAGCCGGTGCGTGAACTCACGGTCGACGCGGATCTGCTGGCCATGCACGAGGCCTGGCCCGAGCGTTATCCTTTCCTGCTGGAGAGCGTCGAGGGCGCCAATGCCCAGGCCCGCTACGATCTGCTGTTCGCGCTGCCCGGCGAGACGCTGCGCCTGGAGGGGGGCGGCAGGCTCGCGGTGCCGGCCGGCGTACCGGCCGGCGACGGCTTCCTGGACTCCCTGGACCGATGGTGGGCCGGCGAGCGGACCGGCGCCGGCGAGACACCCTTCGCCGGCGGATGGTTTCTCTATCTCGGTTACGAACTGGCCGCCGAAATCGAGTCCGGCCTGCGCCTGAGTGCGCCAGCAGGCCTGCCCGTCGCGCTCGCGACCCGGGTTCGTGGGGCGCTGATCCACGACCGGCAGAGCGGACGCACCTGGGCGGTTGCCGAGTCGGGCAGCGAAGACGGGCTCGGCGAGATGGCCGCCGATGCCGCGGCGGCACGGAGCGGGGTCGACGATGGCATACCCGCACTCGCCGGCCCGGCCACCGGGGAGCCGCCCGGGGACTATCTCGCAGCGGTGGCCGAGGCGAAGGCCCATATCGCGGCGGGGGACGTCTACCAGGCGAATCTGTCGCGACTCTGGCACGGCAGGCTCGCCGAAGGGATGACGCCGTCGATCATCTATCGGCGGCTGCGCCGGGCCAATCCGGCGCCCTTCGCCGGCCTCATGCGACTCGGCCGGCATGCCGTGATCTCCTCCTCGCCGGAGCGCCTGCTACGGCTTGCCGACGGCATCGCCTCCACGCGACCGATCGCGGGTACGCGGCCGCGCGGCAGCAGCCGCCAGGACGACCGTGAGCTCAGCGCGGAGCTGCTGGCGCACCCGAAGGAGCGGGCCGAGCACGTCATGCTGATCGATCTGGAGCGTAACGATCTCGGGCGCATCTGCCGGCCGGGCACGGTGCGGGTCGACGAGCTGATGAGCATCGAGACCTACCGCCACGTGCACCACATCGTCAGTAACGTGACCGGCGAGCTGGAGGACGGTGTGACGCCCGGCCGCGCCATCGGCGCCGTGTTCCCCGGCGGCACGATCACCGGCTGCCCGAAAGTCCGCTGCATGCAGATCATCGCCGCACTCGAGTCCGGTCCCCGGGGCGCCTACACGGGCTCCTTCGGTTATCTCTCCCGGGACGGGAGCCTGGACCTGAACATACTGATCCGGTCCGTCGTGACGAACGGCACGGAGCTCACCCTCAGGGCGGGGGCGGGTATCGTTGCCGACTCGGAGCCCGAGCGCGAGCTGGCCGAGACACGGGCCAAGGCAAAAGGGCTGCTGCTGGCCCTCGGGCAGGGGGCCGGGTGATGCGCTGGCACTATCTCGACGGTGCGTCGGACGCGCCGGGACCGAACGACCGGGGATTCGCTTACGGCGACGGGCTGTTCGAGACCATCGCGGTACGCGGCGGGCGGCCCCGGCTGCTCGAGCGCCATCTCCAGCGCCTGCGCCTCGGTGCCGACCGGCTCTCGCTCCAGCTGCCGTCCCGCCGGCACCTCGGTGAGTTCGTTGCCGGGGTCGTCGAGGGCGAGGCCGCGGGCCACGGACGTGCCATCCTGAAGCTGGTGGCGACCCGTGGGGACGGGGAGCGGGGCTATGCCTACCGGCATTCGGCTGCCCGCGTGCTGGCGGGAATCGGGCCGGCGCGCGCCTGGCCGCCGGAGCGGCGGGAGCGCGGCGTCGTGGTGCGCTGGTGCCGCACTCGCCTAGGCCGCAACCCGGCGCTGGCCGGCATTAAGCACCTCGATCGGCTGGAACAGGTGCTTGCCCGCGCCGAATGGGAGGATCAGGATGTCGTCGAGGGCCTGATGCTGGACAGCGGCGGGAGCGTGGTCTGCGCTACCATGAGCAACCTGTTCCTGGGGCGTGGCGGACGCCTGATCACGCCGGCCATCACCCATGCCGGGGTGGCCGGCATCATGCGCGGCCGCGTACTGCAGCTGGCCGACGAACTGGGACTCGAGACGACGGTCAGGGAGATCGAGCCGGCCGAGGTCATGTCAGCGGACGAACTTTTCCTGACCAACAGCCAGTATGTCCTGTGGCCGATCGCCCGACTGGCTACACGGGAGTGGGCGCGGGGTCCGCTCACCGGGAGGATTGCGTCTGCGCTCGAGGCGGCGGGACTAACGGAATGAGAGCAGTATGACGAAGCTCATCGTGGCGGCGCTAGCCGGCATGCTGGCCCTTGCGATGGCGCTGGGCGGGACGCTGCTGTGGGCCAGGGCGGAACTGCATCGTCCGCTGACCCTGGACGCACCCGCGGTCGTGGAGATCCCGCCCGGGACGCCGCTCAGCCGGGTGGTGGCCGGTCTGGAGGAGAGGGGCCTGCTCCGGCATCCCGCCGTACTCTCCTGGTACGCTCGCCTGTCCGGCGAGGCGGCGCGGATCAAGGCGGGCGAATACGTGCTGCAGCCGGGTCTCAGCGCGGCGGAGGCACTGGCCAAGTTCGTGGCCGGCGACGTCCGCCTCTACAGCTTCACCATCGTGGAGGGCTGGACCACCGCCGAGGCCGTACGCGCGCTGCAGGAACACCCGGCGATCGTGGCAACCCTCGGGCCTTACCAGCCGGCGGCGCTGCTCGAGGCCCTCGAGGCCGAGGAGAACCACGCGGAGGGCCTCCTGTTGCCGGAGACCTACCATTTTCCGCGGGACAGTGAGGATGTGACCATCCTGCGCCGCGCTTACGCGCTCATGCAGCAGCAGCTGCATGCCGCGTGGCAAGCCCGCCGCGACGATACTCCGCTCGGCTCGCCCTACGAGGCGCTGATCCTGGCGTCGATCATCGAGAAGGAGACCGCCCGGGACGACGAGCGGCGCCGCATCGCAGGCGTGTTCACACGGCGTCTCGAGCGCGGCATGCGTCTGCAGACCGACCCCACGGTGATCTACGGACTGGGTGAGGACTGGGACGGCAACATCCGGCGCCGGGACCTGCGGACGGACACGCCCTACAACACCTATACGCGGGCCGGACTCCCGCCGACGCCGATCGCCCTGCCGGGCCGGGCCTCGCTGGAGGCAGCGGTGGATCCGGCCACCGGGGAGGCGCTGTTCTTCGTGGCCACCGGTGAGTCCGACGGCAGTCATTATTTCTCGGCCACGCGGGAGGAGCACGAGGCCGCCGTGGAGCGCTACCTCGAGCGACTGCGGCAACGGAGGAGCCGCTGAACATGGCCAGCTTGGGTAGGGTGAAGGGCCGTTTCATCACGGTGGAAGGCATCGAGGGGGTCGGCAAGAGCACCAATGTGGGATTCATCTGCGAGCGCATCGGCGCCGCCGGATACGGCGTCGTCAGCACGCGGGAGCCGGGTGGCACGCCGCTGGCTGAGAACATCCGTGACGTCGTGCTCGCCGAGCGCCAGGAGCCCGTACCGGCGGCGGCAGAGGTATTGCTCATGTTCGCGGCCCGTTCGGTGCACCTGGAGAACCTCATCCTGCCGGCCCTGGAGCGGGGCGACTGGGTCGTCTGCGACCGTTTCACCGATGCCACGCTCGCGTATCAGGGTCACGGCCGCGGCCAGGATATCGGCCGCATAGGCCAGATCGCCGACATCGTCCACCCGGGTCTGTGGCCGGATCTCACACTGCTGTTGGACGCTCCGCTCGCCGTAAGCCGTCAGCGCGCGCGGGATCGGGGCATCTCTGACCGGTTCGAGAACGAGCAGGGTGCCTTCTTCGAGCGGGTACGTGCGGGCTATCTCGCTCTGGCCGAGGCGGCGCCGGAGCGCTTCGCCGTCATTGACGCCAGCCGGCCGCTGCAGTCGGTGCAGCAGGAAATCGCCCGCCATATCGACCGGCTCATAGCTGTTAGTCAGGATTAGAAAGTTGATAAAAGTATCAGATAATAAGGAGGTTTTATGGCTTGACGATATCTGCCGGAATCTGCAGCGCAGTCTTGCCGACGATCGGCTCGGCCATGCCCTGCTGCTGAGCGGTCCGGCCGGTACCGGCAAGCGGGCGCTGGCGGACTGGCTCTGCGCGCGCTACCTCGACGGCAATCGTTCCGGAAACGGCAATCAGGAGAGCGGCGGACCGCCACGCCCCGCCTGGCCCGCGGCAGGCCGGCACCATCCGGATGCGTTCCGGATCTCACCGGAGGAGGGCAAGGCGCGGATCTCGGTAGACCAGATTCGGGCACTGGTGGCGAGTATCGGCCTGAAGAGTCACGCCGGAGGTGGCAAGGCAGCGGTGATCGAGCCGGCGGACGCCATGACGCTGAACGCGGCCAACAGCCTGCTGAAGACGCTGGAGGAACCGCCGGGGGATGCCCTCATCATCCTGGTGGCGGATACGCTCTCCGGCATGCCGGCCACCATTCTGAGCCGCTGTGCGAGCCTGCGGGTCTCGCTGCCGCCGCCGGCGACGGCACTGGCCTGGCTGCAGGAGCTGGGCGACGAGGCGGACTGGGGCGAGGCTCTGGCGCTGGCCGGCGGAGCGCCGCTGCGGGCGGTGGCCTTCGTACGGGAAGGAACGGCGGACCTGCCGGCGCGCTTCCGGGACGACCTCGGCGCGGTCGTGGCCGGCCGGCTGGGCCCGCTGGACGCGGCTGCGCGCTGGGCGAAGGCGGACGCCGTATTCGCGATCGACTGGCTGGAGCGGCTGATGACAGACCTGATCCGGTGCCGGGTCACCGGGCGGTCCCGGGCGCCGGCGGGCGTGATGCCGGAAAGCGTGCTGCAGCGCATGGACAGCCGAAATCTCTTCTGTTATCTAGATCGCGTGACCAGGCTTCGCAATCAGCCGCCGGGCTCGGCGAACGAGCAGCAGGTGGCGCTGGAATCGCTGCTTATCCCATGGGCCGAAGGGTTCCAGGGGGAGTACGCGGGCCTGGAACGCTCACCGACGGGCGCATCGGCCGGCGGTGGCGACGGGTAGTCATCGAGGGAACTTCAACATGTCCAAGCCGGGTCTGCTGACGCTGACGATCAAGGACAAGAGCGCGTTATATCTGGCCTATATGCCGTTTGTGCACAACGGCGGCCTGTTCATACCCACCAACAGCTCGTACCGGCTGGGCGACGAGGTGTTCATGCTGCTGAACCTGATGGGCGAGGATGAGAAGATCCCGGTGGCGGGCAAGGTGATCTGGATGACGCCCAAGGGCGCGCAGGGCAAACGGACCGCCGGCATCGGCGTCCAGTTCTCCGAGCAGGACCAGGGCAATACCCAGAAGAAGATCGAGAATTACCTGGCCGGCGCGCTGAGCGGAGACAAGCCCACCCACACCATGTGAGGCCGCCGCGGCCGCGGCTCAGGGATTGCGGGCGCTGTTGATGCCGCCGCGCAGGACGCAGGCGTTGAAGCCTCGCTCGTTCAGTATGTAGGCCCCGGCGGAGCTGCGCCGCCCCGTGTCGCAGCAGACGATGTAGCGCTTGTCCTTGTCCAGGGTGCCGAGTTTCAGCCGGATGAAGTAGAGCGGGATGTTTACCGCTCCCTCCTGGTGATAATTGTCGAACTCGCTCGGCAGCCGCACGTCCAGCCACTGGCCGCCTTTCGCCACGATGTCCTGGGCTTCCGTGTAGTCCACCCACTCGAGCATGGGCTCGTTCAGCAGGGTGTTGAAATCGTCCTTGCCGAGGCGCATTACCGAGCCGTCCGTGAGCATCGTGACCGTGGCATTGCGCTTGGCGTCCGATATCAGCGCTTCCTCGCCGAAGGTGTCGCCCACGCCGAGCTCGGCCAGCCGGATGCCCTCCTTGTTCAGCGGCGTCTCCCGGGTGACCGCGCATTTGCCGCGGGTGATCACGAAGAAATAGTCGCCTTCGGCGCCCTGCTTGATGACCTGATCGCCGGCCTTGTAATTGATCTGCTGCATGCGCATGAAGATCGCCTGGATATTGGCCGGCGGAATCTTGTGGAAGGCCTTGGTCTGGAGCAGGGTGGTCATCCAGTCGTCTCCACTCTCGGCCTGATCGTCTCGCAAATCACTCACTTCGTAGGAGCCGGTCTGGTCCCAGGTCAGCATCACGTCCAGCAGGTCGCTGTCGATATTCAGATACTGGATCTTCGTCCGCGTGCGCGCCGTGTAGCGCCGGGGCAGGATGGGGGAGAGCGGATTGCGGGCCTCTTCCGTGCCACCCTGGATCGTCTCCACTACCTGGTTGCCGTCCAGCAGCTCGACGCTGCCGCTGACGATGTAGAGGGTGCGCTTCTCGGAATCTCCCTCGCGAAAGAGGATCTGATGCGCCTCCAGCTCGTGAACCTGGGTCTTCTTCGCCAGCGCGGACAGATTCTCGCGCTTGAGTCCGTCGAGCGGAGAGAAACCCTTCAGGAGGTTCGGATCTACCTGTCCTCGTTCCGTCATTTTATCGCCAGTTCATCGGTGGTGGGCCGCCGGCCGGCCGTTGCGAGGGCGGCGGTCAGAGAAAACGTCGATTTCCGGGTGGCGCATTGTACATTCAATGGCTTGGGAAGATCAGGAACCCGTCCCAATTTAAAGCGACCCAGAGGCTCAATCGTCCCGGGAGGAGAAGGTATCCCAGCCATCCGCCGGACGGAAACGCTCGCCGTACTCCATGGCGAATTTCTCCAGCCGGCTGCGTACCTCGGCGACGCCGCGGGAACGGGCGTAGTGCAGGGGGCCGCCGCGGAAGGGAGCGAAGCCGGTGCCGAAGATCGCGCCGGCATCAAGGAGGTCCTCGTCCTCCACGACTCCTTCAGCCAGGCAGGCGACCGCCTCGTTGATCATCGGCAGAATGAGGCGGTCCTGGAGGTCCGGCGGCTCCGGTCCCTCCGGGTCGGACTGCTTGACCGCCTCGCCGTCCTCCCAGCGGTAGAAGCCCCGGCCGGACTTGCGCCCCAGATTGCCGGCATCGACCATCCCCTTCAGCTGCTCCGGCAGCGGGTAGCCGTAGGCATCGGCGAGGATCTTCGAGACCTCCCAGGCGACGTCCAGTCCGACGCTGTCGGCCAGCTCCACGGGGCCCATCGGCATGCCGAAGTCCACCGCCGCCCGGTCGATGATCTCCAGCGCCACCCCTTCCTCATGGAGGCGCATCGCCTCGCCCATGTACGGGGCCAGCACCCGGTTGACCACGAATCCGGGTGAGCTCGCGCACTCGAGCGGATACTTGCCGATGGCTTGCACGAAGGCATGGCCGGCGTCCACGGCTGCGGCCTCGCTGTCCTCGCAGCGGATCACCTCCACGAGGGGCAGCTGCGCGACGGGATTGAAAAAGTGCAGGCCGATCAGCCGTGCCGGCACCGAAAGCACGGTGCGCAACTCCTCCAGGCGTATGGAGGAGGTGTTGGTGGCGAGCACCGCGCCGTCCTTCATCTTCGGCTCCAGGTCACGGTACAGGTCCTGCTTCGCCTCCTTGTCCTCGAAGATGGCCTCGATCACCAGATCCGCCCTGGCCACTCCCTCGCCGGCCACGTCGGCCCGCAGCCGGCCCTTCGCGGCCTCGCGTTCCGTCTCGTCACGGATCCGTTTGCCGAACAGCTTCTCCGCCCGCTCGAGCGCCGGGGTGATGTACTTCTCTTCCCGGTCCTGCAGAGTGACCTCCAGGCCCCGGAGAGCGCACCAGGCTGCGATGTCGCCACCCATGACGCCGGCGCCCACGACGTGCAGGTGCCGGACCCGGGGTGCGTCGCTGCTGCCCTGGGACTTCAGCCGGTTCTGCAGGAAGAACACGCGTACCAGGCTGCGGGAAGCGTCCGTGCACATGAGTTCCGCGATCGAGCGTGCCTCGGCGACGTAGCCGCCGTCCGGGTTGCCGCCGTGCGCCTGCCAGAGATCGATGATGGCGTAGGGCGCCGGGTAGTGGTCGCGGCGGGCGCGCTTGGCGACCCGGCCGCGCATGCTTCTGGCGACGAAGGGGCGCACCGGCGCCAGGTTGAGTAGCTTCTGGGTGAATCCGGCCCGGCTGCGGGGCGGGCGCGAGCCGATGATTTCACGCGCCGCCGCCTTCCAGTTGTCCCGTGTGACCAGACGGTCCACCAGCCCGGCGGCCTTCGCCTTCTTCGGCGTCAGCGACTTGCCGGTCAGCATCAGTTCCAAGGCAGCAGTGACGCCGGCGATCTGCACTGCCCGGACAGTGCCGCCGAAACCGGGGTGGATGCCAAGCTGCACCTCGGGCAGGCCGATGGTCTTGAGCTCACTGTCCACGGCGAGGCGGTAGTCGCAGGCCATGGCGAGTTCCAGACCGCCGCCGAGGGCGTAGCCGTCGATCACGGCCACCGTGGGGCAGCGCAGTGCTTCGAGCCGGTCGAGTACCTGCTGGCCCAGCCGGACCAGCTCGAAGGCCTGCTCGGCCGTCTCGATACGGGTGAACTCGTTGATGTCGGCGCCCATGATGAAGCCACTCGGCTTCACCGAATAGATGACCACGCCCTTCGGCGGGTCGTCTTCCACACCGCTGATAACCTTGTCCAGCTCGCGTAGTACGGTTGCGGAGAGCACGTTGGCGCCGCCGTCGGCCTTGTCCGCCGCGAGCCACAGGACACCGCTGGAATCGGTCGACCTGCGCCAGTGCTCGAGCCCGCCGGGTGCCTTTTCCTCGCTCATTGCCTGCTCCTTGCGCCGTGTCGGCGTCGTCATTTCTGTGTCTTCGTATTCCCTGGTCTCAGGCCGCCTGCACCGAGAAGTCGCAGACCAGTGGCAGGTGGTCCGAATAGCGGACCTGCGGGATCTCGAAATTCTCGATGTGGATGCCTTCCTGGTAGAGGATGAAATCCAGCTCCTTGCGAGGCGCGCGGCTGGGGTAGGAGGGCGCTCCCGTCGTGTTCGCACTCTTCAGGCCGGTCGCCTGCATGAACAGATACATCTCGTTCTCGCCCCAGAAGGTATTGAAATCGCCGGCGACCATCACCGGCTTCTCCGTCTTCATCACCAGATCATGCAGATGACGCAGCTGCAGGGCGCGATGCCGGTACTTCAGCGACAGGTGCACCAGGAAGACCGCGAAATTGTCGAGCTCCAGCTCGATAATCAGCCGTTTGATGCCCGTATCGAAGTAGTGGAAGCGCTCGCCGTGGATGCCCGGGGCGGCCAGGAACGCGTTGCCCTGTTTGCGAATGATGGGCAGCAGCTTGTTGACGGAACTCGCCCCGTACTTGATCTCGTAGGACGTGTTGTGACCGAGCGCCCGCGCGATCTCCTCCGCCTGATTCACCCGCCGGCTGCGGATGGAGCCGGTATCCACTTCCACGAGCCCGACGATGTCCGGGCTCACCGACTGGATGAACTCGATGATCCGGCCGAGGTTGGGCCGATTGCCGAGCAGGTAGCCTGCGCCGGGGACGGGCACGTGCATGGACGCACCGCCGCCGACCCCGTAGCGGATGTTGTAGAGCAATAAGCGCATGCCTGTTCCCGGCGTTCGGTAGGGCAGTCGGGCGGGCCGGGCGGGTGCCGGCGCTGCCGACGCCCGGACAGCCTCACTGATACCGATGATAGCAGGTCGGGCCGGCGTGAGAGGCACTCCCGATGCCGGCGATGCTGGCCCCCCGGTTGCCGGATTCGCTACACTACCGGCGTTGCGAGCCGGCTGCCGGAGGGGTTACGTGTCCGAAGAAAACCCGATACGAATGTACGTCACCCACACCTTCAGTGAGAGTGACGACTACCTGCGGCTGTTCGAGTACATCGAGAGTAACCCCAATTTCTTCTATGTGAACACGAGCAAGCCGGACGAGCTGCCCGCCGGCGGCAGCGAAGCGTTCAAGGCGGCGCTGCGTGAGCAGATCGAGGCCGCGGAGACCGTCGTCGTCCTGGCCAGCCTGTTCGAGAAGAAACGGGACTGGATCCAGTACCAGATCGACGCCGCCAGGGCGCTCGGCCGCCCGGTCATCGCGATGAAACCCTTCGGCGGCGTCCTGCCGATGCCGGCCGAGGTGGCCCGGGCGGCCCGGGAAGAGCCGGAGTGGAACGAACGGGAAATCGTGGACGCGATTAAGCGGGCGGCACGGAACGAGGATACCAACCGCTGGGAGGTCATCGACTTCCCCTGAGGCCCGTCGCAGGCCGCGCCCTCGCACTGGCAGCCGCCGAGCCGCCGGGGAAGGGTGCCCCCGCGCGGCAGGATTTTGTCCGGAGGAGTGAACGGAGAATCATGACAATCAAGACCGATGCACTGATCGTCGGGGCGGGCCCCTGCGGACTGTTCCAGGTATTCGAGCTGGGGCTGTTGGGCCTGCATGCGGAGGTGGTTGAGACCATGCCCGTGGTCGGCGGCCAGTGCGCCGAACTCTACCCGGACAAACCGATCTACGACATCCCCGCCATTCCGGTGTGCAGCGCAGCCGAACTGGTCGAGCGGCTGATGGAGCAGATCAAGCCGTTCTCGCCCGGTTTCCACCTCGGCGAGGAGGTCACGGAGGTCTCCGGCGAGGGGCCTTTCCAGGTGAAGACCAGCGGCGGCAAGGTGTTCGAGGCGAAGATCATCATCATCGCCGGTGGCGTCGGATCTTTCCAGCCTCGCGAACTCCGCGTGGAGGGCGTCGAGGAGCTGGTCGACGAGCACGTTTTCTACCGGGTGCGTGATCCGGGCCGTTTCGCCGGCAAGCGGGTCGTGGTGCTCGGTGCGGGCGACTCCGCGCTCGACTGGGTGCTGGAGCTGATCGACTCGGTCGGGTCGATGACACTGGTGCATCGATCGGATCAGTTCCGCGCGGCGCCGGCCTCGGTGGCGCGGATGCGCGAACTGGTGGCGACGGGCAGGATGGATCTGATCGAGTTCGGCAGTGTGAGCGCCATCGATGCCGACCGCGGCACGCTGAAGTCGGTGACCGTGTCGGTGAAAGACCAGGACGAGCGCCGCGTCGAGCTGGATGACCTGCTCGTGTTCTTCGGGCTGGCGCCGAAACTCGGACCCATCGCCGAGTGGGGTCTCGACATCAATCGCAAGACCATCAACGTGGATACGGAGAAGTTCGAGACGAACATCCCGGGCATCTATGCCATCGGCGACATCAACCATTATCCTGGCAAGAAGAAGCTGATCCTGAGCGGCTTCCACGAGGCCGCGCTGGCGGCCTTCGCGGCCAAATCCTTCATCGAGCCCGACAAGAAGGTACACCTGCAGTATACGACCACGAGCCCGATCATGCACAAGCGCCTTGGCGTGGAAGACTGAGGCCACCGGGGCGGGGCAATACGGCAGCCATGGCCACGGCCAATCCCCCCCGCCGGCCTGTCGTGATCGCCCACCGCGGCGCCTCGGGCTACCTGCCGGAGCACACGCTGGAGGCCAAGGCGCTGGCCTACGGTCTCGGCGCCGATTACCTGGAGCAGGACCTCGTCGCCTCGAAAGACGACGCGCTCCTGGTCCTGCACGACATCCATCTGGACCGGGTGACCGACGTGGCCGAGCGCTTCCCGCGCCGGGCCCGGGCGGACGGCCGCTGGTACGCCCGGGATCTGACGCTGGCCGAGATCCGCACCTTGCGGGTGACCGAGAGACTCGACCCGGAGCGCAGGGAGGCGAACTACCCGGGACGCTTCCCGGCCCGTAGCGGCAATTTCCGCATCAATACTCTGGCCGAGGAGATCGCGCTGGTGCGCGGCCTCAACACCTCCACCGGGCGGCAGGTGGGCATCTACCCCGAGATCAAGCGTCCGGCGTGGCACCGGGCCGAGGGCGCGGACCTCTCGGCGTTCCTGCTCGATGCCCTCGCGGAGGCCGGCTTCACGTCCCGGTCGGACGCCGTGTACATCCAGTGTTTCGATGCCGGTGAGTTGTGCCGACTGCGCGAAGAATTCGCGACCGACTTCCGGTTGGTGCAGCTGATCGGCGAGAACGACTGGGGCGAATCGGACACCGACTATGACGCGCTGAAGACCGAGGCTGGCCTGGCCGCGCTCGCCGCGACGGCCGATGCAATAGGGCCTGCGGTGGGCCAGCTCTACACCCTGGACGGCGCGGGGCGACCCGCGCCGTCCCGACTCATGGCCGACGCCCGTGCGGCGGGTCTCGCGGTGCATCCCTACACCTTCCGGGCAGACGACCTGGCGGAGGGCTTCCGTGATCTCGAGGGGATGCTGCGCTGGTTCGTGACCGAGCTACAGGTCGACGGCCTGTTTACCGACTTCCCCGATCGCGCCGTCGCCGTCTTTAACGAACTGGGTCTGGTGCGCCACGTTGGCCGTCCCTGAAGGTACGGCGACGGGGCGCCCTTTAGCGCGCTGAACCGTGCCGCGCGGCCCGAGGAGATGGCCAGTAGCGTCGCCGTCCTGTCCGGTGCGCTGTTGACAGCGCAGGCGGCGCGATGGCGCCCGTCGACAGCCGGGCTCAGAACTTCTCGGGCCGCAGCACCGCGACGTCGGAGAGGTACAGGATCATGGCGTAGTCCCGGTAGTAGTTCTCGCGCAGATGATCGGCGATGCGTGCTGCCACTGCGGGCTCGCAGACCACTTCGACGCGGATGTTGCCGCTGGAGGTCCAGCCGGCGTCGCGAACGCCGCGGCTGCCGCTGCCGCGTGCATCCAAGATCGTATAGCCGCCCGCCCCAAGGCGTTTCAGGTCGGCCGTGAGGCTGGCTTCGATGACGGCCTCGGTGACGATGGTCAGCAGTTTCTTCGTCTCGGGCTGCACGTCTCGATCCTCCTCAACCGTGGATCGTGTTGGCCATCAGATGGTACAGGGGTATGCCGAAGAATATATTGAACGGGAACGTGATGCCGAGGGAGACGGTCAGCGACAGCGTCGGATTAGCCTGGGGAACGGCGATGCGCATGGCGGCCGGCGCGGCGATGTAGGAGCAGCTGCCGGCGAGGATGCCGAGCAGTGTGCTGCCGCCCGGCGAGAGCCCGATGGCCCAGCCGAGGGCGGTGCCGGCCGCGGCGAGTGGTATCGGCACCACGACCCCGAAGGCGACCAGGAATACCCCGTGGCGGCGCAGACTCTGCGCCTGGCTTGCGGCGATGAGGCCCATCTCCAGCAGGAACAGGGCCAGTACGCCCTTGAACAGGTCGAAAAACAGCGGCTCCAGCGGCGCCATGGCTTCGGGCCCGGTGGCCCAGCCGATCAGCAGGCCGCCGAGCAAAAGCACCATGCTCTTGCCGAGGAATATCTCGTGGGTCAGCGCGCCCCAGCGCATGCCGCGTCTGAGCCCGCGGGCCAGCAGGATACCGACGATCAGACCGGGCATCTCCAGCAGCACGACGAACAGGGGCATGTGCGCCTCGAAGGGGACGTTCTTGCTGGCCAGATAGGCGACGCCGACCGCATAGGTGGCGACGCTGACCGAGCCGTAATGAGCGGCGATGGACGCGGCATCCGGCCGCTTGAAGCGCCCCACATAGAGCAGCACCGGGAAGAGGAGCAGGGGCAGCGTGATGCCCATGAGCAGCACCGCGACCATCTGCGGCACGACGCCGGCGAACGGCTGCTGGGCCAGTTCCACACCGCCTTTCAGGCCGATGGTCATCAGCAGCAGCATGCTCAGCAGCTCGTAGATGGCGGGCGGCAGGCGCAGGTCCGAGCGCAGCAGACCCGCGATCAGCCCCAGCAGGAAGAACCAGATGACGGGATCCATCCGGCCGCCCCGTCAGAGCAGATAGACGACGACGTAGGCGATGAGCAGCACCGCGATCCACAGGGCCGTGACGCCGATGGGCCAGGCCTGGGCGAAGACGCCCCGGTCCTCGCCGGACTCTCCCGCGCCGAGATGCCGCCGCCCGAAGCGCCCGATGTCGCCTCGGACCCGCTCCACCGTCTTCCTCAGAAGAGCGCCGGCCTCATTGGCTGCAGCGCCGATCCCGAACGCGACGCGGTACAGCGCCACGCGCCAGATCCAGTCCGTGTCCAGGCTGACCGTGCGGGTGCGCTGCATGAGCGGCAGCAGCAGGAAGAAGGCGAGACCGGAGAAGAGCAGCAACTGGAGATAGAACAACACCTTGCCTGGCTTGTAGGGCTCATAGTCCACCGGGTAGGGCAGCAGCTCGTAGAATGGCTGCGGATACACGCCGAGGGCGATGCACAGCACCGCGAACAGCACCATCGCGGCACCCATGTTCCAGGGCGCGTCCTTGGGCCGCAGGCCGGAGTCCTTCTGGAAGAACACGAACCAGGGAAACTTGATGCCGGCGTGCAGAAAGACGCCGGCGGAGGCGGCGGCCAGCAGGTACCAGACCACCACCAGGTGCTCGCTGGCGGCCGCATCCGAGATCATCGACTTCGTGGTGAAGCCGGAAGTGAGCGGGAAACTGGAGATCGCGAGTGCGCCGATGATGCCGCAGACCGTGGTCAGCGGCATCGTGCGGAACAGCCCGCCCAGATCCGTGCACCTGCTCTTGCCGGTGCGATACACGACGACGCCGGCGCTCATGAACAGCAGTGCCTTGTAGATGATATGGGCGAAGGCATGGGCGGCCGCACCGTTCAGGGCCATCTGCGTACCGATGCCCACCGCGCAGACCATGAAGCCCACCTGGTTGACGATGGAATAGGCCAGGATGCGTCGCGCGTCATTCTCCAGCAGGGCATAGATGATGCCGTACATCACCATGTAGACCCCCACCCCGATCAGCACCGGCTCGCCGGGGAACAGCAGTATCAGCGCGAGGACGGCGGTCTTGGTGGTGAAGGCGGACAGGAACACCGAACCGGTCGGACTGGATTCGGGATAGGCATCGGCGAGCCAGGCGGAGACCGGCGGCGCGGCGGCATTGATCAGGATGCCAATCAGCATCATCCAGGTATCGAAGTTGGTGGCGAGCACGGGCATGATGTCGATGGAGCCGGTATGGACCACGGTGCCCTCGATACCCACCTTCAGGATCACGCCGCCGATCAGATGCATCACCGCGTAGCGGATGCCCGCGGCCCGCGCTGCCGGCGTGCCGCCGGCCCAGACGATGACGGTAGAGAAGATCGCCATCAGCTCCCAGAACAGGAACAGCGTGATCAGGTCACCGGCGAAGCACACGCCGACCGCGCCGGCCGCGTAGGCATTGGCGGCGGCGAGTTCGTACCAGCGGGCCTGGCGGAAGGAGAACAGGCCGCCGGCGAACGCCATGATGGCGAAGATGGTCGCGAACAGGCGGCGGACGTCGCTGCCTTCCACCGGCTCGATCTGATAATCGAGGAACGACACGGTGGCGACGACCCCGTCCGGCACCTGCCAGACGGCCCACAGGGTTGCCAGCGGTGCCAGCAGCACGACAGCCGAGCGGACGTGCCCGCGAGTCGGCCCGATCAGCAGGGCCGCGACGATCAGGATTAAAGCGGGTGGCAGATATTCAGGCATCCCGCTTCTCCTTGTCCTCGAGGTAGCCGCCCTCGAGGTAATAATCCTCGCCGCGTTTCAGCGAGTAGCCCAGCGCCTTCGCAACCAGCACCATGGCCAGGCAGGAGAAGAATCCGAAGACGGCGCCGAAGGCGAGCCAGCCGTCGACCAGGAAGTGTCCTTTCACCGGGATGAAGAACTGGGCCGCAACGGTCAGCGCCAGCACGACCCAGAAGCCCCTCCAGAGCAGGCGGATATTCTCCGGCCTGGCCAGCCAGTGATCGCGATCATCGCGTTCATCGCGATCGTTGCGATCATTGCGTTGCGATTGCCTGCTCATTCCCACACCTCGATCAGCTGCCGTTCGAGTGCGATGACCGGCCCGTTGAAGAAGAAGAACAGGATCGTCAGCGCCGCGGTCATGGTCAGCGCCAGCACGGCGGGGAACGGCGCCTCGCCGTGCTCCATCGCACCCTCGGGCTCCCTGCCGAACCAGGCCAGGTAGACGATCGGCAGGAAATACAGCGCATTCAGGGCGGTGCTGGCGATCATCGTGAACAGCGCCACATAGTTGTCGGCCTCGAAGGCGCCGGCCAGGATGTACCACTTGGAGACGAAGCCGCCCGTGGGCGGCACCCCGATCATGCTGAATGCGCCGATGGTGAATGCGGCCATGGTCCAGGGCATGCGCCGGCCGATGCCAGCGAGCTGACCGATCTCGGTCTTCTTCGAGGCCGTGTAGATGGCGCCTGCTGCGAAGAACAGGGTGATCTTGCCGAAGGCATGGGCCACCATGTGGATGGCGGCGCCGACCTCCGCGAGCGGTTTGAGGATATCGGCCGCGAGCACGATGTAGGACAGCTGGGAGACCGTCGAGTAGGCCAATAGCCGCTTGATATTGGTCTGGCGCAGGGCCACGGCGCTCGCGGCGACGATCGTGAAGGCAGCCGCGTAGAGCAGCCAGGCGCCGCTCGGCTGGCCGAACAGGTAATCGACGCCGAAGATATAGACGATCAGCTTGGTGATCGTGAAGACGCCGGCCTTGACCACGGCGACGGCGTGCAGCAAAGCGCTCACCGGCGTCGGCGCCACCATCGCGGCGGGCAGCCAGCGGTGCACGGGCATCACGGCCGCCTTGCCCACGCCGAACACGAACAGGCCGAGCAGCAGCCCCAGCAGCGGGCCGCCCAGCTTGCCTTCCAGGATGCCGCCCGGCGTGAAGTCGCCGGTGCCCGCTGCGATGTAAGTCCAGACAATCGCCGGGAGGAACAGGCCGATGGAGGTCGTCAGCAGGATGCCGAGATAGACCCGGGCCGAGCGCACCGTGGCCGCGTCGCCCTTGTGCGAGACCAGCGGATAGGTGGAGAGGGTCAGCACCTCGTAGAAGAGGAACAGGGTGAACAGGTTCCCCGCGAAGGCGACACCCATTGCCGCGGCGAGCGAGATGGCGAAGAACGTGTAGAAGCGGGTCTGATTGGCCTCGTTGTTGCCGCGCATGTAACCGATCGAGTAGATCGAGTTGATGATCCACAGCCCGGAAGCCAGTGCCGCGAACAGCATGCCGAGGGGCTCGACGAGAAAGGCGATCTCGATGCCGGGGACCACCTCGGCCACGCTCAGGGCCGGACGGCCGCCGGCCATGACCTCCGGGATCAGACTCCAGACGACCACGGCCAGGGAGGCTGCCGTGACGAGGGTGACGGTCTCGCGCAGGTTGGCGTTTACACGCCCGGCGAGCAGTATGCCCAGCGCCCCGGCCAGCGGTACGGCAAGCGCGCCCAGGATGGTGGCCGCCGCGCTCACTGCGCATACCCCAGCAGGATCTCGGCTCCCTGCCCGGCCAGTGCCAGCGGCACGTCGGGGGAGAGGCCGAAGAACAGGTTGGCCAGGGCCGCGAGCCAGGCCGCGGCGATCAGCGCCACCGGCGCCTCTCCTCTCTTCGTGCCGGTCGTCTCATCGGCGGGCGGCTCGTCGAAATAGGCCGCCTCGACGACCCGCCAGATGTAGGCAAGCGCCATCAGGGAGCTCACCACGATGACGGCGGCGAGCGCAGGGCCATGGCCCTCGATGGCGATCGCCGCCGAGAGCAGATACCACTTGCTCACGAATCCGGCCGTCCCCGGCACACCGACGAGACTCAGCCCGGCAAGCACGAAAGCACCCATGGTCCAGGGCATGCGCCTGCCCGCGCCGCGGATCTGCTCCAGCCGCACGCCGCCGCAGCCGGCGGCCAGTGCCGCCACGGCGAGGAACAGCGCACCCTTCGCCAGGGCGTGATTGAACATGTGCAGGATGCCCGCCGTCACGCCGGTGGCGGTGAGCAGGCTCACGCCGAGCGTCATGTAGCCGATCTGGGCCACCGACGACCAGGCGAGCAGGCGCTTCAGATTGCGCTCGAACAGCGCCACGCCCGAGGAGATCAGCAGGGCGAGGAGGGCGAGGGGCATCAGGAACAGCGCGAACTGCAGGCCGTGCTCGGCGAGATTCGGCTGGAACACCATGAAGTCGAAGCGGATCAGGACGTAGAGCGAGACCTTGGTGGCGCAGGCGGCCAGGAAGGCCGTCACCATATGGGGTGCGTAGGTGTAGGCGTTCGGCAGCCACAGATGCAGCGGGAAGACCGCCGCCTTCAGCGCGAGACCGGTCGTCACGAAAGCGGCCGCCACCAGCACCGGACGCAGGTCGCTTACCTGACCGACCCGCTCGGCCATGTCGGCCAGGTTCAGGGTGCCCGTCATCATGTAGATCAGACCGATGCCGATCAGATAGAACGTGGCGCCGATCGTGCCCATCACCAGGTACTTGAATACTGCCGGCAGCGCGCGCCGGTCCGGGCCGCCGGCCACCAGCACGTAGCTCGCCAGCGAGGAAATCTCCATGAACACGAAGACATTGAAGGCATCGCCGGTCACGGCGATGCCGGCCAGACCGGACAGCGCCAGCAGCCACGCCGCATAGAAGAGCGGCTGGCGCTCATCCTCGATCTGGGAATCGATGCTGCGTGCGCCGGCGAGCAGCGTGACGCTGGAGGCGCCCGTGACCAGCAACAGGATCAGCGCGTTGAACGAGTCCACCACCAGTTCGATACCGAAGGGTGCGGCCCAGCTGCCCATGTCGTAGACGGGCCGCTCGCCGGCGAGCACCGCCGCCGTCAGGCTCAGCGCGATGGCGAACGCACAGAGGCTGGCGGCCGTCGCGGCCGCCCAGGCGAGCCGGCCGGGCCGCAGCAGCATCACCAGCGGCGCGGTCAGCATCGGCACCACGACCTGGAGTGCCGGCAGGTGCTCCTCCAATGCGCTCACCGTCCGCCGAGCTCCCTGACGACGTCTTCCTCGACGCTGCCGAACTCTTCCTTGATGCGCACGATGATGCCGAGTCCGAGCGCCGCCGTGGAGATGCCGACCACGATCGCGGTCAGGATCAGTACCTCGGGCAGGGGGTTGGAATACAGCACGTCCTCGTCGCCGGGCTTCAGGATGGGGCCGGTGCCGCCCTCCACCTTGGCCATCGTGATGTAGAGCAGGAATACCGCCGACTGCATCAGGGCGAGGCCGATCAGCTTCTTGAACAGGTTCCGCTTGGCGATCACCGCATAGATACCGCTCATCAGCAGCAGCGGGAACACCAGATAGTGATACAGCCCGAGGAACTCCATCATCAGAAACGCTCCCGGGCGGCGAAAGCGTGGAAGATCGTGAGCAGCACGCCGGTGACCGTGATGCCGACCCCGGCCTCGATGATCAGCAGCCCCATCTGCTGGCCCTTGACCGGGTCGCCGGCCAGCACCGAGTAGTCGAGGAAGTTCCCGCCGGCCAGCATGCCGGCGACGCCGACGGCGCCATAGAGCAGGGCGCCCCCGGCGGTGAGGCCGTTCAGCACCTTGCGCGGGATCAGTCGCAGGGCGCGCTCCTCGCCCTCGAGCAGCGCGTAGAGAATGATGGACGACGCGATGATGGCGCCGGCCTGAAAACCGCCGCCCGGACTGTATTCGCCGTGGAATTGCACGTACAGACCGAACAGGAGAATGAAGGGGATGAAGAGCCGGCCGACGACGCGGGGGATCAGATAATGGCGCAGGCCGTTCTCGCCGCTGGCGATCATGCTCCCCCCCTCTGACTTCCGGGACGGCCGCACACCCAGGATGAACATCACCCCGATGCCGGCGGTGAAGACCACGAATACCTCGCCCAGCGTATCGTAGCCCCGGTAGCTGCCCAGCACCGCGGTGACGATATTCGGAATGTCGATGAACTCCGGCGTCTTCTCCAGGTAGAAAGGCGCCACGTGGACGTGCACCGGCGCATCGGGGTCGCCGTAGCTCGGCATGCCGAGGGTGGCATAGCCAAGGACCAGGGTGACGGCGATGAATATGCCGATGGCGACGGGCCGGTAAGCCGAAGGACTGCGTTCCTCCTCGGCGGTGAGTGCGAGCGCGCCCAGGAAGAATACGGTCGCGACGCCGGCGCCCACGGCGGCCTCGGTCAGGGCGACGTCGGCGGCGTCCAGCAGGAAGAAATTGATCGCGATCAGCAGGCTGTAGATGCCGGTGAGCATCACCGAGACGAACAGGTTGCGGGTCTTCACCGCGGCGACTGCCGTCACGACTAGCAGGGTCAGCAGGAAGGCGCTGAAGATCTCGGTCATGAACATCAGGCGCCCCCCGCCTCTGCGTCGTCGCCTGCCTCATCGAGCGTCTTCGTCCCCGCCAGCAGTGCCGCACTGGCCAGGGCGTTGGAGGCGGTGGGGCCGGTCAGCATCAGGAAGACCAGTATCGCGAGCAGTTTGAAGGTGGCCAGCGAGAGCCCGGACTGCAGCATGATGCCGACCAGGATCAGCGGCGGCCCCATGCTGTCGGTCACGCTCGCGGCGTGCATCCGCGTAAACAGATCCGGCATCCGCAGGACGCCGAGGCCACCGATGAAGACGAACACGCCGCCCACGGACATGAGGATCCAGCTCGCAATCTCGAGTGCCAGTTGCATGCCGTCAGCCCTCGCCGCCGGCGGGCTGGCGCGACGCCCGGTTGCGGAAGAACTCGAGCACGGCCAGCACGCCGGTGAAATTGATCAGTGCGTAGGCCAGCGCCAGATCGAGAAAATCCGGGCGGTCGTAGAGGAACGCGATGACGGCAGTCAGCAGCACCGTTTTAGTGCCGAACATGTTCACGGCCAGCACGCGGTCATACAGGGTGGGGCCGAGCAGCGCCCGCACCAGCGCGAGACCCATCGTCACGATCACCGCGATGCTGACCACGTAATACATGCTCAGCGTCTCCGCAGCGAGGCGACTCGCCGGTCCATCTCACCGCCGAGCAGCGACTCCGCGCCCGCGCGGGTCAGGGCATGCACCTTCAGCACACCGTCGTGCACGTCGAGGGTCAGCGTACCCGGCGTGACGGTGATGGAATTACCCAGAATCGCCTGATCCATCGGATGGTCGGCGGTCACGCGAATCTCGACCACCGTCGGCTCGATCCTGAGCCCCGGGCTCAGGACTGCCCGCGAGACCTGCAGACTGGAGAGCACCATCTCCTTGAACAGCCAGACGAGGTAGCCGATGTAGCCGAACCCGTAGTTGAGCGAGTAGGCCTGCCGATGGAAATGCCCCATCCGGTAGACCAGATAGATCGTGAGCAGACAGGAGAACGCGCCCAGGCCGATGAGGAGCGGCTTGTACAACCCGGACCACAGCAGCCACGCCGCGATCAGGGCGACGAGCAGCAGCGTCTTCTCCGCGTTGGACGATCTGCGGGTGGTTTGCATGAGGAACGCTTCCCCGAAACGATTAATGCGTGGCGTCGCGGGCGCCAACATCGGCCCCGCATCCCCCGTCCCTGGCGAGCGCAGAAGATACCGTTCCGGGCGCCCGGTTTCTAGCGCACAGACATCCGTGCCGGCCGAGCGGACCGGTCGGAAGGTGCTACGGCATGTTCCGGACGGTGCGCGGCCCGGAGCATAAGGAAAAGGAAATATGAAAACAATATCTAGTCTCAAATAGCCGGAAAGGGTTAACCTGTCTCGCCCGAACCCGGGCCGGTAAGCATCTGGAGTCCCGCGCTTGGAAATATCCGACGACTGGCGAGTGCGGCTGGGCCGCTGGATCGAGTCAGGCTGGCCACACTATCTGATTCTGGGGCTGATCGTGGCTAACGCGATCACGCTCGGCCTGGAGACGTCCGATGCCGTCGTCGCCGAGGCGGGAGGCTGGCTGAGCGCCTTCAACGTCATCGTGCTCACGGTGTTCAGCATCGAGATACTCATCAAGCTGGTCGCTTTCGGTCCGCGCTTTTTCCGCAGCGGATGGAACGTCATGGACTTCCTCGTGGTCGCCATATCCCTGGTCCCGGCCACCGGGCCGCTGTCCATCCTGCGCAGTCTGCGAATCCTGCGGGTGCTCCGCTTGCTGTCGACGGTTCGCCGCCTGCGCCAGTTGACCGAGTCGCTGCTCTCGGCCATCCCCAGCATCGGCTGGATCACCTTCATGCTGGGCCTCGTTTTCTATGTATTCGCGGTGATCGGCACCGAGCTGTTCGGCGAGCGCTTCCCGGACTGGTTCGGAAACGTGGGCGCCAGCATGTACACGCTGTTCCAGGTGATGACGCTCGAGAGCTGGTCGATGGGCATCGCGCGGCCCGTGATGGAAGCCTATCCTCATGCCTGGCTGTATTTCGTGCCCTTCATCCTGATCTCGGCGTTCACGATCCTGAACCTGTTCATCGGTATCATCGTCAACTCCATGCAGGCGCTGCACTGGGAAGAGGAAGAGAGCCGCCGCCAGGAGACCGAGGCGAAGGCCCACTCCGAACGCGAGGAGATGCTGTACCTGATGCGCGAGACGGCAGAGAGACTGGCTCGCATCGAACGGCGCCTCGGGCGCGAATCATGAGGAGCAGGGGGGCCCCGTCCGGAGACCGGTCATGCGCCATCTGAATTACGGGCATCTTCAATATTTCTGGGTGGTGGCCCGCGAGGGCAGCATCGCCCGCGCGGCCGAAGTACTGCACGTCACGCCGCAGACCATCAGCGGGCAGCTGAAACTGCTGGACGAAGCAGTGGGGGAGCGGCTGTTCCGGAGGGCGGGCCGGCGACTTGTGCTGTCCCGGACCGGCCAGATGGTGTTCGAGTACGCCGACGAGATCTTCAATCTCGGAGCGGAATTGGCGCAAGTGGTGCGCGGACGACGCCCCGACGTGCCGCGGCATCTGAATGTGGGCATCGTGGATTCCATCCCCAAGCTGGTGGCCTGCCGTATCCTCGCGCCGGCCCTGCAGCCCGAGGATGCGCCCCGCATCCGCTGCCAGGAAGGCACGCTGGACAGGCTGCTGGGAGAACTCGCTGTCCATCGGCTGGATCTGGTGCTCTCGGATCAGCCGCTGCCCGCCGGCCTGAACGTCAAGGCCTACAGTTACGTGCTGGGTGAGAGCGGCACCTCGTTCTTCGTCAGCGAGGCCCTTTACCAGCGCTACCAGGGGGATTTCCCGGCGATTCTCGACGGCGCCCCCTTGCTGCTGCCCAGCCAGGGCACTGCGCTGCGGCGCCGGCTCGAGGAGTGGTTCGAGGCGAAGAACCTGGTGCCGGTGGTGGCTGCGGAGTTCGACGACAGCGCCCTGCTGAAGGCCTTCGGCGAGGCCGGGGCAGGGGCGTTCGCCGGCCCTACGGCGATCGCGGACGAGATCTGCCGCACCTACGGCGCGCGCATCATTGGCTCGACGGAGGAGGTCCGGGAGCGTTTCTACGCCATCTCGCCCGAGCGGCGCCTGAAACATGCGTCGGTGGTGGCCATCACCGAGGCGGCGCGGGAGCAGCTGTTTGGCGCCGTCGAGGCGTAAGATTCGGGAATACCTCCCTCAGGCTCACCAAAGCTTCGGTCTGCCCGAAGTCAATCCAAAGCACAATCCGCTGGTCATGTTCGCTCCGCCTCGGCAATCTTCAGTCTCGTCCCCCGGCAAGGAGCAAGCCCATGGACCTGAATCGAGCACTGGAAGGCCTGATGAGGAGCGGTATCGGCGGTAGCCTGGCGGCCGGGCTTGCCGGCGGTTTGGCCGCGAAGGCGCTCAGCGGCAAGAAGACGCGGAAGCTCGCGGGCTCCGCGCTGAAGATCGGCGGTGCCGTGGCCGTCGGCGGACTCGCCTGGAAAGCCTATCAGCGATACCGGGCGGCGGACGGCGCGACGGCGGCAAACCCTGCGCAGGCCAGTTCCTGGGCCGCCCTGACGGAACGCGGCTTCCAGCCGGCAGAGCCTGCCGCGCGCCGCCACCGGGACCTGTTGATCATTCGGGCGATGATCGCGGCCGCCCATGCGGACGGCCACCTGGACGACCGCGAGCGGAGCCGCATCTTCGACCGCATCGATACCCTGGACCTGGACGCGGCCGAGAAAGGGCTGCTGTTCGATGAATTGCGCCGCCCCCTCGGCGTGGGTGAGCTTGCGGCCGCCGCCGGCACTCCCGAGCTGGCAGCCGAGGTGTACGCCGCGGCACTTCTGGCAGTCGACGAGACCCAGGCGATCTCCCGTGCCTATCTCGCCGAGCTTGCCGAAGCGCTGACGCTGCCCACCGCGCTCGTGGTCGAGTTGCACCGCGGCGCCAGCCAGTCGATCCAGGCCGTCACCGAGGCGCCGGCCGGAGCGAACCACCGAGCTGCCTGACGCCCGCCTGGGCCGGGGTACGGTGTCCACGGCCGTGCCCCGGCCATTTTTTGTACTCGCAGGCAGGTTCGGATAACCCACCGACGCGGGGTCCCGGCAGCCGCTGACCTGCCGCGCGGTGCGTAGATTCACCTATTCCTTTCCCGGCTTCGTTTGGCGAATGCTGGCCACCGGCGCACACGCGATACGACGATCCACCATGAGCATTCTAGTACTGAACAGCGGCAGTTCTTCCATCAAGATCGCCCTGTTCGTGCCGGGGACGCTGGCGCGGATCGGGGGCGGCGCGTTCGAGCGTATCGGGACCGACGCAACGCGGTTCTCCTGGTGGAGGGGTGAACCCGGTGCGGCGTCACACCCAGACGAGACGGATTTGCCGATGGCGGATCATCGGCGCTGCCTCGAGCATCTGTTCGACGCGTTGCCGCAGATCGCCTCCGGGGCGAAACCGACCGCGATCGGCCACCGCGTCGTGCACGGGGGTGACCGCTTCGCCGCTGCCGTGCGCGTCGAGGGTGACGTGCTCGAGCTGATCGAGCGGACCAGCGTGCTGGCGCCGGCACACAATCCACTCAACCGGCTGGGGATGGAGGTGGCCGGCCGCCGCTACCCCGAGACTCCGCAGGTTGCCGTATTCGACACCGCCTTTCACCAGACCATGCCGGCCGTGGCCTGGCATTATGCGCTCCCGGAACGCATCGCCACGGCCCGGGGCATCCGTCGCTACGGTTTTCACGGCACCTCGCACCAGTTCCTCGCGCGCAGGGCTGCCGCCATCCTCGGGAAACCGCTCGGCGATACGCGGCTCATCACGCTGCACCTGGGCAACGGTGCCAGTGCGGCGGCGGTGCGCGGCGGACTGAGCGTCGATACCTCGATGGGTATGACACCGCTGGAGGGTCTGGTCATGGGCAGTCGCTGTGGCGATCTCGATCCGTCCGTCGTGACGTATCTGCAACGCGAAGCCGGCATGAGCGCGGTCGAGGTCGACGAGCTGCTGAACGCCGAGAGCGGTCTGCGCGGCCTCGCGGGCGTCAACGATATGCGGGAGATCCACCGCCTGCGCGCCGACGGACACGCGGGCGCGCAGCTTGCGTTCGAGGTCTTCTGCTACCGGGTGAAGAAGTACATCGGTGCCTATCACGCGGTGCTGGGCGGGGCCGACGCCATCGTCTTCTCGGGCGGTGTCGGAGAGAATGACGTCGCCGTTCGCCAGCAGTGCGCCGCGGGCCTGGAGCGTCTGGGTATCGTCCTGGAGCCGGCCCGAAACGAGGTGGCCGGAGATGGCGGCGCCATCCACGAGGACGGTTCCACGGTGGCGCTGCTGGTGATCCGCTCGGATGAAGAGGCGGAGATTGCCAGAGAGACGCTGCGGGCGCTTGCGTCCGACCAATAGGGCAGGACGCTTGCGCGGGGACAATAAAGTAACGAGGCCGGAAGGAGGTCAAGGATGAACAAGGAAACGAACAAAGCAAGCGCCGCGGTCATTGACGAGCAGGAACTGCAGTCCATCGATGCCTTTTGGCGTGCCTGCAATTACCTCGCCGCCGGCATGATCTATCTCCGTAGCAATCCGCTGCTGCGCGAGCCGCTGCGACCGGAACACATCAAGAACCGTCTGCTCGGCCACTGGGGGGCGAGTCCCGGCCTGTCGCTGATGTACGTGCATCTGAATCGGCTGATCCGGCAACACGACGTCGAGGCGATCTTTCTCGCCGGACCGGGCCACGGCGCGCCCGGTGTCCTGGCCCCCGTCTACCTGGAGGGCACGTATTCGGAGACCTATCCGGACAAGAGCCAGGACGAGGAGGGGATGCGCCGGTTCATGAAGCAGTTCTCCTTCCCGGGCGGTGTCGGCAGCCATTGCACGCCGGAGACGCCGGGTTCCATCCACGAGGGCGGAGAACTCGGCTACAGCCTCTCCCACGCCTTCGGCGCCGCTTTCGACAATCCGGATCTGCTGGTCGCGGTCGCGGTCGGCGACGGGGAGGCCGAGACCGGCCCGCTGGCGACGGCCTGGCACTCCAGCAAATTCCTGAATCCCGTGACGGACGGGGCGGTGCTGCCCATCCTTCATCTGAACGGCTACAAGATCAACAATCCCACGATCCTGTCCCGCATCCCCGAGGAGGAACTCGCGAGTCTATTCCGGGGCTACGGCTGGGTGCCGCATTTCGTAACCGGAGACGATCCGCTCGACGTTCACCGCCAGATGGCAAGCACACTGGAAGAGTGCCTCGGCGAGATACGCGGGATCCAGCGCGAGGCGCGAGAGAGCGGCCTTGCCACGCGCGGCCACTGGCCGATGATCGTCCTGCGCACGCCGAAGGGCTGGACCGGGCCGGAGAGCGTGGACGGCCATCGCGTGGAAGGCTACTGGCGCGCCCACCAGGTCCCTATCCCGGGCGTGCGCGAAAACCCGGAGCGGCTGCGCCAGCTCGAGGAATGGCTGCGCAGCTACCGGCCCGAGGAGTTGTTCGACGAGAGCGGCGCGCCGCGCGACGAGCTGCGGGCGCTCGCACCGGTCGGCAACCGGCGCATGAGCGCGAACCCCATCGCCAACGGCGGCCTGGTCAGGCGCTCCTTGCGCATGCCCGATTTCCGCGAATTCGGCCTCGGCGTGGAGCGTCCGGCGCAGTCCGTTGCGGAGAACACGCGTCCGCTGGGACGTTTCCTGGCCCAGGTGATGCGGCGCAACCCCCGGAGCTTCCGCGTCTTCGGCCCGGACGAGAACAGCTCCAACAAGCTCGACGCGATCTACGAGGTCAGCAAGAAACTCTGGCTCGCCGACTATCGGCCGGAGGACGAGGACGGCGGCGAGCTGTCACCGGACGGCCGCGTCATGGAGATGCTCTCCGAGCATACGCTGGAGGGCTGGTACGAGGGCTACGTACTCAGCGGCCGCCACGGTTTCTTCTCGACCTATGAAGCGTTCGTGCACGTCATCGACTCCATGTACAACCAGCACGCGAAGTGGCTCGCCATTAGCCGCGAGATCCCATGGCGCGCGCCCGTCTCGTCGGTGAATCTGCTGATCACCTCCACCGTGTGGCGCCAGGACCACAACGGTTTCACCCACCAGGACCCGGGTTTTCTCGATGTGGTGGTGAACAAGAACCCGGAGGTGACCCGCATTTATCTGCCGCCGGACGTGAATACGCTGCTGTCGGTCGCCGATCACTGCCTGCGCAGCACCGACAATATCAACGTCATCGTCGCGGACAAACAGCAGCACCTGCAGTACATGGACATGGACGAGGCCATCCGTCATTGCACCAAGGGGATCGGCATCTGGGACTGGGCGAGCAACGATCAGGGCGCCGAACCGGATGTCGTGATTGCCGGCTGCGGCGACATCCCCACGCGGGAGGCGCTGGCCGCCACCGCGCTGCTGCGTGAGAATTTCCCCGAGCTGAAGATCCGCTTCATCAATGTGGTGGATCTGTTCCGGATGCAGCCCGATGATGAGCATCCCCATGGCATGTCCGATCGGGATTTCGACAGCCTGTTCACAGTGGATCGCCCGATCGTGTTCAACTTCCACGGCTATCCCTGGCTGATACACCGGCTGGCGTATCGCCGCACCAACCACCGCAATCTCCACGTCCGCGGTTACAAGGAGAAAGGCAATATCAATACGCCGCTCGAACTCGCCATCGAGAACGAGATCGACCGCTTCAGCCTCGCCATCGACGTCATCGACCGGCTGCCGCAACTGCAAGTGGCGGGTGCCCACGTCAAGGATACGCTTCGCGACCGGAAGATCGACTGCCGCCAGTATGCTTACGAGCACGGCGTCGACGCCCCGGACCTGCAGCAGTGGACGTGGCCGTTCTCGTGAACCGGTAGCGAAACCCGGGGCAGATCAGGCAACTCGAAAACGGTATAGGAAACGTTCATTAGTTATTGGTTAAAAATATATTAACCTTTCGTATATTCCGTAGCGGCGATGGATGCCGTGCAGTCCGGCCCGGCTTGATTTCTCTTCATTGAAGTCAGCCAAATTTAACATAATATACATTATGCGCGGTAATGCCGGGGATCGACACAGACCTTCGATGATGGAATCCCGCCTCCCCGAAGTCCGGACAGGCCTCCGGCGACCGTTGATGAAGTCGGGCCGATATGCGGGCGGCCTCGCCTGTACCGGCGAGGCGGAGGCCGCCGATTGCGGTTACCCTCTGCGCTCCGCCCGCTACCCACACCCTGAAGGAAGCAACTGATGGCACGCCAAGGCGCCACCACGGCCGAGATTTCGCCCCTGTTCGAACCCCGTTCCGTCGCACTCATCGGCGCCAGCGAACGGCCCGGTTCGCTCGGCACCGTGACTTACCGTAATCTTCTGGAGGGAGGCTTCGAAGGTCCTATCCACCCCGTGAATCCGGCCCACGATTCGGTCCAGGGTCATGCCTGCGTGGGCAGCGTTCGGGACATCGACGGCGATGTGGACCTCGCGGTCATCGTGACTCCCGCGGCCGCCGTGCCCGGCGTGCTGGAGGAATGCGGCGAGGCGGACGTCCCGGTGGCGGTGATCCTTTCGGCCGGTTTCCGCGAGGCGGGCCCCGAGGGACGCCAGCTGGAGGCCGACGCCCTGGCGGCGGCACGGCGCCATGGCATCCGCTTCATCGGCCCCAACTGCCTCGGCATCCTGCGTCCCGACGCCGGGCTGAATGCGAGTTTCAGCCAGGTCATGGCGCGGGAAGGCCATATTGCGCTGGTCTCCCAGTCCGGTGCCCTGTGCACCGCCCTCCTCGACTGGGCGGAACCGCGCGACATCGGCTTCTCCTGCGTGGTCTCCAGTGGCACGGCGGCGGACGTGGACTTCGGCGAGATCCTGGACTACCTGGTGGTGGATCCGGCGAGCCGCGCGATCATGCTCTACGTCGAGGGCATCCACGACGCGCGCCGTTTCATGAGCGCCGTGCGGGCCGCCTCCCGGGCCAAGCCGGTGATCGTCATGAAGGCGGGCCGCCACGCCGACGCCGGTCAGGCCGCCATCTCCCACACCGGGGCCATGGTCGGCTCCGACGATGTCTTCGACGCGGCCGTCAGCCGTGCCGGCGTGGTGCGGGTACACAACTACATGGATTTCTTCGCCGTGGCCGAGACCCTGCACACGGGTGTGCGCACCCGCGGGCCACGGCTCGCCATCATCACCAACGGGGGCGGCCCGGGCGTTATGGCGGCAGACTTTCTCGCCGACAAGCGTCTGCCGCTGGCGAAGCTGTCGGAAGAGACCCGACAGAAGCTGGACGGCGCCCTCCCCCGCGCCTGGTCGGGCGGAAACCCGGTCGACGTGCTGGGAGACGCCGGCGCGGACCGCTATGCGAAGGCCCTGGAATTCGTGCTGGAGGACGACGGCTGCGACGGCGTGCTGGCCATTCTCGTGCCCCAGGCGATGACCGAGCCCGAACCCGTGGCGGAAGCCGTAGCGGACATCGTGCCGCAGGCGAAGAAACCCGTGCTGACCTGCTGGATGGGCGGTCGCTCCATGGAGCCCAGCCGGGAGGCCTTCCGCGCCCGCGGCATCGCCACCTACGCGACGCCCGAGGCCGCTGTCGAGGCGTTCTCCGCCGTGGCCGCCCACCGGGCCAACCAGGAGATGCTGCTGCAGGTGCCCGAGCCGCTCGGACGGCGGGAGACGCCGGACCGGGAGGGCGCGCGGCTGATCATCGACGCCGCCCTCGCCGAGGGGCGCCGGGTGCTGGACGTGATCGAATCGAAGGCCCTGCTCGGGACCTTCGGCATCCCGATACTCGAGAGCGTGCCCGCCGCGAGCGCGCGTGAGGCACTCACCTTGGGCGAGCAGGTCGGATTCCCGCTGGTGATGAAGATCCACTCACCCGACATCTCGCACAAGTCGGACGTGGACGGCGTGCGGCTCGGCATCGCCAACGGGGCCGAGCTGGGCACCGCCTACCGGGAACTCGTGCGCTCGGTGAGCGAGCGCATGCCGGATGCACGCATAAACGGCGTGCTGCTGGAACGCATGTGGCGGCCCCGTAACGGCCGCGAGATCATGCTGGGTGTCATGAACGACCCGGTATTCGGCCCGGCGCTCACCGTCGGCCTGGGCGGGACGCTCGTGGAGGTGATCCGCGACCGGGCGGTCGGCCTGCCGCCGCTGAACCGTTTTCTCGTCCGCCGCATGATCCAGGAGACCCGGGCCTCGCGCTACCTGGACGAGTTCCGCGGCAAACCGCCGGCCAACCGGCGGGCGCTGGAGGACGTGATCCTGCGCCTCTCGGACATGGTCTGCGAACTCCCCTGGATCGAGGAACTCGACATCAATCCGCTGGTGGTCAACGAGAACAATGCCGTCGCGCTCGATGCCCGGGTGGTTTTGCGCGAGAGCCGCGCCTCGGCCCGGGAATACGGCCACATGGCCATCCACCCCTACCCCAGCAGGCTGGTCGGCGGGCACGTACTGCGGGACGGCACGCCGCTGGTGATCCGGCCCATCCGGCCCGAAGATGCAAGGCTCGAGCAGGCATTCGTCAGCAGCCTGTCGGAGCGCTCCAGATATCTGCGTTTCATGTACGCGATAAAAGAGCTCACGCCGGCGATGCTCTCGCGCTTCACCCAGATCGACTATGACCGGGAGATGGCGCTCATCGCGCTCACGGAGGCCGACGGTGCCGAGCGCCAGGTCGGCGTCGCCCGCTACGTGACCTACCTGGATGGTCGGGGCTGCGAGTTCTCCATCGTCATCTCCGACGAGTGGCAGAACCGGGGCCTCGCAACAGAGCTCCTGCGGCGCCTGATCGATATCGCGAGGGAGCGGCGCCTGGAGGAGATGGACGGCGTGGTGCTGCGCGAGAACCGGGGCATGCTCGCACTGGCGAAGGACCTGGGATTCCGCCGCCGTACCTCGCCCGATGACCCGGAGATCGTCTATATCACCAACCCTCTCGACAGCTACGCGGAGGAAGGCAACCGGGCGAGCTGACGGAATTGCGGTCCAGTCAACTCAGACGCCCGGCGAGTAGTTGCGCCACGGCAGCCGTCGTCGGCGCGCTCAGCCGCTCGCCGTGGCAGATGGCACAGGGCCCTTCCCCCGGTACGGGTCGGCCGTCGGTGGCGTAGCCCACCGCCTGGAACGTCCATTGCCCCCGGAGATTTTTTGCCTGGCCGATATGGCAGCCGACCGCATCGAATACGGCGTGCAGATCCTGACGAAGTTCCAGCAACTCCGGGCGCCGCGGACCGGCGATGCGCTCGATCGGCACGAAACGGAAGCGGTCGACGCCCGGGCCGCCCGGGGCGAACAGCGTGGTCAGCGGCGCGAAACTGCGCCGATGATTCGGAGTCGGGCCGTGCCGCAGCAGCCCAAGGTAATGCTCGTCGGTGCCGTAACCCACATTGGTCTCCCAACCGTAGCCGGGGCACTGCGCCGCCAGCTGGCGCATCAGACGGTCACGGGCGACCTTGGCAACCACCGATGCTGCGGCCACCGTCAGCGAGCGTCGGTCACCCTTTACGACGGTCCTGACGGTGCAGTCGAGTTGCGGTGCGGCCCGTCCGTCGACAATAGCCGCGTCCGGGGCCAGACCCAGCGCTGCGATAGCCCGCTGCATGGCAAGCAGGTTGGCATGGTAGATGTTGAGACGATCGATCTCCTCGACGCTGGCCATGCCTACTGCGGCCTCGCCCAAGCGCAGGATGATGTCCCGAAAGCGTTCCCGCTGGCTGGCGCTCAGCAGTTTGGAGTCGGTCAGCCCGCGCAGCCGGCGGGGCTTGGCTCCGCGAGGCAGGACGACGGCGGCGGCGACCACCGGGCCGGCGATCGGTGCGTAGCCCGCCTCGTCGATGCCGCAGACACGACCCTCGAACTCGCGCTCGATATTCAGCGTGGGCCATTTCGGGAGGGGCGTGCGGGCGGGCATCCTGCCGCGAGGTTAACCGAAATGTTCGGAACTGTCTCGTGTGTCCCGGCTTCGGCATCGCCACTATCGCCACTATCGCCATCCATCGCCATCCATCGTATTGCGTCTGCTACGCGGCCGCTGCATCATCGCGTCCCACTACCATGCCCCACGAGCGAGGGAACCCCGATGATCCACCGCACGCTAGACGTCCTCTCCTCCACCGCCACCTCGTTCCTGCGCGGCTTCAACGGTATCCAGGCACGCCCGGCGCTGGACAAACCGGAGAAGATGCTGGAGCTCTACGAGTTCGAGGGCTGCCCGTTCTGCCGCCTGGTGCGCGAAGTGCTGACGGAGCTGGATCTGGACGCGGTCATCTATCCCTGCCCGAAAGGCGGCGAGCGCTTCCGGCCCGAGGTCCTCGCCCGGGGCGGGAAGATGCAGTTCCCGTTCCTCGTGGACCCGAACACGGGCGCGAGCATGTACGAGTCAGCGGATATCATCGAGTACCTGTTCGTCACCTACGGGCGGCGTGACGTGCCCCTGCGCTGGCAGGCGCAGACCCTGCAGAAGTTCTCGTCCACCCTCGCCGGTATCCCGCGCTTCACCGCGGGTACCCGCGCGCGCCCGTCCGGCAGCCGCCCGGAGCGGCTGCCGGAGCTGTACAGCTTCGAGTCGAGCCCGTTCGCGCGTGTCGTGCGCGAGCGGCTGTGTGAATTGGAGATCCCCTACATCCTGCGCTCGGCCGGCCGGACGAAAGCGAGCGACTGGGTGCCACCGGTCGTGCGCGATGCACTGGGCCTGGAAGGACAGCCGGAACTGCAGAACCGCCGCGCCCTGAAGTCCCGCGCGGGGCGCGTCTCCATCCCCTACCTGGTAGATCCAAACACGGACACCGAGCTGGCGGAGTCCGGCGACATCGTGGAATACCTGGACCGCGTCTACGGCTGATGTACGGTCGCAGTCGGCCTGCGGCCGTTGGCGAGCCTCGCCTGTCGACTTACAGGAAGAACTGGGCCAGGTAGGGGTTCAACAACCGGCCGTCCGGGTCGAGCCGCCGGCGCATCTTGCGGAAAAACTCGAGCCGGCTGCCCAGCGCGGCCGCGACCTGGCCGGAGGACAGTCCGTCCGTCTGATCCAGGAACGGGATGCCATTCCACTTCTCGGCGAAATCGGCGAACTCCAGCACGAAATCCTGCCATTGGAGACGAGGTGTGCTCACCGCCCGCAATACGAACACCGGTCCGTCGAACGAGGGTGACAGCAACGCGCTGCGGTCCCGGGCGAGCCGGTAGCCGACGGTGGGCATGTCGCAGCGGAAGCGGGTACGGGCGTAGTAGTCGCGGCAGAATTCCCGGTAGGCCTGCACGACGAGCGGGAACTCGGCCGCCGGGAAACACCAGCTGGAACACGCGAGGCGGCGTCCGCCACGGCCCGCCGGGCGGTCTCCGCCCTGCTCCACCGCTGCACTGCCCGCGTGGACGGGGGCGCTGAACAGGCTCTGCCCCGCCCCGTTGATGCGGTCGATCATGCCGTAGCGCAGGGCCGGGATCGGCACGATCCAGGACATGGAGCTGGTCATCGCGGGCAGGATCGTGCTCTCGCCCCAGTCCTTGATCTTCCACAGCAGGCGGTTGACGTGGGTGTCCTCGTCGCCGTTGCGCCGGAGTTCCAGATACACCTGATCGCGGAACGGCAGCAGATAGAAGCGCAGGCCCAGCTTCGAGCCCAGCAGCCGGTCGGTGACTGCGGCGAGCTCGGCCGTGCTGCAGCGCCGGCGCCGGATAGTGAAGGGGCTCATCGGCCGCACCCGCAGCGTGACCTCATGGATGACGCCGAGCAGGCCGTAGCTCAGCCGGAACATGTCCAGCAGATGGGGACGGGATGCATCCACGGTAAGCTCGCCGCCCTCGGGTGTGACGACCTTCATGCTGACCACCTGACTGGAGAACAGACGGGTGCCGGCGCCGGTGCCGGGGCCGAGGCAGGCGCCGGCCACTGCGCCGCCGACCGTGCGGCCCATCAGGTCGTGCCCGCCGGCGAGTTCCAGCCCGTAGCCCGCCAGTTCGTCGGCGAGGCGCTGTAGCCTGAGCCCGGCCTGCACGGTGACCTGCTCGTCGCCCACCTCGACGATGGCATCGAGAGCCGTCATGTCGATCACAGTGCCTCCCTCTGCGGCCGAGCAGGGAGTCGATGCGCTGCCGGCACCGATCGGACGGAGCGGCGCCGGCAGGCCCGAGCCGGTCTGAAGCAGATCGCGCAGGGCTTCCGGACTCTCCGGCCTGGCCACCGGCGATAGCGCCGGCGGCCGGCGGACGGAGCGCCGTGGCGCACCCTGGCGGACATCGCCGTGAATCCAGTCGCGGATCCGGTCTTGGCTGACTGCGTCTCTCATCGGTGTCGTTCCTCCGCGGGACGGTTCCCGCCAACGGACTGCGGCACGTCGCTGGTTATCGGTCCCTGAACGGGAATGAGCGGAGGATGGCCCGGAGGGGCGGGCGCGGCAGGACACCGCATCGCACTTCCGTCTGGCAGCTCCGCTGTCCCGGCGACGACCGGGGACCGGTGGCTTTGCGACCCGCCCTTTCGAACGGTGTGCCTTTTTCAAACGAAGCCAGAGCGTCGCACGGTGCCGACAGACTGTCAATCGTGGGCAGAGCCCGACACGTTCCGGCACTGCATGATGTCAAATCACCGCGCGATGACTGCGCTATCCCCGCACCGTCACCGCTCTGCCAGGAGACCCGGAGCCCCTGGTTTGCCACTATGCCGGGCCATGGTCGTTCCTGCTTGAATGCCCGGCGTTAAAAACGGTTAAATTGCCGAGAGTCCGGCCCTCAGAAATCGGGGAAAACGATGTACATCAATCCGGAGTCCGTCCTGCGCTGGATTCATATCCTTGCGATGGTCTACTGGCTGGGCGGTGAATGGGGTGTCTTCCAGACCTCCTACAACGTGGCGAATCCGAAACTCTCACTGGACGAGCGCCGGCGGCACATGGAGACCGCCTACCGGATCGATATCCTCGCCCGCACGGGCATCATCCTGCTGCTGCCCCTCGGGCTGCATATGGGTTTCAACCTGGGCGTCCACGACTACGGCGGCGGCTGGCTGTGGATCGTGTGGATCCTCGCCTTCGCGTGGCTGTCGCTCACTTGGGCGGCGTTCGTCTACCGGGATACCGACCGGGGGCTGCGTCTGACCAGGATCGACGAAGCCATCCGCTACGTCCTCATCCCGGCGCTGTTCATCGCCGCGATCTTCTCCTACCTGACGGACTGGCCTTTCCGCGCCGACTGGTATTCCACCAAGGTGCTGATTTACAGCCTGCTGCTGGTGATCGGCCTGGGCCTGCGCTTGATCATGCGCCACTGGGTGCCGATCTTCCGCGAGTTGGCGGAGAAGGGTCCGAATCCGGCGCTGGAGAAACGCCTCTCCTCGGAGCTCGCCGTCGGCCGCGGCATGGCCTACGTGTACTGGATCGGTATCGCCTCGGTGGCCTTCCTCGGCGCGACGAAGCCGTTCTGATGCGGGCCGCCGTTCCGCCGCCATTTGGCATGCCGGCGTGAAAACCGGGAGAATGCGCGCGGGTTGAGCCGGGAGCCGGCGGCGCCATATCGGGGACATGAGCGGAGAACAAATCAGCCGGATGAGCCTGGACGAACTGCTGGTGCGCAATCGCAGTCTGCGCGCCCAGTTCGCCGACGAGCCGGGACTGCAGGAGGAGCTCCAGGCGCTGCAGCGCTGGCAGGCGGGGCGGCTGGAGCGCACCTACGCGCACCTCCACGAGCGGGAGCGCTACCGCCCCGGAGTGGAGTTCTTTCTGGAGGAGCTCTACACCGATAAGGACTACCTGCCCCGCGACACTCAGCTGGAACGCGCCTCGCCCATTCTGAGGCGCATGCTGCCCGCCCAGGCCCAGGAGTCGATGCGCATGGCCGTGCAGCTGGAGGTGCTGAGCCAGGAGCTCGACGGCGAGATGACCCGGGCGCTCGGCGCCGGCACCACGATCGACGGGGAAAGCTACGCCGAGGCGTACCGCAGGGTCGGCCGCCGGGAGGACCGTGAACGCCAGATCGGGTTCATCCTCGAGGCCGGACGGGATCTGGAGCACCTCGTGAAACTGCCGATGATCTACACACTCATCCGCATGGCCCACGGCCCGGCCCATCTGGCCGGCTTCGGCGCACTGCACGACTTCCTGGAAGACGGCTTCCGAGCCTTCCGCGCCATGCACGGCGCGGAGGAATTCCTGCAGATCATCGAGGACCAGGAGACCCGGATCATGGAACGGATATTCGCGGGCGACCCGCAGCCGTTCCGGCTTTCCGACGACGACCAGCCGCCACCGACGGAAGCGCCAGGCTGACGCCGCTTACTCGTCGCGCTGCAGGATCTCGATCAGCTCTTCGGCCTCTTCCGGGTTCACCGGATGGAAGCGCCCGAGGCCGCATCCTGCCCCCTGCTGAAGGCCGCCGGCGAAATCGTTCAACACCGTGATGATATCCAGATCGCACAGACGCCCGGTGGGCAACTTGTACATGAAACGCTCTTCGCGCGAGAGTCCCGGGCAGGCGCGCGGCAGCTGATTGCGATAGACGGTGCCGTCCTTCATGTAGAAGAAGATGTTCTCGTCGTCGACGATCTTCGTCCGGTCGACGCGCATCAGCTGCACGCAGCGGACCGCCTCGGGGTCGTCGGTGGCGACGTCGGTGGGCTTCGCCTCCCGCGGACCGGCGGCGCATCCTGTGAGCAGCAGCATTACCATTCCGGTAACCGCGGCCCGAATGTTCATTGGCCAGTTCCTGTCCATCTTCATAACCTCCTGCTTGTCCCGGCCCCCGCCGCGTCTCGATCTGCCTTTCGGTATAGTACCGAGTGACCGCAGCCGTCAAGTGACCGGGACAAGGAGGCCGGATGATCGAAAGCGCAAAACCGGAAAGAATGTTGAAGGCATTCATGCAGGGCCTGGAAAAACGCAATGCCCACGAGTCCGAATTCATCCAGGCCGTTGGTGAGCTCGCCCGCTCGGTGATGCCGCTGGTTCATGCCTATCCCCGCTACCGCCAGGCCCGCATACTCGAGCGCATGACGGAACCGGACCGGATCATCGTCTTCCGCGTCAGCTGGGAAGACGACAGCGGCAACGTGCACGTCAATCGGGCCTGGCGTGTGCAGTTCAACCGGGCGATCGGTCCCTACAAGGGCGGGCTGCGTTTCCACAAGGCGGTGAATCAGAGCGTGTTGAAGTTCCTCGGCTTCGAGCAGACCTTCAAGAACAGCCTCACCGGCCTGCCGATGGGCGGGGGCAAGGGTGGCGCCAATTTCAATCCGAAAGGCAAGACTGACCGGGAAGTGATGCGGTTCTGCCAGAGCTTCATGACCGAGCTGTTCCGCCATATCGGTCCGGACGTGGACGTGCCGGCCGGAGACATCGGCGTCGGCGACCGTGAGATCGGCTACATGTTCGGCCAGTACATGCGTCTGACCAACGAATTCGAGGGCGTGCTGACCGGCAAGGGCCTGTCCTACGGCGGCAGTGCGGTGCGCAAGGAGGCGACCGGCTACGGCGCGGTCTACTTCCTGCGCAACATGCTGGAGCGCGCGGACGAACCGCTGGAGGGCAAACGCATCGCCATCAGCGGCGCCGGCAACGTGGCCCTGTATGCGGCCGAGAAGGCCATCCAGGAGGGCGCGAAAGTGGTGACCCTCAGTGACTCCCACGGTCACATCCGCTGCGAGGCGGGCCTCGAGGCCGAGGCCCTCGAGGAGATCAGGGAGCTGAAGTTTCGCGCCCGCGGGCGCCTGGCCGAACTCGACGGCCGGATCAGCGGACTCGTCTATACCGAGGGTGCGGCGCCGTGGGGCGTGCCGTGCGACGTAGCCATGCCCTGCGCCACCCAGAACGAGATCGGCGCGGAGGCGGCCGGCACGCTGGTGGACCATGGGCTGATTGCGGTCGTGGAAGGCGCGAACATGCCCTGCACCGAAGAGGCCATCGAGCATTTCCGCGAGCATCGGGTCCTGTTCGCGCCGGGCAAGGCCGCCAATGCCGGGGGCGTGGCAGTCAGCGGGCTGGAGCAGACCCAGAACGTGGCCCGGGTGAGCTGGCCGCGCAACGAGGTGGACCGGCGCCTGAAGGAGATCATGCGCGACATCCACGACAAGTGTACCCACGAGATGGAAGACGACGGCGGCATCGACTATATCGACGCCGCCAACCGGGCCGGATTCCGCAAGGTGGCGGACGCCATGCTGGCCTACGGCGTGGTCTGAATCCGGCGGACACGTTGCTCGCCCGGTCCGGGCGGGCGAGAATGCTGCGATGGAGCTTCCCGACCTGCTGCTGCGCTGGCTCGCTGTTGCCCTGCACGGTCTGCTGGCGGTCACCGGAGCCATACACGCCCTGCTGTACAAGCGCGATCCCCGGTCGGCTCTCGGCTGGATGGTGGTCTGTCTCGCGATCCCGTTCCTCGGGCCGCTCGGCTACTACATGTTCGGCATCAATCGGGTGCGTACACGGGCGAAGAAGCTGCGCGGCCATTTCCGTATCGGTTACGAGAGTGGCGAGATCATCAGCCGGGAGGACCTGGCCGCGCAGGAACCGGGGCGGGGGCATATCGGCGCGGTCGTCTCGCTCCGCCCCCTGCTCGAGGGCAACAGCGTCAGCGCCCTGCACAACGGCGAGGAAGCCTATCCCGCCATGCTCGAGAGTATTCAGAGCGCCGAACGGCAGGTGTTGCTGTCCAGTTATATCTTCGAGAACAACGTCACCGGGCGCCGGTTCGTCGACGCGCTCGCGGCGGCCGGCGAGCGGGGCGTAACCGTCCGTGTCCTGGTCGACGGCGTCGGCGAGCTCTATTCCTGGCCACGCATCAGCCGCCTGCTGGCCCGCCGGGGGCTGACCGTCGCCCGTTTCCTGCCGCCGAGGCTGCTGCCGCCGGCGCTGCATCTGAACCTGAGGACCCACCGCAAGATTCTGGCCGTCGACGGGCGCGTTGGCTACACGGGCGGCATGAACATCGGCGATCGCCACATCGTCGGCGAGGACGGCCGCCGCCGGGTCGTGGACATGCACTTCCGGCTGGAAGGCCCCGTCGTGCGCCAGCTGGCCGACGCTTTCTGGGACGACTGGCTCTTCGCTACCGGCGAGCCCCCGGAGAAGACGCCGGAGCCCGAATGGCCGGCTGCGCCGGGGCGCAAGCGCTGCCGTGTTATCACCGACGGCCCGAACGAGGACCTGGACCGGATTGCCCTGGTGATGCAGGGCGCCATCGCCGACGCCAAACGCAGCGTGTGGCTCATGACGCCCTACTTCCTGCCGTCCCGGGAACAGGTGGCGCTGCTCCAGACCGCCGCCATACGGGGCATCGAGGTGAACATCATCCTGCCGGCGAAGAACAATCTGATCTACATGCACTGGGCCACCCGCAACTCGCTGCTGGAACTGCTGCAGTGGGGCGTGCGCGTTTACTACCAGCCGGGGCCTTTCGTGCACACGAAACTTTTTCTGATCGACGATGACTATTGTCAGATAGGTACGGCCAACGTGGACCCGAGGAGCCTGCGGCTGAACTTCGAGCTGGCCGTAGAGATTTTCGATTCCGGCTTCGCACGCAGCATGATCGAACACATGGAGGTGACGCGGGCCCGCTCGAGGGCGATCGACTATCGTGAGATCGCCCACCGTTCGCTGCCGGAACGATTCCGGGACGCAATCGCCTGGCTGTTCTCCCCCTATCTGTGAAGTCGGACGCGATATGATCAGACTGACGGAAAACATCGTACTGCCGGATCAGGAACTGGAGATGAGCGCCGTACGTGCGGCCGGCGCCGGCGGCCAGGCCGTGAACAAGCAGTCCACGGCCATCCACCTGCGACTGGACATCCCCGCCTCCTCGCTGCCCGCCAACGTCAAGCGGCGGCTGCTCGGCCTCGGCGACCAGCGCATCAGCAACGACGGCGTGCTGGTGATCAAGGCCCGGGAGCACCGCAGCCAGCGGCAGAACCGGCGCGAGGCCATCGAGCGCCTGCGCGAACTCGTCCGCCGCGCGAGCGTCTCCCGCAAGCCTCGCGTCCCCACCCGGCCCGGCGCGGCGGCAAAGCGCCGGCGTGTGGACGAAAAGAAGCACCGCGGGGCGGTCAAGACATTGCGGCGGGAGCCGCCCCGGGAGTGACCGGGACGGTTTTCGTCCGCAGAGCGACATCCTTACCATGCGCGGAAGATGACCAATATGGACAGCATCCGTTACGGCCGCCCGGACCCGGTCACGCTGCCAGCGCTGCTGGTGGGCGTGCTGCCGATCGTAGTCGTCAATCTGTGTCTCGTGATCAGCATCCAGGTGCAAACCATCCCGAATTGCATCCCCTACCTGGAGGGCTGCGCCTCGGTGAGCGCCGCCGGGCGCAATCCGCCGGCCATCTACCTGTTCCGTTTTGTGATGCTGCCGACCGCGGCGGCCATGATCCTGTTCTGGATCATCCACCACCGTTGGTTGAATTTGCTGCGCGGCGGGCCGGAGACCCGCGGTGCAGTGATCCTGTGGCTGGGCGTGATCGGCGCCGTGTTCCTCGGCGTGTACGTGACCTTCCTCGGCACCGATGGCGACTTCCAGCGGCTGATGCGCCGCTACGGCATCTACGTTTACTTCGCTTTCACCGCTCTCGCCCAGCTGCTCACGGCGAAAGACATGCTGGCCAGCGCGGCGAAGCGGGACGAGCGCCGCATCCGGCGGCATGCGCTGATCATCCTGTGGCTGTGCGCGGGGATGCTCATGATGGGACTCACAAACCTGGTACTGAAGGCGATCCTGCCCGACCCGGATCAGGCCGAGAATGTGATCGAGTGGAATTTCGCCTTACTGATGCAGGCCTTCTTCCTGGTGGCCTGGCGTTCCTGGAAGCATACGGGGCTGGAGACCCGGATGCTGCTGGGCCCGTCCTGGCAGCGGACGGGACACTAGGGGCTCAGCCGCTCACGCGCGCCGACAGGAGGCGCTCCAGATCCGCTACCTCTTCGTCGAGGAGGAAGGCCCGCTGATCCCGCCAGCCCGTCATCATTGTGAGACCGGACTGGTTCACGAGCAGGGTGTCCCCGGCCTCCGCAGCCGACACCTCCCAGCCAGGCACGACTACCACCGAGCGCATGGTCAGGGCATGACCGAGCCCGGACTCGAGTTCCCGCCCCAGTTGCGTGACGATACCCCGCCACTCCTTGAGCGCATGGCGTTCGCCGTCAGGACCGCCGAAGACGACGCTGCCGGACGCCAGGCTTGCTGAGCGGTCCCCGGCCGGCGGGCGGTCGATCACGTGCACCGCATAGATGCCGTTGGTGCCGAGCACGACGTGGTCGATGCGGGCATGACCCACCGGGACACAGTGGAACAGGTAGTTTCCCCGCGCCGCCACGTACTCGAGGCGCTGCGCCGTGGCGATGTGGGCATCCAGCGAGCGCGCCGCCCGACGTCTGGTCTGCAGCAGACCGAGGAGCACCCGTGCCTCGTAGGCGGCGACCGCCGCCAGGAACAGCGATACCAGCCACCACGCCCAGGGCTGAAGATCCGACCACCAGCGCTCCCGGCCGGCGAAAAACAGCGCCACGAAGACGCTCAGCAGGACGAATGCCGCGGCCAGGTGGATGGCAGCCCGTACGTCGGTATCCCGGAGCTGGCGGCGGAAATCATCGCCCGGTTCGGGGCGTATGCGCTCGCCGAGGGCGGAGGGCCGGCGCAACAGGCCGCCGGCGACCAGCCAGCACTTGCCGGTCAGCAGGAGCGCAGCGGCGAAGGCCGCGCCCGCGGTCAGAGAGCTGACGATATGCGGATCCGGGTACAGCGTCCTGCTCCTGGTACGGATATCGCCCGCAGTGTATGGCGCCCGCCCCGGCGGCCGTCGTGACCCGGGTCACATCCCGGCCGGATCCCGGCTCCCATTGCCGCTGCCGTGGCCGCTGCCGTGGCAGATCGTCTCAGTCGGGCTTGCGGAATTTCAGCGCCAGGCGGTCCGTGCGGCCCCGTATGGTCGGGTCGTACATGGGCGAAAGGCGCGTGTCCTGCGGGTTGCGCAGGATGTCGCTGCGCTCGACCAGTTCGAATCCCGCGGCCTCGATTTCGCGCACCAGTCTCGCCTCGTCGATGCGGTGCAGCCGGCCGATCTCGGCGGTGGTGATATCCGGGCTACCCGCGTGGTCGACCACGCCGAGAATGCCGCCCTGGCGCAGTGTCTCGCGGATGCGCTGCAGCATCGCGCGCCCATCGATGCGTGGCCAGGAGCCGTCGTCCGGCCGGAAATAGATGTCGTGATACGCCAGGATCAGCAGTGCCACGTCGACGCTGCCCGCTTCCGCCTCGATGCCGGTCACCGGGCCGTCGAGGCGCTCCACATTGGCCAGCCGTCCGGCGGCGTAGCGCGCAGCGATCTCTTCCGCCGCGTAGTCCAGGTAGGACTGGTTGTTGTGGGCGATGACGCGGCCGGAAGGCCCGACGATGCGCGCGGCGATCTCCGTGTAATATCCGCCGCCGGAGAACAGGTCCAGAACGGTCATGCCGGGCTCGAGGCCGAAGAATGCGAGCACCTCACCGGGCTTGCGCGCGGCATCCCGCTCCCTGTCCGCGGCGGGCCGTGCCTCGGCCGCGAGAGCCAGCGTGATGGGGTCGCTCGACGCGGTACCCGTGTCACCGGTTTCCTCGCCGCCGCAGCCGGCCACGAGCGGCAAGACCGCGACCAGCACCATGGTCCGCCGAAAGCTCATCCCTCGCCGCCCGCGAGCACGCCGCCCCGGCGGCCCAGCAGGACACCCGGGTTGAGGATGCCCCGGGGGTCAACCGCCCGCTTCGCGCCGGACAGCATTTCCGCGTAAACGGCCGGGCGTTCCCGGTCATAACCGGACGGGCGATGGTCCCGGCCCACGCCGTGGTGATGGGTCGCCGTGCCGCCGCCGTCCACAACCAGCGCATTGGCCGCCAGTTTTATCTCGCGCCAGTGAGCCAGCATGCGTTCGGGACTGCTGACAGCATAGAACGTGTAATAGGGAGCGGGCCCGTCCGGATAGACATGGGTGAAGCGGCAGGTGATCTCCCCGTCGCGGCCGGTCGTGCGCCGGATGGCCTCGCCGATGCCGGCCGTGATGCGCGCATGAAAGTCCGGGAAGGCTGACCAGGTGCAGGCCGTCTCGAAGGTATCGACGATCATGCCGTGGGGCACCAGTACTTCCCGGTAGAAGGGCATGCGCAGGAAAGCCTGCCGCCAGGCGTTCGCGGCGGCATCGCGTCCGCCCTCCTCCTGCCCGCCGCGCCCGGCTTCAGCCTTTCCGCGCCGGGTCTCTCCGCCCGCCCCGGCGCAGATCTCCAGGGCCCGGGACAGATTCGCCTGCTGGGGGTGATCGGCACTCTCGAACCCCAGCACCAGTAGTGCCGAACGGCCGTCGCCGATGCCGTTCAACAGTGCCTCGCCAGGGTCCAGCAGCCGGCAGTTGGCCGGGTTCAGGCCGCTGCGGGCCACCAGGCGGACGGCTTCTGCGCCCGGGGCGAAACCGTCGAAGCGGACCGTGGCGGAGGCGCGGTGGCGGGGCACCGACTGCAGGCGCATCCAGGCCGCCGTCACGATGCCCAGAATGCCTTCGGAACCGCAGATCAGGCGCTCCGGCTGGGGCCCGGCGCCGCTGCCCGGCAGCCGCCGGGTGGTCATCCGGCCCCGCGGCGTTACCACCTCGACGCTTTGCACGAACTCGTCGATGTGGGTGTACAGCGTGGCGAAGTGGCCGGCCGAGCGGGTCACGATCATCCCGCCCAGGGTCGCCAGCTGGAAACTCTGCGGGAAGTGCCGCAGCGTGAGTCCTTCCGGCTTCAGCGCCGCCTCGAACTCCGGTCCCCGCGCGCCGGCCTCGATCAGTGCAGAACGGTCCTGCTGGTCGATGGCCCGCACCCGGTTCATACGTGACAGATCCAGGCTGAGCACGCCCGGGTAGTCTTCGCCCACATCCGGTTCCACGCCGCCGCAGACGGAAGTGCCGCCGCCGAACGGGACCACCGCGACCCCTGCGCCGTCGGCCCACTCCAGGATGCGTTCCACATCCAGCGCGTCCCGCGGGTACGCGACGAGGTCCGGCACATGGGGCACCTGCCTCAGAAAGGCCCGTGCGATGTCCGCATAGCTCTGCCCCATTGCATGGCACAGCCGGTCGGCAGCGCCCGCGGAAACGAGTTCGACAAGACCTGCCGGGGCCACGATCCGGGGTGCCGGCAGCTCGAAGTCTTCCGTCTTCGGCACCGCCAGCGGTTCTGGCAGACCGCCGAAGCGGGCCCCGGTCATCCGGCGGACAGTCTCCGCCTCGGCATCGGTAGGCCCCTGGCCTTCGAAGCCCCAGCCCCAGAATTTGCGTCTCGCGATCATGCGAGACCCCTGGACGCCGCCCGCACAGAGCTGTAAAGACTCTTAGGAATCCGTTGTAACCTCCAGAAAAAAATCAGGTTAATATCTGCTCCGTTGACTCGCTCGCAGCCAGCGGCGGCATCAGTAGGAGCCCGCCGAGGGACAGAACGAGGTAACCGCCGAGAGCCGGCCAGACCGCGGCATCGGCGAACCAGCCGGGCTCGGCCTGCGCGAGCCAGAGGGCGCCCAGGGGGACGGCTACGAGGAGGCGCACCAATTCCAGCCGCACTGCGCTCGGCCGCCCCTCGTTGATCACGGCCAGGTTGTAGACGAGGAACCAGAACAGCAGGCAGAGCACCAGCGTGGTCGAGAGCGCCGCCGTCGTGAACACGACGCCGATGGCGGAGGATACCAGCACGGCCAGCACGAACTGGCCCAGCAGGTACGGCTTTGCCCCCGCGGGCAGCATCGGATCGAATTTCTCGAACCGCTCCGGCGCTACGTTGCCCCGCGGCGCGTCCCGCAGATCTGGCGGGCGCCAGCCGGTGCGCCGGAACCACAGCCCGAGCTTGTCGCGCCAGCGGCGGGTGCGCACGGCGTCGCGCCACAGATAGTGATAGACGTGCAGATTGGCGTAGAAAGGATTCCAGCTCCTGAGCGGCTTGCGCACGCCGTAGACCACCGGCTCCTCATCCAGTTCTTCCTGGAAAGTGCCGAACAGCCGGTCCCACAGGATCAGGATGCCGCCATAGTTCTTGTCGATGTAGCGTTCGTTCTGCGCGTGATGGACGCGGTGATTGGACGGCGTAACGAACACCCGGTCCATCCAGCCGAGCTTGCCGACGTGCCGGGTGTGGACCCAGAACTGGTAGATCAGGTCGATGGCATTCACGGTGATGAAGACCTCGACCGGGATACCCACCAGGAACATCGGCAGGTAGAAAATCCAGCTCAGCAAAAAACCGGAGCTGGTCTGGCGCAGCGCCGTCGAGAGGTTGTATTCCTCACTCTGGTGATGCACCGCGTGGGCTGCCCACATGATGCTGATCTCGTGGCCGCAGCGGTGCACCCAGTAGTAGCAGAAGTCCCAGAACAGAAGCGCGCCCGCCCACATGGCCAGACCCGAGGGGCTGAATTCGAACAATGCCATATCCAGGGTCGCGATCGCGAAGTAATCCAGCACGAGTGCGTAGATGACGATATTGACCACCCGCGTGAACAGGCCGATGGTCGTGTTCAGCATGCCGGTGCTGAGACTGCCGATGGCATCGTTCAGGCGGTAGTAGCCGGTGCCGCGCCAGCGATCGAGGGCTACTTCGGCGAGCAGTGCGAGAATGAAGAACGGGACGGCGAGCGCGATCAGATCCATCGCTACATGATAAACCGGCGCCGGGGCACTACCAATGTCTGGACGCCCGGCCGCAGACGCCGGTAATGTCCCGCCACCGTCCCCAGGAGACCCCGCGCATTTACAGCGACAAGCATCCGGAGGCCCTCGGGGCGGCCCACTGGTGGCCCGGCGTGGAATTCGACGAGGAATCGGTTACCGGGCTGCGCTCGCTCCTGATCAAGCCGGAGCACCAGCGGATGCTGCCGATCATCATCGAGACCTTGCGCGCCGCGGCCGTCTGAGGCGGCGGCGCGTCAGCCCGCGCGCAGCAATAGCCGCATCAGCGCGAGCCCGGCGAAGAAACTCATGAAAGCGCCGGCGAAGGTGAGGGCGAAGTAGCCGGCGGCCGTCAGCAGATAACCGCCCCGCACGTACTGGAACAGCTCCAGCGTGAGGGTGGAGAGTGTGGTGAAGCTGCCGCAGAACCCGGTGGCCAGCAGCAGCCGCGCATTGCCGCTCAGGAGGTCCGTGCGGGCCGCCATCTCTGCCAGCATGCCGATCAACAGGCAACCGAGCAGGTTGGCGCCGAGGGTGCCGAGAGGGAACACGACGGCCTGTCGCTGGAAGGCCACGGTGAGGCCGAACCGCGCTGCCGCCCCGGCCGCGCCGCCCAGGGCCACCAGGGCCACCATGATCAGGGCCGACAGACTGTTCATGCCGCGGGCGGGAATCCGCCTACTGTTCCTCGCCCGGGTCGGAGCCGGCATCCCCGTCCTGGCCGCCGCCGTGTTCCGGTGTGCGGATCGTCACGTCGTCCGGGGCTTCGAATCCGAGCCTGATCTCATTGCGTCTGACCCTGATCACGGTCACCTTTACGGCGTCGCCGATGCGAATGGACTCACCGGCCTTTCGCGCAAGAATGAGCATGATCGCCTCTGTATGGAGTCCGGGCCCCGTCGGGAGCCTCTCGCGAACTCACCCGCAGTATAGGCCATGACCGGGGCAGCCGGCATCCCGGGCGCTCAGGCAATCATCCAGCCAATGGTCAAACATGGGGTCCGGCGTTCAGCCGGCAGCGAGTCGGCGCTTCGCCTGCGCGTACTCTCCGGCGAGCCGTTCCACCAGATCGGCCACCGGCATCACCTCGTGGATGCTGCCGACGCCCTGCCCGGCGCTCCAGATGTCCTTCCAGGCTTTCTTGTGCGTATTACCGGCGCTGCCGAAGTCCATGGCGTTCTTGTCCGCCTCCGGGAGATTGTCCGGATCCATGCCGGCCCGGGCCACGCTGGGCTTCAGGTAGCTGCCGTGCACGCCGCTGAACAGCGACGTGTAGACGATGTCGGCAGCCGAGCTCTCCACCAGCATCTGCTTGTAATCGGGCACGGCGTTGGCCTCCTCGGTGGCGATGAAGCGGGTGCCGATGTAGGCCAGATCGGCGCCGAGGGCCTGTGCAGCGAGCACGTCGCCGCCGTTCGACATGCAGCCGGACAGGATCACGGTGCCGTCGAAGAATTCCCGGATCTCCTTCACCAGTGCGAACGGACTCAGCGTGCCCGCATGGCCGCCGGCGCCGGCGCACACGGCGATGATGCCGTCGACACCCTGCTCCGCCGCCTTGCGGGCGTGGCGCAGGTTGATGACGTCATGGAAAACCAGGCCGCCGTAGCCGTGCACGGCGTCCACCACCTCGCTGGGCGGCCGCAGGCTGGTGATGATGATCGGCACCCGGTGCCTGACGCAGGTCTCCATGTCCGCCTGCAGGCGGTCATTGCTCGCGTGCACGATCTGGTTTACCGCGAAGGGCGCCACCGGCTTTTCCGGGTTCGTCTTGCGGAAGGCGTCGAGTTCGCCGGTGATGCGCTCGAGCCATTCGTCCAGCAGGGACTGGGGCCGCGCGTTCAGCGCGGGGAAGGCACCGACGATGCCGGCTTTGCACTGGGCGAGCACCAGGTCCGGGGTCGAGACGATGAACATCGGCGCGCCGATGACGGGCAGGCGCAGGTTGCCCTGCAGCAGTTCGGGTAGAGCCATGGAGTCTTCCTTCGCAATAAGGAGCGGGAGCCGCCGCGCATGGTAGGGAGTGCCGGGGCCCGTCGCAAGCCGGTGATTCAGTCCCTCTCCACCCGGTAGACGAGATCGACGGCATGCTGCTCACCCGAGCGGGACTCGAGCTGCAGCCGGTCGCTCAGGTCGTAGCGCACCAGCAGCGTGCCGATGGAGTCGAAAATGCCCCAGGCGTACTCCAGGTAGAGGTCCTCGCTGAGGCGCTTGCCGGCCAGCACCCGGCCGTCGTCAGCCCCGCCCTCGACGGCCAGGGTATCCAGGCCCACATCCTGGCTGACCACCGAGGCGATGGCGCCGGCACGGGACAACCCGAGCGACAGCGCCGCCCGGCTGAGGACGTTGCCCTCGGTCGAGGTCGTGCCCGCCAGTGGCCGGCCGGTCAGCAGATAGGACAGCGCCTCTGCGTCCGGCAACGGCGGCTCGGAGAAGACCGTGGAACTGGGTGAACGCACGGTACCGCCGATGCGCACCCCGGCCAGTACCTCGCCGGTGTCGCGCACGGCGCGGATATCCAGCGCGGGGTTGGTCAGCGGCCCCGAGAACGCCAGTTCGCCACGCTCCACGGTGAGTTCCTGCCCGTAAGCCTTGTAGCGGGCATCCACGAGGGTCAGGCGGCCGAATCCCTGCCACGGCCGCTCGCTGCCGCCCGTGAGCCTCAGGGAACCGGTCAGATCCGTCCGCAGCCCGAATCCCTGGAGGTTTACGGACTCCCCCAGGCTCACCTCCACCTCGACCAGCAGGACCGGGCCGAGGCGTGCCTCGCCGGCCTCGGTACGGCCGTGCACGACGGTGTCCGGGCTGGCCCGGACCGCGCCGGTGTCCACCTCGCGCAGGGTGATGTCCGCCTGCGGCACCTCGATGGTGCCGCGAACCTCGAGCCGGCTCGCATCGAGCAGGATGTCCAGATCGGGACTCGCGGCGGCCTGCATGCCCGGTAGCCGGACGATGCGAAAATCCTGCCCCTCCACCGCGAAGCGGCTGACCCAGCCTGCATTGTCCGCACGCCGGGTCGTCCCGCTGATGCGCACCTGGCCCTCGCCGGAACGGGCGCTGCCCTGGTACTCGATGATCCCCGGGTTGTCCTGCCGTGCCACGACCTCGAGTTCGGTGATCCGGATGCCCGCATCAGGGAACAGGAATCCGGCCTCCCGCAGCCGCAGTGCACCGCCGAGGCGGGGCTCGCGGCGGCTGCCCGCCACCTCGACCCGACCCATCACGTGGCCGCGAACTTCGGCCAGTTCCGGTACCAGCAGCGGCACCATCGAGAGATCCTGGAAGTCCAGCCGCAGCAGGCCATTGACGGAGGCCTCCGGGTCGAGCAAATCGGCGCTGCGCAGCCGTGCCTCCCCGCCGCCTTGCTGGCCGAGGTCCAGTTCCGCCTCGATCCGCGCCTCGTTGCGCTCGACACGGGCATGGGCAGTGAACGAGCGGATCTCGAAATCACCCTGCTGGTCCTCGTCCAGCATCACGGCCACGCGGGCATCCTGCAGCGCGAAGCCGGCATGGCCGTCGAGCACTCCCTCATGCCAGGTCAGGTCTGCCTGGCCATCCGCTTCCCCCTCGAAGCGCGATCCGGCGGGGAACAGCGGTGCGAGCAATGCGACCGGCACTCGCCGAGCCTCTGCGAGCATCCGCGTGCCGTCTGCATCCCGACTCGCCCGCAGGCACAGCGAGCCGCCGCCCTCCCCGCTCAGGCATACCGGATCCAGGGTAATCTGCGCCGGCGCCACGGCAAGGCTCGCGGACTCGTCGAGTCGCCAGTCGCCGATCTTCGGCTGCGTGATGCGCAGGGCGCGCAGCTGTCCGGACCATCCACCGTCGGCATCATTGGCTTCATTGACGAGGCCCCCGCTGGCCTCCATGCCGACACTGCCCCAGGCCGCCGCCAATTCCAGCGCGATGTCATGAGAATACGGCGTGCCCTCTGCCCTGATACGGACGTCGGCGACACTGACCTCGCCGAACTCGACTTGCTCGGCCACGAGCCGAAGCTGCGACCCGGGCTCTGCAGGGCTCACTTGCAGCCCCGCCGGCCCGATCGCCATCCCGTCCATGCGCAGACCGTCGGTCTCGAGTTGACCTTGCATCATTGGTGTGACCACCGAGCCTGACAGGGCCAGGTTCCCACGCAGATCGCCCTGCAGCTGCGGCCAGATCGTCTCCAGACGGGGTGCCTGGACGGTGAGGAGCAGGTCCGGCTCCGGAGCCATGCGGCCGTCCAGGGTCAACCGGTTTTCCCCGATCTCGAATTCGACACCTCGCGCGGTGGTCGCGCCGTCTACGCCGAGTTCGACCGCTCCGCTCGCCGCCAGAGGCTGGCCCCCGTAGCGACCGGTCAGCTCCTCGACCCGCAGGGTCCCTTGCGGTCCGGCCCCGTCCGGCCATCGGCCCGCGCTCCGGCCGGTGCCGGAAATGGTCCCCTGCAGGGCCGCCCCCCACCGCGCCGTCTCCAGCGCCTGCAACCGGAAGTCCAGGTCCCACTGCCGGGAGGGGAGCAGCTCCAGCCGCCCGTCGGCTTCGAGATTCCCCGCCTCGCTGGCGAGCCGCAGACGCTCTGCGGTGAGCGCCGCCAGGCTGCCGCTGGCCGTCGCCCGGGCCTGCACGGCGGGAAAGCCCTGCATCGTCAGATTTGCCTCGGCGTCCACCGTATAGGCGTCCAGCGAGCCTTCCAGAGCCACCCGACCATCCGCTATCGTGAGGACGCGGCCGGCGTCCAGAGCCAGCTCCAGGCGCCCCACCTCGTTACCGAGCCGCGCATGCAGACCATCTTCGCGGAGCTCGACGGTCCCTTTGGTCTGCACCTCCTCCGGCTCCCTAAGCCGGTGCGTGACCGTCCAGGCCTCGGCGTCACCCTCGATGCGCCCCGACCCCGCGAGCGCCGTCCCCGCGTCGCTGTCTCCGTAGCGCCAGTCTGCCACCAGGCGGAGCCGGTAAGGAGGCGCGAACCGCGCCTCGCCCCGCGCATCCAGCGCCAGCCAGTCACTGGCCATCAATAGCCGATCCACTTCGAGCCGGCTGCCCTGCATCCCAGCCGCGAGCCGGATCGAACTGACAGATCGGGACCACCCCGGGGCATGCACCTGCACGTCCTCAAGCCGGCCGTCGTCGATCGCGAGCGGCACCGGCATGCGGAAGCGCAGGCGTGCGCCGCCGTCCGGGCCGGGCTCCTCCACTTCACTTTCCGCGATGTTCACCGCCACACCCCGCGCCCGCAACCGCTCGAGCCGGATATCCCCACGGATCAGCGGCCACGGGTCGAGCTCCAGTTCCAGTTCACTGATCTCGACGATCACCCCGTCGCCCCGCCAGGCACCGCCCCGGAGCACCACACCGCCTGCCAGGGTCCCGTCTATCTCGCCCAGCTCCAGGGCAGACGGCAGGTAGGGCTCCGCCGCCTCCAGCGCCAGGCGCAAGCCCGCCGGCGTCGCCACCACCAGCGATGCCATCACGACGGCGGTCATGATAAGACCGATCAGCAGGTACAGAATGCCGCGCAAAAGGCCCATTACAGGTCCGGCCCCAGGGCGATGTGCAGACGTACGCTGCGATCCGGGTCGTCGAAGGGATGAGCCAGGTACACCCGCAGCGGTCCGACGGGAGAGCGCCAGCGCAGACCGATGCCGGCGCCCACGCTGGGCGACCACTCCAGCTGATCGAATGCATTGCCCGCATCCACGAATACTGCACCGGAGAAGTTGCCGAACAGGTCGTGAGCGTACTCCAGACGCATGGTGGCGAGGCGGGTACCGCCGACCACGTTGCCCTGCTCGTCGGTGGGCCCCAGCGTCTGGTAGCCGTAACCGCGGACGCTGGCATCGCCGCCGGCGAAAAACCGGAACTCCGGCGGCAGTTCTTCCAGTTCGCTCTTGACGGTAAGGCCGAGTTCCGTGCCGGCGATGAGCTTGCCCTTCGCGCCCAGCGGATGGACGAAGCGGAAATAACCGGAGAACTGGAGAAAGCTCGTTGTGGAACCAATGGTCCGGTGCGTGCCTCTCGCTTGCACACCGACGCTGTAGCCGCGGCGCGGATTGACGTCCCGGTCGAAGCGGGCCCGGCTGAACGCGAGCGACGGCAGTACGAGGACGCTGTCCTCGCTGTCCGTGCTCACCTGGTAGTCCCAGTAGCCCAGCTCGAGCCCTTCGGTGCGCAGCCAGTCGCCGCCGAGCTTGGTCACTCGCTTCACCCCTAGCGTCGCGCTGTCGCTCTCCGAGGTATCGGTGTCCTCGTTGCGCAGACCCGCGTCGTAACTCAGCCACTCGACCGTGGGATCGCCGATGGGCAGCCGGTAGCTCGCCGCGAGGAAAGACTCGACGTCCGAGGTCAGCAGTTCTGCCCGCAGCCGATGGCCGCGGTCGTTCACGCGCATGTTCTCGTAGCCGCCTCGCAGACGTACGCCGCCGTCCGTGGATGCGCCCATGCCGACCTTGTACTCGATGCGTGTCGCCGGCGTGAGGCGCACCGTCACGGGGATGCGATGGTCGGGCGAGACGCCGAGGTCCGGCTCGATCCGCACGCTGCGGAAATACCCGCTGGTTAGCATGGCCTGGTAAGCATCGCTGATCAGAGCGGCGTCGTAGGGAACGCCTTCGGAGAGATCCAGGAATGCACGCGCCAGAGCGGGCTCGAGGAAATCCTGCTCGATTGTGATCTTGCCGACCCGGTAACGCGGACCCGAAGCGAAGTGCAGCGTCACGTCGGCCGCCTGCTGTTCAGGCCACACATCGATGCGCGCTGTGGTGAATTTCGCCTCGACGTAACCCCGTTCGGCGGCGGCGATCCGCAGTCGATCCTTGTAGGCCGCATAGTCGCCGTGGTGCAGGGGTTCGCCTTCCCGGGGCCGTCCCTCTTGCGCCTCGGCCAGCAATACGGGGTCCTCTTCGGCCGCACCGATGCGGATTCCCACCTCCCGGTAGCGGGTGCGCGGCCCGGGTTCAACGACCACCTGCGCCAGCCAGCAAACTTCCCGATCCAGGTCCAGGCTTTTCTCGAACGCAGCCCCGTAATAGCCCAGCGCTCTCAGCCCGTCGGTCAATTCCTGGTCGAGATTGCGGAAGCCCCGCCGTATGCGCCAGGCGGGCGCGTCGCACGGCTCGTCCGCGAGGCCGGCGAAGGACCGCGCATTGTCGAGGAGATCGCCTTCTATGCCCTCGATGAGCAACTCGGCCCGGGCGGGCGGCACTGTGATCGTGGCGACGAAAACGGCAGAGCTCAGCACAGCGGTCAGGAGCGCGCCCGCGGCCCCTCCCGGCCGCGCTCGCGCACCCGTCCCGTCGCTCCCCCCTGATACCGACTGGCAGCGGTCCCTCAGAGCGCCTCCCGGTTCCGTGGGTGTGGGCAGGCCGGCGGCGGCCCGGCTTCCTCCAGCGACCGACCCGTCCGGGTCAACAACTTGGTACAGCGCAGCAACGCCGGGCAGGCGACCGAAAATAGTTTCCAATCGGCTTGCATGGTTCTCCTCGGGGTCGGTCGGCAGCGCGGAATCCTACCATGACGCTCCGCATGACGATCTTCATGACAATCCTCCCTGCCCCTTCGCGTAAACCGGCCCCAGCGTGTCAGGGGACCCGGCGAGCGGCGTTGAGTTCCGTCAATCGGCCTTGCCGTCGGTTTTGCTTTCGGCCCGGCTCTGTGCTGCGCTATCCGCATCAGTATCCGGGCGGGTACCACTGCCATGACGGCCGGCACCCGCGGCGAAACGCCGGGCGCCGGCGGCGCTCTCGCCGCTGTCAAGCGTGGCACGGCCGAGCGCGAATTCGAGCGCCATCGCTCTCTCTTCGTCCAGGGTCCATTGCCGCAGCGCGCTGAGCCGGTCGTTTCTGAGGCAGGTCTGCGGCGCCGCACCGATCTCCCGGGCGAGCGCCATTGCCTCGCTGACGGCCTGCCCGGGTGCCACCAGGCGGTTGGCCAGACCGAAAGCGGCCGCCTCTTCGCCGCCGACACCGCGACCGGTGAGGATCATGTCCAGCGCCCGGCTCTGGCCGATCAGGCGCGGCAGTCGCACCGTGCCGCCATCGATGAGCGGGACCCCGAAACGCCGGCAGAAAACGCCGAAAATGGCGTCCCGGCCCGCCACGCGCAAGTCACACCACAGCGCGAGTTCCAGCCCCCCGGCGACTGCGTGGCCTTCCACCGCGGCGATCACCGGTTTCGTCAGCTGCAGGCGCGTCGGCCCCATCGGCCCCGGACCGTCCGGGGCTACCCGATTGCCGGTGCCTTCGGCGAAGGCCTTCAGATCCGCGCCGGCGCAGAACGTGCCGCCCGCGCCGGCCAGTACCGCCACGCGTGCCTCCTCGTCGCGCTCGAAGGCTTCGAAGGCAGCGACCAGAGCGGCCGCCGTGTCCCGATCGACGGCGTTGCGATGGTCGGGGCGATTCAGGGTCACCCTCGTGACGCAGCCCTCTCGCTCCACCAGTACGCATGAGTTGTTCATGACGGCCATACCTCCATGGCGAGTCGGATTCCGGTGACGATCAGGAATACCCCGAACAGACGGCTGAGCCAGCGTCGGCTGAGCCTGTGTGCGACGGCAGCCCCGAGGGGTGCCATCAGGATCGTGGCCGGGATGATGAGCGCCACGGCCAAGAGGTTCACGTAGCCCAGGCTGAACGGCGGCCGGCCCGCCTTATCCCAGCCGGCAAGGACGTAGCCGACGCTGGCCGGCACACTGATGACGAATCCGAGCAGCGCCGCAGTGCCCACGGCGCGGTGGATCGGCTGGTTGAACAGACTCAGGGCAGTGACGCCGAAGGTACCGCCGCCGATCCCCATCAGTGTGGATAAAGCGCCGATCGAGAACGGCAGGGAGAGCGCGGTGCTGCCGCGGGGCACCCCGTCCCGCAGCACCACATCGTCCAGCGGCAGCCACATCTTCGCCCCGAAGATCACGGCCATGACGGCGAAGATGGCGGTGAGCGTGTCGCTGTGTAGCCGATCGGCGATGAGCACGCCGGCGCAGGCGCCGAGAAAGACGGCGGGAGCCCAGCGGCGCGCCAGTTCCAGGTCGACGGATCCCCGCCGCCAGTGGGCCCTGCTCGAGGACAGGGAAGTGGGGATGATCGTGGCCAGCGAGGTCGCCACTGCGACATGCATGGTCACGGCAGCGGCGGTCTCCGTAGCGGCGAGCGCGACCAGCAGCGCGGGAACGATGATAATGCCGCCGCCGATGCCGAGCAGCCCGGCCAGAAAACCGGCGATAACGCCGGCGGCGAGCACGGGCAATGCGAGGGTCAGAAGTTCGGGGCCCATTGCGGCCATCGTGTCCATCGCCTCCGCGGGAGTCCGTCGGGCTGTGCGCGAGAGTCACGGAGGATGCCCGAGCACGGGCTCTTTTGAAAGCTGAAAGCGTGAAAGCCGGGAGCGCAGTGCGCCCACGGGAACCGTCGTCAGCTGCGCCCGGAATCTCCCAGCAGCGCGCGTCTGAGGTCGGCCGCCCGCGCTTCCGGATGCAGCCAGATGGACAGGAAAGCGGGTCCGAACTCCGGCTCCGCCACCTCGCCGCTCTTCTCGCCGTTGTGATAGAAGACGGTGCGCTCGTCCGGCAGGACCAGGCAAGCCAGTGTGTCACCGGTCTTTACGTCCGGTAGCACCTGCCGCAACCAGCCGAACCAGCGCGGCGGGGCGTCCATCCCGAGGCGATCCCACTCCTCCCGGGCGATATCGATCAGCTTCGAGGCGCTGACGTCGCGATGGTAGTAGATTTCGAAGCGGGCCCGCTCGGTCTCCGTCCAGTCACTGAAACGGCCGGTCTCGGTCGCAAAGGAAGCATGATAGACGCGCAGTCCGAACCAGCTGTACTCCCCCTGCCCGACCACCTCGAGGCCGTCCGACGCCGCTGCGTCCGCCGGGTCTGCGGCGGCAAAAGCCGGACCGACGGCCGTTGACGTCGCGATTGCCATTGCTGCCAGCGGCGCCAGCGGCAGCCCCGATAGCAGGCGCCGTAACCTGCGGCCCGTCCACGCCATCCGTCCGTTTGCATCCATCGTTCCGCTCTCCACGAAAACCTTGCGGTACCATTCCGCTGGCCTGAGAAGATTCGACAGGGCGACGCCGGCGGATGCAACAATCCGCGCCGGCCGGCGCAATCACCGGCAGAGGAGAGAGTATTGAAGGCTGCTCAGAAGCAGGCCCGAGCCGTACTGGTCGGCATGGCCATTTTCCACCTTGGCTGCCTCGGAGCTTTCTGGACCGGTGCCAGCACGGCCGCGCTGACGGTGGCGCTGATCCTGTACCTCGTGCGCGGCTTCGGCATCACCGCCGGTTATCATCGCTTGCTCGCGCACCGTTCTTTCCGCGCCGGTAGGCCCGTGCAGTTCCTGCTGGCGCTGGCGGGCAGCCTCGCCACCCAGGGCGGTCCTCTATGGTGGGTGGCGCACCACCGCAGCCACCACCGTTACACGGAGACGCAGCGCGACATCCACTCGCCACACACCCAGGGATTCTGGCGCTCGCACATCGGCTGGATGCTTTCCGCGGAGAGTTTCTGCGAAAACGGGGCCAATGCGAGAGACCTCTACCGCGTTCCGGAGCTCAAGTTCCTGCAGCAGCACTACGCCTGGATCGTGCTCGGCCAGGGTGCGGCCATCTACGCCCTCGGTGAGGGCCTGGCTGCGCTCGGCACCGACACCTCCGGGCTGCAGATGCTCGTGTGGGCCTGGTTTATCGCGACCGTCGCACTCTGGCATGCGACATTCATGGTGAATTCGGTCTGCCACCTATGGGGCAGCCGGCCATTCGATGCCGGCGACACCAGCACTAATAACTGGCTGGTGGCGGCGCTGGCGCTTGGCGAGGGCTGGCACAACAACCATCACAAGTTCGCCTATTCGGCCCGCCACGGGCTCGAGTGGTGGCAGTTCGATCTCACCTGGGTGCTGTTGCGGGGGATGGAGAAGATGGGTCTGGTGGCGGAACTCAGACTGCCGCGGCCGCGGACGCGACACTAGCGACCGACGACGCGGTCGATGACGAGCCGGGCCGTCTCCCCGCTCTCCATACGATACGTTGTCTCGCCAATCAAGTCGCCGGCGCTCTCGCGGATCGAGCCGCCTTTCGCGACCCGGGCCACCAGCTCGACTTGCTCCTGGGTGGATATCTGCCGGCCCGCCATCATTGCATTGGCGTCGCTGAGCGTTATGGAGAGCGGCAGGTCACCGGCACGTCGTCTGACAGCCGCGATGGGCGGGCCGCCGGCACCGGGCGTCCGCGCGAAGATGAATAACACGGCATCGGCCGGCGCCTGGGCTGCGAGTTCGGGACTCAGCGTGACCTGCAGGGGCACCGTGCCCGGTTCGAACTCGGCGGCCGGAGCAGGAGCCGGCACCGGCAGTTCCGGCTGCGCGGCGGCGGACGGCGCTGCCTCACGGGGCGGTGTCTCTGGCGCTGCCGCCATCGGCGCTTCGGCACGGTCCTCACCGGCAGCCGCGGCGGCGCGCAGCTCGCGGATGTTGTTCTCGAGTATCTGCCGCACGTCGTCCGGCGGCGCCGTGTCCAGTATCTGCTCCCAGCGGTCCGCTGCGAGCAGCCGCTCGCCCCGGTTGGCCGCTGCCAGACCCGCATACCACAGCGCCCGGGCATTGTTCGGAGCCAGCCGCAGGGCGTTCTCGAACAGCTGACCCGCCCTGCCGGTGATGGCCGTGCTGTCGGCGAACAGCATGGCCTCGCCCATATCGAGCATCACGACCGGGTCGTCATCGTCCAGCTCATAGGCCCGCCCGAAGGCCTCTGCGGCCTCCCGGTAACGTTCCTGCGAGCGGTAGCTGCGGCCGAGGAATTTCCAGCCTTCGACGTCGTCGGGATTCTCCTCCAGGCTGGCTGCCAGCTCTGCGATGGCATCCTGCGCATCGGCGGCATGCGGGTTTTCATTCGTCCGTGCGGATGTCAGTACGCTGTCGAAGTCGTAATCGCTAAGGTAAACGTAGGTGCCCAGCGAGGCTCCCAGGAAGGCCACGGCAACAAAAGCCGCGAAACCGCCACCACTGCCTCTGCGCAGCACGAGGTAGAGAGGAGCCACTGCCGCCAGCGCCATCAGGCCGGCTATCGCCCAGAAGATCGTCGTTGTCATGAATTCACCGGGCCGGGGAGCCGGCCGCTCTTTTTAGCTTTCATCGTCGATGGGAAGGGCGGTGCGCTTGCGGATCACCCGGAAAAGTACGACTCCCGCCACCAGCAGCAGCAGGACGGGCGCGCCCCACAGAAGCACCGTGCGTTCGTCCAGCCGTGGCCGGTACAGCACGAACTCGCCATAGCGGTCGGTGAGGAAGACCAGGATCTCCTCATTCGACTGGCCTTCGGCGATCATCTCGCGGATTTCCCGGCGGAGGTCGTCCGCCAGCATTGCGTTCGAATCCTTGATGGTCTGATTCTGGCAGGTGGCGCAGCGGACCTCGTCGATGAGCTCCTCGTAGCGGGCCTGGGTGGCCGGATCTTCGAACGCCGGACCCTGGTCGATGGCCAGGGCCTGCCCCGTCAGTGCCGTGAGAAGCACCAACAAACCTGTCCTCAGCGTTTTCACGAACCGGATTTCCTCGCCTCGGCGATCCGTGGCTCGAATTCCTCGCGCCATATCCTGGGTGTCAGCGGACTGATGTGCTTGTAGATAACCTTCCCTTGCTGATCAAGCAGAAAGGTCTCCGGCGCGCCGTAGACGCCCCAGTCGATCCCCACCCGGCCGTCGCCGTCGAAGGCACTTGCGGTATACGGATCGCCCAGATCCCGAAGCCAGCGCAGCGCCGTGGCGCGGTCGTCGCGCCAGTTGAGGCCATAGACAGGGACAGTTCCGGAACGTGCCAGCGCCAACAGGAAATCGTGCTCCTGCCGGCAGCCGACACACCAGCTCGCCCAGACGTTGACCAGTGCCACCTGGCCGCGGATGTCCGTGTCGGACACGGTCTCCTGCGGGTTGGTGAGACTCGGCAGCGTAAAGGTCGGCGAATCCCGCCCGATCAGCGGCGAAGGCAACTCCCCCGGGTCCTTGCCCAGACCCGACATGAGGGCAATGAGCAGGCCGAGGAATATCGCGATGGGGAGTAGATAGCGGATCATGTCGCTACTCTGCCCTCCGTGGCCGCGGCGGCCTCCATGGCGCGCCGCTCGGCCGCCGGCACCCGGTAGCGCCGGTCGGTCATCGCGACGAGCCCGCCGAGGGCCATCACGGCACAGCCCAGCCAGATCCAGCGGATCAGCGGCTTGTACTGAATGCGCACACTCCAGGCGCCGTTGCCCAGGGAATCACCGAGGGCCACGAACAGATCCCGGTTCCAGGCCGGATGGATGTCGGCCTCGGTCATCGGACTCTGCTGTACCCGGTAGACCCGCTTCTGCGGCGCCAGCACGGTGATGAGCTCGTTGTCCTTGCGCACTTCGAACTCGGCCTCGATCGCCTCGTAGTTTGGGCCCTGCACCTCCCGCACACCCCGCATGGTGAAGTCGTAGCTGGCCACCTGGATGGTCTCTCCCGGGCTCGCCCGCTGGTCGACTTCCGTGCCATAGGACGTGACGGCGGTGACGCCGATGATGAACATGCCGACGCCCAGATGGGCCAGCTGCATCCCGGTCACGCTGCGGGTCTGGCGGGGCCCGGAGCGTTTGCCGAAGACGCGCATCAGCGGATCCCAGACGGCGGTGAAGCTGACGAAGATAGCGGCCAACATGCCCGTGAAGATCAGCGGCGTGATGCGGCCGTAGATCAGCCAGGGGACGAACAACGCCAGCGGCACGGCGATGGCCAGCGGTACGCGCACCTGCCGCCAGATGGCCATTTTGTCGCCACTGCGCCAGGCGGTGCTCATGCCGATGGCGATCAGCAGCCCCAGCGGCAGCATCGGAATGATAAAGGCCAGGTCGAAGAACGGCGGTCCCACGGAGATTTTGCCGAGGCCCAGGCCGTCCAGGAACAGCGGATAGAGCGTACCGAGCAGCACCAGCGTCGCCGTGATTACCAGGAGCACATTGTTCAGGAGCAGGAACGTCTCCCGTGAGAGCGGCTTGAAGCCGGCGTCGGAGTCCATCTTCGGTGCGCGCCAGGCATACAGCCCGAGAGCCGAGCCCACCACGATGCCGAGAAAGGCCAGGATGAAGGCACCGCGGGTCGGGTCACTGGCGAATGCATGGACAGAGACCAGCACGCCGGAGCGCACCAGGAACGTGCCCAGCAGGCTCAGCGAGAACGCGGTGATCGCGAGCAGCAGCGTCCAGCTCTTGAACAGACCGCGCTTCTCCGTAACCGCCAGTGAGTGGATCAGTGCCGTGCCCACCAGCCAGGGCATGAAGGAGGCGTTCTCCACCGGATCCCAGAACCACCAGCCGCCCCAGCCGAGCTCGTAATACGCCCACCAGCTGCCGAGCGCGATACCGATGGTCAGGAACACCCAGGCCGCCGTGGTCCAGGGGCGGGTCCAGCGGGCCCAGTCCCGATCCAGCTTGCCCTCGAGCATCGCCGCTACGGCGAAGGCGAACGCCACGGCGAAGCCCACGTAGCCGATATAGAGCATCGGCGGATGGATCACCAGCGCCGGGTCCTGCAGCAGCGGATTCAGGTCCGCCCCGTCGGGGGCAGCGGGCACCAGCCGCTCGAACGGGTTCGAGGTGAACAGGGTAAAGGTGTAGAAGCCGACGCTGAGCAAGCCCAGCACGCCGATGACCCGGGCGACGAAGTGCTGCGCCATGTGGCGCGAAGCGTAGGCCACCCCGAGCGTCCATGCGGCCAGTGCCAGCGTCCACAGGAGTAACGAACCTTCGTGCGCACCCCAGACCGCGGCAATGCGATAGCCGACCGGCAACATCGAGTTGGAATTGTTGGCGACGTACAGAACCGAGAAATCGTTCTGTATGAAGGCCCAGGCCAGACACAGGAACGAGACCGCCATGAAACCGAACTGTGCCGTCGCGGCCGGACGGGCCAACGCCGTCCATTCCGCCTTGCCGAGCTGCGCACCGACCAGCGGGACGATGCCCTGGACCAGCGCCAGTGCCAGGGCGAGGATGAGTGCGAATTGACCTATCTCGGGGATCATGGCGTCGTGCGCTCCGGGAAGTGGCCGCTCTTCTTCAGCGAATCGGCGACCTCCGGCGGCATGTAGTTCTCGTCATGCTTGGCCAGGATCTTGTCCGCCTGGAAGACGCCGTCTGTCCCTAGACGACCGTGGGCGATCACGCCCTGGCCCTCGCGGAAGAGATCCGGCAGCACGCCGCTGTAGCGCACGCCCAGGGAGTTCTGGTAATCGGTGATGGTGAACTCCACGTCCATGCTGCCCGAAGCCCGTTCAATGGTGCCTTCCTGGACCATGCCGCCGACGCGGTAGGTCCGTTTCTCGGGCACGTTGCCCGCGGCCACCTGGTCGAGCTCGATGTAGAACATCATGTTCTCCCGGAAGGCGGTCAGACTCAGGGCCGTGGCGATAGCGAGACCGGCCACGGCCAGCCCGACGGCCAGCATCCGCTGTCGGCGAGGGGTCATCAGTCGTCCTCCATTGCTCGGATTCTGCGGGCCACGTTCAGCCTGGCGGCTGCGTGGCGGCGTCTTGCCGAGGTCACGTTAAAAACGAGAATAATTGCGGTTAAGGCGAAGGAACTCCATACGTACCCGCCGTAACCGCCCATAGCCAGGAATTCACTCATCGCTGCAACTCCCCTGCCGGGATACTCTCCCGGACCTCGGTATCGCCGAGAAGTTCACGCCTGACCCAGCGGGAGTGGCGTTCGCGCTCCAGCACCTCGGCGCGGGCCCGCATGAGCAATACGGCGGCGAAGAACAGCGTGAAGCCGATGACCATGATCAGCAGCGGCGTCAGCATGTTGCCGGTGATCGACGGCTGGTCGAACTTGGCCAGCGTGGCGCCCTGATGCAGGGAACTCCACCACTCCACCGAGTAGTGAATGATTGGCACGTTGATCACGCCCACGATCGCCAGTACGCCGCTGGCCCGGTCGGCCTTGTTGGTATCGTCGATGGAGGCGCGCAGGGCCATGTAGCCGAGATACAGGAACAGGAGTATGAGCTCGGAAGTGAGCCGCGCGTCGCCCCACTCCCACCAGGTGCCCCACATCGGGCGGCCCCAGATGGACCCGGTCGCGAGCGCCAGGAAAGTGAACGAGGCGCCGATCGGTGCACAGGCCGCCGCCACCGCATGGGCCAGCTTCATGCGCCAGATCAGGCCGATGGCCGCACCGGTGGCCATGACCACATAGGCCATGAGCGACAGGTAGGCGGACGGCACGTGCACATAGATGATGCGGAAGCCGTCACCCTGCTGATAATCCGCGGGCGCCAGAACCAGGCCCTTGAAGGTGCCGACGACCAGGGCGATGACGGCGAGCGCGCCGAACCAGGGGGCGAGCTTGCCGGCGATCCGGTAGAAATGGGGCGGCGAGCCCAGCTTATGAAACCAAGTCCACATGAGTCCTGTCTTGCTCCTGTCTGCCAAAGCACCTCAGTCGGCGCTGATCCTGAGCGCCGCCGAAGCCGCGAAGGGTGAAAAAGTCATTGTCAGCATGGTGAGCGCGCCGAGCAGGTAGAGCGAACCCCCCGTTGTCTCTCCGTCAGCCGAGAGACTCACGGCTCTGGCACCAAAAATCAATACGGGCATGACCAGCGGCAGCACCAACAGACTCAGGAGCGAATTGGCCTGGCGCAACCCCACCGTCAGGGCGGCCCCCACCGAGCCAATCAGGCTGAGACTGAGCGTGCCCAGCAACAGCGAGCCTGCAAGGATCGGGAGCGACTCCTCCGGTATAAAGAAGGCGACGCCGGCCACCGGCGATATGATCACGAGGGGCAGTCCGGTCACAAGCCACTGCGCCGCGATTTTTCCGAGGACAAGAACAGAGACAGGCTGACCCGACAGCAGCAGCTGCTCCAGCGTGCCGTCCTCCCGGTCCTGGCGGAACAGCGAACCCAGCGACATCAGGGAGGCGAGCAGCGCCGCCACCCAGAGCACGCCGGGCCCGAACTTCATCAGCAGCTGCTTGTCCGGGCTCACTGCGAGCGGAAACAGGCTCACCACGATCGCGAAGAAAATGAGCGGCGTGGCCATGTCGCCGGGGCGCCGGAATGCGAGCCGCATTTCCCGGGTTACGACCGTCAGCCAGACGTCCCACAGTCCGGCGGGCTCCGGTCGGCTGTGCATGGTCATGACTTTCTCCCGAGTTCGAGCTGCGCCAGCTGGACCCGCTCGACTTCGATGGCCTCGTGGGCCACCAGCACACAGAGACCGCCGCCGGTCACGTGTTTGGAGATCAGCTGTTTCACCAGCGCCTTGCCGGCTACGTCGAGATTGGTCAGGGGCTCGTCCATCAGCCAGAGGCGGGCCTCACTCAGCAGCAGGTTCGCCAGTGAGGCACGCCGGCGCTGCCCGGCCGACAGCCGGCCCGCCTGTATCTCCGAAAGGCGGCCGATCTGCAGCTCATCCATCACCCGGGCGACCGCGGAGGCATCGGTGCCGAATCGCAGCCGCCGGTGCATCGAGAGGTTCTCTCGCAACGTCAGGTCATCTTTCAGGGCCGGCCGGTGACCGCACCAGGCGAGGTTCTGGGCATATTCCTGCCGCACGCTCTCGATGCGGTGCCCGCACCAATACACCTGACCGTCCTCGGCCAGCGTCAGGCCGGCGAGCGTGCGCAGCAAGGTAGTCTTGCCACTGCCATTCGGCCCGACCACGTGCAGGGCTTCGGCCGGACCCACTTCCAGATCCAGTCGCTTGAACAGACAGCGGTCGCCACGGAACAGGGTGAGCCCATGAGCCCTGAGATGGGGAGCGCCGAGTTCAGCCACGTTCAGCCTCCGCGCAGCGGGATAAATCCGAAGCGCCCCGACGACCGCTTGCGTAGCTATAATAATAAATATTTTTTTTCAAAACGTTAAGGAGGTTTTTTAACTCTGATTATCAGGTTAGCAATCGAAGTGTCATCGTGGGCCTGTATACCGGGTCGCCAAGCGTTTACATAAGTTCAGGGTCTGTCGTAGACTGCTAGGCCGGCCCTGGCGGGCAGGAGTCTGAAGGCTGCGTCACTTTCCCACCAACAAAGACCGGACAATCGACTTCGAATGAGCTTCGAATGAATAGTCGCATACCTGGCCTCGAGCGCGAGCCTTTCGGCATGGACGGCACCTCCCCCGTCTATATCGAAACACCACCCATGCGCGACGCCCTGGTGATGATGCACGAAGTTTACCGTGATCCAAGGGGGCTCGGCACACTCGCCGGCCTCGCCGGAAGCGGCCGCAGAACCGTGCTGGAGCAGTTCGCATCCCGGCTCCGGCGCGAGGACGTCTCCGCAGTGGTCGTGGATGGTAGCGGAATGGACCGGCTCGCGCTGTTGCGGACAGTGCTTAGTGATATCGGTTACGAACTCGATGCCGTGGCTCCGGACGATCTGGCCAGCATGCTGCGGGTATTCCTCATTCACCAGTGCCATGCCGGCCAGCCCGTTTTCCTCGGCTTCGTCAATGTAAGCGGCATGCACCCCTCTGCGCTGGAGGAGATCTGCCGGCTCGCCCAGATCACTGCCGCGAACGAAGCGGCCGCCAGGCTGGTGCTCTCCTGCGACGACCGCCTCGAACAGATCATAAAGGCGTCGGCTATGGGGCCGGTACGCGAGCGGATCACCGCCGGCTGCCGGCTGCGCCCCCTCGATCTGATCGAGACCGACGACTATATCGTGCGGCATCTGCGGGCCGCGGGCGCGCGCGCGCACACGGAGTACCTCACGGATGGAGCCATCGCGCTGCTCTGGCGCGCCAGCGGCGGACTGCCTGGCGAGATTGAATCCCTTACTCTGGACGTGCTGCTCGGCGGGCAGCTGCCGGCCGATACGCAAGAAGTGCGCGAGGCGCTGGACCTGGACGACCGGATCCAGCAACCTGCGGAGGCCGCCGTGGCGACGGACCGCGCACGGGCCGGGCCAACCACCCGCCTCGTGGTCTCCCGGGGTGACGAGGTCGTGAGCGACCGGTACTGGCCGGCCGGCCGGGTGCTCATCGGCCGCGATTCCCATAACGACGTCAGCCTGCCGAGCCGCTACGTCAGCCGCCATCACGCGCTGATCGTGGTGCAGGAAGGCCGCGCCTGGATCGCCGACCTGAAGAGCATGAACGGCACCTACCTGAACTCGCGGCGCGTCTCGCAAAAGGCGCTGCAGCACGAAGACGTGATCTCCATCGGCAATCACCGCGTGAAATATCTGAATCCCGCTGCCCGCTACACCGGTGCCGACGAGGCAGCGGCGCTTGCCGACACTGCGGTCATGCGCAGCCTCCAGGAAGTGCGCCACCTGTTCGCCGTGGACCAGACCGGTGACGACACGGTGGTGCAGGATGCCGGCGAGACCGGCGCCGCCGGCGACAAGGCCGGCTGAGCCGGGCCCGCCGGCACCGTCAGCGGAATTCCGCCTCGATGAGGCGGTCGATCTCGCGCTCGATATCCTGGCGGAAGAACATCAGGGACAGTCCCACCGTCGCGTCGATCACGATGTTGTCCTCGTGCACGGCAATGTGGCCGCTCAGCGCCGGTCTCTCGAAATTGAGGGTGTTGTCCCGCCACCGGATCCGCACCCCGTACTCGGAGGACAGCTCGTTGGCGATGCGGTTGACGGCCGCGACGGCCTCGTCGTGGCTGAGCCGGTGCCTGCGCCGTATCCGGATACTGGGCATGGCTCCGGCTTGGCTCAGGCGGGCGCCGCGGCGAGGCTTTCGAGTTCCTCGAAGGCGGCCGGGATGCCCTCGGCGATACTTTGTGGGTCGGGGATAGCACGGCGCCCGGTCAACAGGCCGAAGTGGAGATTGCCGGCATAGCTGTAGATGGTTACGTTCATGGACATGCCCGGTGGGATGGTGGAGATGGGGTAGCTGGCCGTCAGCCGCGCGCCGCGGATATAACGCGGCTCGGCGCCGCCGATGACGTTGGAGACCAGCACGTTACCCAGCGGAGGGAAACGCTCGGACAGGTGCGCCAGGTCACCGATCTGCATCAGCGTCTGCACCAGGATCGTATAGGCCTCGGCCGCCTCGAGCCCCATCTCGGCATACTCGTGCTTGATGCTGCCGGCATGCTCGTGGATCTCCTGCAGCCGGGCCAGCGGATCGGGCTCGTCCGAGGCCAGCTCCAGTAGCGCGATCGTCACCTGGTTCCCGCTGCCGCCCTGATCTCTGCGCACGGAGATCGGCATCTGCGCCACCAGCGGTTTGTCGGGATGCTCGTCACGTTCGTCGAGATAGCGTCTCAGCGCGGTGTCGCATAGCGCAAGGATCAGGTCGTTTATCGTCACGCCCTGTTGATTCGCAAACGACCTGGCCCGGTCGAGCGGGACGCTGCACACACCGAAGGCGCGGGCCGAGGTCAGCGGTTGATTGAAGGCGGTGCGCGGTGCGGTGAAGGGCACGGGCAGGTCGCCGTCCCCGCCGAGCAGACGCCAGCCGTGCCGCAGCGCGAGCTGACTGAGTTGCGGTCCCACCATGGCGAGGCGGCCGAAAGTCTTCGCCGATCCGAACAGGGTCTCGACGATGCCCCGGCGCACCGCCTCGTGTTCGCGGCCGTGCCCGGCGTTGGCCCAGATCGGCGGTACGTCCTCATCCGGGGTCTTCGACAGACTCGCCATCGCGCGCCGGGACATGCTGATGCCGTCCATGTAGGCGTGATGAATCTTGGCGTAGACGCCGAAGCGGCCACCTTCGAGTCCCTCGATCACGTAGACCTCCCACAACGGGGCGTTGCGGTCGAGAAGCCGGCCGTGCAGCTGGGCCACCCGGTCCAGCAACTCCTGCTCACGGCCCGGCGACGGCAATGCCTCGTGCAAGATGTGGTCGGTGAGGTCCATGTCCGGATCGACGGTCCACCGTGGACGGCCCGCCAGCGGCACTTTCAGCTTCTGGTTGAACGGCTCCACCGGCTCACTGCCCAGCATGTCCGCCACCACGCTGCGCACGAAGTCCTTCGGCGCTTCCGGCGGCAGCTCGAACACCTGCAGGCCGCCCACGTGACGCGGGCTGTCTTTCGTCTCGAGCAATAGCAGCATGCAGTCGAGAAGTGACAGCTGCGACATGGCCCACCTCGGTGTCGGATTCGTGTTCAACCGGCGTCGAGGATAACTTGCGATCACCTGCGCCGTCACGTTGTCGTCACGGAGATCGGCGAAGCCTGCGGCAGCTTCGTGCCTGCAGTAAACTGCGGCCCCGGCTGCGGAGGTCCCCGACCCAGGGAGGAATGCTGATGAAGATAGCGAAACGCATCGCCGGCCTGGCCCGCGCGCTGGCTCTTACCCTGCCGGCGACAGCCGCCATGGCGGCTCCCCAGCCCTGGATGCGCACCGACAACCCCCTGGGCCTGTACGTGCTGCTGTCCATCGGGGAGGAATGCGCGATCCGGCGCACCGAAGCGGATCTGGCGGTGCAGACGGCGTTCACCCGGCTGGATGTCCCGCGGGCGTCCGGCTGGGCACCCGGCGAGCTGTTCCTGACGGCGGAGGTGGACTGCACACAGACCACCAATTACCCGGACATCTATCTGTACGTCACCCGGGTGGGCTTCGCGGTGAACTACCAGGAGCAGCCGGCCTACATGATGCAGTACGTCAGGGCCCGCTATGAGAGCTTCGGCATCGACAGCCTCGGCAATATCGATCAGATTCTCACTCAGAGCGTCGAGGCGGCACTGACGGACTACAAGGCGGCCAACGCCGATCCCGGCGCGGGGGACGAGAGCGGGTGAGCAGCCGAGGCTCTTTCCGCCCCGCTTCGGGCGCTGCAATCGCGCTGCTGCTGGCGGCAGCGGGCGCTGCCGCCGCGCCCCTCGACTACATGCGCAAGACTGAGCCGAATGCGCTGTACTGCATGGCCAGCGTCGGCGACAACTGCCCCCTGGACGACGCTGCGGTGCAGGCGGTGATCAATGAAGTCACGCGCCGTTTCAACCTCACCCGCCTCCAGACATCGAGCGACCGCGAACCGCTGCTCTACGTCGAGCTCTACTGCCACCGGCGGAAGGGCGGCCAGACGGTCTATTCAGTGGAGACGGGTTTTGCCGAGTGGGTAGGCGGCGACCGCCAGCACCTCATGAAATACGCCTACTACCCCTATCGCTCCGTGGGCTATGGCGGCGCCGTCGATATTCGCGAGACCCTGCGGCGGCGCGTCGAGGACGCGCTGGCGGACTATCTGGCGGTCAACTTCCCCGGCGCAGGCGAAGCTCAGTAGCGCCCGTGCTGCTTGAAGATGTAGTTGCTGAGTTCCATGAACTCGTAGTTCATCCGGCTGAGCGTCTTGTGGGCCGAGCGCACGATGGCGCGCATCACCTTGTAGACGATCGCCGGATGATCGTCGACGAGTCCCTCGAAAGCGTCCCGCTTCAGGCTGAACACGCGGCTGTCGCAGAGTGCGCGCAGGCCCACCGTGTGCGGGGCGCCGTCAATGAAACTGAGCTCGCCGGCCAGTTCGCCGTCGCGGAGGATACCCAGGGTTGCCGTTTCGCCGGCGCCGGCCTTCTTCACCACCTCGAGTTTGCCCTCCAGCAGCACATGCAACGAGTCATCGATGGCGCCTTCGTTCGTGAGATACTCAGCGTCCCCGAGATTGCGCATTTCCATTAGCGAGGCGATCGTCGTGGCCTCCTCCTCCGTCAGTTCGGCACCCAGCGAAGAGTCGAGGATCAATTTCGCGGCGTTGTCCATCTGTTTTCCTTACTTGTCCGGTGCGCCCGGTGATGATACGTAATGCGTCGGCGTCTGCGCAGTCCGGTTCGCGGACGCACAGGCATGCAACCACAGATCCGGCCGGGCGCCTATCCGCGTAAACCGCGACCGGCCGCCGGGAGGAATCCGTCACCATGGAAGCCCTGTTCGACACCGTCGAGGCCCGCGTCGTCGGCGCTTTGATGGAGAAAGAGACCACGACGCCGGATCACTATCCGCTGTCGCTGAACGCCCTGATGAACGCCTGCAACCAGAAGAGCAATCGGGAACCGGTCATGAATCTGAGCGAGACCGAGGTGCAGGAAGCGCTGGATTCGCTTCATCGCAAGCACCTGGTGCTGGACCGCAGCGGCTTCGGCAGCCGCGTGGTGAAGTTCAAGCAGCGGTTCTGCAATACCGAATTCAGCGATCGGCACTTCACGCCCGGGGAGACGGCCATCGTCTGCCTGCTGTTGCTTCGAGGGCCGCAGACACCCGGCGAATTGCGCTCCCGCAGCGGCCGTCTGCACAGCTTTTCGAGTCTCGGTGAGGTCCAGCAATGTCTCGAATCTCTCGCCGGCCGCGAGGAGGGTCCTCTGGTCACCGCCCTGCCCCGGGAACCCGGTCGCCGGGAGATCCGCTGGGCTCACTTGTTCTGCGGAGAACCCGTGGCTGCAGGCGGACCGGCGCCGGTCGACTCGTCCGTACCCGTCACGCAGACGGCGGATGCCACGCTGGAGCGGATCGCGGCACTGGAGGAGCGGGTCGCCGATCTGGTCGAGCGCCTGACACGGCTCGAGGGTCATAGCCGGGAAGAGTGAAGGTCTGTTCAGGCCCCGCCCCGATGCCGTCCGTTACGTAATATAGGCTCGAGGAAAAGCTCATAAATTACTGTTATTAATGCATTGGTGCCCGGGGCCGGACTCGAACCGGCACGATCTTGCGATCAGCGGATTTTAAGTCCGCAGCGTCTACCAATTCCGCCACCCGGGCGCACCGGCAACAAACGGCGCCGCCGAAAAATCGGCCGACGGACACCCGAAATGTCGCTGACAAAGGCGGCGTACGGCGATCAGCCGCTCGTCCCCCAGCCGGGCTGGGCCCTGACGCGGAGAGACTAATCCGCCTTCTGATAGGCAGGCCTGCACTGAATTTCGTCCGTCGCCTTCCGGCCGGAATTCAGAGGTGCCGTCCCAGGCCACCTGGACCGGTTGGTTGCATGCTAGCCGAGCCCGGTGCGGCTGGCAATCAGACAACAGGGTTCGGCAAGGGAAGGAAGGGGGTGGAGGCTAGGGTCGGAATCGAACCGGCGTACACGGCTTTGCAGGCCG